>JAFXFC010000011.1 GCA_017513525.1 Clostridia bacterium
GCAGAAATACGCAAAGGAACACGGCTTTTCCAACACCCGCAGTTATGTGGATGACGGTTATACGGGAACAAACTTTAACCGCCCCGGATTTCAAAAACTGCTTGAGGATATTGAGATGGGATACGTAAGTGTGATTATTGTAAAGGATATGTCCCGACTCGGCAGAGATTATCTGCAAGTGGGATATTATACCGACACTTACTTTCCCGACAGAAATATCCGCTTCATAGCAGTCGATGACTGTGTGGACAGTGCAGACGGTGAAAACGAGCTTGCACCCTTTCGTAACGTTATGAACGAAATGTATGCAAGAGATATTAGCCGTAAGGTCAGAAGCTCCCACAGACTTCGTGGCAACGCAGGAGAGCCATTATCTCAGCCGCCGTATGGGTATCTGAAATCGCCCGAAAACAAAAAGAAATGGGTTATAGATCCCGAAGCCGCACAAGTGGTGCAAGATATATTCCGTATGTGCTTGGAAGGCAAAGGCAACGAAACCATTGCCCGAATCCTTCAAGAACGAAAGGTGTTAATCCCGATGGCGTATTGGAAAGAAAAAGGCCTTGGCAGAGGTGGAAAGAAAGCACAACCCGATCCGTACAAATGGTGTAAATCCACCATAGCTAAGATACTTGCTCAGCAGGAATACTGCGGTGATGTAATCAACTTTAAGACCTATTCAAAGTCGTTTAAGAACAAAGTTCGTATTCCAAATCCCGAAGAAAATTGGGCGGTGTTCAAGGATGTTCACGAGCCGATAATAGACCGTGAAACCTTTGAAGCAGTGCAGAAGCTCACCAAGAAAAGCAAACGCCGAGCGCCCAAAGCGGATAATGCTCCAAAGAATATGTTTTGCGACTTGCTCTACTGTGCTGATTGCGGTAGCAAGTTATGGTCGCACGTAAACACCATAAACAAAGATATTCAGTATTTCAGTTGCTCAAACTACAAGGTGGATACAAGAGGAACTTGCGAATCAAGGCACTATATCCGAGCCGATGCTATAGAACAAGTGGTAATGCTTGAGTTAAAGCGAATGGCAAGGTTCTTACAGAGCGACGAAGAAGCCTTTGCAGACCTACTTGCTCAAAAGACACAAAAGGATATTATCAACGAGCAAAAAGCCTTACAAGGCGAACTGCAACGGTGTACGGCACGAAACCAAAAGGTTGCCGAGCTTTACGAAAAACTCTATGAGGACAATGTTTCGGGCAAGGTAACGGATGAATGGTTTATGCAGTTATCCCACAAATATGAAGTGGAGCGTATGGAGTTGAAAACCAAGATTGCAACCTTAAACGAGAGGATAAACAATCTTGGCACGATGCAACAGAACAAAGACCGATTTATAGGCGCTATCCGAAGATTTATGGAAATGCAAAAGCTGACGGCACCTCTTCTTCGGGAACTCATAGACGAAATAACGGTTTATGAAACCGAAGGTGTTGGTAAAAACCGCAGTCAGAGGATTATGATCCATTACAAATTCATTGGGTATATTGAGATACCCGAATGCGGAAGTAATTACAAGGCAGATACACGAAAAGGTGTAGCTGTTGAGTATATTACTAAATCCGCATAAAACAAAAGAGCAGGCTTCAAAACCTGCTCCGTACATAACGAAGAAACTCGAAATTACAAAAAAATCGAGTGTCCATAACTCAAATCCGTTATGAACACTCGATATGGTGCGGGCGACAGGACTTGAACCTGCACGCTTTTGGCACAAGAACCTAAATCTTGCGTGTCTGCCAATTTCACCACGCCCGCATTCAATAAACTGTATTGTGTATTATAATCTAAAAATAATCAATTATCAATAGCAAAAGTAAAAATAATATGCATTTCGGTTTATGGGAGCACTATATTGTTTCTTCCTACTTCTAAGAGATAATCTCCGCTTTTGAGAAGGGCGGCGAGGTCAAATGAATTTTCGGGAAGGATGTTGCTTCTGATTGCCGATACACCTTCGTGACATCTGTTTGGATGGTGGAAGTCAGAACCAGCCGTGATAATGGGGAAATTGTTTTCCTTTGCGTAAACGGCTGCCAAGCCCACTTTAGAATTATGGTTGGGGTGCATGTTATATACCTCAATACCGTCAAGAAGGGAAGGATCAACTTTTTCCATACCTTCTCTGAAAGGATGAGCCTGAATAAAAACGCTTTCGGGTATTTTGTAGGTTTTTCTGAAATTCTCAATTCCGTAGGGGAGAAGGTCATAAATTTCACTGAGCATCTTTTTATCAACACCGAAAACGAGATAATCGTTGTCATTTTCGTTAAAGCGTATTTCTGCGGCAAGATATACTTTAATGCCTATTTCTTCGCCGTATTTTTTTGTTTCTTCAAAATCATTCAAAAAGCGGTCAATGACCTCTTCCTTTGAAAGTCCGTGATACTCATGAACGAAGTGGTTCGCAATTGTAACCGCATCATAGCCGAGATTTTTATAGGTTTCTGCCATTTCCTTAGGGGATATCTGACTGCAGCCGCTTGCAGGACTTGTGTGTGCATGAAGCTCTATCTGATACTTATATTCTTTAATGAGTTCTTTCTTTAACTTTTTTATATCCATATTTTCACCGTTTTTCTGTATATTATTACCGTAGTAAATTATAATCCTTGAAGCTTCAAAAATCAATTGATTTTCGCTCTTTCATTATATAAAAATGTTACTTTATTCAGCACTTACTATCTGTTTCAGTGCCTGTACTTCTTCATAAAGAGTTTTTATGTCATCATCGGGCATAAATTCCAATAATAAGGTTTTTTCATCCGTAAAAAATGAAAGATACTCTTTCCACAAAGAAACAGCATTTTTAAGAGGAAAGCGTTTATCGCCTTTCCAGTTAAAAACATGGATATTCTTTGTAAACGACGAGAGAAGTCTTGCGTATTCTTTATTTTCTTCTTCTGTTTTATACTGATTGGGCTGCCAGTACATTCTGAATGCAGGGGAAGATATATTTTTTATAAGCTTTATTGCAAAGTCCTTATCGTCCGTAAGTGTGTTGTTATGACATTCCATACATAGAACCACACCGTTTTTTTCTGCAATTTCTGCGGCTTTTTTACATTCTGCAAAAAGTGCTTCAATTTCTTTGTCTGAATATTCAATTGAAGCTTTAGTTCCGCACCAAAGACGAAGAATATCCGTGCCGAGTATTTTGGCGGCATTGATATATTTTTGCAGCTCATCGGTATCATCTTTACCAAGACGGAAATACGTACCGTATGAACAGCAATAAAGTCCCGCTTCTTTTTGCATTTTTGCAATTTTATTTAATTTTACCGTGTCATTATACGGAGCATGAATATCGCTGCCCCATTCAATGCAGGAAAGTCCTGCATTTTTTGCTTCTTCTATAATTGTTTTAGGTGAAAGATTTCTGAAAGAAACAGAAACCAGTCCGAGCTTTTGCATGTTTTCACACCTTAATATATATTTTTGTTTTCTCTGTAGCTTCGCCATACATTTTCGAAAAAGCTGTCCTCTTCGGGAATAGGGCGGACATTTCTCCAATAAACAGAAAAGACATTATCAGAAAGTATAATTTCCTGAATTTGCCCGTTTTTATTACATGGAGTAACATTTTCTTCGTTATCAGCTTTATAAACGGCGCTGCCTCTTGTAATATGAGCTTCATTCCAATAGTTTTCAATAGCCTTAAGAACTGCAGATTGCACTAATAGAGTATCGTAATATTTATAAGCCTCAGTTAACTGCGTCGGGCTTTCAATTTTTACATCCTCTGAAAAATTTTTAAGTTTCTTTTCCGTTTTTATAATAAGCTCTTTTATATTCTTTATATCTCTTACGGCAGCGGCAAACGAACTCATATCTGTTTTTGCTTCAAGAAGAAGAGTAGCTACGGTGTTTTTCTCTGAAGAAAGTGCATTTTTCAGTTCTTCATGATAAAGCAATGCTTTATTGGCAATAAAGGAAAATTCTGCTTCATCAATGTAAACTTCTTTTTTCTGAGAAATAAACTGAGCGGCTCTGAGAGATCCTGCCTGACCCGCATTAAGTGCACTGCCGCCGGGACGGGTAACTCCGTGTGTTCCTGCACATTCGCCTGCTGCAAAAAGTCCCTGAACACAGGTTTGCCACCACATATCAACCGCGATGCCGCCGTTATTATGCTGAGCGCAAAGGGCAATTTCAAGATATTCTTTTGTTATGTCCACGCCCTTACTCTTATAAAGCTCTATTGCGGGAGCATTCATTTTTTGAAGTCGCTTAATGGGTGTGTCCAAAAGTGCTTTGGCTTCTTTGAGGTAAGTTGAGCTTTCTTCGGAAAGCTTATTGAAATCTATATTTTTCAGCCCGAAAGGATTTCTTGTGAAATCAAGATATACCTTTCTTTTTTTGTTTATACATTCGTTATATACGGCTAAATCTATTTTTGACGAGCCGTTTTCAGCCTTTTTTGAATCAAAGGGCCATTGATAGCCTTTTAAGAACACGAAAGATAAGGCTATGTATTCATCTGAGAAATATTCCTGTAAAAATTCATATTCGTTTCCGTTTTGGTCGATTGAAACAAAACGCGGAAGCACCTGCATATAAGTTCCCGAAACATTCCATTTCGGCTTTATGCTTGAAAGACCGTACTGCCATTCGGTCATATTCTGAAGTTTTGCTCCCGCCTTAATTGCAAGTCCGGTTGAGCCTGTATGTCCGTCGGGATAAACGGTATTTTCATAAATTCCTGCAGGACCGCCTGTTGCAAGAATTATATTATTACATCTGAAAAGCTTATATTCACCGCTCTTTTTATCAAAGCACAAAAGTCCTGTGACAGTGTTATCTTTTTTTAATATTTCCACAGCAAGAAGTCCGTCAAAGATCGGAACCGAAAAAAGCTTTGCCTGCTTTTCGAGAGCCTCGGTCATAAATTTTGAAGTTAAAGGACCTGCTGAAGTGGCTCTCATATATGGGTCATGGTCGGTTTTATAGCCTATATATTCGCCGTAGCGGTTTGTCGGAAAGGGTACGCCGAGAGAGCATAAATTATGAAAGCACTTAACGGATAAAGAAGCTTCGCATAAAGCATTGTCACCGTCAACAGAGCCGCCCGAAAAGAGATCCTCTGCCATTTTTCTGACGCTGTCGGGTGTATCGCCTCCGAGAGTCAGTTTATAATAGGTCTGCTTGTCACTGCCCGTATTTCTTGAAGTGCCTGTATTTATGCCTTCTGTGACAATGCAGACTGTTTTATCGCAGAGCTTTTTTATTTCGCATGCTGCATTGA
This sequence comes from Clostridia bacterium, assembly GCA_017513525.1. Classification (GTDB taxonomy): domain Bacteria; phylum Bacillota; class Clostridia; order Oscillospirales; family Acutalibacteraceae; genus RUG806. The sequence goes on from JAFXFC010000011.1 coordinate 5,258, forward strand.
AGCCTGCCGCACCCGAGCCTATAACTATTGTATCAAATGTAAGAAAGTCCATATTGTTTCCTTTATTATTAAAGTCTTCTTATGTGAAAACCGCCGTCCACATCAAGGGATTGACCCGTGATATAGGGAAGGGAGCCGTTAATGAGCGCCAAAACAGCCTTTGCCACATCTTCGGGAGTGCCCCATCTTTTTATGGGGAGAAGTCCGTTTTCAATAAGAGTGTCATATTTTTCCTTTACCTTGCTTGTCATATCCGTTTCAATAATACCCGGTCTTACTTCATTTACAGGAATACCGTATTCTGAAAGTCGGTCCGCAAAAAGCTTGGTTATCATTGAAACTCCTGCCTTTGAAATGCAGTATTCACCCCTTGAAACAGAGCTTGTGTATGCCGAAAGGGAAGAAATATTAACTATTGCGCCCTTGTCTGTGCCTTCATTTTTTATCATTTCCTTAGCTGCTGCCTGAGTTAAGAAAAGCATCGCCTTTGTATTTATATCCATAACTCTGTCGTAGCTTTCCTCTGTCATATCAAGAAGGTCAGCTCTTACTAAGGGTGCTACTCCTGCCACATTCACGAGTATATCAATACGCCCGAAATTTTCTTTTGCGAAAGTTATCAGCTTTTCTCTGTCAGTGGGCCTTGAAACATCGCCTCTTATATAGAAAAAGTTTTTTTCGGGAGCATTTTCTACCTTTTCTCTTGTTCCCATTCCTACAACGGTGATACCGTTTTCTGTAAATAATTTTGCGGTAGAAAGGCCTATTCCTGCGGAAACGCCTGATATTATTGCGATTTTATTCATTTTCTGTTCCTCCGCACTGTAATTTGTAAATGGGTGCATAAACATCTTTATCTCTTATTACACACCCCGGTGTTCCGCCGGGAGTTCTCATGATCTCAGTGCATTTTGAACAGCATAAGCATATCTTATTTTTATTAAGTTCGCCCTTTTTCAGAATATCTTTAGCAAAATCCGGATATGCGAATATTGTTCTGCCGAAGCCAGCCATATCAAAGAGTCCCTCTTCAATAAATGCAGCGGCGACATTGGGAGAAGCCACACCAAGGAAAGACATAGCAGATGAAATAATATTCATTTCGGGTACAGCCTTTTTTACTTCTGCAATTCCCAGAAGCATTCTTGAAACACCCTCAAGAGGATGCTCCTCATGTGTATAACCGCCCTTTGCAAACGGACGGTTTACATGGGGATTGAAATAAGGATTTCCCATGGTGATATTAATAAGCTTTACACCGTAAGAGGATAACTGCTTTATAAGCTCCTTAGGTTCCGTAAGATCCATATCGGTGCCGCAGTTTTCTTTCACTCCGAAGCCGTAGGGATACGGAAAACCGTCATATATATTCATTCGTGAAGATACAATAAAATCATTTCCCGTAGCTTCCATAGCACCGAGAATGCTTTCTCTTAAAAGGCGGGTGCGGTTTTCGAAGGAGCCGCCGTATTTACCGGATCTTTCAAAAGCCGATAAAAGCTCACAGTTAAGGTATCTGTGACAAGCCTTTATATCTACGCCGTCAAAGCCTGCTTTTTCGGCAAGAACAGAGGCTTTTATAAGCGCTTCTTTAACAGAGTCAATATAATCATCAGTCACAATTCTGTCTGAAGAAATAGGGGAGTCTTTTTCAAAAATGGGGTTATTGTATGCAATTAAGGGAGCGGGTTTTCCTTCGGGCTTTGAATATCTTCCCGAATGAGTTGCCTGCATTATTACCACTGCTTCTTTTCCGTTTTCCTTTAATGAGGTTTCTTTTATAGTTTCAACCTGTCTTTTGAAAGCATCAAGATTATTCTTATTTATGTAAAGCTGTCTCGGATTTGCTTTTCCTTCGGGTAAAACTGCAGTTGCTTCATACCAGATAAGACCTGCTCCGCCTTTAGAAAAACGGTCATACCGTCTGAGTGTCAATTCTCCCGGTGTGCCGTCGGGATTACCGTCACAGCCCTCCATTGCCTGACAGGCGAGGCGGTTTGAAATAACTTTATTTCCTATGTGAAGCTCTTTTCCGAGAACCGATAAATTATCCGAAAACGGAAGCTTTGTATTCAGCTCTTTATTTTGTGAGTGAAACTCTTCAATTGTTGAATAAACCTTGCGAAGCATATGTTGTCCTCCGAAGTATTTAATAATATAATAATAGTCTTAATTAAGAATTTTCGCAACACCTTTAATAAAAAAACCGTACAGCAACTAAAAATTGCTGTACGGCTTAAAATTCATATATTATTCGTCTATTGCAATTCCTCTGTCTTTTCTTGAAACGGCAAGCTCTGAGAAAATCTTATTTTTCTTTTCACCTACGATATCATAGAAGAACAAGGGAAGTGCACAGAGAAGAAGGCTGATACCGGGAACTATTGTGACAAGAGAGAACATTGCAAAGTTCTGTGTTGATGAAAGGCTGTTTATAGCCTGAACTACAGCTTCGCCGCTGCCGACATTAAGCTGTGCTACATCGATATTAACAACCATATACATAACTATTATCATAACAGTTGCAAAAGCGTTACCGATCTTATTTACAAATGACTGACAAGCAGAGCCGAGTCCCGTATCTCTGAAGCCTGTTTTCCATTCCATGAAGTCAAGGCAGTCGCAGACCATTGCAAAGGATACATTATTGATAACGCCGAGAGGAATAGCGGATATAAGCATAAAGGGAATGCAGATAAGAAGATTTTTTGTAGTCCAGCCGATAATTAGAGTAAATAAGCTTGCAACAAAGCCGCCGATACAGGAAACTATCATAATATGCTTATATTCAAACTTCTTATAGAGCTTGGGAAGGAATATCATTGCACCGAACATACCGACAGCGGCACAAATCTGAATAACAAGTGCAACATTTGAAATGTTCTTGTTTATTTCTTCTACTGTTGTGGGGGCAGTTGATCCGAGATAGAAGCCCGAATATCTTGCAACATGGGGAGCTGCTGCCTGAAGCATATATCTGCCGAAAGAAAGCACACCTGAAAGAACAACAAGCATTAAAGGCTTGCAGGTGAAAATTCTCTTGAGAGTTGAAGCTTCTCCGGGTGCCTTTTTCTGAGCATTGGGAATCTGTATTCTTTCTTTTGTCTTGAACGAAGAAAGAGTAAACAGCGGCATTCCGATAACAGCCATTGAAATTGCCATAACTGCGTATTTCACAATGTTTGCTGTTTCAATATCCATTGAAGCCACGAAGTAGCCTACTATTATGGGAAGAGCAACAGTCACAGCAGAGCCGATACCGCCGACGGTTTTTGCATAGGAAATAAGTGTACCTCTTTCCTTGGGGTTTGGTGTCATAACGTTGGGAAGGCTCCAGAAGGGAACATCACTTACGGTATATATCATACCCCATGCAACATAAACCGCTGCAACAAAGACATAAAGCCAGATTGACTTGTTGTCTGTATCAAAGCCGGGATTTACAAACATAAGAATGGTGAGAATTGCAATGGGGAGAGCAGTTGCAACGGGATAAGGCTTCATTCTGCCTTTTTTAGTTGTATGTCTATCCATTATCATGCCCATCATCGGGTCATTGATAGCATCCCATACACGGGCAAGAAGCATAAGAAGAATAACAAACATCGCATTAAGGGTCAGAACATTCATGTAATAGTCTGTTATGTAGCTTGACATACAGCTGTAAACAAGACCCTGACCGAGTGCTGCAATAGCGTAGGCCTGCACCTCTTTTTTAGGTACATATTTTTTTGCATCAGTTTTCTGTTCCATTTTTTGAACCTCCGAAATATAAGATTTTACTGTTTTCTCATTGCCCCAAGAAGCTTTCCTGCATCGGGAAAATCGCCGACGGTTTTGCTGTAATGGGAATATATTACTTTACAGTTTTTATCAATGCCGATAAAAGCGGGAAGCTGAAGCTCACGGTGCTTTGACGGTGTACTTTCTTCCGATACAAAAGCATTGATAAGGTCTGAATCGAGAAGATTTCTGATATCTCCGCGTGTCATTTCCTCAAACATTTTATCTCCTGCAACCATTCTGACCATGCTGTTTGCTTCAAAAATATTATATCTGTCATAAAAAACAGCCTCCGGGTCGGCTATCAGCTCAAAGGGATAAAGGCTCTGAGCAGAAGACACGGTTTTTAAGTCAGACTGAAGAATAAATTTCAGGTCTATTCCCATCATTCTGAATACTCTCTGATACTTTTTGAAGGTGTTGAGAGTTTCTTTGCAGATACTGCATTCATAATATCGGGTAAATACAAGCAAGGTCTTTTTATCTATGCTGTTTTTAAGATTTTTGCCTTTACCGTAAGCGGAATCATAAACGAAGTCCTCTATGATATCGCCTTTTTGAAGCTTTTTGTGATACGGTTTTCCGTTTATTTTCCAATTTTCTCTGACACTGTAAACTGCTTTTTCAAAACGCTCAAGAGTTTTTTCGAGTGTTACTCTCGCACACGCAAGATTTATTCTCTGGAAGCCTCTTCCGAGATCGCCGAACATTTCGCCCCAGTCAAGAAAAATATCTGCATTTTCAAGCATCTCGCGAAGCTCGTTATGTGTCATGCCGAGTGCTCTCATATCAAGCCACTGAAGATATGTACCTTCAAGCGGAAATACCTTGATCTCGGGGAATTTATCTGCCATAAAGCTTTCAACATATTTTGCGTTGCCGTCAATTACCGTCAGTAACTCTTCGAGCCACTCCTCGCATTGGTTATATGCCGTTTTACAGGCTTCATATGCGAAAATGTTCAGATGGTTCATAAGATTCAGCATTATGCAGGCATTTACCTTTGCTCTCGCTTTTTTATCCGGAACAACTATATTTGAACACTGAAGTCCGGCAAGATTAAAGGTTTTGCTGGGCGCTGTGCAGACTGCAATATTATTTTTTATATCTTCGCCGAGTGTTGCCATTACAGTATGGGTGTAGCCGGGCATTATAAGGTCATTATGTATCTCATCGTCAATTATAAAAACACCGTTTTTACAGCAGATGCTTATAACCTTCTGAAGCTCTTCTCTTGTCCATACTCTTCCTATGGGGTTATGGGGATTACAGAAGATAATAGCCTTTGTTTCAGGAAGCTTTGCTTTTTTTTCGAGATCGGTGAAGTCAATTTCATATCTTCCGTTATTGAGCTTTAATTCACTGTAAACGAAGTGTCTGCTTTTTGCAAGAACTGCCATATCAAAGGGATAATAAACGGGGGTAAGAATAATAATACCGTCACCGGGCTTTGTTACGGCTTCAATTAATATTCCGAGGGCATTTACAACACCGGGAGTAGTAACTATCCATTCTTTTTCGATATGAAAATCATGCCGTCTTTCCATCCACGATATAACGGCATTATAATAATCATCTGTAGGGTCGGTGTAGCCCAATATCTGTTCTTGAGCAAGTTTTGACAGCGCGTCTTTTATTTCGGGGGCGGTTGTGAATTCCATATCGGCAACCGACAGGGGAACTGCATCTGCACTCGCATTTTTTGCGCCGTTCCATTTTGCCGAGCCGCAGCCCGAGCGGTCGGGTATACTTGTAAAATCGTATTTCATAAGAATTCCGCTTTCTTAACTTAATGTATAAAATATATCATGGTATTAAAATAAAGTCAACAAAACAAGAACCCTGCAAGAAAATTTTCCTGCAGGGAAATAACTTAATATACTATGGTCGTGACGGAGCTAGGTGTGATCTTCAATATTTTTTCACCGCTTACAGTACTTTCGGTAAGATCGTTTTCATTATCCGTAACGGCAATTAAAGCTTTTTCTGCAAAATCAATATTAAGCTCTTTTTCATCTTTTGCAGGATTTATAAGAATCACAACTGTTTTTCCGTCTTTTGTAAAGCTGAGAGGCAAAACACTCTTGTCATCACAGGTAATATCAATTCTTTTCGCATTATAAGGAATATATTTTGAAAAATTACCCGTAACGAAAAGCCTTTTTGTAAGCTCAAAGGTTTTTTCCTCTTCGTTTATGTATATAAGTCCGTCACAGTAATCGACTTCTGATACAGCTATCCAATGCTGCCAGGATGAAACACCGAGAATGGAAATATCCTCATAAATTACCTTTGCACATTCAAGAGCAGAGTCCATTCCTTTATCTCTTCCGCCCTTCATATGGCACCATTCGCTCATTTTAACTGGGACTCCGGGGAAGAATATATCTAAGAATTTTCTGTATCTTTTAAGAAAGCCGGCACGGTTATTCAGAAATTTAAGCGGTATGGGAAGACAGTAGGAATGAACATCTATGCCGTCACAGTTTCTTCTGGTTGTTTTATTGAGAAGTGTTGCAAAGGTATAGGTTTTATTGAACCAACGAATATCTCCGTTTTCGCAGGCACTGAGCTTTACTCCTTTAAGAGCAGTTCGTTTTTCAAGGGCAGACGCGGTCTTTTTAAGAAGTGAATAAACACCGTATGGAGTGTAGTGACAGCCCTCCTGACCGTTTTTCTCCGTCCATACCCATAAGGGTTCATTTACGGGGGATATGTACTTTACGGGGATGCCTTCTTTTATGAAATGCTCGGCACAATCGAGTAGATACTTTGCAAAGCCTTCTTCGTTTTTTCTCGGAAGATTACTTCTCCATGCTTTATCAAGACATGATTTATGATTTTTAGTGAGTCTTTCGGGAGGGGAGTTGCTGAAAAGAATTACTTCCTCTGCCCCTGCCTCAACGCAAAGTCTCATCATGTTAACGGCATTTTTATCTCTTGACCAGTCATATTGTCCGTTGCCCTTGTCAAAGCTTTCAGCCATTCTGTTTTTATTCGGGAAAACGCTTGAACCGCTGTTTCTTGAGCCGCCGCCGAGATTATAACGGTAAATGCGAAGTCCTATTCCGTTTTCTTTACTGTAAAGAAGTTCGGCAATTCTTTTGTTTGTGGGTGCTCCGCTTTCTTCATCGGTGTGAGTCCAGCCGCCTACGGCCTGAGCCCACCATGCACCTGAAGCACCGAAGCCTTCAAAGTTTTGATATTCCTTTTTTGAGTTAACGGAAATCTTCATATTCTGCTCTCCTTTAAGGGTGCTTGGATATAAATTTTTTTATCGCTTCAAAGGATTCTTCGCTGATAACATGCTCTATTTTACAGGCATCTTCCGCTGCTGTTTCTTCGCTTACGCCGAGTTTTATGAGACATTCGGAAAGAATAGTATGTCTTTCAAACATTGTCTGGGAGATATTATAGCCTTCTTCGGTGAGCTTTAATTCTCCGTTTTCTCCGACTGTTATAAAACCGCCGTTTTTTAAGAGTCCCACAGCACGGGAAACGCTGGGTTTTGAATATCCGAGATGTTCGCTTACATCAACAGAGCGTACATACGGCAGTTTTTTGCTTAGTATATATATAGTTTCGAGGTACATTTCACCTGATTCCTGTAATCGCATAAATTGACCTCCGATTTTGTAATACTATAATTATATCATATTTGTCGTTTTTGTGCAAGTGGCGAATATTGTTGACTTTATTGCCGGTTCATAGTAATATATTAGTATAAATCTTTAATTTGGAGAACATGATATGAAACAAATAAGCAGAATTTTATGGGGTGTAGTGTTAGTTGCCGTCGGTGTTCTTTTCGCACTCAGGGCAATGGATGTTATTGATTTTAATATCTTTTTTGACGGCTGGTGGACTCTATTTATTATAATTCCGAGTCTTATCTGTCTTATAACGGAAAAGGATAAAACAGGAAGTCTTATAGGTCTTTTTGTAGGTGTAGTTTTGTTCCTTGCAAGCCGTGATATTATTTCATTTGCAACACTCTGGAAGCTTATTGTTCCTGTTATAATAATCATCATCGGTCTCAGTCTTATTTTTAAGGATATGTTTAACAGAAAAGCAAAGGAAGCAATAAAAAGACTTGATGCAAGGGGCTTTGCAAAAATGCAGTGTAATGCAATATTTTCAGGTCGGAAGGTAGCATATCCGGGAAGCGATTTTTACGGAGCAGAGCTTACCTCTGTTTTCGGCAGCATTGACTGTGATCTGAGTGAAACCGTAATAACGGAAGATACAGTTGTCAATGTCTTCTGTATTTTCAGCGGTGTGGATATAATTCTTCCCGATAATGTAAATGTTGAAATATGCACAACTCCTATTTTCGGCGGTGTCGGCAATAAAACAAAGCGCCCCTTTGTTGCAGGAATTCCTACCGTATTTATCAGCGGTGCTTGTATATTTGGTGGAATTGATATTAAATAACGCTGTATTTTGAAAAAAATCTATAAACTAATATAATTAAAAATGCTGAAAGCCATGAAAAAGAGCTTTCAGCATTTTTAATTGTTTTCGGCAAGATCACTTATATAGCGGTGCATTTCTTCTTTTGAATTAACTGCGTGAGTTCCTTGAATTATTTCCCTTTTTTTCTCTTCACTCATAAGTGCAAATTTTTCCATGGCTTTCGGATTTTGTGCCAGTGCCATACCGAAGCCGACGGGCATTTCATTTTTCTTCATGTTAAACACCTCTTGAATTTATTTTGTGCTGAAATGTTTGATGTATTCTAGCTTTTTTTGTTTGTATACCGGATATTTTTATGAGAATGCTAAAAAGGCGAGGTGTTTTTATTTGAGCAACAGATTAAAAGATGAAAAAAGTCCTTATCTTTTACAGCATAAGGATAATCCTGTCGATTGGTATCCTTGGGGTGAGGAGGCGTTTTTCAGAGCAGAATCAGAAGATAAACCCATATTCCTCAGTATCGGATACAGCTTTTGCCATTGGTGCCATGTGTTAGCCCATGAAAGCTTTGAGGATGAAGAAATCGCTGATATTCTTAATAAATATTTTATTTGCGTAAAGGTGGACAGAGAGGAAAGACCCGACATTGACAGTGTGTATATGGCAGTATGTCAGGCTTTTACAGGAAGCGGCGGCTGGCCTATGTCTATTTTTATGACGGCAGATAAGAAGCCGTTTTTTGCAGGGACTTATTTCCCGAAAACCTCCCGCAGCGGTATGATTGGCTTAAAAGAACTGTTAATGCTTATAAATGAGAAATGGAAAAATGAGCGAAGCTCTTTACTTGAAGATGCTGAAGGGATTTTAGAGCATCTGAAAAATAATGATTTTTCAGAAGGCACTATAGATATGAAGCTTATTGAAAAAGCTGTTGATACATTTTTGGGAATGTATGACAAAAGATTCGGCGGCTTCGGCAGAGCACCTAAATTTCCGACTCCGCATAATATAATATTTTTACTGTCTTATTATGAGCGGTATAAAAAAGCTCATTGCCTTAATATGGCAGAGCACACTCTGATGCAAATGTATAGGGGCGGAATGTTTGACCATATCGGATTTGGTTTTTGCAGATATTCCACCGATAAAATGTTTCTTGTTCCGCATTTTGAAAAAATGCTTTATGATAATGCGCTTTTGATACTCTCATACTGTAAAGCGTATACGGTTACGGGAAAGTGTGAATATCTTGAAATTGCTGAAAAAACAGTGGATTATATTTTACGGGAAATGACTTCCTCTGAAGGCGGTTTTTTCAGCGCACAGGATGCCGACAGCGACGGGGAAGAAGGAAAATATTATCTCTTTACTCCCGATGAAATTATAAATATTCTGGGTAGGGAAGAGGGAGAAGCATTTAATTCGCATTACGATATAAGCATCAGGGGTAATTTTGAAGGAAAGAATATTCCTAATTTATTGAAAAGTGCTCCCTCTGACAGAAAGTTTGATGATTGTCTCATAAAGCTTCGTGATTACAGAAAAAACAGGTATTCTCTTCATTTGGATGATAAAATACTTACGGTCTGGAACAGTCTGATGATAGGAGCAATGAGTGAGCTGTATCTTTGCAGTCGCTGTGAAAAATATCTTGAAGCGGCACAAAAAGCAGATGAATTTATAAGAAAATATCTTTGCGAAAACGATAATTTGTTTGTAAGCTTCAGAGAAGGGCACAGGGGAGTTTCAGGCTTTCTTGATGATTATGCGGCATATATTTTCGCTCAGCTTCAGCTTTACAGAGTAACATTAAGTAAAGAATATCTTGAAAAGGCAAAAATGTTTTGCGATAAGGCAATTTCTCTTTTCGGAGACAGTGCGGGAGGCTTCTTTTTATACGGTGAACACAGCGAGGAACTGATACTTCGCCCAAAAGAGACCTATGACGGTGCCATTCCTTCTGGAAATTCTTTAATTGCCTATGACCTTGTACGTTTATTATTTTTGAGTTCAGAGGAAAAATACCAAAAAGAAGCTCAGCGGCAGTTGGATTTTATGAGCAGTGAAGCGTCAGTCTATCCGCAGGGATATTCAATGTATCTTACAGCCCTCTTGCAGTATTTCGAGCCGTCTGTAAAGGTGACAGTAGTATATGAAGAAAATATAGATATAAGGGAGCTGATATTCAGTCTTCCGCATGATGCTGTCATTATTTTAACACACCCGACTGCTGAATATCCGTTAATAAACGGGAAAACCACTTACTATGTTTGTAAAAATCACAGCTGTTTTCCGCCGCAGAATAATTTAAACGATATCATAAATAAGGAGTAATATTATGTTTGAAGATAAAGAAAAAAAGAAAGAACAAGACCCTAAGAAAAAGACAGAGGAAGAACCTATAAAACCAGGGGAAATAAAGGGGAAAATTGAAATTCCCGATACAAGGGAACGCCGTGACGGCCCCGGCGGCAATTAAACTATCGGGCAAGTGGCGCAAAAATCACCCTCTTTGACGCAAGTATAATTTTAGGGTGTCTGCCACGAAGAAAGCTAACTAAAAATTATAATTTTTATCCACGCAGAAAATTAAACTGCTTTGTTTTCGCCGCTTCGCAGTACCAATGTACGGCTTGCCAGCGGCGAAAACAACAAATAGGGTAATTTTTGCACCACTTGCCGTGCGTAGCACTACAAAAGTGAGTGCTTTATGTGCGAACGGCTCATCGCCTTATCGCATTTTTTGTTTTTATATATAAATAAGTTAAGTCAGACGGCTGATAAATGCCCATATTTCACGGTATTGCACCAAAAACTTTGTTTTGGCACACTACCGCAAAATCTGAGCACTTCTCAGCCGTCCGACGTGCGTTGATATATATACTAAATATTAAACTATTTTCGATTACCCGGAAATATTCAGATTTTGCGGAAGTGCGCCCTTTCAGAGAAACGGATGCAATTTCGTGAAATATGGATATTTATCATTAATCAGCAACAGTTCCTGAATGAGTCAAGTAAAACTAACTTAATAAGGTCTGCAGACAGTAAAATTACTGCACGGAAAAGTGTTCAGAAATTGCCGTATTTTTTGTTTTCGCCGCTGGCAAGCTGTACGATGGTACTGCGAAGCGGCGAAAACAAAGTACTACAAAACTTTCGCAGTAGCATAAAACTTTTATAACTAAAATAGCTCTTCAGTGGCATAATCCCATTATATTTTTCCCGTGCGTCAAAGACGGTAATTTATGAGCATCTTTTCCAGACTATTTTTCCGTTGATAATCGTTGCAATAACAGAGGAATTTATTTCCAAGGGATTGCCCTCATATATTACCAAATCAGCATCCTTGCCTTCTTTTATGCTTCCCAATCTGTCAGAAACTCTGCAAATAATCGCAGCATTAATTGTAATTGCACGAAGTGCTTCCTTTTCTCCTAAGCCTTCCTTTGCGGCAAGAGCTGCACATAATGGAAGATATTGTATTCGGGATACAGGATGATCGGTTGTAATTGCAACTCTTACTCCTGCTTTATGAAGAATACCCGCCGTTTTGAAATCTGAAAGTCCGACCTCTTTTTTGTTACGGGAGGCAAGCGAGGGACCCACAATGGCAGGAAAGCCGCTTTTTGCTATTTCTTCAGCAATCAGGTGTCCCTCCGTGCAATGGTCTATAGTTAAATCAAGCCCGAATTCTTTAGCAATTCTTATCGCTGTAAAAATATCATCTGTCCGATGCGCATGGGCTTTTAATGGAATTTTTTTATCAAATAAATCTTTGTAGCATTCCGAATTAAAATCAGCTTCAGGTTGAGTCTCAAGGGAAAAATATTGCCTTGCATTAAAAAGCTCCTCTCTTATAAGAGAGGCAATTCCCATTCTCGTTGAGGGTGTGTTGCCGTTAAGACCGTAGCAATTCATAGGGTTTTCTCCAAATGCAATTTTCATTGCGGCAGGTGCAAGAACTATCATATCATCTATACATCTTCCGTCTGTTTTTATAAAAGCAAATTGTCCGCCTATGGCATTTGCACTTCCGGGACCTACCATAACTCCCGTTATGCCTGCCGCAATGGCATTATGAAAAGCGCTGTCCATTGGATTTATGCAATCTATGGCTCTGAGAGTGGGAGTTGTCGGATATGTGTTTTCATTACTGGGATCATTCTGAGCAGTGGTTTTATCTTCTGAAATTCCGATATGTGAGTGAGCATCAATGAATCCCGGATAAATATTCATATTGCTTGCGTCAAAAATTTCCGTTTCGGCGTTTTCGGGAATTTCATTTCCTATTTTTTCTATCTTTCCGTTATTTATAAGAATGTCTGCATGTATAGGTTCATCTTGTTCCATGGTGTGTAAAAGTCCGTTTCTTATTAAAAGCATATTATTTCCCTTTCTGATTTTTAGTGCTTTCGTGAATAGTTTACCGCAAATGCGGCAAACTATCCTTGTAAACTATTTTGGAGGTGAAATTATGAACAACAATCAGAACAACCAGAATAACAAGAATAACCAGAACAATCAGAACAATCAGAACAATCAGAACAACAAGAATAACCAGAATAACAAGAACAACCAGAATAACAAGAACAACCAGAATAATCAGAACAACAGATAACATTCTGATAAAAAAGAAAGACCTGTATACTGAGGATATTATAAAATGTCCTCAGTATACAAGCCGACTTTTTCTGTTTAAATCATCTTATATGAAATTTTTAATAAAACCGTCAACAGCCTCCCAATACATTTCAGGCTGTTTTTCACAGGCTTCGTCGTGTCCGGCTTTCGGTACGGCGAGCTTTTCTTTTTTAGCGGAACATTTTTCAAAAAGTGCTTCCATCATCCAGAACGGTACTACGGAATCTTTATCACCGTGTATAAACAATGTCGGTGTTTTTGAATGAGCTACGGCATCAATAGGAGAGCAGTCTTTGAAATTCCAGCCGAGGAATATTGAAGAAAAGGAATTAGCCATATTAAGGAGCAGACTTGGCGGAATGGATGTTTGACCGTCAAGGGTATCTTGAAAAAGATCAAAGCAGTTGGAATATCCGCAGTCAGCAATACAGCATTTTACATTTGAAGGCAGCTCTTCCCCCGTTGTCATCATAACGGTGGCACTGCCCATTGAAATACCGAGAAGAACAATTTCGGCATCGGGATCAGAGGATAAAATATAGTTTATCCAGGATATTACATCATATTTTTCATAATATCCCATTGAGGTGAATTTTTCGTCCCTGTTTCGGTGAGCTCTTTGCAGCGGCATTATTACATTGTATCCGTTTTTATAAAAATGAATAGCCTGTCTTGCCACGGCTCTCGGACGGGAGGTATAGCCGTGTACAGCAATGAGCCATTTGTGAGAAAAAGCTTCATTCGGGATGATTTTAGCGATAAGCTTTTCACCTTTTTCATTTATAAGGACCGTATCATCGGGATTTATTGCAGTATACCAGTCATCGGCAGTTCTGAAGTTTTCGTCACTGAGATATCTTTTCATGTTGGCAGGGATGTGCAAAAGCTCTTCAGGATGCTTGTTGCAGATCTTTTTTGAAAGAATTCCGTAGCATAAAAGTCCGCCGAGTCCTATATAAGCGGCAGTGCCTGCAACGGTTGTCCCTGCTATAATCTTAGCTGCTGTTTTTGCTTTTTTCATAATAAGCCTCCGAGTGCTGTTATATGAATATAATACCAATATTAGTCGGACAAATCAACAGTTTTTTGTGTGATTGACTTATAATGCTTTTCAATGTATAATATATTTAATATTTCCAAAAAAAGGAGAGAATTTGTATGAGAAAAGTAATTGACCTGAATTTCAATTGGAAATACTGTGAGATTTTTTCCGAGGACATGATAAAACCCGGTTTTGATGACAGTGACTTCCAAAAAATCGATATTCCTCACACAAATAAGGAATTGCCCTATAACTATTTTGACGAGGCATCTTTTCAGTTTGTGAGCTGCTACAGAAAGGTGTTCAGATTACCTGCCGAAGCCTTTGAAGAAAATAAGCATATTTTTATCGGCTTTGAGGGGGCCGCAAACTATGCAAAAGTATATCTCAACGGTGAATTTATCGGTGAACACAAGGGCGGTTATACTCCTTTTTCTTTTGAAATTACCGATAAAGTAAATCACGGAAATAATTTACTTGCGGTTATGCTCGATTCTACAGAAAGACCTGAAATTCCTCCTTTCGGTAAGGTCGTAGACTATCTTGTTTACGGCGGTATTTACAGAGAAGTACATATTGATATTCTTGATGAAAAGTATATTGATGATGTATTCATTAAAACTCCCGAACCTCTTTATTCTGTAAAAACAGTAGAGGCTGATGTTACATTCTCTGAAAAGGTAACAGGAAACTGTACCTTTGAGCTTTTTGACGGTGAAAAGAGTATCGGCAAAAAGACAGCCGAGGTTGACGGTAAAGTTTTAAGAATTCGCTGGAAGGTCAAGAATGTTGAGCTCTGGGATATTGATAATCCTAAGCTTTATACTCTCAGGGTTTCTTTCGGTGCGGATGAAGTTACAAAGCGTTTCGGCTTCAGAGAGGCAAAGTTCACAAGAACTGGCTTTGTTCTTAACGGCAGAAAGGTAAAGCTTATCGGTCTTAACCGTCATCAGAGCTATCCGTATGTCGGAAATGCTATGCCCGCTTCCGCACAGAAGGCTGATGCCGATTTTATGAAATATACTCTCGGTTGTAATATTGTAAGAACCGCTCACTATCCCGATTCTATTCATTTCCTTGACCGTTGTGACGAAATAGGTCTTCTTGTTTTCACAGAAATGCCAAGCTGGCAGTTCTTAGGTGAAGGTGAATGGAGAGAAAACTGTCTTGATAACATCCGTTTAATGGTGCTTCGTGACAGAAGCCACCCCTCTGTAGTGCTTTGGGGTGTCAGAGTAAACGAGGGAAATGACTGCGACGAATTCTATACCGAAACCAATGCACTTGCCCGTTCACTTGACCCCACAAGACAGACAGGCGGTGTCAGAAACTTCCCCAGAAGCCACCTGCTTGAGGATGTGTATACATATAATGATTTTATTCATAACGGCGGACCCATAAATCTTCTTCCTGCAATTATCACCTGCGGAATTAAAGCTCCCTATCTCGTAACCGAGCATAACGGACATATGTTCCCGACAAAGACCTTTGACAGAGAGGCTTTAAGAACCGAACACGCATTAAGACATTTAAGAGTTCAGAATACATCATTCGGAAGTAAACGCCACACAGGTGCTATCGGTTGGTGTATGGCTGACTATAATACACATAAGGACTTCGGCAGCGGAGACAGAATCTGTTATCACGGTGTAGCTGATATGTTCAGAATCCCGAAGCTTGCCGCAGCTGTTTATTCCTCGCAGCAGGATGACATTCCCGTTCTTGAAACATCCTCTGCAATGGATGTAGGCGAACATCCGGGTGCTATTATCGGCCAGACTTATATTTTTACAAACTGCGATTATGTAGAAATTTATAAGAACGGCAAATATAAGAGCACCGCTTATCCCAATAAGGCAAAATATCCCAATCTTCCTCATCCGCCTATTCTTCCTCAGGATTATATAGGTGACAGTCTTGAAACGGAAGACGGACTTCCTCATGATGTTGCCGAACCTCTTAAGAATGCTCTTGTTGCGGCATCTGTTCACGGATATATAATGCCCCCTCAGCACTATCTTGAAATTGCATATTCTTTCCTTAAGGGCAGAATGAAAATTTCTCAGATGGTTGATCTCGTTACAAAGTATTTTGCTAACTGGGGTGACGAGCAGGTTGAATACCGTTTTGACGGCTATAAAAACGGTGTGCTTGTAAAATCAGTGACCCGCACAGCAGCAAACGCTCAGGCGCTTACAGTAAAAGCCGACAGCGATACTCTTATTGAAGATAAGACCTATGATGTTACAAGAATTGAGCTTTTGTGTACAGATCAGAACGGAAACAGACTTCCTTTTGCAAATAACAGCATTAAGGTAGAAGTTGACGGTCCTGCTAAAGTAATAGGTCCTGATGAATTCGCTCTTATCGGCGGTGCACGTGCTTTCTGGATAAGAACCACAGGCAAGTCCGGTGATGTTACAGTTACCGTTACAGGAGAAAACCTCGGCGAACACAAGCTTTTCTTCAAAGCAATAAAAAAATAAATTAACGCTGTTCAAAATTCCGATGATATAAAAATATCATCGGGATTTCTTACTATTTTTAAGTTGATTAATTAATATTATTATAGTAGAATAAATGTATAAAAAATTGTCTTCTTGACACAATTTGGGGTAGAAGTCATGAAAAGAGTATTTATGCTGTTTTTTTGTATGCTGATTTTAACAGCATCATTGTGCTTCAATTCGTTGAAGATAATATCATTTGCGGAAGAGATCACCTCAGGTGAGGATGAAATGACCTCATCGGAAGAAGAAACTACTTTCAGTGAAGAAGAAACGATTCCGCAGGAGGAAGAATCTACCTTAGTTACTGAGGAATCAACAACTGAAGAAGTAAAAGGAATATCAGTTCTTTTAGGAGATGTTAACGGTACTTCAAAAATAGAAGCGCGTGATGCAAGAGAAATATTAAGAGTTTCTGTAGGTCTCATAGCAATTGAAGCTGAAAAAGCTCCTGTTGCAGATATTAATTGTGACGGTGTTATAAATTCAAATGATGCAAGACTTGCGCTGAGAATGTCTGTTTTACTGGAAGAAACCATATCCCATAAGTATTTTATCACTGTAGAAAATGAAGCTACCTGTAAAAAAGAAGGAAATGTAAGTTTTTACTGTACCGACTGTTCGGTCTCAGGAAAGGTTAAGATTCCCGTAGAACCACATGCGTTCACGACTCTTATCAATATTTCTCCAAGCTGCACTAAAGACGGATATGTAAATAAGGTCTGTACCGTCTGTGCAAGGATAAGTACCTCGACTCCATCAAAACTCGGTCATAATTGGAAAAAGACCTCGGCTACAGTTGCAACCACATGCACAAGATGCTCCCAACAAAATACAGGTTGGGAAAAATATGCAGGAAAATATTATTATTTTTATGAACAAAACGGAAAGTCGGTTCTTGCGGTAAATCGTATTGTTGACGGTTTTTATGTTGATATCGGCGGCGAAAGAGTTGATGATGAGGTCATAAAGCTTGCAGTTGACTTTGTTCAGGCTCATTCCTCTTCTGAGGATACAAACGAAAAAAGACTTGAAGATTGCTATAATTATCTTTATAAGCAATTTGATTATAAAACCATGTACGGGATTCCCGCTGTAAAGGATATGGCAGAATGTGCAAAACATATGTTTACAAATCATAACGGGAATTGCTACAGATATGCATCAACTTTTGCATATATTGCAAGAGTTCTCGGATATGATTCAAGAGTTATTCTCGGAAAAGTCCGTGGAGTTTACGGCGATATGGTAAATCACAGCTACACGGAAGTTTTTGTCGACGGAAAATGGCTTATCTGTGATGCTTCACAAAATACCGCATACGGACAATATGACTGGTATTTATGTACACAAGAGAATTATCCGAAAATAAATTCCCGTGAATCGACGGCAACACTGACTGTCAAAAACGGTGAGGCAACATGGAGCTGAAAATTTTAATTATCAGAAAGAATGATCGTTTTGAAAAATAAAAAAATTATATTTTTTATAGCTCTTCCGATTGTTATTCTTTTCGTTGTCTGCATTTTTGGATTGTCTCAAAGTTCAGATACAGAAAACACAACATTGCCGGAAGATACTGTCGCTTCTGAAAACGAAAAGCCCGTAAACGGTGTTATAAAAGGAACAGACGGATGGCTTTATTATGCATCGACTCTCGGCGACTACACGGGAAGCGGTAATGCTTCAGACAGAAAGATTTATAATACGGCACATAATATTGCACTTATGCAGGAGTTTTGCGAAAGCCTTGGAGTCTCTTTTGTTTTTACGGCGGCACCGAATAAAAACTCTGTTTATTATGAAAATATGCCGTCATTTTATAAAAGAAATACCGAAAATAACAATATCGCAAGGCTTATTCCATTGTTGAAAAATGAAAATGTTAATTTTGTAGATTTGTTTACGCTCTTTTCGGAAAGTGAAGAGCCGCTTTATCTGAAAACGGATTCTCATTGGAATAATAAGGGTGCTTTAATTGCATTTGGTGCAATTCTAGAGGCATTAAAAAAAGACTATGAGCCATATGAAGACGGGTCATTTGTTTATGAAGCACGGGAATGCGGCGATCTGGAAAAAGCTCTGGAGAAGGATACGCCTGCTTTTGAAGAAAACTATTATTATACTGAAGAATTAGGATTCACCTATAAAACAAAAACCGAAAGTGTAGAGGAGCCTCTTATTCTTACGGGAAACCCGGCGGCATCAGGCAGACTGGTTATGTTCAGAGATTCCTTCGGGAATTCCTTGTTGCCTTTTATGGCAGACAATTTTTCGTCGGCATGTTTTTCAAAGGGTGTTCCTTATATGCTTGAAAAATTTATTCAGGTGTATTCTGCAGATCATGTTATCGTTGAAGTTGCCGAAAGAAATGTGACGGATTATGCGGTAGCCCCTCCGGTATTTTCGGGACTTGAAAAAGAGCTCTCCCCGGATATTGCAGAAAAAGACGGTATTTCTGCCACAGTAAATATCAAAGCATCTGAAAATGCTATGGATTATTTGAAAATTTACGGTGCAATAAACGGCGATGAAGCATTCACAGAGGTTTTTGTTGAAATAAACGGGAAATGCTATGAGGCTTTTACAGTGAGTGATACAGAAGGTGACTATTCCTATCTGTTATATTTACCAAAGGATCGGCTTTCAGGCATTGATGCCGATGTCAAGATTTATATTTCCGCAAACGGTATGGCGGTAAAGGCTGCCGAACAACTAGTTTCATTGGAGGATTTTTAAATGTTAAAAAAGTATACAGTTGTTTTTATTGTGATATGTCTTGCGATATTCGGAACTGCCTGTTCAGATAATGGCAACGAAGAAATCACCGTTTCGGGTCAGGAAACCACTGTGATCAATGAAATAACAACGGCGGACACAGAGGAAACCTCTCTCAGTAATATCGAAGTAAAGGAAGAAAAAAAAGAGGAAGTAATTGCTTTTTCAACATTAACGGAATATTCCGATACACTTCCCGAAGGCTCTGTTGCGACAAGAGTTCAGGGTATAAACGGAACAAAGGAAATAATATATTCCGTAACATTTGTTGATGGCGAAGAGACCGAAAGAACAGTTGTTTCTGAAAAAATAACAAAAGAACCTGTGTCACAGGTTCTCCTTTACGGAACACAAAAAGCCGAACCGACAACAGCAGAACCTACCTCTGAAACTGATTCAGGTGAAAACGGATTGCCCGCAAGACCTGAAGCAGATCTTTCAAAATATGCCGAAGGCACGGTAGTTTCCGTTCAGGCTGTTGACGATTGTGACGGCTCGGGACACGGTTATTACATGATAACTCTTATTGACGGAACGATAGAATATCAGGATTATTAAAGAAAAAGGTTTGCACGAAAAATGCAAACCTTTTTTTGTCATTTTGTAATCTCTATTGCATAAAGATATTGACACTTTACTTCATCGGGGTTAATAGCAGGGAAGTTTATTTTAAGCTTACCGCCGTCATTTTCGGTTGTAAGTGCTGCATCGTGGGAGAGAAGTCTTGCTTTAAGAGTATCTTCAAAAGGAACTTCATTAAGTGTTACACTGCCGAAGGGGAAGCGGTTGATTATAGCATAAATCTTTTCACCCTTCTTGGTATAATAAACACCGTCCTGTGTTTTCTTTGTATAAAGTCTTGTGCCGTAAATAGCCTCACCGTTGACCTCCAGCCATTCACCAATCTGAAGAAGTCTTTCTTCCATTATTACGGGAATTGTGCCGTCTGCAGCAGGACCTATGTTAAGTAAGAAGTTTCCGCCCTTTGAAACAAGGTCACAGAGCATCTCAATAAGCTCTTTTGCACTGAGATAATCTTCTGTTGTTTCAATTCTGTTAAGACCGAAGGACTTTCCGATACCTCTGCACTCCTCAAACGGACGGTCAAGCTCTATATCTTCTATTCTTTTACCCTCTTCGATGTAACCGTATTCGGTTGTAAAGTTGCCGCCGAGGTGACCTCTTGTTTCCTTGCCCCAGCGGTCATTGGGTACTATATAATCCTTAACAGGTGATTCATTATAAAGCCATGTTAAAAATTCGGTAGAATGCCATACATCACTTGTATGTGACCATTCACCGTCAGTGAAGAGTGTTGCAGGCTCATATTTTGTAATAAGCTCTTTGAGCATAGGATGAAGATGCTTAAGTGCATATTCTTCGGGATTTTTGAGATAAAGGGGATGATACCATTCGTAAACAGAGTGATAAACACCGAAACGAACACCGGTATCCTTCATAGCTTCTTTAAGCTCCATACAGAAGTCTCTGTGAGGACCTACATCCATTGAATTCCAGTTCCATGCATAGTCTGATTTAAAAAGACAGAAGCCGTCGTGGTGCTTCGATGTTATATTTATGTATTTTGCGCCTGAACGCTTGAACAGCTCTGCCCATTTGTTTGCATCAAAAAGCTCAGCCTTAAAGCCGTCAACGAAATCAACATATTTATAATTCTCGCCGTAAACCTTATCGTGCCATTCTTTTGCACCCTGTTCGGGCTGCTCCTGTATCTGCCACTGATACCATTCTGCATATTGTCCTCTCGTTGTATATGCGGGTACGGAATAAAGTCCCCAATGAATGAAGATTCCGAATTTAGCATCGGCGAACCATTCGGGAACAGGGCGGGAGTTGAGAGATTCCCAATTGTTTTCATATTTCATCTGAATCACCCTTTGTCGGATATTTTTCTTTAATTATATATTGTAATGGAAAGTTATGCAAATATTTTTTTCTAAACTATTGCGAAAAAGCAAGAAAAGCGTGTATAATAAAGAATATTCTAAAGTTTTGAGGTTTTGTGTTTATGATAGACGGAAAAATTAAAGCTCTTGTAAATTATGCTGTTGCCAATTCACTTATAGAGGAAGCCGACAGAACATATTGCATCAACGGTATTATTTCTCTTTTCGGCAAAAATGATTATGATGCATCAGTGCCCGCAGAAGACGGCACACTTGTTTCAATTCTTGATTCTCTGTGTAACGAGGCAGTGGAAATGGGCCTTATTGATGACGGCAGTGTCTCAAGAGATCTTTTTGATACAAAAATTATGGGCGTTCTTACGCCCAGACCTTCAAGTGTTATCAAGGAATTCAGAGCCCTTTATGCTCAGGATCCCGTAAAGGCAACTGATTGGTATTATAAACTGAGCGGTGATACAAACTATATCCGCCGTGACAGAATAGCAAAGATACTCAAATGGCAGCAGACGGGAGAGTACGGTACTATAGATATTACCGTAAATCTTTCAAAGCCTGAAAAAGACCCCAAGGCAATAGCTGCTGCAAAGAATATGCCCCAGGTTGGGTATCCTAAGTGTCTTTTGTGCCGTGAGTGTGAAGGCTACAGCGGAAGAATTGATTTTCCCGCCCGTCAGAATCACAGAATTATCCCCATAACGATAAATGATTCCGATTGGTTTATGCAGTATTCTCCCTATGTTTATTATAATGAGCACTGTATCGTATTTAACGGTGTACATACTCCTATGACAATTGACCGTTCTGTATTCTCAAAGCTTCTCGAATTCGTTACGGTATTTCCTCATTATTTCTTAGGCTCAAATGCCGACCTTCCCATTGTCGGAGGTTCCATATTAAGCCATGAGCATTTTCAGGGCGGAAAATATGAATTCGCAATGGAAAGAGCTCCGATGGAAAAGGAAATATCATTTGACGGTTTTAATGATGTAAAAGCAGGGCTTGTTAAATGGCCTATGTCAACGATAAGACTTCAGTCCCTTAACAAGGAAAGCCTTGTTGAGCTTGCGGATAAGATTCTTCTTAAGTGGAGAGGCTATAGTGACGAAGATGCATTTATTTTTGCCGAAACAGATGGCACACCCCACAATACGATAACTCCCATAGCAAGAAGAAGAGGAGAGCTTTTTGAGCTTGATCTGGTGCTTCGTAATAATATCACAACGGATGAGCATCCTCTCGGAGTATATCATCCTCATTCTGAGCTTCATCATATCAAGAAAGAAAACATCGGACTTATTGAGGTTATGGGGCTTGCAGTGCTTCCGCCAAGACTTAAGGATGAACTCGAAGCTCTCGAAAAAGCAATTCTCGAAAAAAGTGATCTTCGTGCGAATTCTCTCACTCAGAGCCATGCTGATTGGGCTGAATCATTCATAAATAACTATGAGTTTACAAAAGAAAACTGTATGGATATCTTAAAGGCAGAGGTCGGAAAGGTATTTGCAACTGTTCTTGAACATGCAGGTGTTTATAAGCGTGACGCAAAAGGCTTTAATGCGTTTATGCGCTTTATTGAAAGTATTTGACATTATAGTTCTTGTATGATATATTAATTGTATAAAGGAGTTGTATGATATGAAAAATATTAAAAAGATGCTGAGTATTATCGTTGCAGCATTAATGCTTTTGTCAACATTTGCATTTGTAGCTTCAGCTGAAGAGTGTGTTGAACATAAGTATTCAATAACAAGTATTCCGCCTACATGTATGGAGGATGGTTATCTTTTATATCTTTGTTCCGTTTGCGGTCATAATTATAAGGACTATGTAGGTGGTTCATCTGCTCTTGGGCACAGCTTCGGTGAATGGGAGGTTGTAGATGAAGCTTCCTGTACAGCAGAAGGTCTTATGAAGCAGGTTTGCAGTCGTTGTAAAGGTTCAGCAACAAAAACTATCCCTGTTCTTGAGCATATTGATTTTGATTCAAGCGGTGAATGTGATGACTGCGGCACTCCTGTAGAAGTAAAAACAGTTTTAAGTCCATTTGATTGGCTCGTAGCTTTATTCAATGCTATTATTCAGTGGTTCAGAGATATATTTGCATAATATAAAAATACACAACGCCTCGGAATTATCCGAGGCGTTGTTTTTAGTCTATTATTTCGCCTTTTGAGTTGAATAACGGAAGTTTTTCGAGATATTTTATATCTTCTCTTTGCTGTGCATCGCCTTCTGCTAAAATGGCAAGCTTACCGCAGATAATGCCGCCTGCCTTTTCTACCAATTGCTCTATTGCATAAAGTGATTCTCCTGTTGAGATAACGTCATCAACGATAAGTATTCTTTTACCCTTCATAAGCTCGGCATCCGCAGTGTCAAGATAGAGCTTTTGTTCTTTTGCGGTAGTGATAGAACGCACATTGACTTCAAATACTCCGGTCATATAAAGCTTCGGATTTTTTCTTGCAAGAAAATATTTTTTGTCGCCGTTCTGTCTTGCCATTTCGTGAATAAGAGGAATTCCTTTGGCTTCTGCAGTTATAAGATAATCATATTCAGGTGCTATTTCAAGAAGAGCTTTTGCACTTGCTACAGTCAGCTCCTGATCTCCGAAAATAACAAAAGCACCGATCATAAGCTCGTCGTTAAGAGGGCAGAGCGGAAGATTTCTCTCGCAGCCTGCTATATTCATTGTATAATACATGTTTCTCATCCTTTCTTCTGATTAGTTTATTATATAACCCAAAAACTTATAATGTCAATATTATCCTGAAAAGTCTTCAATAAGGCGATACAGCTCATCTTCTGAATACGCTTTTATTCCCTCTTGCAATGATTTCTTGTCATCTTCAGGGAATATATTAATATCCACATCCGTTATTTCTAAAAGGGATGTTCCGTTTTCTGAAAAAACGGCAAGTTTCCCGTCGTATTCTTTTAACAGATAGTATTCATTTTTATTGTCCGTATCATAAAAATATATTCCTGTAATGAATATCGAAATCAAGGTGACACAAAGAAAAATATAGATAAGTCCCTGTTTTCTGTTCATAATATCAACTTCTTAAATATTTTTTTATAAATATTTGGCAAATTTTTTTGAAAATATACTAAACATTTTTGAAAATATGTGATATACTATCCTTTGTATATATAAAATAAACTCTTTTTAATAAAAATATAAAAAAGGATGAGTGCTTTGAATAAAGATAATGTAACTCCCGAAAAGAAGAAAAAAAAGAGGAAAAAGAAAAAGCCGATGAGTAAAGGACTTACTGCCTTTCTTACGGTGTTTATTATGCTTTTCATGATAGGAGTCCTTACTGCAGGTACTATCGTGCTAGATGTGTTTGTTGATGTTGGTCTTATCTCGGTTGGCGACCCTGAAAATGATATTGCAGGTGTTGACTACATAGACCTTAATAACTATATCGCAAACCAAAGCCAGACTACCATTATTTACGGTTATGACTCAGATAATAATGAGGTTGAAATAGCCCGTCTTCACGGTGAAGAAAACAGAGAATGGATAGATCTTGAAGAGGTTTGTCAGGATCTTCAGGATGCTGTTGTAGCCCTTGAAGATATGCGCTTCCCATATCATAAGGGTGTTGACTGGGTAAGAACCATCGGTGTTGTTGTTAAATACGGTTTTTCTCAGGGTGGCTCTACCATTACTCAGCAGCTTATTAAAAACCTTACTGGTGAAAACTCTGTTACATTTGTAAGAAAATATAATGAAATAAAGAACGCTCTCGCACTCGAAAAGCATTTTGACAAAGAAGAAATACTCGAAGCATATCTTAATACCATTTATCTTGATATGGGCTGTTATGGCATCAAGACAGGCGCAGAGTATTATTTCGACAAAGAAGTTGATGAACTGACACTTATGGAGTGTGCTATACTCGCTTCCATTACAAATGCTCCAAGATATTATAATCCTATAATAAACTATGATAACAACCGTACTAGAGCCACAAAATGTCTTGATGAAATGTTAGCTCAGGGCTATATTACCCAGGAAGAGTATGATGATGCTCTTTCAGAAGAGGTTATTTTCTACGGTGACAGCGGCAACAGAAATGATGATGAAGAAGTCGAAGATGCTCCTGTTATTGAAACAGAATATAACAGTTATTATGTTGACTTTGTTATTGATACTCTTATAGATGATTTTAAGACACAGTACGGCTACACCGAATCAGAGGCGTTCCGTAAGGTTTATTATGGCGGTCTTAAGGTTTATGCCGCACTGGATCTTGATATTCAGAATGAAATAGAAGATGTCTATACAAACAGAGTCACATTCCCTAAAGAGGAAGATACAGAAGAAGATCCTGCTATTCAGTCTTCAATGATAATTCTTGACTATGAGGGAAGAGTTGTTGCTACTGCCGGCAGACTTGGTGAGAAAACAGGTGACAGAACTCTTAATATAGGCACATCCTCACCCAGACAGCCGGGTTCATGTATCAAGCCTCTTTCTGCTTACGCCCCCGCAATAGAGCTGAATTATCATACATGGTCTAGCTATATTCCCAATTACGGTATTATGCTCAGGGGACAAGATAAGCCTTGGCCTACGAACTACGGCGGTGTTACGGGTAGTCCCGATGATCTTAAAAATCTTCCGCAGGCTATTGCCCCTTCGCTTAATACTATTCCTGCAAGAATAATTGATGATATTACTCCCACTGCAAGCTACCGTTTCTTAAGAGACCGTTTCCATATTACTACACTCGGAGAAGGTGATGCAGACTATGCACCGCTGGCTATCGGTGCTATGGACTACGGACTTACTTGTCTTGAAATGGCAGCCGCATATGTTACATTCGGCAACGGCGGTTTGTATTATGAGCCTTGGTGCTATTATAAGGTAACAAATGCTGCAGGTACGGAAGTTATTCTTGAACCCAACAGAGAAGGAGAGCAGGTAATCTCTTCAGGTACTGCTGATGTTATGCTTCAGCTTCTCAGATGCGTCTGCACATATCCCAACGGTACAGGTATAGGCTTCGTTATAAACGGACAGGATAACTGGTCAAAATCAGGTACTACCTCCAATAACCACGATAAATGGTACTGCGGCGGTACAGGATATTATGTAGGCTGTGCATGGACAGGATTTGAGAAAGAGCAAAAGGCCATAAATACTGCATATTACGGTTATAATCCTGCAGGTGCAGTATATGAAGAGGTTATGACCAGAGTTCATAAAAATCTTGAATATAAAGCTTTGGAAATGGGCGACGAGGTCGTAAGAAGAACTTATTGTACTGCAACAGGTCTTCTTGCAAGTGCAAGCTGCACAGGTGCAACAGGCTGGTATAAGGTAGACTTTATGCCCGGTGTTTGCAAAGGCTGTGCAGGCGGTCCCGGAAACAGCGAAGAAATAACTGATCCGGGCTATGAAATTCCTCAGTTCTGATAGGAGTTAATATGGTCATTTTAGCAGTAGATTACGGCGATGTCAGAACGGGTCTTGCCGTATGTGATAAAAGCGAATTTCTGGCTTCTCCCGTTTGTGTTATAAACGAGCGTAATGCTGAAAAGGTTCTTTTAATCGTCAGTGAAAAGGCAAAAGAGCTTAAAGCTCAAGAGATAGCAGTGGGACTTCCTAAAAATATGGACGGTTCCGAAGGCTTCAGAGCAGAGGCCTGTAAAGAATTTGCCGAAAAGCTTTCAGCGATATCAGGAATTAAAACGGTTCTTCGTGATGAACGCCTTACAACCGTAAGTGCCCATAAATTCTTGAATATGACAGATGTCAGAGGTTCTAAAAGAAAGAATACAGTTGATGCTGTTGCTGCTGTTATAATTCTTGAAGATTATCTGGCATACAGAAAAAATAATAAATAAAATATTCCGCTTTTCTGCAATAAAAAAGCAGATAGGCGGAAGTTTTTATAGTTTTATTTATAAAAAATAACAGCGACAAATTTTTATTTTTGTCGCTGTTTCAAAATTATTCTACTGATGATCTGAGAATATTTCTTGCATCTGTACTGGTTATTTTTCCGTCATCATTTGTATCGGCAATTTTTGACTGTATGGGAGTAAGCTTTTCAAGCTCTACTGCACATCTGAGAGCAAGTCTTGAGTCGGCAGCAGAAATATTACCGTCAAAATTAATATCGCCTTTTTCAATAAGACCGTTTTCAAACATCTTAGTGTTGATCAAGGTGGGGTAGTCAATATATAAACGGTTAAGGTCAGTGTCTTTGTTTGATGTTCCCTTGAGCTTGCCGTTTTCTGTATATTGCCACATGTCAATGTTTCCGTTATAACAGCAAACATCCTTACCCCAGTCTGCTATCCATGTTGATCTTCCTTCAAATACTGAGGATTCAACAAAATCTTCTGCAAATGAGCGGCTGCAGTAGATACCTGCGATATAGCCTGCATTCTCAACAACCTTACAGAATTCGTCAAGAACCATTGAACAGGTTTCTTTTCCTGCGTTCACATGTGATTTATCTGTGCCGTAATCTTCCATATCAATATATACGGGGAGATCAAGCTTACAGTTGTTTGTTTCAAGAATATCAACAGTAAACTGAGCTTCTTCAATTGCCTGTTCCTTTGTAAGAGCATAGCTGAAGAAATAAACGCCAACATACATACCTGCTGCCTTTGCAGCCTTATAATGTGTTAAGAAAGAATTATCTGAATATATAACTCTGTTGCTGTCTGCACCTCTGCCGCCTATGCGGATAATAACACCTTTGACACCCTCTGATTTAAGCTGTTTCCAGTCAAGTTCAGCCGGAGCATTCCATTGAGAAATATCAATTACGAGCCAGTCAACTTCAGGTTCAAATTTAACGCTCCAGTTAAGACTTATCCAGCCTGTAACTCCGTCATAAGTAACTTTACCCCAATTATCCTCGGAAACTTCAGAAACCTGAATAAGAGTACCTGCGGGAACAGAACCTATAATAGAACTGCTTTGGGTGTAAGAAGCTCTGATATTCATTGTCTCAGTAACTCTGTACTGATTTGAATTGTTAACTTCAGGCAATGTTTCCGTATTATTTGCGGGGGGGACTTCGGAAGAAGGATTATATACACTGTACTGAAGAGAAAGCCAGCCTTCAGTTCCGTTGTATACTGCTTTACCCCAGACACCTTCTATTGCGGTTACCTGAATAGTAGTTTTTGCAGGAATAGTGGTGATAACTTCACCGCCGGGAGTTTTACGGAAATTCATTATTTCTTCAGTCACATATGTGCCTGCCTTATAGGTAGAAACATTTCCGTTGTTTTCTAATTCCACGCCTTCATATCGGGGAGTTGCGAAGCCTACTATATATGAAGTATACTGTCTGTCTATTTGTCTTACTCTGTCGGGACAGTTGCCTTCAATGCATGTGACATATGAAGATGTTGCTTCGAGAACAAAACCGATGTGGGTAATATTATTCTGACTTCTTTCAGAAGAATTTGTACTTGTAAAGAAAACAAGGTCACCTTGTTTGGGAATATAGCTTCCACCGTATGAAGTAGAAAGGTGATAAAGACCAAGACTCTTGAAATGGTCGCGCATTGATGTGCTTGAAAGATTTGTGGGGATAACACTTTCGGGAATTCCTGTTGTTCTTGCACACCAGGAAACGAAAGCACCGCACCAAGGTCCGTAAGCCTTTCCGAAATATTCTCCGTATTTTGAATAGTCGCCTGAACCTTCGTAATAACCTACCTGAGAAGAAGCTGTAGCCATAATAGCTGCTGCTCCGTTTACCTTTTCTGTTTCATTTGCACTTGCTGTCACGGGAATAAGAGAAAAGAATAAAGCAAGCGACAAAACTAAACTGAGTACTCTCAGTATGAATTTTTTTTGCATTAAAAAACCTCCGAATATTTGAATAAATCAAATCACTGATTTTTCGCAACATGGCTATTGTACCTTATTTTGTAATAAAAAGCAAGTTAAAAATTACAAAAAGTTACAAAAGTAACACAGTCTTGTTAACATTAAATAAAAAAAGACGGTATAAAACCGTCTTTATGGTAATATGTACAATGAAAAAACTACATTTTTTCAATTTCTTTTAAGAGTTCATCGAAAAGCTTATCTTCAGAAACTTTTCTGAGTATAACACCTTTCTTAAAAATAAGGCCTTCTCCGTTACCGCCTGCGATTCCGATATCCGCTTCCTTTGCTTCACCGGGACCGTTTACGATACAGCCCATAACAGCTACGGTGATATTCTTGTTACAGCCTCTTAATGCTTCTTCAACCTTATTTGCAAGCCCTATAAGATCAATTTTTGTTCTGCCGCAGGTAGGACAGGATACGAGGTTTACGCCGCTTTGTCTGAGTCCTGCAGCTTTTAGTATGTCATAGCCTGCATACACTTCTTTTACAGGGGGAGCAGTGAGAGATACCCTTATTGTATCTCCTATACCGTCAAGAAGCAGTGAGCCGATACCTATAGAAGACTTTATAAGTCCCATTCTTTCAGTTCCCGCTTCCGTGACACCCAGATGCAGAGGATAATCTGATTTTTGAGCCATAAGACGGTATGCCTTGCAGGTAGTTGCAACATCCGAAGATTTTATTGAAATGACAATATCGTCAAAATCAAATTTTTCGAGAAGGCTTACATGGTATAAAGCACTTTCAACAAGAGCTTCAGGGCAGGGGGAACCGTATTTTGCAAGTATGTCTTTTTCAACCGAGCCTGAGTTTACGCCTATTCTTATGGGCACACCTTTTCTTTTGCACTCATTTGCTACTGCTTTTACTCTTTCGTCAGAACCGATATTTCCGGGATTTATGCGTATTTTATCAACACCTGCCGCAAGAGCTTCCAAGGCCATCTTATAATCAAAATGGATATCTGCAACAATGGGCACTGTTGTATTTTCTTTTAATGCAGCAATAGTTTTTACTGCTTCCATATTAGGAACGGTTGCTCTTATTATTTCGCAACCTGCTTTTTCGAGTTCAATTGCCTGCTCTACCGAAGCTTTTATGTCTTCTGCAGGGGTATTAAGCATTGACTGTATTCTGACGGGGGAACCTCCGCCAAGAATTAAATCTGCAATTTTTACCTGTTTTTTACTTGCCATTTTTTTCTCATCCTTTGATAAGATTTGAAATGTCGTTAAATGTTATAAGAGCCATAAGTCCGAGAAGGAGTATAAGTCCCGCTGCATGGACTATCGCTTCAAATTTCTTGGGAACGGGTCTTCTGAAGATTACTTCTATAAATATAAAGAAAAGTCTGCCGCCGTCTAAAGCGGGGAGGGGGAGAAGATTTACGATGCCGATATTAACGGTAATAAATGCAAGCATGAAAATTATCATGGAATAATCAGCCGAAGATATAGCATCGCTTGCCGTATTTGCAACAATTCCTATTGTTCCTACAGGCCCCGAAATTTCATCCATAGAGTAATTGCCTCTGAACATATCTATAAGGCTCAGCCATATCATCTTTGTCATAGATGCTGTTTCTTTTACGGAACCCGGAATGATATTCAAGAAGGTTGCCTTTTCATTCCCTACAACGAAGGAACAAAAGCCCTGTTCCATATCATAAATTACATCCATCTGAGTAAATTCGAGTTTTTCACCGTTACGCTTTAATACAATGTCGTATTTTCCGTCATTGTTTCTGTAAAGGCAGTAATAAAGATCTCTTGCTGAATGTACTTTTGTGCCGTCAATGCTGATTATTTTGTCGCCAATGAGAACACCTGTTTCGGCTGTATACATATTTTCCGTAACATCGCTGACGGTAGTTGTTGGTACTGAACCGCTTATTGTAAGCATAATGCCTATAAGCACAAGGCCTAAGATTATATTAAGAGTAGCACCTGCCGCAATTACAATGAATCTCTTCCATGCCTTTTGGTTACCGAAGGCTCTCGGATCTTCAGAAGCCTCGTCTTCACCCTCAAGAGATACAAAACCGCCTATAGGAAGTATTCTCAGAGCATAAAGAGTTTCACCTTTCTGTTTTTTGAAAACAGCAGGACCCATGCCGATTGAGAATTCATTTACCTTTATTCTGAATAGCTTTGCAGTGCTGAAATGTCCGAATTCATGTAAGGCAATGATTATCCCGAAGAAAAGTATGGCAAAAAGAATAGGCCAGACCTTTCCCCATACGGATGCAGCTGTTAAAGAAAGTAAAAAATTTTGCAAAGAGTATCACCCTTTAAATATTTTATCATATTATATAGGTCTTATATAATACTGTTGTTTACGGCTTGCCTTGCCGCTTTGTCTGTTTCATAAATGTCATCCAATGTGAAATCCTTTTTATCGGGAGTAACATCAAATGCAGTGCGGATAAGTCTTCCCAAATCCGGAAATCCGATTTTCCCTTCTCTGAAAAGGCGATTTGCCTCTTCATTTGCACTGTTGACTGCCGCGGGATAAAGTCCGCCTTTTGTAATAGCCTCACGGCAAATGTTGAGACAGTCAAATACTTCATAGTCAGGCTTATAAAAGGTAAGCTTTCCGATTTCGGAGAGATCCAATTCTCCGACAGGAGAAGGGTATCTTTCGGGGTAAGTAAGGGCATACTGAATGGGAATTCTCATATCCGAAAGTCCAAGCTGTGCTATTACAGAGTTATCATCATACATGACCATTGAATGTATGATGCTTTCTCTGTGTACGAGAACATCTATATTTTCGGGAGCAACACCGAAAAGAAAATGTGCTTCGATAAGTTCAAGTCCTTTGTTGAACATGGATGCGGAGTCGATAGTGATTTTAGCACCCATATCCCAAGTGGGATGCTTCAGTGCATCGGCGGCTGTCACATTTTTAAGCTCTTGCCTTGTTTTGCCGAAAAAAGGACCGCCTGAAGCTGTAAGGATTATCTTTTTAAGTGCTTTGTTAGAGGGCTTCCCCTGAAGGCACTGGAATATTGCTGAATGCTCACTGTCAACGGGAAGAATTTCTTTTCCTGTTTTTTTTGCGGCATCAAGCACAAGATGACCGCCTGCAACCAAGGCTTCTTTATTTGCAAGAGCAAGCGTTTTTCCGCTTTCTAGAACTGCTAAAGCAGGACGAAGTCCCGCAAGTCCTACAATAGAGTCAATAACCGTATCTGCATCGGTTTCAGCGGCACACATACAAATGCCCTCTACACCAGAAAAAACCTTTGTTGATGTGTCTTTAACTCTGAGCTTCAGCTCTGCCGCCGCTGCAATATCTGAGAGAGCGGCATATTTCGGCTTGAATTTTCTTATTTGCTCTTCAAGTCTTTTGAAATCTCTGTGAGCTGTAACAGCTTCAACCGAATAATCGGATTTTTCTGCCACATCGAGAGATTGTACGCCTATTGAGCCTGTAGAACCTAAAACAGCAATAGCTTTTTTCATATCTTTTCCTCTTTATTATATGGCATTAATAACTGTAATAATCGAATAAAGAACAGGGAATACAAAACATGAGCTGTCAAAGCGATCCATTACACCGCCGTGACCGGGAAGAATATTTCCGAAATCCTTGATACCGTGATGTCTTTTAACAGTAGATGCGGCAAGATCGCCGAATATGCTTATAACTGAAAGCACTACCGATGAAATTATAACAGTAATAAGACCGATTTCTGCAGAAAGGTCAAAATTATATTTGAAGACAAGGAATAGAACAACATTGAGAATTGCTGTGCAGACAATACCGCCTATTGCACCCTCTATAGTTTTCTTAGGAGAAATAACGGGAGCCAATTTATGTTTGCCGAAGAACTTTCCTGTGAAAAATGCAAAGGTATCCGAAAGCCAACAGCAGAAAAATGCAAATAATAAGAAAAATATGCCGTCAGTCTTTTTATATGTATCGGGGGAAGTAATATATACATCTCTGAAAAGAATTACACAAGAAAGTGCAGATGGAACAAATACGCTTGCAGCAAGAGAGCTTGCTACCTGTTCAAATTTAAGGTTCTCGAAGTCAAGCACCATAATAATGAGAGAAATTATTACGACTGCTGTTATGACAGGGAATAAAGGTATATTAAGCCCAGACTTATAATCAAAATATAAGGGGATAAGTGCCGCAACGGCAATGCACAATATCCTGAATACAAGGTTTTTAACTTCAAAAGCCTTTATCATTTCATATACACCTATAGCTGCAACCAATGCAAGCACAACTGCAAATATGGGGGTATACATTGAAAATAACCAACCTATAACTATTACTAAACCTACAAGTCCTGTGATTATACGAGTTTTCATGATTTAATTTATCCTTACTGTTTTTTTCTTATAATGTAAACAAAGCGGATGCGTACACATCCGCCAAAGCTCACACTCCGCCGAAACGGCGGTTTCTTTTTTGAAAGGCAAAAAGTGCTTCGTCAAAATCCTTTTCTGTAAAATCGGGCCATAATACATCGGAATACCAGAATTCCGCATATGCCGATTGCCATAAAAGGAAATTGGAAAGACGCTGTTCACCGCTGGGTCTTATAACAAGATCAACAGGAGGCTGTTCTCCTGTATAAAGCCCCTTTTCAATAGTTTCTAAGGTTATATCCTCAGGCTTAATTTTCCCTGAAAGGATATCACCTGCAATATTCTTTACACTGTGAAGAATTTCCTGCTGACCGCCGTAGTTTATGGCAAGATTGAGATTTACCTTTGTCATATCCTTTGTAGCGTCTTCAAGATATTCCATTGCAAAACGCAGCTCAGGAGTAAGTACATCCTTGTCGCCTAAGAAGCGCAGACGGATACCTTTTTCAAGGTTCTCCTGAAGTCGGTCTTCCGCTTCTTTGAGGTAATCTCCGAAAAGCTTCATAATGGCATTAACTTCATCTTCGGGGCGAGACCAGTTTTCCGTTGAAAAAGCATAAAAGGAAATATGGCGGATACCAAGCTCTCCTGCGTATTCACCGATTTTTCTGAAGGTTTTTGCACCTTCAATATGTCCCATTTTTCTCGGAAGACCGCGGTTTTTTGCCCATCTGCCGTTGCCGTCCATTATTACGCCCACATGAGCGGGAAGAATACTGAATTTTGAGTCTGCCATATTTTAGATTTCCATTATTTCGGCTTCTTTAGCTGCAGCTACAGAATCTACCTGCTTGATAAAATCGTCGGTGATCTTCTGAACTTCGCCTTCGCCGTACTTAAGATCATCTTCTGTAATCTCTGAATTTTTCTTCATTGTCTTGAGCTTTTCAAGAGCATCTCTTCTGATATTTCTTATTGCAACCTTTGAATTTTCAGCAGTTGACTTAACATCCTTAACAAGAGCCTTTCTTCTTTCCTCCGTAAGAGGGGGGAATGTAAGACGGATAACAGAACCGTCATTCTGGGGATTTATGCCGATATCAGAAGTCTGAATAGCCTTTTCAATGAGCTTGAGAGCGGATTTATCCCAGGGCTGGATAACAAGAATTCTTGCTTCTGCAACAGAAACAGCAGCCATCTGATTTACGGGAGTGGGAACGCCCCAATAGTCAACTCTTATGCTGTCAAGCACGGCAGGATTTGCTCTGCCTGCACGGATAGAATTATATTCTGAATTGAGTGCAGAAATAGATTTTGTCATTTTTTCCTTTGCGAATTCAAATACTGTTTTCATGGTTTTTCCTCCGAGAATATTTATTATTAAAATTGCCTTAGTAATTACCGTTTATTTAACGATAGTTCCGATATTTTCGCCGAGAACGGCTCTTTTTATGTTTTCGGGATCATTGAGATTAAAAACAAGAACGGGAAGACGGCTGTTTCCTGCAAGGGCTGCAGCGGTATTATCCATAACGCCTAAATGCTTTTCGAGTATCTCATCATAGGTGAGGGTATCATACTTTACGGCATCGGGATACTTGTTAGGATCCTTATCGTAAACACCGTCAACATTTGTTGCCTTGAAAAAGATGTCGCATTCTGTTTCGATGGCTCTCAGAGCAGCCCCCGAATCTGTGCTGAAAAGGGGACTTCCCGTACCGCAGCCGAAAATAACGATTCTGCCGTTTTTCATGTATCTTACCGCTTCATCCTTATTAAAAGGAACAGCCATTCTCTGAATATCAAGAGCTGTCATAACGACTGCATCGTTTCCTGCAGTGATAAGTCCTTCCTGGAGTGCAAGGCAGTTTATAACTGTTGCAAGCATACCCATATGGTCTGCTCTTGTTCTGTCCATGCTGCCGCTTGAACGGCCTCTCCAGAAATTGCCGCCGCCGACAACAATGCCTATTTCAACACCCATATCGGCAACTTCTTTGATAATAGTGCAAACTTCGTTTACCGTATCAAAGTTTATTCCGTGACCGGCTTCGCCTGCAAGGACTTCGCCGCTTAATTTGAGAAGTATTCTTTTATAAACAGGTTTCATAGAGTCCTCCTAATTTTTCTCTATCATATATTTTAACCCAAAAGTTTCCATATGTAAAGAAAAAAATACTAACTTGACTATTTTTTTCTTTGTGGTATAATTTGGACAGTAACAATAGGAGGAAAATCTATGTTTACTAATGAAGAAATTAAATCTATTCTTGATAATTTTGCTATAGCCGGGAATTTTGTTTCCTTTGCTCCCATTAATGACGGACATATTAATGATACTCTCTGTGTTGTTTATGATGTAGACGGTGTGGAAATGTGGCATTTGCTTCAGAGGATTAACACAACCGTCTTCAAAAAGCCTGATGAGCTTATGGCAAATGTTGATTGTGTAACCTCTTTTTTAAGAGATAAAATTATAGCAGCAGGCGGTGACTGCGAAAGAGAAGCACTCTACTGTAAGCCTACAAGAACAGGAAAAAAGTATTATGAAGATGAAAAGGGTAGAGTGTGGCGCTTATATAACTTTGTTGTAAACAGCTATTCCAATAATTCCATCGATTCTCCTGAAGTATTCTTTAATGCAGGTAAGGCATTCGGAGAATTCCAAAGACTTCTTGCAGATTTCCCCATTGATAAGCTCTATGAAACCATTCCCGATTTTCATAACACGGGCAAACGTTACAGAAATCTCGTAAATGCTATAGCCTCAGATCCTCAGGGCAGAGTAAAGTATCTGGATGAAGAAATAAATTTCTGTTATGCCCGCCGTAATGAAACATATATTCTTACGGGAAAGGCTCTTATCGGTGATTTACCTCTGAGAGTTACCCATAATGATACAAAGCTTAACAATATTCTTTTTGACAGCACTACAAACGAACCCGTTTGCATAGTTGACCTTGACACCGTTATGCCGGGACTGAGCCTCTATGATTTCGGCGATGCTATCCGCTTCGGTGCAAATACTGCAGCAGAAGATGAAAAAGACCTTTCAAAGGTATCTCTTGATCTTGGTCTTTATGAGCAGTATGTGAGAGGCTTCCTTACATCTGCAGGTAAAAGTCTTGTCCCCGAAGAAGTAAGACTTCTTCCGTTCTCTGCAAAAATGATGACTCTCGAATGCGGTATGCGCTTTCTTACAGACTACATTGACGGAGATGTTTATTTCAAAATACACTATCCCGATCACAATCTTGTCCGTTGCCATACACAGTTTGCTCTCGTTGCCGATATAGAAGTAAAGTATGAAGAAATGATGGCAATTACTGCAAAGGCATATAAAGAGATCTGCGGAAAAGACCTTTAATAATTGCATTTATAAGTAAACAGATGTTTTAATTCGTCACTGAATTAAGACATCTGTATTTTTTGTGTGTTTTTATGAATGTTTTTTGATTATATTTGTGCAATATTATACTTTTATGATTTTCATTGTTGTGATATAATTTTGACATTGAACAGGTTTTCCTGTTTCATGAATTTATTTATGAAAGGAATATGTAAAATGGAAGAATCAACAACAATCATCACTGAAGAAGGCACTATTGATAAATCAGGCTTTAATGGTATCATTGAGGCAATTAAGGGTGTTTTTGCAGCTATTATGGCTTTTTTTCAGGGCATTGCTGAATTATTCGGAAATCTTTTTAATTCAGGCGAAGAAGCATAATAGGCTTCTGAATATAGAATAATCCTGATATTAAAACAAAAAAAACAGGCAATTATTTCTCTTTGCGGAAATAATTGTCTGTTTTCATTTGTTTAGTTAATTTGCTCAGAAGCGTCCTCGTGAGCCGCCGTGGGTTCTGCCGGAAGAGGAACGGTGTGTGCTGCTGCCGCCGGAGCTTCTGCCGGTTGAATTGCCGCTCGTGTTATTGGCCTTTGGCTTTGGTGTTTTCTTAATGTTTCTATACATAAATACATCTCTTTGCTGAGTTATATTAAAGCTTCCCGCGACTACATAATCGGAAGCAGCAGCCTTGCTTCTTACGGTTTTCAGCTGTGATTTGAGATACCCCGTATAAATAAAGCCGATAATGATACCTATAACAATTGCAACTAATATCCATTTTATTGAAAAGAACTGATTAGAAGGCTCATTCGGTTTGTAATCATTATAGTAGTAATCGTCTTCATAATAGTAATCGTCATCTACATTGTAATTATAATCATCATTTACGGAATTGTAATTATAATCAAAAAATATGTCATTGCATTTCTCTTGAAAGGCTATGAAAGCACCTGTGTAATCTGAGTCTGAAAGATAGGGGATAAATTCATTTTCAAGAAGACTTAAATTATAGTCAGAAAATATTTCAATTGCCGTACCGTGAGTAGTGGTTGCAAACTCACGGTTCCCCATATCAACAACCAGCATAATGCCGTCATCATTTTCGCCGTAGCCGAAGCCGTTATAATCGTAATAATCATCGGCGAATATGGTTATATCCTGTCCGTTGGTGGAGTTTACTGTAAGAATTGCCACTTCACATTCATAGGTTTTACTTATTTCTTCAAGCTTTGAAAGAAGAATTTCTTCATCTTCATCAGAGATAAGTTGGGCAAAATCATATATCAGTGACTCGCGAACAGAACCGCTGTAATCATATTCATATGCAAGGACTGTAAATCCGAGCGAAAAAATCAGAAGTGTGCAGACAATAAAAGTAAGTAATTTTTTCATTTTTCTGCACCTCCTTAACCGAAAAACAGATTGAAAAGTATAGTTGCAATAAAGCCTGCAGCTGTACCTATAGCAGTACTTATTCCGAAATATTTCATATATTTGCTCTTATCCATCGGAAGATCTCCGACAAATTTACCTGTCTGACCGTTCATTGCAAAGGTGTATTTTTGTCCGTTAAACGTCGTATTAAGCAGCCATACAGGGTAGAGGGCATATTTTGAACTGCCTGACAGCATATTGATATTACTGCCCGTCGGCATTACTGATGTATAACCTGTGACTGTTGAAGAGAGTGCATCAACAGTGCTTTTCTTTATTCTTTCGTTTGCTCTTATGATGCTGTCTTCCATGCTGACATCATATTTATCGGCAAAATATCCCGAAAGATATGCAGTTCCGAAATCAACAGCCTCTGAAAAATCAAAGGGCTCAATGGATTCCATTAAATCGTCAGCCATTTTTGTTGAACCGTCAACGGGTATTTTTGAAAATGCCATATTACCGCCTCTGAAAACAGAATAGTGACGGGTTTCTGTATAATTATAATTTGTATCACTCCAATGACGCACATTCGTTGCTTTATATTGAGCGCTGCCCTGAACTGCGGCATCATACAGCCAGAAGGGGACATAGATACCTTTTATTTCATCAATATGGTTTTTTTCTTTAAAAACTGCTGGCAACAGTTTTTTTCCGCTTATATGCTTTTTATACGCTTCCATTGCCTGTTTTTTATCAAGCTTAAAGGGGATGACAAAATCGGGTTTAAGAAGTCCCTGAAGCTGTTCTTTCATTACAACAGGATTATTACAGTATGGACAGCTTGTGGCTGCAGTTGTGTCATCTGTGATTATTTCGCCGCCGCAGGAATTGCAGACATAGGCTCTTATATTTTCTCCGTCTTCTTTGGTCCAATCGCTTTTTTCAGTATCCGTCCATGAAAAGCTATCGTCTTTTACAGCTTCTTCGCTCAGGGCTTCATCGAGTTCCTTAAAAGCTTCAGGTTCAAATTCCGTGTCACAGTAAGGACACTTCATTTTCTGTATTTTGGAATTAAATTCCAATGAGCCGCCGCATGAAGGGCATTTATATTCCTGTAAAACTGACATATTATCACTTCTTTCATGTTAATCTTACTTTTCTATGTCTATATTACTATATTTTTATTTCTATTGCAAATAAAAAATACCGTGCAGTGTAATATCTGCACGGTACAAATGATATGTTTTTTATCTTCCGCAGCAGCAGGGTGGATTAAAACCGCTGTCAGCATCTGCGGTATCGGGTGTGTCGGGAGGGAAAAATTCGGAAACAGGAAAACGGATCCGTCTGAAGGAATCGCAGGGATCCTCAGTATCACAGGAACATTCTTTAGTGGGCATGCAAAAATCATATGCAGGTATGAGCATCTGAACATCTCTTTCAAGCTGAATAATGGAAAACAGACCTATTGTTACTCTTACAGCTCTCTGAGTGCTCTGAGGACCGAATGCTCCGGGGAAAAATCTTGCAACATTTCGGGGGATCGATGCGCCTGCATCCTGTATGTTGTTACAGCAGTCACAAGGACGGCAAAGCCTTGCATCAAGGCAAAGAGGTGTTGCTACCTGAACCTTTGCTCTGGGATTTGTAGAAACTGCAGGGAGAGCATTTTCGCCGTCTGCACCGAATTCGGAAGAAAAGACCTTTACGCTGCCTTCCGCACCGTAAAGAATACATTTTTTAGAAAATACAGAAAGTCCCGTGACCGTAACGGGTTGCTGAGCTCCGGGAATAAAGGCTTCAAGAGTTACAGCAAAGAAAAATGTGATATCAATGGAATAGTAACCTCTGTTAAATGGAACTGTATCAACATCGGTAAATACATTTATTACCTCACAGCCTCTGCATCTTACATTTACTGCCGATTCAATTATATTTTCAGCTGTATCCGTAAAATAAACTCTCAGATCCGCAAGACAATCCTTATCTGCACAGGAGTCGTACACACGGGCGGTATCAATACATATAGCCTCGTTTATACTTCTGTCGGAAACATTTTCCGACAATGGATTAAGTGTGTCAGCCATAAAAAAACCTCCGTAATATGATTGAAATCCGAAAACTTCAATATATATTATGGAGGAAAAGTAATTTATGTTACAAAAAAATCAATATTGAGAGAAATCACATTCATAAGGCTTTCCGCCCTCTGCCATGGATTTATCTGCAAGGAAAACCGTAAGGTGGCCTGCAACTGAATTATAAATGGATGTGCAGGATATTGACTGTTCGCCTGTTCTTACGAAATTTATGAAATCTGCCGTAAGAGCAGGGTCTCCGCCGCCGTGGCCTTCTCCGCCCATGGTATTGGTGTCATAGAATTCTCTGACAAATCCATCGGGCGCTTCAGTAACTATTTTTTCAATAACAAAGTTATTGTCTTCAAAATTACCGTAAAGCTCAGCCTTTGTGCCGATAATATGAATTTTTCTTATGCTTTTGGCAGTACCGCCTATCATATTATGTGTACCTGTGGCGCCATTTTCAAAATTTACGAGCACGGACTGATGGTCAACAACATTGTTATCGCACTTATAAATACATCTGCCGTAAGGATTATCTTCCCTAAGTGACTTTTCTTTTATGTCAAGAGTAGGGTCTTTTATGTCTTCAAGTCCTGCCCAGACATAGCATTCCCAACGGTCGGGATGACCGAGATACATGGTTTTTGCCGAATATCTGCAGGTATCAACATGAGGACAGTCAAGAAGGCATCGTGTGCCTGCTCCCTCTGGAGCATTTTCAGGCTTAAACTGATAAATACTGCCGTGTGAAGAAACTGTTTTCGGCTTTGTTTCATTCATAAGCCACATCATTATATCTATATCGTGACAGCTCTTTGCAAGAAGCATTGAGGTTTTGCATATGTCTGAATTTGCCCACTTACCTCTGATATAAGAGGTTGAAAGATGATGATAGCTTACATGCTCAGACATCTGTATGTTTATAATATCTCCCAATGCACCTTCAAGAATCTTTTCTTTGATTGCTTTGTAGAAAGTGGAGTACCTTAATACATGGCATATCATAACCTTGTTGCCGTTTTTTCTTATAACTGCAAGCAGTTTTCTCATTTCCTCTTCACTTACGGAAAAAGGCTTTTCGAGAAGCATATCATATCCCTTTTCAAGAAGAGGAACTGCGGTTTCAAAATGCTGATGATCCATTGTTCCGTTTATTATAACATCTGCAAAGCGCGGCTTTTTTGCGAGCTCTTCGGCAGAAGAAAAACAGAATTCTTCTGAAAAGCCGTATCGTTCGGCTGCCATTTTTCTTCTGACCTCATTGGGGTCTGCAATGCCCACGATCTTAATATCCTCGGGGTGTGTGAAAGAGTAGTCTGCATAGGTTATTGAACGGTGTCCTGCACCTACTATAATTGCTGTTATCGGTCTTTGTGCTTCCATATTCTTCTTTTTTTATACCCTTCAAAAAAACAAAATTATTCGGAAATTATCTGACTCTTATTAACTGTTATCTTATCTGCGTTTTCTTTCATTCTGATGAAAGCAGATACAATATTTGATGCGGTTTTTTCACCTGCTGAAACTGCTTCTTCGTAATGAAGCGGTGCAAAAATGCTTCCGTAATCGTTATCGGGAACAATATATCCGATAAAATCGTTGCAAAGTCCCGCCACAGCGATTTCCGTTCCGAGAATTTCTTTAAGTGAGGGCTTATCCCAGTTTTTTCCGTGATAGCTTGCCCAATCAGGGAATGCACCGCCTATTGCAATTTCGGGAATCAATTCACCGGGAACCATTGCAATTGAAAGCTCGTTTCCTAAAACTGCAAAGCCCACTTCCGTTACAAGGAAAAGCTCATATGATTTATCCTCTTTATCGCCGTCATCAGCCATTGTGATTTTTACAAGCGGATTGTTGACAAGTCTTAATTTTGCGCCGAGTTCAAGTATTTTGTTGTCGGCTCTTAAGAACAGCTCACTTACTGTAACATTAATAACAGGAGAAAGCTTTTTATATTCGCTCTTGTCATAGCCCATAACATAATCTGCTATAGCCTCACCATAGGCTTTAATACCCTCATCGGTTGTTAGACCGTCGGGAATATGAGGACCTCGGTTGGTTGCAACGGCAGCTTCTGCACCTTGTATAAACAGAGAGTCAACACCCGCTTCGTCCATTCTGTCGCAAAGATATCCGGGAAAATCTCTTGAAGCCTCTCTGTGTCTGTAACCGTAACACACGGGGTGAGCCGCCATAAATACGGCATTTACTTCTTTTCCACCGTTTTCCGGAACAAA
This sequence comes from Clostridia bacterium, assembly GCA_017513525.1. Lineage (GTDB taxonomy): Bacteria > Bacillota > Clostridia > Oscillospirales > Acutalibacteraceae > RUG806. Next base: position 47,619 of record JAFXFC010000011.1, read on the forward strand.
ACGAAGGCTTGTAAGATCATTTACGGTAACATACGGAGGGCGTTTATCTCTTACATAATCGCCTATCGGTATCTGAGCAAAGAAAAGCTCACCGGGAGTCATGTTTTCCACAGCTTTACGGATGGTTTTTGCACTTGTCTTTTTAAGATAAGTCATAAAGCCTTTGTTTTTGCCTGAAATCGGTTCGCCTTTTTTGCCTTTTTTTGCTTCTTTTTTGTTGTGCTTAAAGGCTTTGGGCAGATCGCCCCATAAGCCGTCGGTATCAATGCCCGAATGACAGTGAGTTGCACTAATATTAACTGAAAGAATATTCTTTTCTGAGATAAGGTCACCAATAAGATTTCTTATATCCCTTATATCGGTTCCTGAAATTCCTATGCAGTCAATAACTGCAAAAACATGAATACCTCTGCCCGAATTATCGCTTATTGCCATAGCACGGACCATCTGTTCATTCATAATACCGTTCATTTTATTAGGCGGAAAAGCAAGATATCCGCCGATATAGTAATCTCCCTCAAGCACGGGAGGAACCACTGAAGCCTTTGCGAAGCCTACATACCATTTGGCTTCTTTTGCAGGTTCTTTTATAAAATAGCCGTTTCCCTCAAGAAAGCCGGTATTATCGTATCTGTTAATATAGGGGAAGCCCTTATCTGAAACTGAATCCGCAATTTTGCCCACAAGTCCCATTGCGGCTTTATGGCCTATATCAAGAAGCTTTCTCTTATTATCGGGAGAGGATAACTGTTCTTTTACGATATCTGCCGTAAGCTTTACGCCGACAGTGCCTGCCGCTGCGGTAATTGCTGCAGCAATCAATTTCTTGTTCATACATTACCTCCCGATATTGATTTATAAGATTTCTTGGTGAGTCTCAGCTCTGCAATTTCAAAGCCGTTTACCTTTTCTGTGATACTGAGATCAATACAGCCGTTTATTATAAACTGTGCGGGAATATTATATTCCACAGCGATAAAACCGTCGGGCAGCATATCCTGTTCATAATCGTAGTTTCTTGTGCCGCCGAACTGCTGACCGCAGAATACACAATGTCCGTTGACTAAAACTCTATGATTTTTGCTGTCTTCGTTGTTTGAGTCACGGTATGTGATCTGTAAAATATAATCAGTATCATATTTGAGCCCCCCTGTTTTAAGCCTGAACGAGAAATGATCAAAAAGCTTAAAAAGGGAAGTCGGAAGTGTGCCGTTGTTTTTGTCGGGACGGTCCGCTTGTATATTCATATAAAAGCCTGAATTCTGTTTTACTCCGCCGGGGTTAAGACCGTGCAGTGCTACAGAATAGTAATATTCGTCCTTTTCGACTTTATTTCTGTTAAAACAGCGGATAATATACGCTGTTTTTTCATCATCATTAAGATTTTCGGCTTTTTCGAAGCAGTTTAATAGCCACGGAAGATCCGTTACGGGAAGTTTTATAGTATCAAGCACCGCACCTCTTTCAAAGTTCTTTGCGTGATAATTGCTGACATCCAACTGCATTCCTATAAGATCGAAAAGCTGTTTCCCGTTTTCTTCTATCTGCTTTTTTAATTCCGAAATGTTCTCGGGAAGGGGAGTGCGAAGTATTTCTTCTGCCTTTTTTATGTCGCTGAGAGCAATGCGCTTTGCTTGCGTTATCAGTGAGTTTTCAAAAAGTATTCTTCTTCTTACAAATGCATCGCATCTTGCTCTGAAAAGACATTGAATATAACGCCAATTTGAAAGAAGCTGTTTGTTTTCGTTGCCGAGTTCTTCCCAAAGCTTCAATGTGTTTTCAATGCAGGGATTTTCTTCGGGAGCACCTTCCCAGTTCTTTTCAAGGCCGAAAATACCGTCGGCTGCTTTTTCAAAGTCTGTACCGTGGAAGAAAAGACGGGAATAATCCTCAAGGATTTCTCTTACGGGAGTATCAGGGTCAAAATCAAGTGCACTCCATACTGCCTTATTTATATCATCGTTGACGCCTTCTGAATATGATACGCTTCCGATAACATAACCTCTTGTGTCAGCATGTATTTTCTTGTATTCGGTGGGTCTGGGATTTATACTTTCTCTGCCGTTTGCTGTCTGGAGAGCATAATGCCAGTCATCTCGGTCAAAATGAACGGGATACTCACATCTTAAATTATGCGTAATATCGGGATAAAGTCTTATCGGATATTTTTGCGGCAGATGGCGTCTTAATATATCAAGCGGAAAAGCAGCATTTGGACCTGTTATTACTCCGTCAATAAAATCAGGCATTTTTTTCATTTCCCAAAGAAATTTAGTGCCCCAGTCGGGAAACTGATGCGGCTGCTGTGCGGACGGCCACATCCCAGCAGTCGGATGATATTTTTTCAGAATTTCTCTGAATTCTTTGCAGCGTGTCATCAATTCTTCGGGCTGAATATCACCGGGGTCGCCTCCGGGAGGGAATATATAATCGAGTCTTTCTGCTTTTGAAAACAATTCCTCACGGTTTTTTATTGCTGTTTCAATATCTTTTTCGCAGTTAGGATACCATACGGATACATCAAGTCCGAGATCATCCGCTTCTTTTGCGGCTGCATATAAAAGCTCCTGCTCATCACGGCGCATAATTGAATTTCTGTTGCTTGTACCGTTTTCATAGGGGATATGCTCACAGGTATTAACGCCGAAATACATCATATCAAGATAGCATCTTCTGTATTCGGGAATATCCCACGCATCATAGGTGTTGCTTGTCTGACGGTAACCTACCTGATGTCCTCTGATTTTTTTGTCGGGAGTATATTTTCCTGAAATATTCCAAAGTAAGCTTATTGTATTTTCTGTGACCGAGCATTTTCTCAGAAAAAGTCCAATAGCAAAAATAAAGCCTCTTATTCCCGATGCCGAAAAAATGATTTGTTTTTCTTCAATAAGAACACTGAAATCATCGGGAGAAGTGAAATCACTGTTTTGTGAAAATATAATTCTGAAATCATATTCGGTAATCTCAGAGCAGTTGATTCTCATATTTATTTCATCGGAAAGTATAGTTGCGGCATGCTTCTCTTCGGATGTGTGATAAATTATTTCGGGTGCAGAAAATGAAACCATAATAAGCTCTTATCTCCTGAGAAAAAATTCTTATTTCAATTATATGTAAACAAAATTGTGATGTCAAGATTTGTATATTATTAATTAATTTAAAATAGGAAAAACAACAGACAAACATTACTTTTTAACAAAAGTAAAATGCTTTTGATGTGCATAATTACAAAAAAAACGATTTTTCTGAAAAAATATCAGAATTATATTGATTTTATATAAGGGGTGTTATATAATGCAATTGAATAATACTAATTTTGGAGGTAATATTATGAATTTAGAAGATATCAAAGTAGATGTAGATTATAATCCCGAGCCTGTTTTACCTGAGAACAAGTTCCAGTTCGATATGGCTGTTATTTTCAGAGCAATTGAATATATTTTCAAAGTTATTCTTAGTTTATTTGGATTAGAAGATATGTAATTTGAAATCAATATTTTTTAATATTGAAAAAAGAGAATTGTTTCGGCAGTTCTCTTTTTTTACTTTATAGGAAATTCCTTCCTATAAAGTAAAAAGATTTTATGTCCCTCCGAACGGAAAGCAAGCTTTCCTCGGCGAGGCCTCGCCGAAAACGGTCGCCGTAGGCGCACGACGAAGCCGTTTTCTTGTTATCACAAGGCAAAAATATTTAAGTTTAATGAGCCCTTGCGTCAGATTTTGGCTGTTGACAAAAAAATATTGTTAATATAGACTTGATTTGATTATAGTTTTAATGGTGATGAATTATGAAAAAAATATTTTCACTGATTCTTTGCGTCCTTTTAATAATGGATATCTTGCCCATCGGCACGGTATTTGCTGCACCGAACCCGTCATTTGAGCTTTCTGATGCAACTGCTTTTGCAGGAGATACGGTGGTTTTGGAGCTAATTATAAAAAACAATCCGGGAATATCAACAGCGTATCTTAACATTTCATATGACAGCTGTCTGAGTCTTATATCTGTGCAGGATACAGGTCTCTTAAACGGCGCTTTGTTTGAAAATGACATTACCTCGGTTCCCTATACACTTTCATGGGATGACAGCCTCTCTGCAGAGAATAATTCCCGAAACGGTGCTGCAGCAAGGCTCACTTTCAAAGTTGCTGAAAACACAAGTGCAGGGGAGTATAAGATAAAATTATCATATAACTGCGAGGAGGTTTATGACCGAAATCTTAAAAATATTGGCTTTTCAACAAAAAACGGGACAGTGACCGTTCGGAGTAAACCTAATTCCGATAGAATTTTTTTAGTGGAAAACGGTAATTTTTTTGTGAGATACACTGCAACGGTCAGTAATGTTATTGATGCTTTTTCTGAAGATATAAATTTTTATAATGCAGGCGGTGAAAAGCTTTTTCCTCAGGCTACATTAACGAGCGGTTATGTTGCAAAACTGCATGACGGCACGGAATACAGATGTGTGTGCATAGGAGATTGTACCGGTGACGGAAAAATTTCATCTCTTGATGCAAGATATGTTCTGAGAGCTTCTGTTTCTCTTGAAGAACCTGAAAATTGGAGAATTGCCGCTTGTGACACAGATCATTCCGGTGAGATAACATCTTCCGATGCCAGAAGCATTTTAAGAGTAAGTGTTTCTTTGGACGATCCCGATTTATGGTTTGATGAAATTTCTCAAAAAGTAACCGCCTCCAACAGCCGCCAAGCTGCTTTTACATACGAAAATATATCCCGTTATATAATTGCTGATATTGAGAACTTTGTAACCGATATTGATGTTTCCGCATATCGGCTGAAGCGTGATGAAGCAAAAGCATTATGGAACAGAATAAGCTCTGAAAATCCGCAGCTTTTTTATGTTGAGCATGTTTCGATTGTGTATTCGGAATATGTTTCCAAAATACGCGTTGAGTATACAGACAATGCTTCAGTCAAACGCAATAAATATGAAATTCTTATTAATGAGATTGTTCAGACGGTAGATAAATCATGGTCGGATCTTGAAATAATACTGTATTTGCACGACTATCTTTGTGCTCATTTTGAGTATGATAGCAATCTTAATATATATGATCCCTATAATTTTCTTGTTGAAAAAACGGGTGTTTGCCAGGCATATGCGCTGACATATATGGATCTTTTGCAACGGTTTGATATCCCTGTACGCTATGTAACAAGTAATGCAATGTCACATGCATGGAATGTCGTTCAGCTTGATTCCGAATGGTATCATGTTGATGTGTCTTGGGATGATTCAGTGCCGGATAAATTCGGTGCTGCGCGGCACAATAATTTTCTTTTGAGCGATGCGGGTATAGCAGCTACTTATCCGAAGCATAAAGGCTGGAAATATCAGGGAGAAGCAGTTCTTTGTAACAGTACGAAATATGATAATTATTTCTGGAACAATGTAAATTCACCTTTTGCATATATTTCGGATAATTGGTATTATATCGCAAAGAGTACGAACGGTTATTCATTATACAAAACAAGAAATTTCACTTCATCTTCTGTGGAAAAAACACTGAACGGAGTATGGCATTCAGTGGGTAACTCCACTTGGATTGGTTATTATTCGGGGCTTGGTGTATATGAAGGACAGCTTGTTTATAATAATGCCGATACGGTGTTTTTCTATAACCCGAAAACAAAAAGTGAAAAAGTTATGTTTACGGAGAATGATACTCTGGATATCTACGGTATAAGAGTGAGTGACGCTGTGTATTATTGTCTTCAGACTGATCCGAATACAAAAGCAACCAAAGTTTTAAAAATGGAACTGCAGAAAACAGGTGATTTCAATGCAGATGGAGTTGTAAATGCCAAGGATTACACACTTCTCATAAGATATCTGAACGGTTATTCGGTTTCGGGCAATCTTTCTGCGGTAGATTTTGACCGCAACAATACAGTTAATGTCTCGGATGCAATGCTTTTGCGAGAATTTATTGTTAATAACTGAGGGTATTTTTGATAATTATGCAAAATTGTTGACATTTGCTGAATATTGCGATATATTTACATTATATGTGAAATATATAAATAAAAGCATATGTATTTCTATTCGTTGTTAACGGAGAGGGGTTGCATAATTGGAAAACAATGTAATTATTGATCTTAAAAATATTTCCGTTTCATTTGACGGTGAACAAATCTTAAAAAATATAAATTTATATATACGAGACGGCGAATTTATCACTTTTCTCGGACCTTCAGGCTGCGGTAAAACAACGACACTTCGTATTATCGCAGGCTTTTTGGAGCCCGATTCCGGAGATGTGATTTTCGACGGCAAGAAAATCAATGGTGTTCCTCCTCATAAAAGAGAAGTCAACACCATTTTTCAGCGTTATGCACTGTTTCCGCATCTTAATGTTGCAGAGAATATTGCATTCGGTCTGAAACTTAAAAAGATGCCCAAGGATAAAATAGAGAAAAAAGTTCAGGAAATGCTTTCTCTCGTAAACTTGAAGGGCTTCGAACACAGAAATATCAATTCACTTTCAGGCGGTCAGCAGCAGAGAGTTGCCATTGCACGTGCACTTGCTGTTGATCCTAAAGTGCTGCTTCTTGATGAGCCCTTAGGTGCACTTGACTTAAAGCTTCGTAAGGATATGCAGGTCGAGCTTAAGAAGATTCAGCAGAGTCTTGATATAACATTTATTTATGTTACTCATGACCAGGAAGAGGCTCTTTCCATGTCCGATACGATAGTTGTTATGGACAGCGGTAAAATTCAGCAGATAGGCTCTCCCACGGATATATATAATGAGCCTAAAAATGCCTTTGTTGCAGACTTTATCGGTGAAAGCAATATCGTAGACGGTATTATGAAGGAAGATAAAATAGTTGAGTTTTCGGGTCATGTATTCGACTGCCTTGATACAGGCTTCGGTAAAAATGAAGCAGTCGATGTTGTTGTCCGTCCCGAAGATGTAGATGTTGTGCCCATTGAACAGGGAATGCTCACGGGTACAGTTACATCTGTTACATTCAAGGGTGTTCATTATGAGATAATCGTTGATATCGGCGGTTTCTTATGGATGATACAGTCTACAGATATTCAATATGTCGGTGATAAAATAGGTCTTCTTATAGAGCCCGATGCTATTCATATTATGAAAAAATCCGAGTATTCGGGTACCTTCGGTGATTTCTCCAGTTATTCGGACGAGTTTGATGAACTCTCCGACGTAAACGCAGGAGTCGATACGGAGGACACAGACGATGAGTAAGTCAGTAACTATCGGAAATAAAAAAGCAACTGTTGCTCCTTTTTCTTCATGGATGGTAGTTTTCGTTCTGGTTCCCATGGCTTTAGTGGTCTACTATGCCTTTACAACGGCAGAGGGTAGCTTTACACTTGAAAATTTAAAGTGGATATATACCTACCGTTCCACGATGTTCTTATCCCTCAGACTTGCATTTATCGCAACCGTTATTTGTCTGATACTCGCTTACCCTATAGCTTACAGTATGTCGAGAGCAAGTGAAAAGATACAGAGAAATGCTACTCTTATAATAATGCTTCCGATGTGGATGAATTTTCTGGTAAGAACATATTCATGGATGACGATACTTGAAAACAACGGTCTTATAAATTCTGTACTGAAAAGCATATCAGCTCTTTCAGGCGGTGAATTTGACGGTTTTCAGCTTATAAACAACCGCGGTGCCATAGTCCTCGGTATGGTTTATAATTTTCTTCCGTACATGATATTACCCATTTATACCTCTCTTACAAAGATAGATAATTCTCTTCTTGAAGCTGCAAGAGATCTCGGTTCAAACGGCTTCCATGTTTTCAAAAGAGTTATTTTTCCTTTGAGTATCCCCGGTATAATTTCGGGTATCACTATGGTTTTCATTCCCTCTATAAGTACCTTTATTATTTCAAGAATTCTCGGCGGCGGTAAGGATTTCCTTATCGGTGACCTTATTGAGGACTACTTCCTCGGAAACTCAGGCGTTGTAAATTATAACATCGGTGCGGCTCTTTCTATGGTGCTGATGATTTTAATTCTAATTGCAACATTCTTTATGAACCACTTCGATAAAGATGCAAAGACTTCGGGAGGTGGCAGAATATGAAAAAATTCCTTAAAGTGTATAATGCTTTGATTTTAGCATTTTTATATCTGCCCATACTCGTTGTTATTTTCTTTTCATTTAATTCGGGTACATCCCGAGCAAAGTTTGAAGGCTTTTCCTTACAGTGGTATATTGAGCTTTTCCAGGATGAACTGATACTTCAGTCTCTTTACTATTCTCTTATAATTGCGGTGCTTTCCGCTCTTGTAGCGACACTTATAGGAACTCTTGCTGCAGTCGGCATCAATTCCATGAGAGGCTGGAAAAAATCGGCACTCTTAAGTATCAATAACATTCCCGTTGTAAATCCCGAAATAGTTACCGCTATTTCAATGATGATACTTTTTGTTTTTGTTCTTTCTCACTTCAACGGAATGGAAATGGGCTTCGGTACACTGCTGATTTCCCATATTACCTTTAATATTCCTTATGTTGTTTTATCGGTTCTTCCCAAACTTAAAGGAATGGATCAGAATATCTATTATGCGGCGCTCGATCTCGGCTGTCCGCCCGTAAAGTCATTTATAAAGGTAGTTATTCCTCAGATACTTCCGGGTATCATTTCAGGTCTTATTATGGCTTTTACACTCTCGCTCGACGATTTTGTTATCAGTTATTTTAATTCGGGTGCTACCTTCCAGACCTTGCCCGTTACTATTTTCTCAATGACGAAGAAGCCTTATTCACTTAAGCTTAACGCACTTTCCACCCTTTTGTTTGCGGTAATTCTTGTTCTTATGCTCATATCCAATATCAAGAAGCCTCAGAACGCAAAAAAGGCTAAAAGATAAGGAGGGAATACGGTGAAAAAGAAAATTATATCCCTTCTTCTGACGGCATTATTAGTATTTGCCCTTGCTTCCTGCAATAATACCCCCGGAAATTCAGGCGAGGCGCAGTCAATTAATGTCTATAACTGGGGTGAGTATATCGACCAGAGTGTCCTTGATGACTTTGAAGCTGAAACAGGTATAAAAGTTAATTATACCACCTATGCAAGTAATGAGGAAATGTATTCAAAGATAGTCAGCGGTGCGGCTTCATATGATGTTATTATTCCCTCGGAATATATGATATCCAAAATGATAAGCGAAGACCTTTTAGCAGAACTTAATTTTGATAATATCCCAAACTATAAGTATATCGGAGAAGAATACAGAGGTCTTTCCTATGATCCCGACGAAAAGTATTCGGTCCCTTATACATGGGGCACGGTTGTTATCGTTTATAACACAAAGTATGTTGATGAAGAAGATGTGAAGGATCAGAGCATCAATCTTTTGTGGAATGAAAAATATGCGGGAAATATCCTCATGTTCGATAATCCCCGTGATGCCTTTGCACTTGCACATATAAAGCTCGGAAATTCCATGAATACAACAAATCCCGAGCATTGGTATGCCGCAGCAGAAGAACTTAAAAAGCAAAAGGATATAGTTCAGGCATATGTAATGGATCAGGTCTTCGATAAAATGCTCAATGAAGAAGCATATATTGCCGCATATTATGCAGGCGATGCCATGACAATGATGGATGAAAACGAAGATATTGCGGCTTATGTTCCCGTAGAGGGTGCAAATATGTTCTTCGATTCCATGTGTGTGCTTAAATCCTCACAAAATAAGGAGGCTGCAGAGAAGTTTATAAACTTTATGTGTGAAACTGATATTGCCGTAAGAAATGCCGAAACGGTATGGTATGCAATTCCTCACACGGCTGCTTTTGAAGCACTTGATCCCGAACAAAGTGAAGACCCTCTCGTTTATCCTCCTCAGGAGATAAAAGACAAATGCGAAGTCTTTATAAATCTCAATGAAGAAACCCTTATTCTTCAGAGCGAGCTCTGGATAAACCTCAAAACACAATACTGAAAAAAAAGACTGTGCAGATTATTTGCACAGTTTTTTTGTTTATTATGTTTATCATAGCGAAATTATTTTAGTTAATCTGCTGATTTGAAAACATGTAAATTCTTGATAAAATATAATTAAGAAAACATAAGGAGTGATAATATGAAAAATAAAAGGTACGGGATTTTTTCTTTTGTTTCACTAGTTATTATCACAATATATGCACTTCTTAATTTATATTGTATCAGTTTTTGGCTTATTGAGTGGAATATCGGGCACACCATTGAGAATGTTTTTTCAAGGGTGGCAATGAATGTTCTTACTCTTGATTTGTTTACCTGGCATGTTTTCGGTGCTTTTTGTTTCATAACTCTTATAATTAAAGCAATTTCTTTGAAAAATAATAAGATTTTAAGGGAAAAGAGATTTATTGTTGACATAATCCTTCATGCTTTATTGAGCCTTTGTATTGTCGGGTGTATATGCTTTTTGTTTTCAAAAGCATTTTAACAAAGAAAGAAAATACCTCCTCTTTCCGTAAAGGAAAGGGGAGGTAAAATTATTTATTTTCGCCGTTTTGTCGTGAAGGTGAGTTCGTCTTGTATCTCGTCTAACATCTTAAAATAGCAATTTACGGTCATTTCGCAGTCGCCGAGGGCTCTGTGCAGAGTTCTTGGCGGAATGTTATAATAATCGGCTAAATCGTCTAATTTATGATGCTTTAATTGCGGAAGAAGTCTTCTGCCTATTTTAAGAGTATCAACAAAATCGTTTTCAAAAAGTATTCCCGTTTTATCAAGACACTTGTCATACAGAAAATTAATATCAAAATTTACATTATGACCGAGAAGAATATCTCCGCCCACAAAGGAACAAAAGCGGGTCAGAACATTTTCTGCCGAGTTGCTTTTTGAAAGCTCATTGTCTGTAATACCCGTAAGCGCTGTAATAAAAGGCGGCAGAGGTCTATGTATATTTATGGTTTCGGAAAAAGTGCCTGTGATTTTCCCGTCACAAACTCTTATTCCCGAAACTTCTATAATATCGTCATACAGTGGGCTTAGTCCCGTAGTTTCAATATCTATACAGACGAAGCTTCTCGGAAAACATGTCAGACACTTGCCCTTGAATGCTCTTTCACACACCATAATTATTTAATAATTTTTTCGGCAAGTTCAGCAATTTCCTTGCAGTCTGAAAGCTCAATCATGCCCTTATCGCAGGCTGCTGCGAGCTTTGTGTTAATGGGAAGCTTTGCGATATTTTCAATTCCGTGTGACTTTGCAATTTCTTCAATATGGCTTTCGCCGTAAATGTGATGACGCTTACCGCAGTCTGGACATTCAAAATATGAATAGTTTTCAACGATACCGAGAACGGGAATGTTCATCATTTCAGCCATTTTAACTGCCTTGTCAACTATCATTGAAACAAGCTCCTGAGGAGATGTTACAACAATAATTCCTTTAACGGGAAGTGACTGGAAAACAGTAAGGGGAACGTCACCTGTTCCGGGAGGCATATCAACAAACATATAGTCAATATCTCCCCAGACAACATCTGTCCAGAACTGCTTTACAGCACCTGCAATAACAGGACCTCTCCAGATAACGGGATCGCTCTCATTTTCAAGAAGAAGATTAAGTGACATAAGCTCAATCCCTGTTGATGTCTTTGCAGGGAATATGCCAAGATCATTGCCCTCGGCCTTCTCGTGAATACCAAAGCTCTGGGGCATTGAAGGACCTGTGATATCTGCATCAATAATTGCGGTCTTAAAGCCCTTTCTCTGTGATTCAACTGCGAGAAGGGAGGTTACGAGGGATTTTCCTACACCGCCCTTACCGCTGACAACAGCGATAACATTTTTTATATCGGACATTTTATTTTGTTCTGCAAGAAAAGATTTTTTCTGTTCTGCACTGCCGCATTTTGCGGAGCATGTTTCACAGTTATGTGTACAATTTTCGCTCATATTAAAACACCTCTTTAAATTTACCCTATAATTATACCCCAAAATGTAATAAAGTCAATAAGCAGAAACACTCCGAAGGGGATAATTTCGGAGTGTTCCTGTTTTGAGGAGATATTTTATGAAGAAAACGAGATAGCAATCAACTTGCTGTGTCTATAATATAAGCTTTATTGCTTAAAACAATCTTAAGCGTAAAAAAATTATATTTTGAACAAGAAAACGGATTCGCCGAAGCCTCAGGCGACCGTTTTCGGTGAGGCCTCGCCGAGGGAAGTTTACTTCCCGTTCGGCGGGACATAAAATCTTTTTACTTTATAGGAAGGAATTTCCTATAAAGTAAAAAATGTCTTTAAGTTTCTTTTCAGTTTATATATGTATACTGAGTATGCAATAAGGAAAGTTTATTGAATTAAGTACATTTTGCTTTGCTCGTTTTCTTCATAAATAATCTCCACAACGGAAAAAACCGCAGTTCCTACCTGCGGTTTTTTTCGTTTCATTGTATTTTGTTGCAATCAGTCTAAAAGATTGGCGAGCTTTTCAAGAAAGGCTTCTTCACCGAAGGTGTTTACCTTAAAGAACATAGCCTGACTTCCGCCCGCAGTAATTGCGGAAAGATAAACAGGTTCGTTGACACTGCCTTGAAAAAGAGTTACCGAAAGACTGACACGGTTGCCGCCCATATAGGAATATCTTTCAAAAACTCTTACGGCACATTTTGCCTCACCGCTTCTGAAAAAGCTTGAATCTTCAAGTGAGGCAGAAACACTGCCTCCCAGAATTCCTTGCTCAATTTTACTGAGTATCTGTTCAAAATTTCCGTTAAGTCTTCTTTCAAGCTTTGCCATAATAAAGCCCTCCTTTTTATGAAATTTATTTTATATATCTGTAATAATTATACTGAATTCAGGTGAAAAATGCTTCTTTACGGAAGGTTGAACAACATTTTATTTATTTTGTGCTTCGCACTTAGGGCACCCCCGGCGAGGGTTCCCTAAAACCTTCCTGCGCTAAAAAAGCATATCGGATTTCGCTGTCTGCGGACAGCGACGAAAGGCTCTGCCTCTCGACACCGTGACCTTTTGAAAAAGGTCAACGAAAACTTCAATCGGCGCTTCCGCGCCAAGTTTCATACCACCAACTTTTATTTAAAAACAAAAATATAGTTATAAAAGGACTGAAACGGAGTTGCCGAATCAGCCCTTTTAGTTTTTTTAGAAAAGTCCTGTGATTTTGCCGTTTTCGTCAACATCTATTCTTTCTGCTGCGGGAACCTTGGGAAGTCCGGGCATTGTGAGAATATCACCTGTGAGAACTACTATGAAGCCTGCACCTGCAGAAACCTTGACATTCTTAACGGTAACTCTGAAGCCTTCGGGAGCACCAAGCTTTGTGGGGTCGTCAGAGAATGAATACTGTGTTTTTGCAACACAAATGGGAAGATTTCCGAAGCCGAGAGCTGTGAGCTGTTCAATCTGCTTCTTTGCAGCAGGTAAAACATTAATGCCGTCACCGCCGTAAACCTTTTTTACAATGGCTTCAATTTTTTCTTCAATTGTTGTGTCAAGCTCGTAAGCAAAGGTGAAATTGCCCTTTTCTTCTTCGCAAAGACGTACAACTTCCTTTGCGAGCTCTTCGCCGCCCTTGCCGCCTTGGGCCCATACTGTTGAAAGAACGGTATTTACACCGAGTTCCTTGCACTTTTTGATAATGAAATCAATTTCGTTATCTGTATCGGTGGGGAAGCGGTTAACTGCAACAACGCAGGGGAGCTTATATACATTCTTGATGTTTGAAACATGGCGAAGAAGATTAGGAATACCCTTTTCGAGAGCTGCAAGATCTTCAGTACCCAGTGCAGTTTTGGGGAGACCGCCGTGCATCTTAAGAGCACGGACCGTTGCAACAACTACGACTGCATCGGGAGTAAGACCTGCAAGTCTGCACTTGATATCAAGGAATTTTTCAGCACCGAGGTCGGCACCGAAGCCCGCTTCTGTGACAGTGTAGTCGCCCATCTTAAGAGCAATTTTTGTTGCCATAACAGAGTTACAGCCGTGTGCAATATTAGCAAAAGGACCGCCGTGAACGAATGCGGGAGTACCTTCAAGTGTCTGAACAAGGTTGGGCTTTAATGCGTCCTTAAGAAGAGCAGTCATAGCGCCCTGAGCATTGAGCTGTCCGCAAGTTACGGGCTTATCGTCATAGGTGTAGCCGACAATGATATTTGAAAGCTTTTCTTTGAGCTCTGTAATAGAATTTGAAAGGCAAAGCACTGCCATAATTTCACTTGCAACCGTGATATCAAAGCCGTCTTCACGGGGGACACCGTTAGCCTTACCGCCCATACCGTCGACAATGAAACGAAGCTGACGGTCGTTCATATCGACGCATCGCTTCCATGTGATTTTTCTGACATCAATGCCGAGCTGGTTACCCTGCTGAATGTGATTATCGAGCATAGCAGCAAGAAGATTGTTTGCAGCACCTATAGCGTGGAAGTCACCCGTAAAGTGAAGATTTATATCTTCCATGGGAACTACCTGAGCATATCCGCCGCCTGCAGCACCGCCCTTGACACCGAAAACGGGGCCGAGTGAGGGTTCACGAAGAGCTACTGTTACATTCTTGCCGATTCGTCTGAGACCGTCTGCAAGACCTATTGTAGTTGTGGTTTTGCCCTCACCTGCAGGTGTGGGAGTGATAGCTGTAACAAGAACGAGCTTACCGTCTTTTTTATCTGTTTCTTTAAGAAGTGAAAGATCGACCTTTGCCTTATAATTGCCGTACTGTTCAATATATTTTTCATCAACTTGTGCAGTTTTTGCAATTTCAGTGATGTGACGCATTTTACAGCTCTGAGCAATTTCTATATCGGATTTGTATTCCAAAATATTTTCCTCCTTTGGTTTTTTAAGGGGAGAGCAAAGAAGCAGAAATCCTGCTTCTTTGCGTGTTTTTATTATTCAGTAAAATATTTAACAGCTGCTTTGAACATCTGTATATCATATTCGCCGGGAACGTTCTTGTAAAGTCCGTCAGCGATTCTTTCGGAGTGACCCATCTTACCGAATACTCTGCCGTCGGGGGAGGTGATACCCTCAATAGCGCAAAGAGAACCGTTGGGATTAAAGTCAATGTTTGCGGTAGCGTTGCCGTCAAGGTCAACGTACTGTGTTGCAATCTGTCCGTTCTTACTGAGCTCTTCAATTAATTCGGGGGAAGCCAGGAACTTTCCTTCACCGTGAGAGATAGGTACATTCACAATGTCACCGACATTCATAAGGCTGAGCCAGGGAGACTTTGTTGATGCGATACGAGTGTGAACAATTCTGCTCTGGTGACGGTTGATGTTGTTGAAAGTAAGAGTGGGACAATTTTCATCAGTATCAATAATCTTTCCGTAGGGAACAAGACCGAGCTTGATAAGAGCCTGGAAACCGTTACAGATACCGCACATAAGACCGTCACGGTTGTCAAGAAGGTCCGTTACAGCCTCTTTGACTGCGGGGTTACGGAAGAATGCAGTAATAAACTTTGCTGAACCGTCGGGCTCGTCACCGCCTGAGAAACCGCCGGGAATGAAAATTATCTGGCTTTCTTTGACCTTCTTTGAGAAGCCTTCAACACTTCTTGCAACATCTTCCGCGGTGAGGTTTCTTATTACGAAAATTTCAGCCTCTGCACCTGCTTTTTCAACAGCACGAGCCGAGTCGTATTCACAGTTTGTGCCGGGGAATACGGGAATAAGAACCTTGGGACGGGCTACCTTATTCTGAGGTCTCAAACTGCACTTGCCTTCAAAGGAGAATGTGGGAATTTCACCCTTGTCTTCCTTTGCCTTTGTGGGATATACATCTTCAAGTGTGGCAGTGTGTAATTTATAAAGCTCTTCAATTGAAGCAGAGTCTTCACCGAGATTGATAACGGGTTCTTCAGTAGTTGTACCGATTTTCATTACACCGGGAAGAGCTACATCTTCTGTAAGCTCAGCTACTATAAAGCCCCACATGCCGAGATGCCAATTGTCTTTAAGGTCAGAGGATGCGTTGAAGCCTATGTTATTACCGAAGGACATCTTCATAACTGCTTCGCCGATACCGTGCTCAACTGCCCATGAAGCCTTAACCTTACCCTCTTTACAAAGGCTGTGGAATGCTTCCCATGTAGATTTCAGGCTTTCTGCACTTTCGTCTTTAGCACCGAAGAGGTAAACGGGATTTCCTGCTTCCTTGAATTCGGGGCTTATTACATCCTGCTTCTTGATAGGAGCAATAGCAAAGGAAATAAGTGTGGGAGGAACGTCCTTGTCAAGGAAGCTGCCTGACATTGAGTCCTTACCGCCTATACCAGCAGCGCTTAATTCAAGCTGGGCATCAAGTGCACCTAAAAGAGCTGCAAAGGGCTTACCCCAACGCTCGGGCTCTGTCTTGAGCTTCTCGAAGAATTCCTGTAATGTAAGATATGCTTTTTGGTAGTCACAGCCAGCAGCAACCAGCTTTGCAACTGAATTATAAATTGATGCGTGAGCACCTGTATAAGGATCAACGGAAAGGTGATCAGGATCGCAACCCCAGCTGAATACGCTTGCCATGTCTGTTTCCTGTCCGGGAAGAACGGGTAATACAGCAGCCATAGACTGAGCGGGGGTCAGCTGACGCTTACCGCCGTAAGGCATAATGATACTGCCGGCACCGATAGTTGAGTCAAAGCGTTCTACAAGACCTCTCTGGCTTGCGGTGCGAAGGTCAGAAGCCATTTCGCGTAATGAGCCGTACATTGCCTTACTTAATACGGAAAGGTCTTTTTCTGTAACGTGGGCATCTGTATGCTTGACAGCACCGTTTGTATCAAGGAATTCACGGCTGAGGTTTGCAATGATATTGCCCTTCCATTTCATAACCATACGCTCTTCTTCGGTTACAACTGCAACACGGTAAGCTTCAAGGTTTTCTTTCTGAGCAAATTCAATGAATTTATCTGCATCCTCGGCAGAAACTACAACTGCCATACGCTCCTGTGATTCGGAAATAGCAATTTCAGTACCGTCAAGACCTTCATACTTTTTGCGTACTGCATCAAGGTCAATCTGAAGACCGGGAGCAAGCTCACCTATAGCAACGGAAACACCGCCTGCACCGAAGTCGTTGCAACGCTTGATAAGACGGGTAACTTCTGCATTTCTGAAAAGTCTCTGGATTTTTCTTTCTTCGGGAGCATTACCCTTCTGAACTTCGGAAGCCATTGTGGTAAGAGATTTCATATTGTGGCTCTTTGATGAGCCTGTAGCACCGCCGATACCATCACGGCCTGTGCGTCCGCCGAGAAGAACGATAACATCACCGGGTGCGGGTCTTTCACGGCGTACATTGTAAGCGGGAGCAGCGGCAACAACAGCACCGCATTCCATACGCTTTGCAACGAAGCCTTCGTGATACATTTCAGCAACATGACCTGTTGCAAGACCTATCTGATTTCCGTAAGAGGAGTAGCCTGCGGCAGCTGTCTGACAGATTTTACGCTGAGGAAGCTTGCCGGGTAAGGTTTCTGCTATAGTTTTTCTGGGGTCACCTGCGCCCGTTACACGCATAGCCTGATGAACATAAGCACGGCCTGAAAGGGGATCACGGATACAACCGCCGATACAGGTAGCGGCACCGCCGAAGGGCTCAATTTCTGTGGGATGGTTGTGAGTTTCATTCTTGAACATAAGAAGCCAGTCCTGATCCTCGCCGTTAACAGTAGCTGTTACATGGATTGAGCAGGCATTGATTTCTTCACTTTCGTCAAGCTCGGGAAGAAGACCGCGCTTTTTAAGTGTCTTTGTGCCGATTGTGGCAATATCCATAAGAGTCTGAGGACGCTTAGCAGCCTTTTCTTCGCCGTAAACCTCTATTCTTGCGGCAAGATAACGCTCGTAAGCTGCCTGTACTGCGGGGTCGTCAATACGAACATTGTCAATATGTGTGGAGAATGTTGTGTGACGGCAATGGTCAGACCAATATGTGTCAACAACACGGATTTCTGTGATTGTGGGATCTCTGTGCTCCGTATCTCTGAAGTAGCCTTGAAGGAACTTAAGGTCGTCAAGGTCCATAGCAAGTCCCTTCTCATCAAGGAGCTGGGAGAGTGCGGCTTCATCCATAACGGTAAAGCCTTCAACTACAGCAACCTTTTCGGGAGCTGCATAAACTGCTGTAAGTGTTTCGGGCTTTTCGAGTGCTGCTTCACGGCTTTCAACAGCATTGATTACATGATGCTTGAATGCTTCAATATCTGCCTCGGTGAGTGCACCGTAAATTGCATAAACCTTTGCTGTACGGATAAGGGGACGTTCACCCTGAGAGATAATCTGAATACACTGAGCGGCAGAGTCAGCTCTCTGGTCAAACTGACCGGGAAGTGCTTCAACTGCGAAAACGAAAGCATCAGAAATTTCCACGCTGTCGGATACATTGTCGAGCTGAGGCTCAGAAAAAACAGTCTTTACCGCGTAGTCAAATAATTCTTCTGTAATATTTTCTGCATCGTAGCGATTGAAAAGACGGATATCCTCCAAGCCTTCAATGCCGAGAAGATTTTTTGCTTCTGCAAGAAGTCCCTTGGCTTCATTGTCAAGCCCTGCCTTCTTTTCTACAAATATACGATAAACCATAGATAAATTTCCTCCATTATCATTTAGCCTGAAGAGCACGCTTACCAATATCGGATCTTCTGTAAGCACCTTCAAACTTCACACCGTCAGAAAGACGATATGCTTCCTTGATTGCAGCTTCAAGAGTATCTGCAACTGCGGTAGTGCCGGTAACTCTGCCGCCCCAGGTAACAAGCTTTCCGTTTTCCTCTTTTGCACCTGCAACGAACGTTGCCGCAAGTGCCTCATCAGTAAAGGTGATTTCATATCCCTTTTCGTAAGCAGTGGGATAGCCCTTTGATGCCGTAATTACACAGCAGGCACTCTTGGGGGAGAATTTAACCTCAGTTTCTGCGAGTTTTTCTTCCGTTACTGCCTTCATTACAGTGAGAAGATCGCTTTCAAGAAGGGGAAGCACAACCTGTGTTTCAGGGTCGCCGAAACGGCAGTTATATTCAATAACCTTGGGACCGTCCTTTGTAATCATAAGACCGAAATAAAGACAGCCTTTGAAGGTTCTGCCTTCCTCGTTCATGGCATTGATTGTGGGAAGGAAAATTTCCTTCATGCAACGGTCTGCAACTTCCTTTGTATAGTAAGGGTTGGGAGCAATTGTACCCATACCGCCCGTATTAAGTCCCGTATCGTTGTCACCGATTCTCTTGTGGTCCATAGAGGACACCATAGGTTTTACGGTCTTGCCGTCTGTGAATGCAAGTACGGAAACCTCGGGACCTTCAAGGAATTCTTCAATAACGATGTTATCACCGCTCTTGCCGAATGCCTTATCGAGCATCATGGATTTAACTGCATCCTTTGCTTCTTCAAGAGTGAATGCAATAATAACACCCTTACCGAGAGCAAGTCCGTCTGCTTTTATAACAGTGGGAATGGGCGCAGTATCAAGATAACTGAGAGCCTTTTCCATATCACTGAAAACTTCGTATTTTGCAGTGGGAATGTTATATTTTTTCATAAGGTTCTTTGAAAAAACCTTACTGCCTTCAATTATAGCGGCGTTAGCGCGAGGACCGAAGCAGGGGATACCGATTTCTTCGAGTCTGTCAACACAGCCGAGTACCAGCGGATCATCGGGAGCTACAACCGCATAATCAATCCCGTTTTCCTTTGCGAAATTCACAATTCCGTCAATGTCGGTAGCGCCGATGCTCACTAACGTGGCAACCTTTGCCATACCGCCGTTGCCGGGGAGTGCGAAAATCTCTGTAACTTCGGGATTTTCCTTAATTTTCTTTATGATGGCGTGTTCTCTTCCGCCACCGCCTACAACCATTATCTTCATTCTATGCTTCTCCGTCAATTAATGGTGGAATAAACGCATTCCTGTAAATGCCATAGCCATGCCGTATTTATCAGCGCATTCAATTACAAGATCGTCACGGATAGAACCGCCGGGCTGAACAACGTATTTTACACCGCTCTTCTTAGCTCTTTCAATGTTATCTGAGAAGGGGAAGAAGGCATCTGAACCGAGGGAGACTCCGTCACGGGAATCAAGGAAAGCTCTCATTTCTTCTGCTGTTAAGGGTTCAGGCTGAGTGGTGAAATATTTCTGCCAGTTACCGTCTGCACATACATCTTCTTCGTTCTTGTTGATGTAACCGTCTATAACATTGTCACGGTCGGGTCTTCCGATTTCGGGCTTGAAGGGGAGATTTAATACCTTTTCATGCTGACGAAGGAACCATGTATCAGCCTTTGTACCTGCAAGGCGTGTGCAGTGAATTCTTGACTGCTGACCTGCACCGACACCGATAGCCTGTCCGTCAAAAGCATAGCAAACAGAGTTTGACTGTGTATATTTAAGAGTAATAAGAGAAATAACAAGATCTCTTGCTGCATCTTCGGGAATGTCCTTATTTGCAGTTACGATGTTGTTAAGAAGAGAAGCATCAATCTTATAATTATTTCTGCCCTGCTCGAAGGTGATACCGAAAACGTGCTTTCTTTCGATTTCCTCGGGTACATAATCGGGGTCAATTTTAACTATATTATAGTTGCCTTTTCTCTTGGATTTTAATATCTCAAGAGCTTCGGGTGTATAGCCGGGAGCAATAACACCGTCGGAAACCTCTCTCTTTATAAGAAGTGCTGTTGTAACGTCGCATACGTCGGAAAGTGCTACCCAGTCACCGAAGGAGCACATTCTGTCTGTACCTCTTGCTCTCGCATATGCACAAGCGAGAGGACTCTCGTCAAGACCTTCAATATCATCAACAAAGCAAGCCTTCTTAAGTGTATCGGAAAGCTTGATACCAACGGCTGCAGATGTGGGACTTACGTGCTTGAAGGATGTAACTGCGGGAAGTCCTGTTGCTTCCTTAAGCTCCTTTACAAGCTGCCAGGAGTTGAATGCATCAAGGAAATTGATATAACCGGGTCTGCCGCTTAAAATTTCAATGGGGAGGTCATTGCCGTTATCCATAAAAATTTTAGAGGGCTTCTGATTGGGATTACAGCCGTATTTAAGTTCAAATTCTTTCATGTCAAATCTCCTTATACGTTTTTGTTTACGATTCTTGTGTCTGCTTCACCTGTACTGAGGTCAATATATCTAACAAAAAGTGAAACTTTATTATCTTCGTTCAGATTTTTCCAGATGATGTCCGTTAATGTATCAATGTCAACATCGGGAAGTTCAAGTGTTTTAGGTTCGCCTTCGAAACTCGGAAGCGGATTGCCGTCACACTTATATGTATGAATGAACTTTGCCTTACCTGCTATCGGATTCTCGTAAGCGTAAGTATATCTCTGGCAAGAGCTGCCGTCACCGTCTGCCGACTTAAGTATAGACATTGCATAATTCATTTTGCCGTTTTCGTGGTGAATAATACCTGAAATACGGGGTGTGTAGTTGGGAGCATCGTCTTCAAATTCACGGGTTCTGAGAGCCTGCTCAAATGTCATCTGCTTATCCATAAGCTCATATATAGTGTCGGTCTGGTCACCGTTAGTAACGATGGTTTTATTTCCGAGAACTCTTACGGGATAATAGATAATAAGATGAGGGTCAGTCATCTTTGATTCGTCAAAAGCCTTTGTTCTCATAGCATCGCCTTCGGGTACAAAAACACGGTTGCGGCTGTTAACGCTTCTGCCCATAATGAAATATGCGGTAACTGCCTTTTTTCCGTCAGCACTTTTGCCTATAATTATTCCTCTGCCGTGGTAGGGGAGAGAATTAAGTTCACATTCAAGGGATTTGATTTCCATTTAAAATCCTCCGATTATTTAATATATGTTTTGTTGTTTTCTACTGATATTCTGTCATCGCAGAAAAGCTGAACAGCTTTGGGAAGAATTTTCCACTCAGCCTGCTCCATTATTCTCTTCTGTAATGTTTCAGGGGTATCGTCCTCTGCTACTTCAACTGCTTTCTGAAGAATTATCGGTCCTGCATCACATTCTGCCGTTACAAAATGAACGGTGGCACCTGAAACCTTGACACCCTTTTTCAGGGCTTCTTCATGAACGTGTAAACCGTAATATCCTTTGCCGCAGAAGGAGGGGATAAGTGCGGGATGCACATTTATCATTTTATACTGAAAAGCATCGCAGACATTTTCATCAAGAATAGTCATAAAGCCTGCATATACTACTAAGTCAACTTCTTCTTGGAGAAGTAAGTCTCTCATAGCACGGCTATAGGATGCAATGTCAGCATATTCTTTTCTTATAAGTGTTCTTGTCTTAATTCCGTTCTCTTCGGCACGGGTGAGTGCGTATGCATCGGCTTTGGAGGAAATTACGCAGGTAATTTTTCCGTTACCGAGTTCCCCTCTCTTTGCGGCATCAATAAGTGCCTGAAGGTTTGTGCCGCCGCCGGATACAAGAACTGCAATTCTCTTACTCATTACAGAAGTACCTTCTCTTCGCCTTTGATGATTTCACCGATAACATAGGCGTCGATGCCGTTTTCCTTGAGAATGGAGAGTGAAAGTTCAACTTCATCGGCAGGAACAACAATGCTCATACCGACACCCATATTGTAGGTATTAAACATATCTCTTTCGGGAATTTTTCCCCATTTTGCAATTACTTCGAAGATGGGAAGCACCTTAACAGCGGACTTGTCAATTTTTGCGCAAAGTCCGTCAGGAATACTTCTCGGAATATTTTCATAGAAGCCGCCGCCTGTGATGTGGGAAATGCCCTTAACCTGAACCTTTTCAATAAGAGCAAGAACGGGCTTTACATAAATCTTTGTGGGAACAAGAAGAGCTTCTGCAATGCTCTTTCCGCCAAGCTCTTCACGGGGAACATAAAGCTCGGGGTTATTGTTGTCAATATCAAAAACCTTACGGCAAAGACTAAAACCGTTAGAGTGAATACCTGTTGAAGGAAGAGCAATAACAACATCACCTTCAGTCATCTTGCTGTTGTCAATCATCTTAGGCTTGTCAACAACACCTACGGCAAAGCCTGCAAGGTCGTAATCCTCTTCGGGCATAAGACCGGGATGTTCAGCAGTTTCACCGCCTATAAGAGCGGCACCTGACTGAACGCAGCCTTCAGCAACACCGCCTACGATTTCGGCAATCTTCTCGGGGAAGTTCTTGCCGCAGGCAATGTAGTCAAGAAAGAATAATGGTTTCGCGCCGACACAGATAATGTCGTTTACACACATAGCAACGGCATCAATGCCGATGGTATCGTGCTTATCCATAAGGATAGCTAATTTAACTTTAGTACCGCAACCGTCAGTGCCGGAAACAGAAATAGGATGTTCCATTCCGGCAACACAGCTCAGATCAAAGCAACCGCCGAAACCTCCTACATCATCCACAGAACCCTCATTGCGGGTTCTTGCAACGTGCTTTTTCATCAGTTCTACTGCTTTATAACCTGCAGTAATGTCTACGCCTGCAGCTGCATAGCTTGCAGAAAATGAATTTTTATGATCCATATTACATTCTCCTGTGTTATTTTATTCTTTTCCGTTCCAACAATAGGTACAAAGATTTTCCTTGGGAAGTCCTATAGCCTCTATAAGACCTTCCATTGTCTGAAATTCTAGGGATGCAAAATGAAGCTTTGTGCTTATTGTGCTTCGAAGCTTCTTGCCTCTTTCGGTAGAGGGATCTGAATATTCATCAAGATGCTTTAAGCCTTCATCGCCCTCAAGCTCATATATGGTGCTTCTTGTGATAAGCTCCATATCATTTGTGGCTCTTGAAAAATTAAGATATTTGCAGCCGTACATAATGGGAGGACAAGCAGACCTCATATGTACGGATTTAGCACCGTTATCATAAAGGAAATCAACCGTTTCACGAAGCTGAGTTCCTCTGACTATTGAGTCATCAACAAACAGAAGATTTTTTCCTTCTATCAGCTCATGTACGGGAATCTGCTTCATCTTTGCGATTCTGTTTCTTTCCTTCTGATTTGAAGGAGTAAAGCTTCTGGGCCATGTAGGTGTATATTTTATAAACGGTCTTGCAAAGGGAATATCACTTTCGTTTGCATAGCCTATTGCGTGGGGCGTTCCCGAATCGGGCACACCGCCTACATAATCAACATCTTTGCAAAGGTCGGTCTTCTTGTCGTTTCTTGCAAGAATTTCACCGTTTTTGTAACGCATAATTTCAACGTTAACACCTTCATAGGTGGAGGTTGAATAGCCGTAATAGGTCCATAAGAATGAGCAGATTCTCATTTCTTTACGGGGAGGGGATAGCTGTGTCACACCTTCTGCGGTGATTTCCACGATTTCTCCGGGGCCTAATTCCTTATAATCGGAATATCCGAGTTTTTTATATGCGAAGGACTCGAATGCTGCACAGTAGCCGTCC
The DNA here is from genome assembly GCA_017513525.1 of Clostridia bacterium. Classification (GTDB taxonomy): domain Bacteria; phylum Bacillota; class Clostridia; order Oscillospirales; family Acutalibacteraceae; genus RUG806. Next base: position 71,998 of record JAFXFC010000011.1, read on the forward strand.
TCGCTTTTGCCGAGAATTACGGGGATTCTTCCCATTTTGTCACGGGCTGCAATTATTGCTCCGTCATCCTTGAGAATAAGGATGTTTGCCGTGCCGTCAATGGAATCCTGTGCAAAGGTAATGCCCTCTACGAAGCTGCTTTTCTGATTAATCAGAGCTGCTACAAGCTCTGTTGAATTCACGGCACCGCCCGTCATAGCACCGAAATGACCGCTTGAGAAGGTGAGGTACTGTTTTATAAGTGCTTCTGCATTGTTGATGATACCGATAATGCAGATAGCATAAGTGCCTAGATTTGAACGTATAAGAAGGGGCTGAGGCTCACTGTCGTTGATACAGCCTATAGCCGAAGAGCCTTCCATTTCATCAAAAATATCTTCAAATTTTGTTCTGAAGGGTGAGTTTCTTATGTTGTGAATAACTCTCTGCAGACCTATTTTTTTGTCATAGGCTGCCATACCGCCGCTTTTTGTGCCGAGATGTGAGTGATAGTCTGTTCCGAAGAACACGTCGCTCATAGCATCGGTTTTACAAGCGGCACCGAAAAATCCGCCCATGTTTTCTTCCTCCGTTTCTGTGTTTTAATTGCTGTTATTAAAGCTGAGAAAGAACGTTTTTATCCTTTTCAAGAACTGTTGCAGCTGCAGCTTTTCTTTTTGCATCAAGCTTTAAGGCCAGTTCTTTATCTTCTACCGCAATAATCTGTGCTGCAAGAAGTGCGGCATTTGCACCGCCGTTTATGGCAACCGTTGCAACGGGAATTCCGGGAGGCATCATAACTGTTGATAAAAGAGCATCCATACCGTCAAGAACGGAGGATTTGCAGGGAATACCGATAACAGGCAAGGTTGTATTTGCCGCAACAGCACCTGCTAAATGTGCTGCCATGCCTGCTGCCGCAATAATTGCACCGAAGCCGTTTTCACGGGCATTAAGAGAAAAATCTCTTGCTTCTTCGGGTGTGCGGTGTGCAGAATATATATGAACTTCAAAAGGAATTTCAAGCTCTTTTAATGTGTCAGTTGCTTTTTTGATAATGGGAAGATCGCTGTCACTGCCCATTACAATTCCGACTTTCTTCATTTTCTACCTCCTGATTGTGAGAAATTTTTTATAAAAACTTTCAGTTGACCTTGCTTTCACAGTAGATACATCTGTAAACTTTGTTTTTTGCGTCCACAAGCTTGAACTTATGCTGAAGCTCCTGCTCAACAGATGTTATGCACTTGCTGTTTTTACAGCTTAATGAATCGCTGACTATATAATCTTCATTGGAGTGATAAACACTGTCCTTTTCGGCTTCCTCTAAAAGTTTCAGAATAAGAGCCATTCTGATGTATTTTCCGTTGAGTGCCTGCTTGAAATAACATGCTCTGGGGTCTTTATCGACTGCAACACTAATTTCATTTACACGGGGAAGGGGATGCATTATTGTGAGATCCTCTTTTGCAAGTGTCAGCTTTTCGGTGTCAAGGCAATAAGAATCCTTGAGCTTGAGATACTCGTTGAAATCGGAAAATCTCTCCTGCTGAATTCTTGTCATATAAAGAATATCAAGAGAGGGCAGAGCTTCTTCAAGGCTTACGGTTTCTTTGTATTCTCCCTCGTTAAGATACTTTTCTCTTATGCTTGCGGGAAGCTTTAATTCTTCGGGAGAGATAAGAACAACATTTATGTTTTCGTATCTTGAAAGAGCCTCAATAAGTGAGTGAACGGTTCTGCCGTATCTGAGATCTCCGCAGAAGCCTATTGTCAGATTACTGAGGCTTCCTTTTTCGCGGTGTATTGTAAGAAGGTCTGTAAGTGTCTGGGTGGGGTGGTTATGAGCACCGTCACCTGCATTGATAACGGGAATATCTGCATTTTCCGATGCTACAAATGGAGCACCCTCTTTGGGATGACGCATTGCAATAATATCAGCATAACAGCTGATAACCTTTGCGGTATCGGCAACACTTTCACCTTTTGCTGCAGATGAGCTTGTGGCTTCGGAAAAACCGAGAACTGAGCCGCCGAGCTCCAACATTGCAGCCTCAAAGCTGAGCCTTGTTCTGGTTGAAGGCTCATAGAAAAGAGTTGCAAGTTTTTTTCTCTTGCATTTTTCTGCATACTTATCGGGATTTTCAATTATATCCTTTGCTGTTTCAATTAGAGCATCTATCTCGGGGACTGATAAATCAAAGATACTTATAAGACTTCTCATTTTCAGATCTCCTTTGGTTATGCCTTTGCGCCGTTTACTTCAAGGTATTTCTTTATACGGTCAACATTTTCTTTATTTTCGGGCTTTTCTTCAAGATATTCAATTATATCGTAAACATCAACAACGGAATATACGGGGAAGCCGAATTCCTCGCCAACCTCAGCCATTGCAGATTTTTCTGTCTGACCCTTTTCTTTTCTGTCAACCATAACGAATGTTGCGGCAACCTTTGTGCCCTTAAGAGAAGAAAGGATTGACATGCTTTCTCTGATAGCTGTTCCTGCTGTGATAACATCTTCAACTATTACGATTTCTTCGCCTTCGCTGGGCTTATAGCCTACGAAAACGCCGCCTTCACCGTGATCCTTTTCTTCTTTTCTGTTGAAGAAGAAGGGAACATCAAGTCCCTCTTTTGAAAGAGCACAAGCCACGGATACAGCAATCGGAATACCTTTATAAGCAGGTCCGTAAAGAACAGTCTTTTTGTTGCCTACCTTTTCAAAATAAGCCTTTGCGTAAAATTCGCCGAGCTTTGAAATCTGATCGCCTGTTTTTATATCGCCTGCGTTGATGAAATAAGGAATTTTTCTTCCGCTTTTTGCTGTGAAATCACCGAATTTAAGAACGCCGGCTGATTCTAAAAACTGTATAAATTCTCTTTTATAACCTTCCATATCTGTCACCTTTCTTCTTAATCTACAAATTCAGCTACGCAGCGGCGGTATGCGGCTACGGGGTCAGTAGCACCTGTTATGGGTCTTCCCACAACTATATAGTCAGAGCCTATTTTCTTTGCCTCAGCGGGAGTCATAACTCTCTTCTGATCGCCTATATCTCCGTCAGCGAAACGCACACCGGGAGTTACTGTAACAAAGTCCTTGCCGCAGGTATCATGCACCTTTCCTGCTTCAAGGGGAGAGCATACAACGCCGTCAAGTCCTGCCTTTGCAGCATTAGCTGCGTAGTGCATAACAACCTTGTCAATGGGTTCTTTTATGAGAAGGTCATTTTCCATAGCTTCCTGATCTGTGGAGGTAAGCTGAGTTACTGCAATAAGAATGGGACGGGTTCCGTCTGCTCTTGTTAAGCCTTCAATTGCAGCTTCCATCATTCTTACAGTACCTGATGCGTGAAGATTTGTCATATCAACATCAAGACCCGAAAGAACAGCCATTGCACTTTTAACTGTGTTGGGGATATCGTGAAGCTTTAAGTCAAGGAATATTTTATGACCTCTTGCTTTAATTTCTCTGACAATTTCGGGGCCTGCACCGTAGAAAAGCTCCATGCCGATTTTAACAAAAGGCTTTTCATCTGTGAAAAGATCAAGAAAACTCATAACTTTTTCCTTGCTCGGAAAATCGCATGCAATAATTACATCTTTACCCATTATTTTGCTCCTCCTATAATCTCACTGAGTGAATTTATTTTGTATTTTTCCATTACTTCGGGAAGTGCGTTTATTATATCTCTTGATGCAAACGGATCAACGAGGTTTGCAGCACCTATTTCAACTGCCGTGGCACCTGCCAGCATCATTTCAATAACATCTTCCGCACTTGAAACACCGCCCATTCCTACAACAGGTATGTTAACGGCATTTGCCACCTGATATACCATTCTGACAGCTACGGGGAAGATAGCACTTCCCGAAAAACCGCCCATTTTGTTGGCTATAACAGGCTTTTTTGTTTTAAGATCTATTCTCATTCCGAGAAGAGTATTTATAAGACTTATTCCGTCTGCTCCCGCTTCTTCGCAAGCCTTTGCAATGCTTACGATGTCCGTGACATTGGGGGAGAGCTTTATTATGACGGGTTTTGTTGTTACCTTTTTTACAGCTTTTGTAACTTCGGCTGCAGCCTCGGGGGATGTTCCGAAGCTCATACCTCCGCCGTGAACATTAGGACAGCTTACATTTACTTCAAGCCAGCCTACCTCTTCACATTTATCTAATTTTTCACAAGTATATGCATAGTCTTCAACCGAAAAGCCGCTGACATTTGCCATAACCTTCTTATGAAAAACCTTTCTCATTTTAGGAAGCTCTTCGGAAATAACCTTTTCTACTCCGGGATTCTGAAGTCCTACTGCATTTATCATGCCTGCAGTGCATTCGGCAATTCTCGGGGTGGGATTGCCGAAACGGGGATCTTTTGTTGTTCCCTTGAAAGAGAATGTTCCGAGAATATTTATATCGTAAAGCTCGGCGAATTCATAGCCGTAGCCAAAGGTTCCGCTTGCGGGGATAACGGGATTGTCAAGGGTTATTCCGCAAAGGTCAACACTCATTTTTCCCATATTATCTCCTCCTTTTTAAGAACGGGTCCGTCCTTGCATATTCTCTTGTTGCCGTAAAGTGTTTTGCATGAGCAACCCATACAAGCACCGAAACCGCAGCCCATTCTCTCTTCAAAGCTGAACTGACCTTCTATTGAGGTTGCATTGTAAAGAGCCTTCAGCATGGGTTCGGGACCGCAGGTGTAAAAATATGTTGCATCGGTGTACTTTTCAAGAGCATTTGTTACAAAGCCCTTTACTCCGCAGCTTCCGTCAACTGTTGTAACTGTTACATCACAGCCGAGAGCAGAAAATTCCTTTTGGAAGAAAACTTCACTTTCTGTGTTGAAGCCGAGAATTACATTTACATTTTTACCCTCTGAAAGAAGCTTTTTAGCAAGCATATAAAGGGGAGGCACACCTACACCGCCGCCGACAAGAAGAACATTGTTTCCTGAAGCACAGGTGTCATAGCCGTTTCCGAGTCCCGTGAGGATATCAAGAGTGCCTTCTCTCATTTTGCTCATCATTTCGGTGCCTTTGCCGACTACCTTGTAAATGATGGTGAGGATATCTCCCTCAACATCATTTACTGAAATGGGACGTCTGAGATAAAGCCCGTCAAGCTTTATATTTACAAACTGACCGGGGGAGGTTATATCCGAGGTGTCGCCCTTAAGACGCATAAGATATACATCCTTTGTCAGAGGTCGGTTTTCTGTTATCTGAAATAAACTCTGTTTCATTTTTTCTCCTTAAGCATCTATTGTTGATATGCAAAGAGTTGTTTCTTCGAGAACATCAAGAAGAACTCTTACAGTGTCAAGGGCGGTGAACAGAGTTATGTTGTTATCTGTTGCATATCTTCTTATTTCATGTCCGTCACTGAGAGGACCGTTTGAGCCGATATCTCTTGTGTTGATAACATAAGCGATATGTCCCTGACGGATAGCATCAATGATTTCTGTGCTACCGTCACTTATCTTCTTGTGAACATGAGTTCTGATGCCGTGAGACTTTAAGAAGCTTGCAGTACCTTCCGTTGCCTCAATATTAAAGCCGAGGTTATAGAATCGACGGATAAGAGGAAGTGCTTCTTCCTTATCCTTGTCGGCAATCGTTACGAAAACAGTGCCGTAATTCTGAAGCTTTGTGCCGCCTGCCTGAAGAGCCTTATAAAGAGCACGGTTGAGCTTGTCATCATAACCGATTGCTTCGCCGGTGGATTTCATTTCGGGGGAAAGATATGCGTCAAGTCCTCTTATCTTGCTGAATGAGAATACGGGAACCTTTACATACCATCTCTTCTTTTCGTCGGGATAAATTCCGAAGATGCCCTGCTCTTTAAGAGTCTTACCCATAATAACCTCCGTTGCAATATCAGCCAGAGAATAGCCTGTTGCCTTTGAAAGGAAGGGAACTGTTCTTGATGAACGGGGATTTACCTCGATGATATAAACATCGTCGTTATCGTCAACGATGAACTGAATGTTATAAAGACCGATAATGCCGATTCCGAGTCCGAGCTTCTTGGCATACTGAAGGATAGTACCCTTGACCTTATCGGAAACGCTGAATGTGGGATAAACGCTTATTGAGTCACCTGAGTGAATACCTGTTCTTTCAATAAGCTCCATAATACCGGGAACGAATACATCAATACCGTCGCAGATAGCGTCAACTTCAACTTCCTTGCCCTGAATGTATTTGTCAACAAGAACAGGCTTGTCCTCGTCAATTTCAACGGCTGTTTTAAGATATGTTCTTAACTGCTCCTCGTTTGCAACTATCTGCATAGCTCTGCCGCCGAGAACGAATGAGGGGCGAACAAGCACGGGATAGCCGATTTCAGCGGCTGCTGCAACACCGTCTTCAATCTTTGTAACTGCTCTGCCCTTAGGCTGAGGGATATTGAGTTCTTTAAGTATCTTTTCGAAGCTGTCACGGTTTTCTGCTTTTTCGATAGCATCGCAGTCTGTACCGATTATTTTGATGCCTCTTTCTCTTAAGGGCTCTGCAAGGTTAATTGCTGTCTGACCGCCGAGAGAAGCGATAACACCTTCGGGCTTTTCAAAATCAAGGATGTTCATAACATCCTCTGTTGTGAGAGGCTCGAAATAGAGCTTGTCTGCAGTTGTATAGTCAGTAGATACTGTTTCGGGGTTATTGTTTATGATAATTGCTTCATAACCGGAATTCTTGATGGTTGTAACGGCGTGTACTGTTGAATAGTCGAACTCAACACCCTGTCCGATACGGATAGGACCTGCACCTAAAACAACAAGCTTTTTCTTGTTTGTAAGTCTTGAAGCATTTTCATCATGGTAAGAGGAGTAGAAATATGGGATATAAGCATTTGTATGGCAGGTATCAACCATTTTGAATACGGGGAAAAGATTATGCTCTTTTCTCATGGCATATACCTGAAGCTCCGATACATTCCAGAGCTTTGCAATGAACTTATCGGAAAAGCCCATTTTCTTTGCTTTAACAAGAGTTTCATAATCCTCTTTGTTTGTTTTTATTTCATTTTCAAGATCTATTATTTTCTTTACTGATTCGAGGAAATATGCTGTGATTGCGGTAGCTTCGTGAAGTGTTTCAACGGTTTCGCCTCTTCTGAGAAGTTCTGCTATTGCAAAGATGTTGTCATCCTTGAATTCCTTGATATATTCATAAATTTCTTCTGTTGAGAAGCTGTCAAACTTTGCAAGGTGGAAATGGCAAACACCTGTTTCAAGTGAACGCACAGACTTTAAGAAACACTCTTCAAGAGTTGAACCGATGCCCATAACTTCACCTGTTGCCTTCATCTGAGTGCCGAGTGTATTGGGAGCACCTGCAAACTTATCGAAGGGGAAGCGGGGGAATTTTGCCACGATATAATCAAGTCTTGGTTCAAATGCTGCAGTTGTGTTTGCAATTGCAATTTCTTCAAGAGTCATACCTACTGCAATTTTTGCGGTAACTCTTGCTATGGGGTATCCGCTTGCCTTTGAAGCAAGTGCAGATGAACGGGAAACTCTGGGGTTAACCTCTATGAGATAATATTCGCTTGAATTGGGATTGAGAGCAAACTGAACATTACAGCCGCCTTCAATTTTAAGCTCACGGATGATTTTAATAGCACTGTCATTGAGCATCTTAAGATCGTGATCGTTAAGAGTAAGTATGGGAGCTACAACTATTGAGTCACCTGTGTGAACGCCTACGGGGTCAACATTTTCCATACCGCAAATTGTGATTGCATGGTCGCTGCCGTCACGCATAACTTCAAATTCAATTTCTTTATAGCCTTTAACGCTCTTTTCGATAAGAACCTGATGAACGGGGGAGAGCTTAAAAGCATTTGTTCCGATGTCTATAAGCTCTTCTTCGTTATATGCAAAGCCGCCGCCTGTACCGCCGAGCGTGAAAGCGGGACGAAGAACTACGGGGTATCCGATTCTTTCGGCTGCTTTTTTTGCTTCGTCAAGAGAGTAAGTTATTTCTGAGGGGATAGTAGGTTCGCCTATTGATTGGCAAAGCTCTTTGAAAAGCTCTCTGTCTTCGGCTCTTTCAATGCTTTCGCTGCTTGTACCGAGAAGCTCAACTCCGCATTCTTTAAGAACCCCCTTCTTTTCAAGCTGCATTGCAAGGTTAAGACCTGTCTGGCCGCCGATTCCGGGAACAATAGCATCGGGTCTTTCGTAACGAAGTATCTTTGCTATATATTCAAGGGTCAGAGGTTCCATGTAAACCTTATCGGCAATGGATGTGTCGGTCATAATTGTTGCAGGGTTTGAATTGCAGAGAACGACCTCATAGCCTTCTTCCTTGAGTGCAAGACAAGCCTGGGTACCTGCATAGTCAAATTCTGCTGCCTGACCGATAACGATAGGACCTGAGCCGATGATCATTATCTTTTTGATGTCTGTTCTTTTTGCCATAACTTTCTCTCCTTATATTTCACTTTCAATATAAACTTTTTTGTCACCGTATACCGTAAGAAGGCATTTGCCAAAGAGTTTGTTGCCTTCAAAGGGTGTTGCTCTTCCTTTTGAAAGGAATTTTTGGGGATCTACGGTGTATTCTTCATTGAGATCCCAGACGGAAAAGCTTCCGTCAAAGGGGATTCCGAAGCGTTTTCTGGGATTTATGCACATAAGCTCTGTGAGCTTTTCAAGGGTTATGATACCTGCTTTAACAAGGTGTGTATACATGACGGAAAATGCGGTTTCAAGTCCTACTATACCGAATGCACTTCCCTCAAGTCCTTTGGATTTTTCCTCCCCGGAATGAGGTGCATGGTCGGTTGCTATCATATCAATTGTTCCGTCTTTTATGCCTTCGATCAAAGCCCGTCTGTCTTCTTCTGAGCGAAGAGGCGGATTCATTTTGAATTTGCCGTTCTCCTGCAAAAATGAGTCGTCCATTACAAGATAATGAGGTCCCGTTTCACAGGTAACATCAAGTCCCTCTTTTTTAGCCTGTCTTATAAGCTCTACGCTTTCTTTTGCTGATATATGGCAGACATGGTATTTGCAGCCGGTTTCTCTTACAAGCTCAAGATCTCTTTCTATCTGCTTGTATTCACTTTCAGAACAAATTCCTTTGTGTCCGTGTGTTTCGGCATATTCACCTTTATGTATATAGCCGCCGTGAAGAAGCTCGTTTACTTCACAGTGAGCTGCTATTATTTTCCCGAGTTTTTTTGCATTAAGCATTGCTTTTCTCATCAACTCATCCGACTGAACACCTTTTCCGTCATCCGAAAAAGCTATGCAGGATTCTGCCAGCTTTTCCATATCGGAAAGAGTTTCGCCCTTTTCGCCGACAGTTATTGCCGCATACGGATAAACTGCAATAATAGCATCTTTTTTTATGGCTTCAAGCTGAATATTCATATGCTCTTGCGAATCGGGTACGGGAGAGAGATTGGGCATTGTGCAAACGGCTGTATAACCGCCGTGAGAAGCCGCAAGACTACCGCTTTTTATGTCCTCTTTATAAGAAAAACCCGGCTCACGAAAATGCACATGCACATCGCAAAAACCGGGAAAAACAGTATATCTGGAATTGTTGAACTTCTCATCAATGCCGAGAACAGAGAATAAGGCACCAACACCGTCGGAAAAACCGGGCATTGCTGATAAGCTTATTATCTGAGCCTTCATTGATCCTGTCATAATCTTATCCTTTCAAAAAAATTCTGTAAATATCTTAAGACACAAAACAACAGCGAAAACACCAGAAGCATTTTCGCAATGTTCTTATTTGTGTGCTGCCGATATTCTCAGACAGTTTCTTTTCTTCGAATAGTTTATCACGGGAGAGTATTTTTGTCAACTTTTTTTTATATAATTATTACTTTCTTATGGCTATACAGTTTATGTTGTTTCTTTGTGCAATTTTTTGTTTAAAAGGATAGAAAAACAGGCAGACATCATAAGTAAAAAATGTCTGCCTGTTTTTTACTTTTTATCCGAAAGAAAATGTATCGGAAGAGCCTTGTTCATTTGCTGAATTGTTCATGTTTTCCGATACATTTTCGGTGCCCGAAACAGATAGATTCTGAGTGGTTTCTTCCGTGTCTGTACTGTTTGTTGTGCCTTCATTGCCCATTTCTGAGCAGGATGCAAAAGCTAAGGTCAGCAAGAGCAAAGACAAAGCGATTGAAATAAATTTTTTCATGTGATTTTCTCCTTGTAAATGATTGTTCCGATAAAGTTCAAGTTTTTCGGCAAATACCATATTATGGTACAAAAAGGTGAATATACAACACAATTTTGTCGATAAAACGGCATCATCTGAAATATATTTTTTTTAAGTGAAATAAAAAGCAAAAAACATGAAAAAAAGTTAAGAAAACTCTTGCATTTCAATGCGCATATGTATATAATATAGACATGTCTTGGAGTGAAATGGAGTTTACTAGGCGCAAAATGGAGTTGGAAGGAGCGTGAGGAATAATGAATAATAATTTCTTGGGTGTATCAAAGCATTCCCTTGAAAACGGTAACCGTATTATTATTCCTTCAGGCTTCAGAGATTTTCTTTCTCCCGAATTTGTTTTGTTTAAGTCTATGGACGGTTGTCTTTCGATATATGAGAAATCGAATTTTGATGAGCTTCTCAGTCAGTTGAATCAGATAACCAATACAAAAGAGGGAAGAATGAGAGCAAGAAACTTTACCAGAGCGGCAAGAAAATTCACGCTTGATAAGCAGGGCAGATTTACTATTCCTGCAGATTTTCTTGCACATGCTTCACTTAAAGATACCGTTTATCTTACAGGTGAAGGTAACCGTCTTGAAATATGGAACGAAGAAGAATATCTTGCTCAGGAAGCAGGACTTGATTCTGATATGTATCCCGATATCTGCTATTAATAAGGAGCGGTGAACATGGATTTTAATCATATTTCCGTTCTTTTTAATGAAACGGTCGATTCTCTTAATATAAATCCCGACGGAATTTATGCTGATTGCACGGCAGGCGGCGGAGGTCATTCCAAAGCAATACTCGACAGGCTTTCCGAAAAGGGAAGACTTGTGATGATAGATCAGGACCCTGAAGCAATTGAAAATCTCAAGATTAAATTTGCTTCTGATAATAATGTAATAATTATTAAAGATAATTTCAGTGAGCTTGACTCGGTTATGCAGGAATTGGGTATTGAAGCCTTTGACGGTGTGATAGCTGATCTTGGAGTGAGCTCACATCAGATAGATACCCCCGAAAGAGGCTTTTCCTTTCATTATGATGCACCGCTTGATATGCGAATGAGCAAAAGCGGTATCAGTGCAAAGGATGTTGTAAACACATATTCCGAAAGAGATCTTACAAGAATAATTTCTTGTTATGGTGAAGAAAAATTTGCAAAAAGCATTGCAAGGCTCATAGTTGCAAGAAGAGCTAAGGAGCCCTTTGAAACAACATTTCAGCTTGTGGAAGCAATTAAGGATGCAATTCCCGCAAGGGCCAGAAGAGAGGGTGGGCATCCTGCAAGAAGAACTTTTCAGGCAATAAGAATTGAGGTAAACGGAGAAATTGAACGACTGCCCTCGTCAGTCGAAAAGATGTTTGACTCGCTTCGTGTCGGCGGGATTCTGTCAATAATTACTTTTCATTCTCTTGAAGACAGAGCGGTTAAAAATATGTTCAAGAGCTTTACTGAAGGATGTACCTGTCCCAAGGATTTTCCCGTTTGTGTATGCGGGAAGACTCCGAGAGGAAAGCTTCAGTTTAAGTCTGTTTCTCCTTCTGAAGAGGAGCTTGAAAGAAATCCCAGAAGTCGCAGTGCAAGGCTCAGAAGTATAGTTAAGTTAAAATAGTGTATAAGGATAATAAGAATAAAAGGAGATAAAAAAATGGCAGCATATTCCTCTGAAGTATATGATTTTGAAGCTTTTGAAATCCATTCATCGGCTGCTCCTAAAATAAAAGAAAAAGAAAAGAAAAACGGTAATCTGAAAAAGGTTGCACCTAAAACAAAGGAACAGCTTCGTGCTGAGGAAATTCACGGGCTTAAAAAATCTGCAGCACTTCTTTGTTTTGTGATTGTTATTTTTGGTATCATTTCCATGCAGGTTGCTGCCGGTGCCAAAAATTACGAGCTCATGCGAGATATTCAGCGCGTTGAAGCTCAGCTTGAGATAGCGAATTCTGAAAATATCCGTCTGAATTCCGAGCTTAACGGTATAACGGGCATTGCAATAATTGATACATATGCTACAGATGTACTCGGAATGACCAAGGTGGAAAATTACCAGATAGAATGCGTTGATCTTTCCGGCGGTGATACTGTGCTTTATTCGTCTTCAGTGTTCGGAAGATGATATTCAGTCATACTTTTGCTGAACTTGTGCATATATAAAAACAGTACAAGTAGCAGAAGTATGTTTTTTTAACAGTAGTAATTTGGTTGCTTTCGATTGTGTTATCGGCAGCGGCAGGGCGGAGTGGCTTCGCCCTTTTTGGTATTTAAAGAATAAATATTATGGGAGAGAATGTGTCTTGGCAATAAAAAAAGATGACATGAAAAGAAATTCGCTGTCCGCAAAAAGAGGAGTAATTCTTTTAAGCTTTTTTATGGCTCTTCTTTTGATTGCTCTCGTGGGAAGGCTTGGATTTCTTACCATTGTCAAGGGTGATGAATACAGAAGAATAGCTGAAGAACAGCAATACAGCGGCTCTAAAATAGCTTCCTCAAGGGGTGCTATTTATGACTGTAATATGAATGTTCTTGCACAGACGGCATCTGTATGGCTTATATATATAAATCCCAGTAAGGTTACTGATAAAAACAGGGAAGATGTTATAAGAGGTCTTGTTGATATTCTCGGAGTTGATGAGCAGGAGCTCAGAGAGGATATTGCAGAAAGAAGCTCATACGGCTATTTTAAGATAAAAAGTGAAGTGGAATATACCGAGAAGACCGCAATAATGGAATATGCCAGAGAGAAAGAAATAACCGATGTAATATTTAATGACCCTGATACAAAGAGATATTATCCCGACGGAACGTTGGCTTCTACCGTAATCGGCTTTACGGGAGATGACGGCTTCGGTCTTTACGGACTTGAGTATTTTTATGATGAGAAGCTTACGGGCGTAGACGGTAAGGTGTTTACCCTGCAGGACGGACTTTCATATGAGCTTGAAAACGGAAACAAAATAATGTATGATCCCGTGAACGGCGAGCATCATGTTCTCACACTTGATAACGAGATTCAGACAATCCTCAGAAGTGCCTGTATTACAGCATTGCAGGATAATGAAGCCGAAAATGTTTACGGTGTTGTTATGAACACAAAAACGGGCGCTGTGCTCGGAATGTGTAATGTTCCAGACTATGACTCTAATGATCCGTTTACAATTTCCGATCAGAAAACGCTTGATAAAATTGCTGAATTATTGGACGAAGAAGAAAAAAACAAGGCAATTTCCGAAGCAAGGTTTTCTCAGTGGAAAAATAAAGCGGTTGCCGACTTTTATTATCCCGGTTCCGTTTACAAGGTGTTCCTTGTTGCAGGTGCAATGGAGGAAGGTGCTATTGATGAAAACACCTCATATACATGTCACGGCACGATAACAGTAGGCGACAGAACAGTTAAAGACTATAATCCTATCGGACACGGTGCAGAAACACCGCTTACACTTCTTGTTAATTCATGTAATACATTCTCCGTATATGTCGGACAGAGAATGGGAATAGAGCTTTTTTATAAATATTTTGACGCATTCGGATTTACCGAAAAAACAGGAATTGACCTTCCGGGTGAAGGCACTCCCGTAGCAGGTGTTACATATCACTCACCCGAAATTTCATTTACAAATTCAAACCTTGTCAGTGTTTCCTTCGGTCAGTCAAATCAGGTAACTCCCATGCAGGTAGCAACGGCAGTAAGTGCTATCGGAAACGGCGGTAAGCTTATGAAGCCGTTCATTGTGCAAAAAACTGTTGACGAGTCAGGAAATACAATTTCGGAAACTGAAGCTGAAGTTAAAAGGCAGGTTGTTTCTTCATCTACTGCCGCAACGGTAGCTTCGTACATGGAAGAGGTCGTAAAAAGAGGTACAGGTACAAATGCTTATGTGGCAGGCTATCATGTAGCGGGAAAGACGGGCACCAGTGAAAAAACAGGTGTTGAGGAAATAAAATATATTGCTTCCTTTGCAGGCTTTGCCCCCAGTGATGATCCCGAAATTACTGTTGTTATAGTAATTGACGCACCCGGCGGAGCGAGATACTCGGGCGGTGATATTGCAGCTCCCGTTGCAGGTGAGGTGTTTGAAAAAGTGTTGCCGTATCTCGGCATTGATCCGAGCTACTCGGAAGAGGAACTTGCAAAGCTTTCAGAACCTGCTCCGAACCTTGTCGGAAAAACTGTAAGTGCTGCAAAGGCAGAGCTTGCTTACAGCGATCATACAGTAAGAGTTATCGGCAGCGGTGATACTGTTGTTGCGCAATCACCCGAATACGGCAGATCGACCCCTGCAAACGGTGTGATAGTTCTTTATACAGAAGAAAATATGCCCGAACAGACAGCTCAGGTTCCGAATTTTATCGGAATGACGGTAGCTCAGGCAAATCAGGTTGCCGTAAACAGAGGCTTTAATATAAAGATTTCGGGCAGCTCCTTCTCAAGCAGTTCCGTTGTTGCATATAAGCAGGAATATGCAGAGGGTTCTGAGCTCGAACTCGGAAGTTTTATAACGGTATATTTCAAGACCAGCGGAATTTCAGACTAATTGGATTGTGGAAGAAAGAGGAAGAATAATAGCTCAAATTCATTCGGAGGTATTGTTTTGAATCTTGATTTCTTGTTAGGTGAACTTGGTATAAGAAGTAATTTCGGCGATGTAGAAGTTACTTCTGTTACCGAAAATGTGAAAAATGTTAAAGACGGAAGTCTTTTTGTAGCGGTAAAGGGTGAAAGCTTTGATGGGAATTCCTTTATATCGGAAGCTTTTTCCCGCGGAGCCGCGGCAGTAGTAACAGATAAGGATATTAAAGCAGAAAAAATTATAAAGGTAGCCGATGCAAGGCTGCTTCTCGGTTTTCTTTGCAGTGCATTTTATTCTCATCCGCAATACAGGATGAAAATGATAGGTATTACAGGAACAAACGGGAAAACCACCACAGCAGAATATCTGAGGCATATAATTGGTTTTTCAGGAAAAAAATGTGCAGTTATCGGCACTCTCGGAAGCAGAGCAGAAAATTATTTCAGTGAAACAGGATATACTACGCCTTCGGCGGAATTGCTGTTTTCGGAACTTAAAAAGCTCGCAGATGCAGGGAATGAATACTGCATCATGGAGGTTTCTTCTCAGGCTCTTGCTCAAAAAAGAGTTGACCCGATAGAATTTTATCTTTCGGTCTTTACGAATATCGGAAGAGATCATACTGATTATCACGGCAGCATGGAAAATTACGTTCGGGAAAAAACAAGGCTTTTCAGTTTATCTGAAAGATCGCTTATAAATGCAGATGATGCTTATTCCGAAATGTTTGAAAATATTGCTGCCGGAAGTGCACTTTCTTATTCCGTAAAAGGAAAATATGCCGATTACATGGCAAAGAATATACGCATTTCTGATGACAAAATTTCTTATATACTGCTAAAAAGCGGAAGCATTGAAAGATTGCAATTTGAAGGACTCGGAGAGTATACGGTGTATAATACTTTAGCAGCAGCTTCTGCGGCAGACATTCTCGGTATTGATTTTTCAGTATCTTCAAGGGCTCTTCAGGTTTTGCCTGATGTTAAGGGCAGAGCGCAGAAAATATCAGCAAACGGAAAAACCGTGTATATTGATTTTGCTCATACACCTGAATCTCTTGATTTGATTCTTAAAGCATTAAAAAGCCGGAATAAAGCGAAGCTTATTTGTGTTTTCGGTTGCGGCGGCAACAGGGACAGATCAAAAAGAAGTAAAATGGGTGCGGTGGCAGCAGAAACTGCCGATACTGTCATACTTACATCGGATAATCCCAGAAATGAAAACCCCGATGAAATAATTTCAGATATATTAAAAGGTATTAATAATAAAGCTATTGTTACAGAAACAGACAGAGAAAAAGCTATATCTCTTGCTATTGAAAAAGCTGAACCTGATGATATAGTCCTGATAGCAGGTAAAGGTCATGAAGAATATCAGTATTTAAATGGCGAAAAAAAGTATTTCAGTGATGAAATAACCGTAAAAAAATTACTCGGTCTTATGTGAAAGGATAGATGAAAATGGAATTGTGGCTTGCGTTGCTTTTATGTGTGCTTGTAGGTTTTGCGGTATCTTATATACTGGGATTTGCTGTAATACCGTGGCTGCACAAACTGAAATTCGGTCAGACAATACTTGATATAGGTCCCAGCTGGCATAAGAAAAAGCAGGGAACACCTACAATGGGCGGTATTCTTATTATCGCAGGCTTTGTTTTTTCTGTTTTAGTCGTTCTGGTGACAGATAAACTTCTTGGCGGAGATATTCTTACTTACGCTAATTCAAGACCTGATGATGTTGTTTACATAAAAATTTTCAGCGGTATACTTATGGCGTTGGCATTTTCTTTTATCGGTTTTATTGATGACTATATTAAAGTCGTAAAAAAGAGAAACCTCGGATTGACGGAAATACAGAAAACCGTCTTGCAATGCCTTGTTATAATTGTATATTTATTTACTTTATATAAAAGCGGTGTAAATTACATTTTTATACCCTAT
Source organism: Clostridia bacterium (assembly GCA_017513525.1). GTDB lineage: Bacteria > Bacillota > Clostridia > Oscillospirales > Acutalibacteraceae > RUG806. Next base: position 88,693 of record JAFXFC010000011.1, read on the forward strand.
CTCGGAATATGGGAAAATACATTTATCTTCTGGACTTTAGGCTTTATTGCAATTTACGGCACTGTAAATGCAGTTAACTTTACAGACGGTGTTGACGGTCTTTGCACTTCTGTAACAGCAATAGGCTGTATCGCATTCGCGGTATGTGCTGTTATTATGAATTTTGCAGGTGTTTCTCTTATTGCCGCTTCAATGTTCGGCGCGCTCATCGGCTTCCTTCTCTGGAACTGGAATCCTTCAAAAGTCATAATGGGTGATATGGGTTCATTTTTTCTGGGAGGTATGGTATGTACCTTTGCATTTTCCCTTGATGCACCGTGGCTTATTGTGCTTATAGGTGTTATTTATGTAGCTGAATTCGGCTCTGATATCATTCAGATAGCATATGTTAAAACTCATAACGGAAAAAGACTGTTTAAGATGGCACCGATTCATCATCACTATGAATTGAGCGGCTGGGGAGAGAAAAAGATTTGTAAAGTATTTTCACTTGTCACAATTATAGGTTCGGCTGCTGCTGTTGCTCTTACTTGGTTTGGCAGACTTCAGTAAAGTAAATATGCTTTACAGGTTCTTATACAATATTGCGAAAGGAAAAAATGCCTGCAAAACAATTGCAGGCTGAAGGTATATATATGGCTTCTTCGGAAAAAAGTCTTAATAGCGGTTGGAGAAGTACGCTGGCGGGAAAATATATAGCATCAAAAGGCGGAATATGGGCAAAAGGTTCATTTGATACTAAGCTTTTTGCTTTTCTTGCCGTAACAGTTGTGTTAGGACTTCTGATGCTTTATTCAGCAAGCTATCCTGATGCTTACAGTGAAGGTCTCAAGCCCTCGTATTACTTTGATAATCAGCTCATGGGTGTATTAGTCGGAACAGTACTCATGCTGATAGTGAGTAAAATAAACCATAAAATGTTTATGGAAGCAGGGGCATATATTGGTTCCTTTGTTTCTTTGGGATTATTGGGAATAGTTTTGTTTATCGGGGATGCCGATGCGGGAACCAGTATAAAAAGATGGATAACCATCGGTTCTATACGATTTCAGCCCTCTGACGTGGCGAAGCTTGCTTTGATACTTACTCTCGCTTATATTCTTCATAAGTATCATTATCTTGTTATCAGTAAAAATCCGCTTAAAGTGAAGGTTGCAACTGCAATAAATTCACTTGTAGGAAAGCCGGTAATCAATGATTCATTTAAGGTCGTCGTCGGATGTGCAGCTGTCATTCTCCTTTATGTCGGATTGGTTCTTATCGGTTCGCATCTTTCAGGTGCCATTATTATGATGGGTATAGCGGTGTGCGTCTTGTATGTCGGAGAAGTAAGACTTTCCTGGTTCGGACTTGGCATCGTAGCTGTAATAATAGTCGGAGTTGTAGCATATATGGCAGGCTTTATAAAGCCGTATATGATACAGCGTCTTGTTTCCTTTGTAGGTGATAACGAAGACCCTCTGGGTGCAGACTGGCAGACAAATCAGGCTTTATATGCCATAGGCTCAGGAGGCTTTTTCGGTAAGGGTCTCGGACAGTCAATACAGAAATATAACTATGTTCCCGAACCTCAGAATGATATGATATATTCAATTATCGTTGAGGAATTGGGCTTTATCGGCGGAGTTGCAGTAATTTTACTGTTTGCACTTATTATCTGGAGAGGAACAGTTATCGGTATTAACTGTCCTACAAGATACGGTGCATTAGTCGCATTCGGAATAACCTTTAAGCTTGCAATGCAGGTATTCCTGAATATAGGTGTTGCAACAGACTTTATTCCGAATACAGGTATAACGCTGCCGTTTTTCAGCTATGGCAGAACCGCACTTATAGTAAATCTGGTGGAAATGGGAATACTTCTCAGTATTTCAAGAAGCTCACGCATAAAGAAAACCTGATAAGAGAGAGGTGCCGTAAATGAAAGTTCTCTTTGCAGCCGGAGGAACCGGCGGTCATGTAAATCCTGCTTTGTCAGTAGCACAGGAGCTGAGAAGTCGCTATCCCGATGCAGAAATTTTATTTGTCGGAACAAAGGATAAAATTGAAGCTACCTTAGTTCCGAAAGCAGGTTTTGATTTTAAGTCAATCAATATCAGCGGATTTCAGCGTTCATTTGCTCCGTCTGATATAATTTATAATCTCAGAACTCTTAAAAAGCTGCTGTTTGTCACTTCACAGTGCAAAAAAATAATAAAAGAGTTTTCTCCCGATGTTGCAGTGGGATTCGGCGGTTATGTCAGCGGCCCTGTTATAAGAGCTGCACATAAAATGGGAGTAAAAACTGCTGTTCACGAACAGAATGCTTTTCCGGGTAAGACAAATATTGCCCTTTCAAAATATGCGGATAAAGTAATGCTTACGGCAAAGGAAGCAGAAAAATATCTGAAATGCACTGAACCGCCGGTTGTCACGGGGCTTCCCGTGAGAGAGGAAATACTTACGGAAGAAAAAGTCAGTGCAAGAAAAGCCTTGGGCTTTCCTCAGGAAAAAACCGTTATTCTTTCAACAGGCGGCAGTCTCGGTGCACAGGCAATTAACGAGGTTATGTGTGATGTTATAAAGGAATTTAACGGAAAGGACATCATTTTCGTTCACGGCTACGGACAAAACGGAAGATGGATGCCCGATAAGCTCAAAGAAGCAGGAATTGAACTCGAAAATAATGATAACCTTTTTGTAAATGAATATATTTACGATATGGCAAAGTATATGGCTTCTGCCGATCTTGTTATAAGCAGAGCAGGTGCCAGCTCTCTTGCCGAAATACAGGCATTGGGAAAAGCATCGTTTCTGGTGCCGTATCCGTATGCTTCCGAAAATCATCAGTATCACAATGCTTTAGCTTTGGTAAATAAAAACGCCGCCATGGTATGTGAACAGAAAGATCTTACATCTGAAAAAATTATATCCGTAATTTATGATGTTTTTTCAGACAAGGAAAAATACATAAAAATGGGAGCCAATGCCCGGCATATGGCTATTTGCGATGCAAAACGAAATATCTGCGATATCGTTTTATCTTTGATCTGATGTAATATTTTTTAGTCATTGAGCATAGAATTACTGCTCTTGTAACACGGACAAATTTACCCTCATAAAATATAAGCGTAAGTTTCTTCGTGAAAGGGTGTAATTATGTGTGAATATGTAATAGAAGGCGGAAAAAGACTTTTTGGAGAATGCTCAGTTCAAGGGGCAAAAAACAGTGCGTTGCCCATACTTGCCGCCGCTCTTTTGTGTGACGGAAAGAGTGTCATATATAACTGTCCCGACCTTCTTGATGTAGATGCTACGGCAAACATATTAAGACATCTGGGATGCTCTGTAAGCCGTAACGGACATACGGTTTCTGTGGATTCCTCTGAGGCTATGGGAAATGAAATCCCCGAACCTCTCATGCGTGAAATGCGGTCATCTGTAATTTTTCTCGGTGCTATTCTTGCAAAAAACCGCAAGGTCAGATTGTCGACCCCCGGAGGCTGTGAGATAGGGCTCAGACCCATCGATCTGCATCTTGATGCCATGCGAAGGCTTGGTGCTCAGATAACAGAGGAATACGGTCATATCGAATGCACGGCGCCCGACGGTCTTAAAGGCACAAATATAACTCTTTCTTTTCCGAGCGTGGGCGCTACGGAGAATATAATAATTGCAGCAAGCACTGCAAAGGGGACTACAACGGTAATAAATGCCGCAAGAGAACCTGAGATAAGTGATCTTGCAGATTTTCTTAACGGCTGCGGTGCTAAGATATCTGGTGCAGGTCAGGGTACTGTTGTTATTGAAGGTGTAAAAAAACTTACAGGCTCGTCGCATTCTGTAATAACAGACCGAATCGTGGCAGCAACATATATGGCAGCAACTGCAATAACAGGCGGAAAAGTACGTCTTGTAAATATAATTCCTGCACATCTTGGTCCCATGATAGATCTGTTTGAAGAAACAGGCTGCAAAATAAAGACTGACTGCAGAAGTGTATGTATTGAAGCACCCTCACAGTTAAAAAGTGTAAAAATGATACGGACTATGCCTTATCCCGGATTTCCTACAGATATTCAAGCACCCGTGGGAGCAATGCTTACAAAAGCAAAAGGCACCTCCGTTATAATAGAAACCATATTCGAAAACAGATTCAAATATATCGGTGAGCTTATTCGTTTCGGAGCAAAAGTACGAGTAGACGGCAGAATGGCTGTAATAGAAGGAGTCCCCGCACTTCACGGTGCAAAAGTAAAAACCTCAGATCTCAGAGGCGGAGCAGCTCTTATTATTGCAGGGCTTGGTGCTGAAGGAGAAACTGTAATAACCGATATAAAGCATATTGAACGGGGTTACGAAAGTCCGGAAAAAACACTCAGCGGTCTTTCGGGAAGTATAAGAAGGATTGATAAAAATGGATCGGAAGAATCAGACTGAAAATGATATTCTCGGCAACAGCAGCAGCCGTTTTTCTCAGGAAGAGAGAGCCAGAATGACTGCAGAAAATGCCGGAAGAAGAAAATTCTCACAACGGGAAAAAATCAAAAGGCCCGTAAATACATCTGCTCGTCATCAGAACAGTATTGCCGACAAGCCTCAAGCTGTTAAAGGTAAAGAAAAAACTTCTTATGAGAAGGTCGGCGGCAGCAGAAACGAGAGAGTGAGAACAAGCACAGCTCAGCGCAAAAAAGAAAAAAAGCGGCAGAATAATTTAGTTATTTGTATGCTTTTCGTCGTAGTTATAGCTCTTATAGGAGTTCTGACAACTATTGTATTAAAAATCAATACGATAGAAGTCATCGGTACGGAAAGTTATTCTTCTCAGACTGTACTTACTGCTGCGGGGCTTAACTCAGGTGACAGCATGGTGCTCATAAATACGAAAGCGGTAGAAGAAAAGATAGAAACCGAGCTTCCCTATATAGAAAAGGCGGAGATTAAAAGAGTCTGGCCCGATAAAATAGTAATTTCACTTGAAGATGCAATTCCCGCACTTGCTATTGATACGGGAAAAGGGTATATCTTTTTGAATAATTCCTGTAAGGTTCTCGATGATGATGCTATAGCTTTGAACAGCAATGCGGCTGTGATAAAAGGCTTGTCTGTTGAAGAAGCCCAGCCCGGTAAAACAATTGTGTTTAAGGGAGATATAAACACAAGCGATTTCACAACCCTTACAAAGGCACTTGAAGAAAGTGAAATTGTAGGCATAAGTTCCTATGATCTGTCGAGCATTTCAAGTATAGTTGTTGTTATTGATCACAGAATTGAGGTAAGACTCGGAACTCTTGCGGGGGCCGCAGAAAAATTTGCTTTCGGAAAAAAGGTCATAGAAGAAACCGTAGCATCTGATAAAAAGCACGCCATGCTTATTGATATAACAGATGACGGAAAAGCATATGTACGGGCAAAGAATGATAACAGTGTCAATTTCAGTGAGCAGCCTGTTACGGAAGTTGAGACTGACCCGGAAAGCACGACTGCTGAAAATGAAAGTACAACTTCCTTGAGTGTGGGGTAAATCTGCAAAATATTACCGAGTGTTACAAATTGTAATATTTTTTTATATTTATTCTTGAATTTTAAAAATAAATATGGTAGTATAAAAAAAGATTATTGTGTAAAATAGTATTGGAGGATATAAAATATGGGATTTGAAATGTCAAACGAATACGATCTTGTTACTCAGATCAAAGTCGTAGGTGTAGGCGGAGGCGGCGGAAATGCCGTAAACCGCATGGTTGAATCAAATGTTCAGGGCGTCGAATTTATTGCTGTTAATACAGATAAGCAGGTTCTTATCAATTCTAAAGCTACAACAAAAATTCAGATCGGAGACAAGGTTACTCAGGGTCAGGGTGCAGGTGCAAAGCCCGAAGTAGGCAAAAAGGCTGCAGAAGAGAGCATGGAAGCTATCAATGAAGTTCTTGCAGGCACCGATATGGTATTTATAACCGCAGGTATGGGCGGCGGAACAGGCACAGGTGCTGCTCCCGTAATTGCTCAGCTTGCAAAGGATAAGGGTATTCTTACAGTCGGTATCGTTACAAAGCCCTTCGAATTTGAAGGCCGCCGCCGTATGCAGCAGGCAGAAGCAGGTATTGCTGAGCTTGCACAGCATGTTGATAGCCTTATTGTTATTCCTAATGAAAGACTTAAGCTCGTTTCTGATCAGAAAATAACTTTCCTTAATGCTTTCTCAATTGCTGATGATGTGCTTCGTCAGGGTGTAAAGAGCATTGCAGAGCTTATTAAGATCCCCGGTATCATCAATCTTGACTTCGCCGATGTAACATCCGTAATGAAGGATGCAGGTCATGCTCATATGGGCGTTGGCAGAGCAAGCGGTAAGGATAAGGCTGAAAATGCTGCAAATGCTGCTATCTCCAGTCCTCTTCTTGAAACTACCATTCAGGGCGCAAAGGGTGTTATCATTCTTATTTCCGCATCTATGGATATTACTCTTGATGATGTTGATGTTGCAGCTACTATCGTTAAGGATGCAGCTGATATTGATGCAAATATCATCTTCGGTGTTTCCACTGATCCTGCTCTTGATGATGAAATGGTCGTTACCGTTATTGCAACAGGCTTCGGCAAGGACGGAAATGTAAATACTCCCGTTGCAGAAAAGAAGGCTGCAGAAGCAGTTGAAGAAAATCCCGAAGAAAAAGCTCCCGAAACCGGTGTTGATGACGAGAGCATTATGGATATCTTTAATATTTTTAAGAACAAGAACTGATAGTTATTCCCCTTATAACAGAATTTGTTCAACTATGAAGTGAAGGGGCGTCCTGTTTTGGCCGCCCCGCTTTTTTGATTTTATGACAAAAAATATTGTATTTGATTTCGGAAATGTCATAATGAAATATGATCCGGACGAAATGCTGAGCAGATTTCATCTTACGGACAGCGAAAAAGAATTTTTTAAGCAGAAAATTTTTTCTGATCCGAAGTGGAGAGACGGCGACAAAGGCTTTGGCTACAGGGATGTTCTGTTTTACGACACCGTAAAGGAGCTTCCCGAAAAGCTTCAAAAGGTTTTTTATTCTCTTTCGGCAAGGTATGATTTTGAGCTTATGTATATGCCATATAATGACGGTATAGACGAACTTATAGCCGAGCTTAAGGATAACGGATATAAAATCTATTTACTCAGTAATATCGGACTCAGTTTTCATTATTTTAATAAAAAAGTGCCTGTGTTTTCTCTTTTTGACGGCTGTTTCCCAAGCTGTGATTACGGTCTAATAAAACCTGAAAAAGAGGTATATAATACATTTTTCCGAAGATTTTCCCTCGTTCCCGAAGAATGTCTTTTTATTGATGACACAATGGAAAATGTAAGAGCCAGTGAAAAGGCAGGTATGCCTGCTGTTTGTTATAATGCTGTTTTACAGGACATTGCTGTATTGAGAAAACTACTCTCGGCAAGAGGAATAAGAATCGGTAATTGAAAGGATATTGTTTATGGCAGAAAATAAAAAAATGGTCGAAGCAATTACCTCAATGGAGGAGGATTTCGGTAAATGGTATACCGATGTTGTAAAAAAGGCTGACCTCGTTGATTATTCAAGTGTAAAGGGTTGTATGATCATCCGTCCCTATGGTTATGCTATCTGGGAGCTTCTTCAGAAGCAGATGGATGAAAGATTCAAGGCAACGGGACATGAAAATATTTACATGCCCTTGTTTATCCCCGAATCATTGCTTCAGAAGGAAAAGGATCATGTTGAAGGCTTTGCTCCCGAAGTAGCATGGGTAACACACGGCGGAAGTGAGCCTTTACAGGAGCGTCTTTGTGTAAGACCTACTTCGGAAACTCTCTTTTGCGAGCATTATGCAAATATAGTCCATTCATACAGAGATCTTCCCAAACTTTATAACCAGTGGTGTAATGTTGTAAGATGGGAAAAGACAACAAGACCCTTCCTTCGTTCAAGAGAATTTCTTTGGCAGGAAGGACATACAATTCATGCAACTGCCGAAGAAGCTATCGAAGAAACAGAGCGTATGCTTAATCTCTATGCAGATTTCTGCAAGGATGTTCTTAATATGCCTGTTATCAAGGGAAAAAAGACAGAAAGCGATAAGTTCGCAGGTGCTGAGGCTACATATGCAATAGAAGCCCTTATGCACGACGGTAAGGCTCTTCAGGCAGGAACCTCACATTATTTCGGTGACGGTTTTGCAAGAGCATTTGATATGACTTATACTGATAAGGAAAATAAGCAGCAGTATGTTCATCAGACCTCATGGGGAACAACAACAAGACTTATCGGTGCTGTTATTATGTCCCACGGTGACAATAACGGTCTTGTGCTTCCTCCGAAAGTTGCTCCCACTCAGGTTATAATCATTCCTATAGCGGCTCATAAGCCCGGTGTTAAGGAAAAGGCTGAGGAATTAAGACAGCGTCTTGCATCCTCATTCAGAGTTAAGTGTGATAATACAGATAATTCCGCAGGCTGGAAGTTCAGTGAATACGAAATGAAGGGCGTGCCGCTTCGTCTTGAAATCGGTCCCAAGGATATTGAAAACAATCAGTGTGTCCTTGTTCGCCGTGATAACAGAGAAAAGTATTTTGTTTCCCTTGATAATCTTGAAGAAGAAATTGCAAAGCTTCTTGAAGATCTCGGCAATGCTCTTTATGAAAAAGCACTCAATAATATCGAAAAGAAGACCTACAGATGTACTTCCATTGATGAGATAAAGAATGCTTTAGCCGAAAACGGTGACGGCTTTGTTAAAGCCATGTGGTGCGGCGAAGAAGAGTGCGAAGATAAGGTCAAGGAGCTTACGGGCGTTGGTTCAAGATGTATTCCCTTTGAACAGGAAAATCTTTCAGATACCTGTGTTTGCTGCGGTAAAAAGGCAATTAACATGGTAGTCTGGGGCAACGCATATTAATCTTAATAATATAAGAAAACGGCTTCGCCGAAGCCTTACGGCGACCGTTTTCGAATAGTCCATCTCCGAGGAAAGCTTGCTTTCCGTTCGGAGGGACATAAAATCTTTTTACTTTATAGGAAGGAATTTCCTATAAAGTAAAAAAAGCCGTCGGAATTTCCGGCGGCTTAATATATAGAAACAAGGGCTTCGGAATTCCGAAGCCCTTAAAATTTGTTAGTGTTTATTTTGATTATGCAAGATTTTCAAGACCGACAGAAGCTCTGAGAATAAATCTTGCATCTTCTGCCTTGATTTTAGTATCTTTGCTTACATCGGCAGCGAGTTTTTCAACGATGTTCAAATTTTCAAGATTGACTGAAGCTCTGAGTGTAAGTCTTGCGTCATTTGCTTTAAGACCGTCTTTAAAGTCAACATCTCCGAGTGCGATAGGATATCTGACTTCAAAGATGCTTGTAATGATATCATCGATAAAACCAATAACAGCAACATTTACTTTTTTATTGAAGATTTCAGAGCTTTCATTTTCAGCAAGAATAGCAACTGCTGCTTCAATATCAAAGTTAAGAAGATTTCCGAGGAACTTATCCATAAGCATTGTTTCAATATCAAAGCTGAAGTATTTGTCGCCGCAGCCTGAAATAAAGGAGAGATCAACAAGGCTGTTGAGGATGATGTTAAGCTTCATAAACGGATCTGCTCCATCGTCAAGCTTATCCATATTTGCGGGGATAAGCTCAGCTATTGCGGGAATACCCTTAGCAAAGTTAATAGCCCAGTCAACGATCTGATCAAGATAATCAATACCGCTCCAACCGGTTGTATCTGCGGGAAGTGTGAAATATGTTGTGTCGGCATTATATAAAAGTGCCTTTGCAGCTGTTTCCATTCCGATCTCAAAGATCATATCAATGCAAGCTTCATTGCTGAGTAAATCAACATCCTTTGCTTTTGATGCAGCATTAATAGTCATGGGAACCCATTCCTTGTCGTTGACTGCATATTTTGCTGCAAGAACAGCAAGCTGCTCAAGTGTCTTTACCTTGTTGACTTCTTCCATATTTACCTGCTTGAACCATGTACGGAAGAAGAGCTTGAGAACTGCAACTGCCATTTCTTCAGCAGACATATTCTTTACATTGTCAGCAGTAAAACCGGAAAGGTCAACGCCGAGGTTTTTGAGATTGCTGATAAGAGGAAGAATGTAACGGAAAGTTTTTGCAAGATTTTCGTTAAGCTTATCGTTGCCGCCTTCTTCAAGTGCCAGTGCTTTGAATGTATCTTCTGTGAGGATAACTTTGAGAAGAGTAATAACGGCATTATTGAGCTGAGCTACCATATTGCCCTTGCCGGCACCGAGGATAGAATCAAATGTATCAGCCTTGAATTCATAATCCCAGTTGAATACCTTGTCAAGAATATTCTCATATTCATCGTCAAGGGGTTTTATGTTTTCTGTAAGCAAAGCTTTAATATCATTGTTAAGAGGCTCAACAAGAAGATTTGTGTAGATAGGGCCTGCATAGTCTTCAAGTAAGCCGTAAATGCTCTTTTGCATAAGATTTCCTGCTTCTGACTGTGAAACACTGTCTTTACCAGTGAGAAGCTTAAGGAAAGCAACAGCTACGATTTCGTCTGCAGAGTAGTTTTTGTATGTTTCGTAATTAAGTTCAACAGCATCGCAAAGCATTTCTTTTATTTTTGCGGAGCTGATTTTGTCTTTTATGAGGTTGTTGACAGTTGAGTTAAAAAGAAATCCTATTCCGAGACCTATTTCTGCTTTCAGTACCTTTTTTATAAAGCTTGTATTATCTGCAAGGAACTGGAAAAGTGCATAGACAGTATTAAGATTTCCTGACTTTTCAACTGATATGTTTTTGAGTGCAGTTTCTTTCATTGATGAAATGTCACCGAGAACGGAAGTAGAAGCAAGATCGTAAAGGCCTTTTACAACACCGTTGACAGTAGAAAGATCAATGCTTACAACATCCTTTATGAGCCATGATACAAACTCTTCTTCATAAATATCCTTTGTCCATTCAGGGAGATTGACATTGAGCCAGTCAACAAGAATTTTTGCCAGCTGTTCGTCTGTAGCAGACATTATGTTTGTATCACCGATCGTTGTTTTCAGACTTTCATCTTCAACAAGCATAAAAACGAGTCGGAGAATAGTAGGAGTGATTTTTTCTTTTCTTTCGTTAAGTTTTGTAAGAAGCCATTCAACGAGATTTCCGAGATTATCACTCTGAATGAGCTTATCTACAGTGTTCACATTATCATCAATTGCACCGGCGGAAGCCATAAGCGGAAGTGATGAAAAAGCAAGTATCATAGCAAGAATAATGCTTATGATTTTGTTTGTTTTTTTCATTACAAAAAACATCCTTTCGAGAAATTATAACCGGAACGGACCAGCCGACGGATTATGGTTATATTTTAAATTAACCCATATTAATTGTCAACACTCTAATAATTGTATTTTTAACCAATATTTATGTTACAACTTTGTAATATTTTTATCTATTGCTAAATAAATGAATAATAAACCCAAAAAAGTTCATAAGTTGACAAAATTCTTGTTTTACTTAGTGTATTGAAGAGCAGTAAATTTTGCATGAATTGCAAGTTTATAAAGGCGGCGCAGACGGTAAAATTGGCAAAAATGCAAAAAAGTTTAAAATATCCTAAAAAACTGCCTGAATTTTCTTGATTTTGTTCCTTTTCTGCTGTATACTGACATTGTTTTTTATTAACATCAGCGGAGGGGTATATAATGAAATTGCTTGAAGATAAGATCCTTTCCTGCGGAACCGTGCTTCCCGGAAATATTCTTAAAGTAGACAGCTTCTTGAATCATCAGCTTGATGTGTCCCTTCTTTCCGAACTCGGTAAAGAGTTTTACAGACTTTTCTCTGATTGTAATATAACAAAGATTCTCACGGTAGAGGCTTCCGGTATTCCCATTGCCTGCTTTGCGGCACAGCATTTTGATGTTCCCGTAGTATTTGCAAAGAAAGGTCATCACAAGAATATCGGCAATGATATATATACTGCTGAGGTCTTTTCTTTTACCAAAGGAACAAGTTATACAATTTTCGTATCCAAAAAATATCTTTCCCGCGGTGATAACGTTCTTGTTATTGACGATTTCCTTGCAAACGGACAGGCAGTTCTCGGTCTTAAGAAAATCATTGAGGATGCGGGAGCTACTCTTCAGGGAGTAGGAATTGCAATTGAAAAAGGCTTCCAGAACGGCGGAAAGCAGATCCGCGAACAGGGAGTAAACTTAAGGTCTTTAGCAATCGTTGATTCTATGACTGATGACAGCATCAGTTTCAGAAATGACGATTGATATAGAATAAAAAAATATTGGAGGAACCCAAAGTGAAAAAAGTATTTAAAGTACTCGCACTCGTTCTTGCACTTTCCATGATCGTTGCTTTTGCTGCTTGCGGCGGCACAGGTAATGAAGAAACAACCGTTGGTGCAGACGAAACCACAACTGCAGGTGAAGGCACACCTCTTGATTTATCAAAGGTAAAGATCGGTTTTATCTGTCTTCACGATGAAAACTCAACCTATGACAAGAACTTCATTGAAGCTGCAAAAGAAGCAAAGACTGCTCTCGGTCTTACAGATGACCAGGTAGTTATCGTTACAAACATTGACGAATCAAGTGAATGTTATGACACAGCTGCTGACCTTGTTGACGATGGTTGCAACATCGTTTTCGCTAACTCCTTCGGTCACGAAGATTTCATGATTCAGGCTGCTAAGGAATTCCCCGATGTTCAGTTCTGCCATGCAACAGGTACAAAGGCTCACACAGAAGGTCTCAAGAACTATCACAACGCTTTCGCATCTATCTATGAAGGCAGATATCTTGCAGGTATTGCTGCAGGTCTTAAGCTCAACGAAATGATAGCTGCAGGCGAAATCACAGCTGAAGAAGCAAAGATGGGTTATGTCGGTGCTTACACATATGCTGAAGTTATCTCCGGTTACACATCCTTCTATCTTGGCGCAAAGAGCGTTTGCCCCACAGTTACTATGGACGTTCAGTTCACAGGTTCATGGTATGACGAGCAGGCTGAAAAGGAAGCTGCTGTTACTCTTATGAGCAAGGACTGCGTTCTTATAAGCCAGCATGCTGACTCCATGGGCGCTCCCACAGCTTGTGAAACAGCAGGCGTTCCCAACGTTTCCTACAACGGCTCAACAGTTGCTGCTTGCCCCAATACATTCATCGTATCTTCCAGAATCAACTGGGCTCCCTACTATGAATACATCATCAAGACAGTAGCTGCAGGCGAAGAAATCGCTGCTGACTGGTGCGGCGGTATCGCTGAAGGTTCTGTAGTTCTTACAGAAGTTAACGAGCAGGCTGCTGCAGCTGATACTCAGAAGGCTATTGACGATGCAAAGGCTAAGTTCCTTGATGGTACTCTCAAGGTATTCGCAACAGATACATTCACAAAGGATGGCGCTGCTTTAACAACTTACATGGCTGATGTTGACACAGATACTGATTACACACCTGACACAGAAGCTATCGCTGACGGTTACTTCCATGAGTCAGAACATCGTTCAGCTCCTTATTTCGATCTCAGAATCGACGGTATCACTCTTCTTAACGAAAAGTTCTGATTTATACCCCTTAAATGAAAAAGGCGGAGCACTTATCTGCTCCGCCTATGCTTGTTTTTGAATATGACTTGATAACTGAAAAAACATCATCGGAAAACGGTTGTGCTTTTTCAGTTATTAAATGAGGAGGAAAGGCATTTGTCAGGTAACGCAGCTATTGAATTAAAGAATATTACCAAGGTTTTCGGCAGCATTGTGGCAAATAAGGATGTGTGTCTTACGGTAAACAGAGGAGAGATACTGTCAATTCTCGGTGAAAACGGAAGCGGAAAGACTACTCTTATGAATATGATATCGGGTATTTATTTCCCCGATCACGGACAGATCTTTATTGACGGAGAAGAGGTTGTTATCCGTTCTCCGAAGGATGCTTTTAAGTATAAGATCGGTATGATACATCAGCATTTCAAGCTTGTTGATGTTTTTTCGGCAACCGAAAATATAATTCTCGGACTTGAAAAGAAAGGTAAATATAACTTAAAAGCCGCTGCCGCTGAGGTCAAAAGTATCAGCGAAAAATACGGCTTTGAAATTGACCCCATGAAAAAAATACATGAGATGTCCGTTTCCGAAAAACAGACTGTTGAAATAATTAAGGTGCTTTTCAGAGGCGCAGATATTCTTATTCTTGATGAACCCACAGCCGTATTGACTCCTCAGGAAACACAGAAGCTTTTTAAAATTCTCAGAAGAATGCGTGATGACGGAAAGGCAATTATTATTATCACTCATAAGCTTCACGAGGTTTTATCGCTTTCTGACCGTGTATCGGTTCTTCGTAAGGGCGAATATATCGGAACCGTAAACACAGCTGAAACAGATGAAGCACAGCTTACCGAAATGATGGTAGGTAAAAAAATATCTCTTAATATTGACAGAAGTGAACCAAAAGAGCTTGAAGAGCGTCTTGTTGTAACTGGTCTTGACTGTATCAACCGTGAAGGTGTCAAGGTTTTGGATAATGTATCCTTTACGGCATATTCGGGTGAGCTTCTCGGTATTGCAGGTATTGCAGGTTCAGGACAGAGAGAGCTTCTTGAAGCTATTGCAGGTCTTCAGAGTCTTAATGAGGGAAGTATTATCTATCATGACCCCAAAACAGGCAAGGAAGAAAATCTCCGTAATAAGACTCCGAGACAGATAAGGGATCTCGGTGTGCGTCTTTCATTCGTTCCCGAAGACAGACTCGGTATGGGTCTTGTCGGCAGCATGGATATTATCGACAATATGATGCTCAGAAGCTACCGCAAGGGCAAGTCCATGTTCCTTGAAAGAAAGGCTCCCAAAGATCTTGCAATGCAAATAATTGAAGACCTCAGTGTTGTAACTCCCGGTGCTACAACTCCCGTTCGTCAGCTTTCGGGCGGTAATGTCCAAAAGGTGCTCGTCGGCCGTGAAATTTCCTCATCTCCTACAGTTCTTATGGCTGCTTACCCCGTAAGAGGTCTTGATATCAATTCATCTTATCTCATTTATAATCTTCTTAACGAGCAAAAAGAAAAAGGTGCTGCCGTAATCTTTGTTGGTGAAGACCTTGATGTTCTTATTGAGCTTTGCGACAGAATTCTCGTAATCGGTTCGGGCTCTGTTGCAGGTATAGTAGATGCCCGAAATACAACAAAAGAAGAGATAGGTCTTCTTATGACAAAATCCAAAACTTCGGAAAAGGAGGAATAAACAGATGTCAAATGAAGTAAAACACCGTGAACCGTTGTTTCATATAGCAAAGCGTTCCTCTATTGTCTGGTGGAAAGCATGGCTTGTGCGTCTTGGTGCAATTGTTCTTGCTTTTTTCTTTTCCGCTGTTTTAACAGTGCTTCTTACGGGTGAAAATCCTCTTGATGTTTTTTCAAGTCTTATTAAAGGTGCAATTGGCACCAACAGAAGAATATGGGTGCTTTTCCAGAACACTGCAATGCTTCTTTGTGTTGCCCTTGCCGTAACCCCCGCATTTAAGATGAAATTCTGGAACATAGGTGCTGAGGGCCAGGCTCTTATCGGCGCTATGGCAACAGCCGCCTGTATGATAAAGCTTACAGGTGTTCTTCCCGCACCGCTTCTCATTTTGGCAATGTTTGTTGCAAGTGTGGTTTCAGGTGCTGTGTGGGCTGTTATTCCTGCACTTTTCAAGGCAAAATGGAATACCAACGAAACACTTTTCACGCTTATGATGAACTATATCGCAATTCAGATAGTATCTTATTTCTCAGGTGAGTGGGCAGTTCCCAAGGGCTCGGGAAAGATAGGTATTATAAACGGTGACACGATGGAAGGCTGGCTTCCCGTTATCGGCGGAAAAAACTATCTTCTCAATATTCTTGTTGTTGCCGCTATTACTGTCGGTATGTATATCTATCTCAAGTATTCAAAGCACGGATATGAAATAGCCGTTGTCGGTGAAAGTCAGAACACTGCAAGATATATAGGTATTAATGTAAAAAAAGTTATTATCCGTACCATGATAATATCGGGTGCACTTTGCGGTGTTGCAGGCTTCCTTCTTGTTGCAGGCACAGACCACACAGTAACCCGTGATACTATTGCAGGCAGAGGCTTTACTGCAATTATGGTATCATGGCTTGCAAAGTTCAATCCTCTTTATATGGTTCTCACCTCACTTCTGATTGTCTTTATGGAAAGAGGCGCAATTCAGATATCCACCTCATGCGGTCTTAACAATTCATTCTCCGAAATTATAACAGGTATAATAATATTCTTTATAATCGGTTGTGAATTCTTCCTTAATTATCAGATAAAATTCCGTGAAAAGGAGGGCAAATAAATGATAGCAGCATTTATTCATCGTGCAGTAATGCAGGGTATCCCTCTGCTTTTCGGATCAACAGGTGAAATTATTACAGAAAAAGCCGGTCATCTTAACCTCGGTATTCCGGGTATCATGTATGTCGGCGGTATCTCAGGTGTTATCGGTGCTTTCTTTTATGAACAGTCCTTAAACGGAGCTCCTCTTAACGGATTTTTAGCCGTTATGATACCTCTTCTTTCTTCTCTTTTAGGTTCACTTCTCATGGGACTTATCTACAGCTTCCTTACTGTAACGCTTCGTGCAAATCAGAATGTTACGGGTCTTGCACTTACCACCTTCGGTGTCGGTGTGGGTAACTTCTTCGGCGGTTCACTCATTAAGCTTGTAGATACTGATATGCCATCCATAACACTTACAAAAACAAGTGCATTTTTCAGTAAAACACTTCCGTTTGCAGATGAGCTCGGTTGGTTCGGTGAAGTTTTCCTTTCCTACAGCTTTCTTGCATATGCCGCAATAATCATTGCTCTTATTTCTTCATATGTGCTTAAGAAAACAAGAGTCGGACTTAATATAAGAGCTATCGGTGAAAATCCTGCAACGGCAGATGCCGCAGGTATCAATGTTGAAAGATATAAGTATCTGTCAACTTGTATCGGCAGTATGATAGCAGGTCTTGGCGGTCTTTACTATGTTATGGACTATGCTACGGGCATCTGGTCAAATGACGGTTTCGGTGACAGAGGCTGGCTCGCAATTGCTCTTGTTATTTTCGCAGTATGGCGTCCGAATATAAGCATTATAGGCTCTATTCTTTTCGGTGCACTTTTCATCGTTCACAACTATATCGAAAATCTCAGCATGAGCGATCAGGAGCTTTTCAAAATGGCTCCCTATGTTGTAACTCTTATTGTTCTTATTGCTATCAGTATGCGTGATAAGAAAGAAAATCAGCCCCCTGCCTCTCTTGGTATTTCATATTTCAGAGAAGACAGATAATATTATGCAGTTCGTACCGTTCTTTTCGGTGCGAACTGTTTGTTTTTATATGTTTTTGGTTAAATTCGTGTTGATATTTAAGCATTTTTGTGATATTATAAATCTATCTGTTTTTGATTAGGAGTTATTAATGTATTCACATAAAAAACTTATAAATGCAATTATTGCACTTATAGCTTTATTTGTTCTTGTTATCACATCAGGCTGTATTGCCGCGGGGCTTTTGCAAAAAGCCGATATCACATCGATTATCAATTACAACGGTACAGGTGATGAAACAAGAGTTCTTGAAAAAAGAGCTGAAACCAAGGTTTTGTCGTCAGAAAAGACAGAGCTTTATGTAGATAAGAAAAACGGCGGTATTTCAGTTTATGACAGAGTATCGCAAAAGTCATGGAATTCTTTGCCGTCTTTTCAGAATTCTTTTGCATCGAATTTTACAGTAACGGTTTTATACGGAAATGAGCTTCATATTCTCGATACCTCAGGCAGCCTTGCCGAAGAAGATGTGACATACGCCGTTGACGGAGATACCTTAGAAGTTATTTATAACCTGAAAGCAAAGGATATTTCACTGCAACTTCCCGTTCTGTTTTCGTTAAAAGGCGGATATCTTGAGGTTTCTGTTAATGTTCGCGATTGTGTATTAAGCGAAGGCGCAAGACTTATTTCAATTGCATTTTTGCCGTATCTCGGTGCCGTAAGATATGATTCGAACAGTTCGGATTTAGAAGTATTAGGGGATTATTATCTTGTGCCCGACGGTCCCGGTGCTACAATGCGGACCGCAATTGAAAATGAAGTGACAAGCAGTGTATTTTCTGTTTACGGAAAAGATTATTATGAAGAGAGTATTCCGGCTTCAATCGGTGCTTACGGAGTAAAATTCGGTAATTCCGCTCTTGCTGTAACTGTAACAGCGGGTGCAGAGAACTCTCTTATTAAGGTTTTCCGTTCCAATGCAGATGAAAAGGAAATAAACAGAATTTACCCGGAG
The DNA here is from genome assembly GCA_017513525.1 of Clostridia bacterium. GTDB lineage: Bacteria > Bacillota > Clostridia > Oscillospirales > Acutalibacteraceae > RUG806. Next base: position 106,998 of record JAFXFC010000011.1, read on the forward strand.
TTTATCATAACTGACCTCAGCGGAGAAAACGGTAAAGTAAATATCAGCAAAAACAGCTTCGACGGTAAATTTACCGTGGTATATGAAACTCTTTCAGGGGATAGTGCCGATTATATCGGCATGGCTGTTTCCTCACGTCAGGCACTTATAAATGCAAGGCTTATGACAGATGAAACGGCTGAAAGTGAATATCCTCTGTTCGTATCTGTTATAGGAAGTGCTGACGGTTCAAATGACGGTACAGCAACATCTTTTCAGCAGGCTGAAAATCTTTTAAGCATATTAAAGGGTAAAGGCATCAATGAAATAAATATGATCCTTGAAGGCTTTTTCGCAGGAGGCCTTAATGAAAGCTCCGCAGGTAATTTCAAGCCTTTACGAAAGCTCGGAGGCGCACAGGATCTTGAGGCTCTTACTTCTTATGCTGCAATGCAGCAGCTGAATGTTTTTTCTGCATTTGAGCTTCTGAGTACAAGAGGAAGTGTTTCTGCCGCAAAAGATATCTTTGGTAAGAACAAGGAATATATTCGTTCAAATCCTTTGTATCCGTATATAGGACGGGAGAGCTTCAACAGAAAATATTCTTCCGGTTCAAAAGTGTCCTCTTCGTTTTTATCGGCTCTCGAAGCGGTTAGTGATTTTGCTTTTTCTGGTCTTCTCGTCCTCGGAAGTGATGTTTCCTGTATTTCTGATTTTTCTTCCGAAAATGCGGGTGTTTCCGATTATTCCCAAAATCTTATTTCCAATCTTTCTGCTTCAAGCACTAAAACGCGGTTGATGCTTGAAGGAGCAAATATCAATATTGTGAAGTATGCAGATTATCTGAAGGGAATTTCTTTATCTACCGTTATTCCCGAAAGCGGAGAATATTCGGCAGTACCTTTTGTGCCCGCAGTGCTTCATTCTTCCTGTATTTATGCAGGTGAATCTGCCAATACTTCTCCTGTTCCGAGATTAGTTCTATTAAAAAGTGTGGAATACGGCGCAGTGCCTTATTATACATGGGTAGCTTCTTCAAAATCGGATAAGTATTATGAATTGACCTTAAATGATGCAGTAGATTTTTATCTTGAAGCAAAAGAAGAGCTGGGTAATCTTTCTGTGAAGCGTATAACAGATCATTATTTACATGAGAGCGGTGTTTACTGCACGGTCTATGACGGCGGAACTAAAGTTTATGTAAACTATAATAACTATTCTGTTTTAATCGGAGAAGTGGCTGTTATGCCATATGATTATTTAAGAATAGGCTAAGGAGTATTATGACAAACGATCACGATGCTATGACTCAGGATGTAGGTGTTGGCGGTATCCGTTCAAAATACGGCATCAGAGTCCTACTATGCTATATATTAAAAAATGTTAACAGTACGGTTTCCCGTACTGCTTTCAGTGAGATACTTACAGGTACGGAGCTTGTAAATTTCTTTGAAATAAATCCTGCTCTTGATTCGCTGAAAGAAAACGGACTTGCAGTCCTTATCGAAAAAGATGATGACGATTATTTTGAAATAACTCCCGAGGGAATTTCTGTTGCAGAAAAATTGCAGACGGATATTCCGCTTGTTGCAAGAGAGAAGGCACTTTCTGTTGCTTTTTCGGTAGTCGCCCGCGAAAGACTCAAGGGAACGGTGGATTATAAAATCGAGAAAAAAGAAAACGGTTACACTGTTACTCTTACCGTTACCGACGGCGACGAAATAATGATGCAGACAAAGCTTTATGCGGCAGATTATCTGCAGGCACAGCTTGTAGGTGAAAACTTTATGAAAGATCCTAAAAAATTATATTCGGGAATTATAGATGCCCTGACTGTTTGAGGTAAATGTATGTATGAACAGATAATAAATATAGACAGAATGGAACAGGCTGTAAGTCTTTTCGGTAGTTTTGATGAAAATATCAAAATGATAGAAAATGAATACGGCGTTGAAATAATAAACCGAGGCGGTGTCATAAAAGTCAGCGGTGAAGATGTTGATGTGGCAAAAGCCGTAAAAGCAATTCAGGGGCTTATAATGCTTATTAATAAAGGTGAGCAGCTTACAGAACAGAATGTAAGATATTGTATATCCCTTGTAAATGAAGGAAACGATGATAAGCTTCCTTCTATTGCATCAGACTGTATTTGTATTACGACATCGGGAAAGCCCGTAAAGCCAAAGACCTTGGGACAGAAAAAATATGTTGAAACAATAAATAAGAATACTATTGTTTTCGGTGTAGGCCCTGCAGGTACAGGTAAGACCTACCTTGCAGTTGCAATGGCGGTAAAGGCTTTCAGGGCAAAGGAAGTCAACAGAATTATTCTCACCCGTCCTGCGGTTGAAGCAGGCGAAAAGCTCGGCTTTTTGCCGGGTGACCTTCAGCAGAAGGTTGATCCTTATTTAAGACCTCTTTACGATGCGCTTTTTGATATGCTGGGAGCCGATAATTTTCAGAAATACCATGAAAAGGGCAGTATTGAAGTAGCGCCGCTCGCTTATATGCGAGGCAGGACTCTTGATGACAGCTTCATAATTCTTGACGAAGCACAGAACACAACACCCGAACAGATGAAAATGTTTTTGACAAGACTGGGATTTAATTCTAAAATAGTAGTAACGGGTGATGTGACTCAGATAGACCTTCCCGACGGAAAAAAATCTGGACTTAAGGAAGCCGTTAAAATATTAAAGGGTATTGAAGATATTGAAACTGTCCGTTTTTCTGAAAAGGATGTTGTCCGTCACAGACTTGTGCAGGATATAATAAAAGCCTATGAAAAAGGCGATAAAAAGCAGTGATTTTAAGTTTGTAAATCGTGAAAGGAGATTATTATATGGTAAACAAAATTAAAGTAATCATCACAAACGATCAGAATACCGTAAAAGTTCCCTCAGGTGTGCGCCTTCTTATAAGACGCTGCTGTAATGCAGTTCTTTTAATGGAAGGCTTCAACGATTCGGCTGAGATAAGCGTGCGTTTCGTTGATAATGAACAGATAAGAGAGCTCAATTCTCAGTACAGAAATATTGATAAGGAAACCGATGTTTTATCCTTCCCCTTGGGTGAAAACGGAGAATATGACCGCAATCCCGGAACGGGGGCATCTCTTCTCGGTGATATAGTAATTTCCATGCAGAAGGCCATGGAGCAGGCAGAAGAATACGGACATTCTCTTGACAGAGAAGTTGCATTCCTTACGGTTCATTCAATGCTTCATCTTTTGGGATATGACCATGTTGACGGCGGTATGGAAGCTGTCAGAATGAGAGAGAAGGAAGAAACTGTACTTACACAGCTGGGTCTTAAGAGAAACGGCAGCTATTATCTTGATGAGGAATAATAATATGACAGAACAAAAGACCGCATTTATTGCTATAGTCGGCTGTCCCAATGTGGGAAAATCCTCTATACTTAACAGACTTCTCGGAGAAAAGATAGCAATCGTATCACCCAAGCCTCAGACAACAAGAACCAGAATTATGGGTGTTCTGACAGATAATGAAACTCAGCTTGTTTTTACCGATACTCCGGGTTATCACAAGCCCAAAACAAAGCTCGGCGAAAAAATGATAAAGGCTGTAGGCGAGGGAATTCATGATGTCGATGCCAGTCTTTTAGTGGTAGAATCAAAAGGTGAAATAAGAGAAGAAGAATTAACTCTTATAAAGAAAATTAAATCTGCTGATATTCCCGCTGTTCTTGCTATAAATAAGGTAGATACAATAGAAAATAAAGAGGAGCTTCTCTCAAGAATACTTGAGTTTTCAAAGCTTTATGATTTTAAGACAATAGTGCCTGTTTCCGCTCTTGACGGCAACGGACTCGGTGAGCTGCTGAATGAACTCAAAGCTCTCGCTTTCCCGTCACAGCATTTGTTCCCCGATGATACATTGACAGATCAGCCTGAAAAGGTTATTGCAGCAGAATATATAAGAGAAAAAATACTTAAATTTACCGATAAGGAAATTCCTCACGGCACGGCAGTAGCAATTGAACGCTTCAAGGAGAGAGAAGACAGTGATATTCTTGACATTGATGCGACTATCTATTGCGAAAAGGAAAGTCACAAGGGAATTATAATCGGCAAAAACGGCGCTATGCTTAAAAGAATATCAACAAGAGCCCGTATGGATATGGAAAAATTCTTTGACTGCAAGGTTAATCTCAAATGCTGGGTCAAGGTCAAAGAGGATTGGCGTAACCGAGAGGGACTAATTCATAATTTCGGATTGGATTAATGGAAAAGTTTACAATTGACGGAATCGTAATAAGAACATCTGTTACGGGAGAAGCCGACAGAATAGCCTGGGTACTTACCCGTGACAGGGGAATAATAAGGGCGTTCGCCAAAGGGGCAAGAGGCACTAAAAGCCGCTTGCACGGCGGAACGTCCCTTTTTGCATACTGCAATTTCAGTTTTACTGAAAAAAATAATGCATATAATATCAGTGAAGCACAAGTAAAAGAAGTGTTCTTTGATTTAAGAAAAAGCATGGAAACTCTGACACTTGCCCAGTATTTCTGTGAAGTAATTGCTAAAGCAATTCCCGAAAAATGCTATGAAGAGGTTTATCTCAGACTTCTTCTGAACTCTTTGCATTTACTTTGTAAGAGCGATAAACACGAATTGCTGATAAAATCGGTATTTGAATTACGCCTTGTTTCTGTAGCAGGTTATATGCCGTCTGTAGTTGCATGTGAAAACTGCGGTGAATATCTTACCGATATTATGTATTTTAACTGTCAGACCGGTGAGCTTTTTTGCAGCAGCTGCGGAAAGCAGCATTTACTTCCTGCTGTTCCGTCTTCAGTTGTTTCTGCAATGCGGCATATCTGTTTTTCGGATTTTTCAAAGATATTTTCTTTTGAACTGCCCGAAGATATGCTTTTACTTCTGAACAGACTGACAGAAAATTATCTTCGTTCTGCCTTAGGGCAGGAGTTTAAGCTATTAAGCTATCTTTCGGAAATAAATAAATATTAAAAATTAGAATAATTTTAAATTCCTCTTGACTTTTATATTTAGAATGATTATAATTAATTTAGAATCAATCAAAAAAAATAAGGAGGAGGAACTATATGACAAAGCAAAGAGCAGCAATTATCAAGGTTATGCGTGAAAATTGCGGACATTTTACTGCTGAAGAGATTTTTTTATTGGCTCAGAAGGAATATCCCTCAATAGTTCGTGCTACAATATATAATAATCTGAACAGTATGGTCGAAGAAGGCTTGGTCAGAAGGATCTGTCAGTCAGGTCAGTCTGACAGATTCGACAGGAACCCGATACCTCATGAGCATATAATCTGTACTTCATGCGGAAATGTTGTGGATGTGAATCTTCCCGATTTCAAAGAACGGCTAAGCGATGAACTCGGCTGTGAGGTTGAAGATTATGAGCTGGTTATCCATTGTAAATGTCCTGATTGCAGGCTTTAATGAATAAAATTATAAAAAAATATATTCGGAGGTAAGACTATGGAACTCAAAGGAACAAAAACTGAAAAGAACTTAATGGAAGCTTTTGCCGGCGAAAGCCAGGCAAGAAATAAGTATACTTATTTTGCTTCTGTTGCAAAAAAGGAAGGCTATGAACAGATAGCAGCTATTTTCCTTAAGACTGCAGAAAATGAAAAAGAGCATGCAAAGCTTTGGTTCAAGGCACTCGGTGAGCTTGGTGATACCGCTCAGAATCTTGCAGCTGCAGCAGCAGGCGAAAACTACGAATGGACAGATATGTATGACCGTTTCGCAAAGGATGCAGAAGAAGAAGGCTTCACAAAGCTGGCATACCAGTTCCGTGAGGTAGCAAAAATCGAAAAGAGCCATGAAGAAAGATACAGAAAGCTTCTTTCAAATGTAGAAATGCAGGAAGTTTTCGCTAAAGCAGAAGAAACAATGTGGGAATGCCGCAACTGCGGACATCTCGTAATGGGCAAAAAAGCTCCCGGAATGTGCCCCGTATGCGCACATCCTCAGAGCTTCTTTGAAGTAAGAGAAGAAAACTATTGATCAAAATTTAATAAAAGAGCTCAGCTCCCTGACAGTTCAGGCTGTCAGGGAGTATTTTTTTGTTTTTTTATGATAGAAAAGAATTCCCAGAATATGGAAAAAGTTTCATAAAATACTTGCAATTTGTCTTTTGTTATGTTAATATATGGAAGAAATAGGAAAAAATAACATTTTTAAGGTTATTATTCCGATAAGACGAAAGGAAATGTTTACAAATGAAACAGAAAAAAGTTTTGATTGCAGAGGAAAACGGAGAGTTTCTCAAAAATATGCTGGCATCCTTCAGAAGCTTTGGCTTTGAATGTATAAGTGTACCGAAAAACGGGGAAGAAACGGTTGCGGCAATTGAAAAATATCATCCCGATATTGTGGTAATGGAAGCTTTTATGGCAAGGCTGGATGCACTCGCTGTATTAAAGCTTATTCCGTCAATGAAGTTATCGACGAAGCCATACATAGTTGTGCTTTCAAATGCAGATAACGGAATTTTTGAGCAACAGCTGCTTAACGCAGGTGCAGATTATTACTTTATAAAGCCTGTTGATGTAGGAATGCTTACAGAAAGAGTAGCTCAGCTTACAGGGTGGGACCCCAAAGGCGGCAATATTATAAAAATGCGTGGAAATAATGAACCCGATCTCGAAGTTATAGTTTCGGATATAATGCACGAGCTTGGAGTTCCTGCTCATATTAAGGGTTATCAATATTTAAGAGATGCGATAATTCTTTCCGTTAATTCTCCCGATATGATGAATTCCGTAACAAAAGTTTTATATCCCACCGTTGCAAAGCATTTTGATACAACATCATCAAGAGTAGAAAGAGCAATCCGCCATGCAATTGAGGTTGCTTGGGACAGGGGAGATATAGATGTTCTCAGCTCCTATTTCGGATACACAATCCAGAACACAAGAGGCAAGCCGACTAACAGCGAATTTATAGCCATGATTGCCGATAAGCTTCGTCTGAAGCTCAAGAAAATATCATAACAAAATGTGCGAAGGACAGTTTTATTTCCTTCGCGCATTATTTTTTTTACTGTTATAATTTTGTTGACCTGATACTAAATCAGATATAAAATAATTTTGGTGATATAAATGAGGGAATATATAAAAAAAGAGCTTTTCAGTCTTCAGGATAAAAGCTATAAAGAATTTCACAGCCGCCTTATTCCGAATATTGAGAGTGAAAGAATTATAGGGGTCAGAATTCCCGAATTGCGAAATCTTGCTAAAAGATTTATAAAAGAGGGAAGGGCAGAGGCTTTTATAAAAGATCTTCCTCATATTTTTTATGAAGAAAACAATCTGCACGCATTCATATTAGAACAGATAAAAGACTATGATCTTCTTATAAGTGAACTTGAGCGGTTCCTTCCATATATTGATAATTGGGCAACCTGTGACAGCTTAAGACCTAAAGTTTTTCAGAGAAACACGGAAAGACTATTAAGTGAAGCGGAAAAATGGATGAATTCCTCACACGAATACACAGTCCGATTCGGTATAGAGGTATTAATGATATATTATCTCGATGAGCATTTTAGTGAAGAATATCCTTTGAAAGTGGCTGAAATCAAAAGCGATAAATATTATATAAATATGATGATAGCATGGTATTTTGCCACTGCCCTTGCAAAACAGTGGAATGCGATTATCCCTTATATTGAACAAAATAGCCTTTCACAATGGGTTCATAATAAAACAATACAAAAAGCTATAGAAAGCTACAGAATAACCCCTGAGCAAAAGAAGTATCTGAAAACTCTTAAAAGATAAAAAGAACATTTGTTCATTTTTCTATTTACTTTTATATAGTTTTTGTGGTATACTTATAATATAATCTATTTTTACGGAGACGGTATGGAAAAGTTTAAGTTGGTATCTGAATATAAGCCTATGGGAGATCAGCCGCAGGCTATAAAGGAGCTCGCATACGGTGTCAATAATGGCTATAAGGAGCAGACGCTTTTAGGTGTTACGGGCTCAGGTAAGACCTTTACAATGGCGAATATTATTGCTGAGGTAAACCGTCCCACTCTTGTTCTGGCACATAATAAGACACTTGCGGCACAGCTTTGCTCGGAATTCAGGGAATTTTTTCCCGAAAATGCAGTTGAATATTTTGTATCCTATTATGACTATTATCAACCCGAAGCATATATTGCTTCAACAGATACTTATATTGAAAAGGACTCTGCGATAAATGATGAAATAGACCGTCTTCGTCATTCTGCTACTTCTGCTTTGTCCGAAAGAAGGGATGTAATTATAGTTGCGAGTGTATCGTGTATATATTCTCTCGGTAATCCTATCGACTATAAAAACATGGTCATCTCTCTTCGTACAGGTATGGAAAAAAGCCGTGATGAGCTGCTTGAAAAGCTGGTTGAAATACAGTATGAAAGAAATGATATCAATTTCATCCGAAATAAGTTCAGAGTCAAAGGTGATGTGGTTGACATTTTCCCTGTTTATAATAGCGAAAATGCCATAAGAGTTGAATTTTTCGGTGATGAGATAGATAAGATCTGTGAAATAAACCCTCTTACGGGAGAAATAAAAACAGTTCTTTCCCATGTGGCAATTTATCCTGCTTCTCACTATGTTGTTTCTCCCGAGAAACTCGATACTGCCGTTAAGGAGATAATGGCAGAAATGGAAGAGAGGGAAGAGTGGTTTAAATCTCAGGGAAAGCTTATAGAAGCACAGCGTATCAGACAGAGAACGGAATACGATATGGAGATGCTTCTTGAAACAGGCTTCTGCAAGGGAATTGAAAACTATTCAAGAATAATGTCCGACAGAGCGCCGGGTTCTGCGCCCTTTACACTGTTAGACTTCTTCCCCGAAGATTTCCTTCTTTTTGTTGACGAATCCCATGTAACTCTGCCGCAGGTCAGAGGTATGTTCGGCGGAGATAAATCAAGAAAGGATTCTCTTATAGAATTCGGCTTCAGACTTCCTTCTGCTTACGATAACAGACCGCTTACTTTTAATGAATTCTATGAAAAAACAGGTCAGAAGATATTTGTAAGTGCAACACCGGGTGAACTTGAAAAGAATCTCAGTGTTCACACCGCTGAGCAGATAATAAGACCTACGGGACTTCTTGATCCCGAAATTGAAGTGCGCCCCGTTGACGGTCAGATAGATGATCTTATAGGCGAGATAAATGAAAGAGTAGCTAAGAAAGAAAGAGTGCTTGTTACTACTCTTACAAAAGCTATGGCAGAAAATCTTACGGATTATCTTTCCGATTACGGTATAAAAGTCCGTTATATGCACTACGACATTGATACAATGGAGAGAATGGAAATCATAAGAGATCTTCGTATCGGTGAATTTGATGTTCTTGTCGGAATAAACCTGTTAAGAGAAGGACTTGATTTACCTGAGGTGTCGCTGGTTGTTATTCTTGATGCAGATAAAGAGGGCTTTTTGCGTTCAGAAACTTCACTTATACAGACTGTCGGCAGAGCTGCAAGAAACTCGGAAGGTAAAGTTATTATGTATGCGGATTCTGTTACTCCTTCAATGGAAAGAGCAATAACGGAAACCTACAGAAGAAGAGAAAAACAGCAGAAATATAATGAAGAAAACGGTATCGTTCCCAAAACCATAGTTAAGGGAATAAGAGAAATAATTGAAATTTCCAATACTCATAAGAAAGCCGGAAAAGCTAACGGCATGAAGCTTTCAAGAAGAGAAAGAGAAATGCTTATAAATCAGCTTACCAAGGAAATGAAGGCTGCAGCAAAGATACTTGATTTTGAAAATGCTGCTTATTTAAGAGATAAAATAAAACAGTTGCAAGAGGTTGAATGAGAAAATGGCACAGAAGGTAATAAAAATTGTCGGTGCAAAGGAGCATAACTTAAAGGATGTTTCGCTTGAAATACCAAGGGACAAGCTTGTGGTTTTCACAGGTCTTTCAGGTTCGGGTAAATCCACCCTTGCATTTGATACCATATATGCAGAAGGACAAAGACGGTATGTTGAATCTCTTTCATCGTATGCCAGACAATTTTTAGGTCAGATGGAAAAGCCCAATGTTGAGCTCATTGAAGGGCTTTCTCCTGCAATATCTATTGACCAGAAAACTACATCTAAAAATCCCCGTTCAACCGTCGGAACGGTAACGGAAATATATGATTACCTGCGACTTCTTTTTGCGAGAGCGGGTATTCCTCACTGTCCCGTGTGCGGTAAAGAGATACGCCCTCAGACCGTTGATCAGATGACGGATAAGGTCATGGCACTTGACATGGGGACTAAATTTATGATAATGGCACCCGTTGTAAGAAGCCGTAAGGGAGAGCACGTCAAAATTCTTGAGGATGCAAGAAAAGCAGGCTTTGTAAGAGCAAGAATAGACGGTGAAATGCGTGAGCTTTCTGAGGAAATAAAGCTCAGTAAAACAAATAAGCATGTGATTGAAATAGTAGTTGACCGTCTTGTTGTAAAAGAAGGCATCAAATCGAGAGTTTCGGACTCACTTGAAACTGCATTAAAGCTCAGTGAGGGGATAGTGCTTGTAAGTATTATTGACGGCGAAGAGATGCTCTTTTCGCAAAATTATTCCTGTCCCGATCATAATGTGGGAATCGGAGAATTAAGTCCCCGTCTTTTCTCCTTTAATAACCCCTTTGGAGCATGTCCTAAATGTGCGGGACTCGGAATTTTTAAAAAGGTTGCTCCCGAGCTTATTATCCCCGATAAGAAGCTTTCTATAAATAAAGGCGCTATAAAGGGATGCGGCTGGACTAACGAAAAATACGGCTCTATAGCAAGAATGTATCTTGAGGGTATTGCTAAAAAATACGGCTTTTCAATGGATGATCCCATAAAAGATATCCCGACTGAAGCAGTGAATGCTATTCTTTACGGTACGGGAGAAGAAAAGCTTAAGCTAAAAAGAAGTTTTCATACAGGCACAACGGAATATGAAGCTCCGTTCGAGGGCATTGTAAACAATCTTGAACGCCGCTACAGAGAGTCGAACAGCGAGTGGGCAAGGTGGGAAATTGAGCTTTTTATGTTTGACCATGAATGTCCCGAATGTATGGGTGCAAGGCTTAAAAAAGAAATACTTGCCGTAACGGTGGGCGGACTTAATATCAATGAATTTACAAAGCTTTCTGTTTCCGATGAAATAAAGTTTTTGAATGAATTAAAGCTTTCTGAACGAGAGCATTTTATTGCAGACGGTATTATAAAGGAAATAAGAGCAAGACTTGAGTTTTTAGAAAAAGTCGGTCTTGATTATCTGACACTTTCCCGTTCTTCGGGAACTCTTTCAGGCGGTGAAAGCCAGAGAATCAGACTTGCAACTCAGATAGGTTCTGCTCTTACGGGGGTTTTGTATGTTCTTGATGAGCCAAGCATCGGTCTTCATCAGAGAGATAATGAAAAGCTGATAGGCACACTTAAGAATCTCCGTGACCTCGGTAACACTCTTATTGTTGTTGAGCATGACGAGGATACTATGAAAAATGCCGATTATATCGTTGATATAGGACCGGGTGCCGGAATTCACGGCGGTGAAATAGTAGCCGCAGGCACACTTGATGACATAAAAAAATGTCACCGTTCCATAACGGGACAGTATCTTGTCGGTGAAAAAACAATTGAAGTGCCAAAAGTCAGAAGAAGCGGAAATGGTAAGTTTTTGAAAATTCTCGGTGCCGCACAGAATAATCTGAAAAATATAGATGTTACCTTCCCCTTAGGAAAATTTATTGCCGTAACGGGTGTTTCTGGGTCGGGTAAATCCTCTCTTATCAATGAAATACTTTATAAGCAGCTTGCAAATGAGCTTAACGGTGCAAAGAAATTCCCCGGAAAAAATGACGGATTTGAGGGAATAGAAAATCTCGATAAGGTAATAGATATCGACCAGTCACCAATCGGCAGAACACCCCGTTCAAATCCCGCAACATATACGGGTGCTTTTACAGACATAAGAAAGCTGTTTTCAGAAACTACCGATGCGAAAATAAAAGGCTATGCCCCCGGAAGATTTTCTTTCAATGTTTCGGGCGGCAGATGTGAAGCCTGCTCGGGTGACGGTATAGTAAAAATCGAAATGCACTTTTTAGCTGATGTTTATGTGCCGTGTGAAGTATGTAAGGGTGCAAGATATAACCGTGAAACTCTTGAAGTCAGATATAAGGGCAAGAATATCAGCGAAGTCCTTGATATGACAGTTGAAGAAGGGCTTCATTTCTTCGAAAATCAGCCTGCAATAAGAAGAAAGCTTCAGACTCTTTTTGATGTAGGACTCGGATATATAAGCATAGGTCAGCCTGCAACTCAGCTTTCGGGCGGTGAGGCGCAAAGAGTAAAGCTTGCAACAGAGCTTTCAAGGAGACCCAGCGGAAAAACCATGTATATACTTGATGAGCCTACAACGGGACTTCATACTGCAGATGTCCACAAGCTTATAGAGGTTCTGCAAAAGCTTGTTGACACGGGTAACACTGTTATTGTTATTGAGCATAACCTTGATGTGATAAAGAGTGCCGACCATATTATAGATTTAGGTCCCGAGGGCGGCTTCAGAGGCGGTGAAATTATAGCCGAGGGAACTCCCGAAGAAGTAGCAAAAAATGAAAGAAGCTTTACCGGAATATATCTTAAAAAAATGTTAGAATAAATGAAAAACTGCCGCAGTCCTTGTAATTGCGGCAGTTTTTTGTTGCTAAAAAAATAATTATTTGTTATACTTTATCTTACCTTTAAGAGTAGGTTCTAAAAGATTGGGACCGAAACGGAACAAGGGGATTATTTTATCACTTATCTTTTTGTTACCTACAAGAGATTCAAAAGCACCGGCAAGTGACATTGCAATAGTGTAAATTCCCGGTTCACTTGAAGGCTTCATTTTTACCTTACCGTTTTCAAAGAATTTAATATTAAGATTTCTTTTTGAGATAGTTTCAATGGGCCTTATCTGAAGATAAAGTCTATCTCTTTCAAGCCACTGTGCCGTGGAGCAGACCTTATAATCAATTTGTCCCAGACGCATTGTGCCGTAACGGTATCTTCCGTCTAACCCTAATGGAATGGTATTTGTTTCATCTCCCTCGCTCCAGGTTACTGTGCAATCGGTTTTTCCGAAGCGGAAGCTCATTTTGTCAATATTTCCTGCTTTGTCTGTTGTCATATAAGTTACTGCAAGCGGCAGCATGCTCATGGGAAATCCTATAAGATTTAAGAATATCTTTTTTCTGAAATGTATCTCACAGCCTTGAATTTTTTCTTCATAGCTTGAATCTGAAAGACGGGGGAGAATATCTATAACGGCAGACTCCAATTTTTCTTTAAGTCCGGGATAAGAGGTGTCTTCTTTGCTGTTTTCATCAATAAAGGCGGCAGGGAAGTATTTCCACAGAAAATCACGGCTTACCTGTTGCTGTGCAATGGCTGATGTTACAACAAGTACTGCATCGTAATCTTCAAAAACTATGCCGAACTGAGAGAAGAGTCCGTCGGCACGGTAGCCGTTGAAATATTTACATCGCCATAAACAGCAGCCGTAACCCACGGCAGCATCTGCATCAGTTTCTCTCGGAGTATCTATTCTTTCCTCGGAAGCAAATTTTACCCATTCTTCGGTTAAAATTCTTTCACCGTTATATATTCCGCCGTTCGCATATGTGAGCATGATTTTGGCGAGATCCTCTGTTTTGAGATAAAGTCCCCAGCCTCCTGCTTCAATGCCGTAGGAGTCTGTTTCCCAGAAAGGATAGTCAATTCCCAACGGCTCAAAAAGTCTCGGACGAAGAAACTCTCTCATGCAAAGTCCTGTAGCTCTTTTAATTATAGCTGAGAGCATATATATATTCTCGTTTATGTAACGGAATTCTTTTCCGGGTTCATTATACCATGGGGATGAAAAATAGTATTCCATCCAGTTACCTTTACTTTTATCTGCAAAAACGCTCGGATCTTTACCGCTCGTCATTGTGACAAGATGCTCAACGGTGAGTGTTTCAAGATATTTATCATTGAGCTTTTCTGTATAATCGGGGAAGAAGTCCTTGACTTTATCGCTAAGAGATAAAAATCCCTCTTGAACAGCGAGAGCTATAGCTGTTGCCGTTACTGTTTTGCTGACAGAATACATAGCGTGCGGTCTTCCTGCTGTGAAAGGCGCTCTGTAGCATTCAGCCGCAACCTTTCCGTGTCGGATGACCATAAAGGAATGATAATCCATTCCGCTTTTTTCCATATCATCAAGAAATTCTACGATAGCCTTTGAAGATACTCCGACTTCTTCGGGGAGGACAGCTCTCGGAATTGATTTATTGTCTGAATTCATATACTGACCGCCTTTCTTATGGGTTAATTTTATTCTAATGTGTCAATAATACAGCTTTTATGTCGAATTGTTAAATTTTTGTTATTAAAATTATGGAGAGGAATTATGCCGAGAACTATTAATTATGAAATACCGCCAGAGCTTAACGGTGAAAAACTGATAGTTTTTTTAAGAGGACATATAAAAATATCCGCAAGACTGTTGTCCAAGCTTAAAAATGATCCGTTGGGACTTTTAAGAAACGGTGAACATATAAGAACAGTTGACAAGGTGTTTACAGGGGATATTATCACCGTTAATTTCCCTGATGAAGCAGGAGATATTCCTCCGAGTGACTGTGATGATCTCTTAATAGTTTATGAGGATGAAGATATTCTTATTATCAATAAGTCTGCAGATATAGCAATGCACCCGACTCACAATCATCAGGGTGATACACTTGCGAATAAAATAGCGGCATATTTTATAAGTAAAAATAAAAACATTGTTTTCCGTGCCGTGGGAAGACTCGATAAATGCACGTCGGGACTCGTTATAATAGCCTTGAATGCACATGCGGCAAATATTCTTTCAGAAAAAGTTGAAAAAGAATATATTGCTATAGCAGGCGGAGAGTTTCACGGAGAGGGCACGATAAATAAGCCTATAATAAGACCCGATGCGGGAAAAACCTACCGCTGGGTAGGTGAGGGCGGTGAATATGCCGTAACGCATTGGAAAAGCATAATAACTGACGGGAAAAGAACTGTTCTGAGAATTCATCTTGAAACAGGAAGAACGCATCAGATAAGAGTGCATTTTGCTTCTCTGGGAGCACCTCTTGCAGGTGATGATATGTACGGCTCAAAGGATTTTTCAATTGACCGTGCCGCACTTCACTGTGCAAGTCTTAAGTTTTTACATCCCGTAACAGGGAAGGAGCTTTTCTTTGAAGCACAACTTCCCGACGATATGAAAAAAATAGAAAATGAAATAAAAAAATCAGCATCATGCTGATAAAAACAAAAAAGGGGCTGTATCAAAACATCTAAGACAGATGTTGTTGATGCAGCCTCTGAAATTTTAATTATCAACACCAATTATGTGATTGTTGGTCACATTGTTGATAACTTTTTTCATAGCAAAGCTGAGGTTCTTTAGGAACCC
>JAFXFC010000012.1 GCA_017513525.1 Clostridia bacterium
AAAGAGCTTTTCTTGCATAATCAATATGTTTATATGGATCATCAGTAAGTTTGTTACCGTCCATATCGTGAAATAAATATCCTCTTGCAATAATAGTCAGAATTCTACCAAGCCCCTCATAATCCGTTATGGTCTTGAATGTGAATCTGCCGAGATATGATAGGTCGTGTTTGCTTTCTGCTGAATATGTTAGTTTGCTTGTATATGCTTTAAATTCCTGCCATTCGTTTGTCATCACCACAACCTCCATTTCTTTTTCGGTTCGTTAATTTTGTAAATATGACTTCTGTCAACGGTTAAATCTGACACTACTGACGGTAACACCTCTAAAATGAACTGCCGTTCACCAAGAGCAACCGCACATTTAACAACATCTGCATAATCAAGACAGTTTCTTTTATCTGTCGGGCGGATAATATTTATGCAATTGCGGATAATCTGCTCTTTGTAATCAGGAGCATTCTCAATGCCTAATAAAAGTTTTTGTAGATCTTTACTGTCACCCTTTCGGGTGATATTTTTTTGTATTCCTATTTTTCGGTACATATCATCAAAATCACAGATAATATCACCGACAATGCGGTAACCTCCGTTGCGGAAATCACAGAAAACATCTAAATAATCATACAGCTTTGCTGTCCTGCAAATTGAATACAACACATTTTGTCTTTCTTCAGGTGGTACAAAACACCATTTAACTTCATCCAAGGCAAGTCTTACCTTTCTTATCTGATACGGTGTCATATTATCAAAAACAGAATAAAGCTCATCTACCGAGTAAGTTTTTTCCTGACCACGAGCATAAAGAATACGGTAGATATCATTCTTGCGTTTCATATCGACAGACATATGCTTTGAATGGCGAACACGCTTTAATGCTTCCTGATAATCCTTAATCAAACTTTCAACCCGTTTAAGTGTGTCGGGATTGAGCATTTCTTTCCAATCGGACTCACAGGCAAAGGTAAATAATTGCTCATCACTTACAGGCTTCACAGGAGCATTCTCTGTTTCTTTTTCAAGCATATATGCAAAATACGGAAGTTTCTCAAGATTAGAACAGACGGATGACCAATCAACACTCTCAAAATACTTTTTCAGCCTTGCATTTTTGGTAGGCTCATACCATCTTTGATTTTCATCACTGTCAACAATAGCTTTGTAACGAAGGAAAATACTGCGTTTGGTATTCTTCTTTTCAATATAATCTGACAAATCGGGTTTGATGCCGCTTTTTGCCGAGTCGATTTCAAGACCGTTTAATATAGCGAGAGTTTCAACCTCGTGAGAATATCTTTCCTTTTCCTCTGTGTCGGTATTTTCATCGTAAGCAATAACGCCTCTACTAAGAGCGGCATTACTTATCTGACCGATACGGGAAGAAAATATATTCTTAACGGTTATAAATCTTTCGTACCAATCGTTTGCATCTGCAATCAAGGGTTCTGCAGTCGGTATTTTAAGTAAAGGCAACTCCGTACTGCTTCGCATAACACATTTATTAACAAGCGAATCGGCAATGGTTTTTACCATATCACCGTCAAAATCAGCACCGCCTAACCTTTCGGGAATAAGGGAACGTGAATCAACCATAATTACATATCCGAGGTGTGAAAAGTACTTATTTCGCAAATATCCTGCAGCAATATGTTTTACAAGTGCTTCCTCATTTCGGGCAATATGGGGACTACGGAGAACAGTATAATAATCATTTTCATTGTAACAGGGGTTTGGTGCATAGATAAAATTATCTGATAAAAACTCTTTTTCCAGCTGACGGTATGCTAAGTTTTCCCCCACAGTCTGTTTTACGATATGGGCAACCAACCTTACAAGGTCATCGGATAAATATCTGTTATCACCGCTAATCAACAGCTTTCCTACAGAATACTTGCTGAGAATATTTTCTGCCTTATCATTTAACTCTTTTGTGAAAATAGGCTCATCAATAAACAGAGGATTTTTAGCAATAAGCTCTGCACGATGTTTACGACGGGAGTCTGATGTTTCATCATCAATAAAATATCTTCTGCGATATTCATTGTCAGCAATAAAGAGGTAATATTCTGTTTCGGTTGTTTTTGTTACCCACTGTCTTGAATCATATTCAGGAGAACTATTCCAACCGAGCGGTAAATCTGTCGGACGGAATTCTTCATTTGTTATTGAAAGTGTATTAAGAAACTGGTAATTAAGCTCAGTTGTATTTTGAGTTGTAAGCTTATCCATACCTGATATATACAGAGCGTGGTTATATTCTCTGCAACGCTTTAAGTATTCTGCCCAAGTCAGATTATTGTCGGTCATCCATTTAATGCCCTTGAACATACTGTCAGTAAGGATTATATCAACATCATTCGGCTTATGCTTGTTACCCCACATATCAACAATACACGGTACATCTAGTTCTGAAAGTAAACTGGCAAAATCAACTTTATGTACAACACCTTTGATGTATGGCATACGGATTTGAAATGAGTTGTGTCCCTTGGCAAGCAAGTCTGCTAATCTTGGAGAAACAAACCCTTCACCGTCAAATTCAGTAATTGTAATATCCGTAAATTTTTCTGTGCGTGTATATTTACGCATAGGGTTATTACTGCCATCATCTTCAACAGTGACGGTATTTACATTTTCTATTGTTGTTTTTGGATTTTTAATTACAATGATTCTCTTGTCAGAAAGTATGCTTTCATCATAATAGCGTGTGCCGCTTGTGAAAAGCAAAGCGTTATATGCATATAACTTACTGAGCTGACACTTACCGATAGTCATACCGAGCATCATTCTTTCACGCAAAGCATCATACACATCGGCACGAACAAAAGATAATTTACTGTCTCGGCTCATAGATGCAGAGCGTTCAAAAGCAATATATCTTTTATCTTCTTTACCAAAGTTTAAGATTATACCTTCAGGCTTAAACATATATTCTGCAATCTGCTGATACTCCAAAACTCTTCCGACAGCTTTGCGGTCAAAGATACCTAAAAAATCTAAATACACAAAAACATCATGAAGTTTATCCGAAATTGGATTTGCATCATTTGGCTTTTCACCCAACACAAGCATAGCCTGATAAAAAATCGGGCAATCATCCTGAAATGTATTTTCAACTAAATATTCTTTTGAAGGCTCGGTTGTATCGAAATAAAAACGGTAACCGTCATCAGTTTTTTGTGCTAATGTAATTAAACTTTGTGCTGATATTTCAGGTATGATATATTTTTTGCTTTTCATAGCGTTCTCCAAGATTAAAATTTAATTCAGTATATCATAACACCTCTAAAAATTCAATATCCCGTTATTTGATAACTGCCCCCACAAATTGTTTGTGAGGGTATTTTTATTGAGCTAAATCCACTCTTTACGGCTCAAACAAATAACGATTGAAAGGAGGTTAACCTGATGACAGATTATGAACTCAATGTCAATTTTGACGATTACTGTTTCTGCGAAGAAGAAGGCACTTTCAAGGCTGTTCTAGATTATTCCCGCTACGGCAAAAAGAAAAATGTTATCGCATATTTCACTTTTGAAGACGGCAGAAAAATTATGGCGTGTGCTTGGAACAATATGAGCTATCTTGGCTTAAACAGAATCCCCATTGGTACAGAGCTTTATCTTACTTTTGCCAAAAAGAAAAGTGACAGCTGTTATCTGCGAAATGTTGATATCGCAGAATAATGTCCTACACCGTAGCGAGCAGGGCATTTGTGTGCCAAATGCACCCGTTAAGGGAGCACCCTTAATATCCCCTGTGAAGAAAGAGAGGTGAAAACTTATCAAAGACATCAGAGTTGTAGCAAGAGTTACTGAAAAAGAGAAAAGGAAGATTGAACGTAATGCTTCAAAATGCGGACTATCTACAAGTGAATATGTAAAACAAAGGGCATTGGGCTTTGAACCAAAAACGGTTCCGCCTGATGCCTTTTTTCATTTCTGTGAAAAGTTTGATGCACTTATTGATATGGGCATTTCAAAAGATGTTGAAGCTGAAGCTTCTAATCTTCTTGCTGAAATAAGCGATGTACTCATTAAACCAAGAAAGGAGCAAATTGAAAATTGGCAACCACCGGATTCTGGCCTGTGAAAGGCAATTTAAAGTCTGTTATTGTTTACGCTGAAAACCCCGATAAAACTATGAATCCTAAATTCTTTGACTCAGATTTATATGCTACCTTACAGTACGCGGAAAACAGTAACAAAACTGACCAAGAGCTTTTCGTCAGCGGTATCAACTGCTCCAAGCATAATGCTTATGCACAAATGGTAGCGGTTAAAAAGAAGTTCGGTGAGCGAGGTACTGTTGTAGCTTATCACGGTTATCAAAGCTTCAAGGAAAATGAAGTCACTCCCGAAGAATGCCATGAAATAGGCATTGAAACTGCAAGAAAAATGTGGGGTGATAAATATCAGGTGATAGTTACTACGCACCTTGATAAGAAACATCATCTGCATAACCATTTCGTCATTAACAGCACATCTTTCAAAGACGGTCTCAAATTTAGAAATAAAATCGGTGACCATTATGAGCTGAGAAAAATATCTGATGCTATCTGTAAAGAACGAGGCAAATCCGTTCTTGAAAATTCACCTTTCTATGGTGGTGAAAAGGCTGCATATTGGATTCACAAGAAAGGCAACAGAACTCACAGAGATATGCTCAAAGAAGATATTGAAATCTGTCTTACCGTTGCAACAAGTTGGGATGAATTCAGAAGAGTTCTTTTCACTATGGGATATGAGGTTGATTACAGGCGTTTTACCATCAAGGCAAAGGATTGGGAAAGAGGTGTAAGGGTAGAAAGTCTTGGCTATACAGTAGAGGGCATTGAAAAGAGATTTAACGAAACCTACTACAGCGGGCATCACCTTGCTGATTGGAATAACTTCTTCTACGCAAGGCGCAGATACTTTCCTCTTGAATCAGTGAGAAAGAAATTGGAGTTCAGCATTGAACACGGTAAAAGACCTGCGATTATTTATGTTGATACTATGTTTCTATTAATAATCTTGGTGTTTCAACTGCTGAAAGAGGTTGCAGATGCAATGCTCCTGACACCCGAAATGAGACACGCTGCAAAGGACATCAAACAATATGTATCTGATTATCATTTCCTTATGGATAATCAAATTCACACTACTGATGATTTAACAGTCACCATTGAAGAAACACAGTTAAAAATTGCCGAGCTTGAAGAAAAGCGAAGCACGGCAGACAACCAAAAACGCAGAGCAAATACTCCTGAAGAAAAAGAGAGATACAAAGCACTGCGTAAGGAGATAACACAAGAAATCACACCTTTAAGAAAGAAACTCAAACAGGCGGAAGATATTCTTGATAAATCTCCGCACCTGTATGAACTCTTACAAAAAGAGCATCAGGCAGAAATTAATAAAATACGAAAACTTGAACGCACCCGATGAGGTGCAATTTTTATTATGAAAGGATTAGATAATTATGGCTATTAAACCAAAATCAAAAGTATATCCCCGTGATATTGAAGAAAACAATCCCACAAAAGAAACCTTATACGACAAAGTTCAGAAGGCCCGCACAGAATATGTGTGGGCTAATAAAATACCCATTGAGTATTTACGACCTTTTGAAAATCACCCTTACAAGGTAATTGACAATGAGGAAATGCAAAACCTTATTGACAGTATTGATGAGCGGGGTATTCTTACACCGCTTACTGTTCGAAAAATATCCGGCACAGAGTATGAGATTATTTCAGGGCACAGAAGATTTTATGCGGCAAAGAAATTGGGTTTTGAATTAATACCTGCTTTCATTTATGATCTCAGCTATGAAGAAGCTGTTATAGCAATGGTTGATGCTAATTTACAGAGAGAGCATATATTACCAAGTGAGAAAGCCCGTGCCTACAAGATGAAACTTGAAGCACTTAAACACCAAGGTCAAACTTCTGCCCAAGTTGGGCAGAAGTGGTCTGTTGAGCAAGTTGCGGAAGATTCACCCGATAGTAGAAGTCAGATTCAGAGATATATAAGATTAAACAATCTCATCCCCGAACTGCTTGACCTTGTTGATGAAGAACGAATAGCCTTTACTCCTGCAGTAGAGCTTTCCTATCTAAATGAGGTGGAACAGGCTGATTTGGTTGAAGAAATCCGTGTCTGTGATGCAACTCCGAACTTATCTCAGGCACAAAGGCTTCGTGCCATCAGCAGAGAGGAAGGTTTGACTCCTGAGCATATTGGTGAAATCTTGGCTGAGGAAAAGGCAAATCAGAAGCCTATGTTTAAAGTATCTATGGAGAAGCTGCAAAAAGTTGCTCCCAAGGTTAAGGATAAAGACTTTGAAAATTTTGTACTGAAAGCCTGTGAACATTATTACAGATATCTTCAGCGACAGCGTGACAGAGATGCGAGATAAGGAGGTAGCCTATGGGTGATGATGTAAAGATTAATTATACCGAAACCAATGTTAATCCTGATAGTCTCAGCGGTGTTCTCATTTCAGAGGATGCCGCTGAATCTCTTGTCAGGTGTTTTCTTCCCGATATAGTGTCATTCTTTGAAAGTGAAAACGGCAGAAAAGAATTCGAGGCATGGGACAAGGATTGGGATAAATTAAAGGAAATCGAATAAAGAAATAGCGGGTGCGATGTAAAAGTCGCATCCGCACATTTAACAAAAACAATTATATGAATTAGAATATTTACAGAATACAAAGGAGGTAAATATATATGATAGGCGTTATCTACGCAAGATACTCTTCCGATAATCAGAAGGAAGAAAGTATTGACGGTCAGCTTCGTGAATGTAAAGCCTATGCTGAAAAGAACGGTATTCAAATCGTTGATACCTATATCGATAGAGCATTATCTGCCAAAACCGATAACAGACCAAGATTTCAGCAGATGATAAAAGACAGTGCTTCAAAGCATTTCGAAGTTATACTCGTATGGAAGCTTGACCGTTTTGCCCGTAACAGATACGACTCTGCTCATTACAAAAATATGCTGAGAAAGAACGGAGTTAAGGTCGTATCAATTACGGAAACCATATCTCAGGGCGCAGAGGGTATTCTGCTCGAATCTTTGCTTGAAGGTATGGCTGAATATTATTCAGTAGAGCTTGCAGAAAAGGTTACAAGAGGTATGATGGAAAATGCTCTTAAATGTAAATACAACGGCGGTACCTTGCCGATTGGCTACAAGGTAGATAAAGAGCAGAATTATTTAATTGACGAGGTTACTGCACCTGCAGTGGTTTTAGCTTTTAAGAGCTATGCTGAGGGTATGTCTATGCAGCACATTGCAAATATGCTCAACTACCAAGGTGTACGAACTCATAAGAAAACGAAGTTAGATGTTGACATTGTCGCCCGTATGCTACACAACCGAAAATATATCGGTGAATACAAATTTAAGGATGTCATTACACCGGGAGGAATTCCCGCAATAGTTGATAAGGAGTTGTTTGGATTGGTACAGGAAAAAATGAAGCAGAATAAGAAAGCCCCTGCAAAGCACAAAGCGGAAGATGAATATCTTCTGACTACAAAGCTCTATTGCGGCAAGTGTCAGTGTCTTATGGTAGGTGAAAGCGGTACAAGCAGAACAAAGTTTGTACACCGATACTACAAGTGTGTGAGTGTAAAAAATCACAAAGGCTGTGACAAGAAAACAGTCAAAAAGGCTTGGATCGAGGATATTGTTGTTGATAGTATCCGCAGGCTCATCATGAATGATGAAACTATTGAATTTTTAACTGACCATGCTCTTGAAACCTTTAACAAGGAAAGCACAGTGCTTCCGATACTGCAAAAGCAATACGCACAGACGCTGACAGCAATTAACAATCTCATTACCGCTATGGAAAAAGGTATCATAACACCTACTACCAAAGAGCGCATGGAAGAGCTTGAAGCTGAAAAGAGTGAGCTTTCAATCAGGATTATGAAAGAGGAAATGTCAAGACCTAAGCTTACCCGTGAAGAGATTCTATATTGGTTCTACAAGTTCCGTAAGCTCAATCCAAAGAAGCTTGACCACAGAAGAACTTTAATAAATAACTTTGTAAACTCAGTATTCTTATTTGAAGACAGAATGGTCATTACCTTCAACTTCAAAGACGGTACTGAAACCATAACCTTTGCCGACCTCGAAAAGTCGGCATTGGGTTCGGATTTGAAAGTGTCAGGTGCACCAAAAGCGGCAAGCAGGCTTGCCTAAGATAAGAGATAATAGATAATATTGAATAGTTAAAAGATATCGGGCACATTGGAGCCGCTTTTGTTCTATTCGTTATTCTCTATTATCTCTTATCTATTATCTAAAAAGGGGGAAAATGAATGGCACAAAATAGTATATTGCTTGACAAATCACTTCTTTTTGCGGCGAGAATAATTAAGCTTAATAAGTATCTTGTTAAGGAAAAAAGAGAAGCAATTATTTCAAAACAGATAATAAGAAGTGCTACCTCAATAGGTGCAAATGCAAACGAAGCAATTTATGGTTCAAGTAAAGCAGATTTTATTGCAAAGCTGCAAATATCATTGAAAGAAACAGCTGAAACCGAATACTGGTTAAGACTTCTTGCTTTATCGGAATATGTTTCTGAAAAAGAAGGCAATTCTCTATTGGAAGATTGCTTAGAAATCAAAAGAATTCTGATTTCTACTCTTAATACTGCAAAGAAAAACTCCGGCAGACAAAATTTTAATAAGTAATATTTTAACTACTATTATAATTGGACAGATTATTAAAAATACAGTCAGGACCTCCGGCTAAGCCGGAGGTCCTGACTGTTAAGAAATAAGAATGGTTTTAGATTTCATTTAAGCATCTCTGCCATTGTTTTTGCCCATAGCTGCCAGTCGTTCTCATTCGTGTCATTTCTCAAAACCACAGTCGCATGGATAACACGGTTGCCCTCACGCATTAATACATATAATGACCCGTAGCTGTTATAGACACGGACACTTTCTACGCCCAAATCCGGTGCATCGAGATCTTCAAAATGTTTATATCGAAAGCGGGTGGAATCGTAAATATAATAGTCTTCTTCTAATCCGCGGGCTAACCACTCATTTGCCGTTTCGTGGTAATCGAGAAGAAGAATACAGTGATAATCTTCACCGTCTTTAGTGGTAATATCGCAGTTCTCGTTCCATTCGATATTCGTTGAAACAAGGTTTTTCCAGGTTCTTGCAGTGCCGTAATCCCACATGACATTATTTTCTGCAATGACACCGTCAGGAAATGTATCTGAAAGAGTAGCAAACGGGGGATCTTCGGGATACTCATCAAGAGGAAGCTCAGTATGGACACGGACAAGGGTGAATATCAAACTGAAAACAATGCCGCAGAAAAAGAGAATATGTAATCCCTTTTTACAGTAGTTTAGCGGAGCAGATTTTTTCCAATCCTTGCGGTGAGTAAGAGTATCACCCGTCAGAAGGCGCTTTTTATAGCGTTTGAGCCGTAACAGCAAAATTATGGGATTTAGCGTTTCGTATAAAAAGATTCCATAAACACATAGTATAAACACAGCACCCAACAGCACTGCACAGCGGAAGGAATACCTAAGCGTAAAGACGGGCAAGATAAGAATCATAAGCACTGCGGAAATAAAGGCGTTTCTCTGAGTTTTCTTAAAAATTCCGAGGGTCTTGATATTGCTGTCTGTATTAAGTTCAGTTGCATTACTCTTGGAAGTTCTTAAGATGTGAAATTCACCGTATTTAAGAAGATATTCAAAGCCATTTGAGTGATAGACTTCTTTTTCTTCTTCGGACATATCTTGTTCTGTGCTGAGTAATCGCGGCTTCTTCGCCGGAATCAGACGGAAAAATGCTCTTTGAGGATTGCTTTTTTCAAAAGTAAACACATCACAGAAGACATTATCTTTTGTTAAAAGTAGTCCTTCCTGAGCCATATCCTCAAGCCAGTTTTGTATCCCTTCTATATCATAAGAATCACAAGGGCAGATACGATGAATGTTTTTTTCTGACATTAAAGCCTTCCTCCTTTCGCAAATTTTCGGAAATACCGTCTTTTTCGGACGGTTTATATTCCTATAATCTCTCTGATTTTTTTGGCGTTAATATCGTTCAGATTCAGATTTTCTGAAGCTGCTATAGCCGCTGCAGCACCTGCCGCTTCACCTATACCCACACATATAGGCATAACTCTGAAATTTGAATGTGCCATATGCGTGCCCGAAATGTTTCTGCCGCAAAGTAAAAGATTTTCTTTAGCTTCTGGAATTAAACATCTGTATGGAATCGTATAGCCTTTTTTCTGTGAAAAATGCTTTTGCACACCCGTTTTATCCAAGCCCGAGCCTGTGATGTTATGTACATCAAAATTAAAGTAGGCATCTTTAACAACATAATCGTCAAACACCTTAGCATCAAGGATATCCTGCTCGGTTAAGGTGTATTTACCCTTAAAATGCCTTGTTTCACGAATGCCGATGAGGGAAGCAGAGCTGATAACAAAGCAGTTTTCATATCCCGGCACATAAGCTCTTAGGTATTTTACTATATCGTCCAACTGTCTGCGGCAGGTAAGTGTTGCTTTTGTAAGATCCCCGGCATTCGTGCCGTCAATATCAATTGCATTTGTCATGTTGCAGGTGACAATTCCGGGTAGCGTTGTTTTATAAGTCAGAATATGTCCTGCAGGGTAGGGTATATGCTGTTTTGCAAGTGCCTGAAGCTCACCGTTCGGAGTTTTATATGTAGATTCAAATGCACCTAAAAAGACAGCACGGCTGTAATCTACACCGCCGACCTTGAACATAAGTGTTGCCGGCTGCATTTTATTGTCGTTTTCACGGCCTAAAATAAATTCGGCACCTGCACGCGCTGCAATATCACCGTCACCCGTTGCATCTATTGTGATTTTTGCGTAAATATCGGTTTTTCCCGATTTATTTATAACGGTAGCACCGAGCACCTTGGCACCGTCGCATATAGCATCATAAGCGAAGGTATAAAGCATAACAGTGCAATTAACCTCACTCAGCATTTCAAGATACAGTGTTTTCAGTTTTTCGGGGTCAATCAGATCAATTACTTTGTTTTTGAATTCGCCTTCATTATTTTCGGCACTGCGCTTTAATATATCATAAAACAGAGGACTGCCGCAGCTTCCTGTCCAATGGCTCATAAGTCCCGAGGTTGATATTCCGCCTATATCACCGCTTTGCTCAACAAGAATAACCCTTGCGCCGTTTTTTGCGGCTGTGTATGCTGCTGCAAAGCCTGCAGGTCCGCTGCCGAGAACCAAAACATCAGTATATGCTTTTAATTCTGTTATCATAGATATGCTCCTTTTAGATTATTGCAGAACAAATTTATCGGTTTCCTGTAAATCAAGTATTGTAATAATGCGTTCAAAATTTTCTTTTGCTGAAGTCAGTGCCGATACCTTATGAGCATCACTGCCGAGATAAAACTTACAGCCGCAGTCCTTTGCTATATAGTAAGGCCTCATAAGAATATCTTTTTCTTCTTCGGAATTAAAAATCGTTTTTGTGTTAAGCTCTATTCCCATGCCTTTTTTAGCGCAGTCTGAAAAAACTTCATATAGATCTTCAGTTTTCAGAAGCTTTATAACTTCGGAAGTTTTCTCTTTCATGATATGACCGCATGTCATATGAGCTATGCCCATTTTATGAAAGGGAAGGTCTTTTTTCAGAAGCTCTCTTATTTTTTCGAGCCATATCTTTGCTCCCTCTTCGGGTGTCATGATTTTTGTTCTGACAGAATTGCCGGCAAGGTGCATATGAGTTGTTGCAACAGTTACAAAATCAAGTTCATTAAGTCTTTCCCGACTTATCCCCAGAACAAAATTATAATCCATATCAAGCTCAGCACCGAAAAGAAAATCTATTCCCTCTGCCTTCGGAAGCGGCAAGACGGAAGTGAGATACTTATATCCGTGTTCTTCTATCCATTCGGCTTCGCTTTTTACACTTTCATCCCAGAAATGATTAGTAAGACAGATCTTTTTGAAATTGTTCTCTTTTGCATACTGAAGTATCGTTTCGGGTGTCTGATTTTCATCCTTGCAGCAGCGAGATACCGTTGAATGAATATGAAAATCGTGGTCGGCTATATATCTCATAAAATCATCTCCTTGTTGAAAATGACATTGACTTAAATCTTCTTTTATTATATATCAATTTATTCGTTGTGGCAATATCATTTGACGGTTTTGTCATTTGTGTCCCTTTAATGGTATTGCAAAAGACTTTTTGCTGTTATATAATGTATTTTAGAATAATATACAAAATTGTGGTATTTTTAGCATAACAGTAGGAGAAAATTATGATTACAGGGGAACTTCGTTCAAAAATAGATAAAATCTGGGATACTATCTGGACAGGCGGTATTTCATCGCCCTCAACCGTGCTTGAACAGATAACTTATCTTATGTTTATGAAGCTGCTTGATGATAACGAAACGCAAAAAGAGGGAAGTGCCGCAGCGCTCGGATTTACATATCAGAGTAAGATATTTAAAGACGGCAGCTTTTTAGTAGAAGATGATGAAAGAATGTCTATCCCTTATGAAGAGCTTCGCTGGAACAAGTTTTCTAATTTAGACCCGACAACAATGTTTGACAGGGTCAGAAACTACGTTTTTCCCTTTATTAAGACAGTAAACGGTAACGGAAAAGACACTGCTTTTTCACGGTTTATGAATGATGCTGTTTTTCTTATTCCTACAGCAAAGGTTCTTGCAACCTGCGTTGATACGTTAAATGAGCTTAATATGAGCAATAAAGACATCATGGGCGACATATATGAATATTGCCTTAATAAAATGTCAAGTGCGGGAACTCTCGGTCAGTTCAGAACTCCCCGTCATATAATTGAAATGATGGTTGTTTTAACTAAACCGCAAATTACGGATAAGATTCTTGATCCTGCAATGGGAAGCGCAGGCTTTTTGCTTGGCTGTGCAAAATACATAAAAGAAAATTTTGAAAACGAACTGATGAAAACCGAAAACAGGGAGCATTTTAACAAGACTATGTTCCACGGTTTTGATACAGATCCCTCTATGCTTCGTATTGGTGCGATGAATATGCTTTTACACGGTGTTGAAGAGCCCGATATTGAAAGACAGGATTCACTTTCAGATGATAATACTGTCCGTGAAGAATATGACCTTATAATGGCAAATCCCCCCTTTAAGGGAAGTGTTTTTGAAGAGGATATCAGCAAGGATATTTTAGCTTTATGCAAGACAAAGAAAACAGAGCTGCTGTTTTTAGCACTCTTTATGAAATCCCTTAAAAGCGGCGGTCGCTGTGCTTGCATTGTTCCCGACGGTGTGCTTTTCGGTTCATCAAAGGCACATAAAGACATAAGAAAAGAGCTTATTGAGAACAATAAGCTGATAGCTGTTATTTCAATGCCCTCCGGTGTATTTAAACCCTATGCCGGAGTATCTACTGCTGTGCTTTTATTCCAGAAAGACCCCTCGGGCACTGAAAATGTATGGTTTTATGATATGACTGCTGACGGACTCTCTCTTGATGATAAAAGAACCGAAATTCCAGAAAACGATATCCCCGATATCATAGAAAGATTCAATCACTTAGAAAACGAAACCGACAGGGAAAGAACAGAAAAATCATTTTTTGTTCCAAAAAATGAAATAGTCGAAAACGATTATGACCTTACAATAAATAAGTATAAAAAGACAGTCTATGAAGCCGTAGAATACCCCTCAACCGCCGAAATATTCGCAGAGTTACATAAGCTCGAAGACGAAATCACAAAAGGCATTTCAGACTTGGAGGCTTTGTCCTTATGAAGAAAGAAGAAACCGAAGTAATCGTAAAAAGTGAAGAATTTGTAAAGGATTGCTTTCAGCAGATTGAAAAAATGATTGATGAAAAGCTTTCTAATTTAAAAGCTTTTACACCGATACTTTTAACAATTATTACATCAATAGTTGCATTTCTTTTTGTTGCAGAAGTAGGCACAGAAGAAACCGGTAAATTATATATGTTTGCTATAGGGATTTTACTTATTGCTTTTGGTGTTTTGATTTATTCTTATTTTCCAAAGAACCATTATAAGAATATGCCCCTAAAAACAAAAGAAAAATTCTCAGTTTTTGATCTGAACAGTTATTGCTTTTTGAATGATGAAAAATATATCAATGAATTATGTCAATATTTTGGAAGACATTTATATGAGAGTGAAGAATCAACGGCTCTTTTTCTTAAACAGAAAATAAATGAGTATGTTTACAGAAAGATTATTAGTTCTATTGTTCTAGGAGTTTTGATGGCTGGTTCATTGGTATTAGCCTTAATTTTGATTATGCTGGCTGTTTATCCTCAAATTTTTGAATTATGGTGAAATTAAATGGAATACAAAAAATTAGAAGATGTTTGCGAAATACTTGATAATAAACGCATTCCCATTACTGCTTCTGAAAGAAAAAGTGGTTGTTTTCCGTATTATGGTGCAAATGGTATACAGGATTATGTTGATAGCTACATTTTTGATGATGAACTGGTTTTGTTGGCTGAAGACGGCGGTAATTTTGGATCAAAAGACAAGCCGATTGCTTATAGAGTATCAGGTAAATGTTGGGTGAATAATCATGCTCATGTGTTAAAAGCTCGTGAAACAATCGATATTGATTATCTTTGCTATTCTCTTATGTTTTATGATACTACAGGTATAGTTAATGGTGCTACACGGCAAAAGTTAACACAATCCGCAATGCGTTCAATGCAAATACCCATTGTATCATTGGAAGAACAAACAGAGATTGTTTTGAAATTAAATAGAATTAGTGAATTAATTGACAAGAGAAAAAAGCAGTTTGAAAAGCTTGACGAACTTGTCAAATCTCGGTTTATCGAGATGTTTGGCGGGGACAAGTACCCTCGCATGCAGGTGCAATCTTTATGTGCCGATATAGTTGACTGTCCTCATACAACGCCGAAATATAATGGGGTGTTATGCAATCCTGCAATTCGTACATCCGAAATTAAAAAGGGGTTTATATCGTGGGATACGATGCGATATGTCTCTGACGATGAGTACGAAGAACGAACCGCAAGACTAAAACCAGAAGCAGGAGATATTGTTTACGGGCGAGAAGGTACATTTGGAAATGCGGCTGTTTTACCGCAAGGACATAAATTCTGTTTAGGGCAAAGAGTTATGTTGTTGCGACCTGATTACACGAAATGCACATCGGAGTACTTGTTATATGCAGTAATCTCTGACGATGTATACCAGCAGGCTCTTGAAAAGAACAATGCATCAACGGTAGCACATGTTAATGTTGCCGATGTGAAGAGATTTATTATTCCGTTGCCACCTATTAACCTTCAAAACAAGTTTGCGACCTTTGTTGAACAGACCGACAAACTAAAATTTGATGTTCAGCAAAGTCTTGAAAAACTTGAAACATTAAAAAAAGCATTGATGCAAAAATATTTTTAATAAGAATGCATTGAGAAAGGATTAAAATGTCATTCAAAATATCATATATCTTGAAACAAAAGAATCTAAAAACAGAGGATAAATCAGATAATTCATGTGTTAATTATGCTGACAGAACACTCTTTTTGAACACATGGACTTTTAAAAATACCTTGATGAATCATTTGAAATTAAAAGAAGCACAATGCATAATTTCTGATGAAATTGCATTGTCGATTGAGATTATAGACAACAGTTCGTATTTTTTTGGATTAAAAATTGTTGTATATGAATCTATTGATATATTAATATTAGATGTATCAATTTCATTGGATGAGTTGTCAAGTATACGGGCATTGGAATTGTTTGATCAAGAATTAAATAGAAATAGTATCATTCTTGATTATTGTGGAAATAATGTATCTATTTCAGCTGATTATAAAATAATAAAGACATACGATGATGTATCTTCTTATTATTGTAAATTAATTTATAGTAAATTAAATGACTTTGATAGAAAAATGCGATTGTTAGTATACAATACATATTATTTTTTGTACAAAAAAGATTTTTCAAATCAATTCAATTATTATACAGATCCTGATGAAAAAAGATTAAAACCCAAGGGAAAGAATGGGCAATATAAAAATTGTTCTGAGCAAATATTTTATTTGTGTGATTATTCGCAATTAATTAGTATCTTGTTTGGTGATAATAATTCTATTACAAATCAGTCGTCAGATTGGGAATTGTTTTTTCAAAGTAAAATTGATTTTAAAGTTTGTAGACAAGATTTGGAGAAAATGAAAGGATTCAGAAATTCAGTTGCTCACTGTAAACTTTTTTCCAAAAAAGATTATGACGAATATGAAAATTTGTTAGATAAATATATTTGTGCACTTAATAAAGCAATTGAATTAACATATTCAAAAGATTTTTATGCTTATTGGTGGGAAACAGTTAAAAATAACATCAATACTGCTGTAGATAAATTTATGCAAATTTATGAAGAATTTGATTTTATTTAAGGTGAGAATATGAATGAAATTCAGTTTATTCTTGGAAAAATAGAATATGAATCCCTTGTTCCTGCATTAAAGTCGGTGGAAGAGGCTGGCGGGGTGAGTGAAAAGGCTGTAGCTTGCAGAGCGGCTCTTGGGGAGATTATTGCATTTATCTATGATAAGTGCGGTGTTGTTATGCCTAAAACTGCAACCATGCTGGAGCTTATTGACGGCAGGATAATTTCGGAATTTGTCGATAATGATATTCTTCTTAATTCTTTGCACTTTATAAGAAAAGTCGGCATAAATGCCGAGCACGGTAACAAAGTTACAAAAAAAGAGGCAAGGACAGCCTTCGACAATCTCGTATTTTTCACCCGTTTTACAGTACTTAAATTCAGTGAACCCGAAAAGGTAAAGGAAATCGTTTTACCTAAATATTTTTCTGAAGCTGATACAAGAAAGATATATATTGATACATATTTAAGAGAAGTCGGCTGGGAGGTAGAAGAGCCGAACACAGAAAAGATACTTCCTGACGGAGTGAAAATCCCCTGCGGTTCAGTTTTTCCGGGAAAAGCCTGCTGTGAGATTCCCGTTGAGGGGATGAAAAATAAATCGGGCATTGGCTTTTGTGATTATGTCCTTTATGCTAAAGACGGAAAGCCCTTGGCAATAGTTGAAGCCAAAAAGACAAGCACCGATGCAATTACAGGAATAGCACAGGTCAAGGAATACGGCGCTTGTATAGAAAAAGTATGCGGTTATATCCCCGTATTATATTACACTAACGGATATGAAATATATGTAATAGACGGCACATATCCTGCAAGAAAGGTTATGGCTTTTCACACAGAAGAAGAGCTGAAATATATGCTCCAGAAGCACTCAAGAGGAGATATAACAGACCTTAATGTAAGGGATGATATTTCAGGCAGACCTTATCAGAAAATGGCAATCACAAGCATCTGTGAACGCTTCAACGAAAAGCACCGCAGAGGTCTTATCGTCATGGCTACGGGTACGGGAAAAACAAGAGTTTCAATATCTCTTGTAGAGCTTCTTATGCGTAACGGTTGGGTAAAAAATGTTTTATTCCTTGCAGACAGGACAAGCCTTGTTGAACAGGCTTTCAAGAATTTCAAAAAGATTCTTCATGATATGACTTATTGTGTTCTTTCTGACCGTTCACTTGCTGATGATCCCAATGCAAGAATCATATTTTCAACGCATCAGACAATGATAGGTTATATTGATGCCGAAAATAAAGAATATACAAGTGCCCGTTTCGATCTGATTATTATAGACGAAGCACACCGTTCGGTATTCAATAAATACGGAGCTATTTTTGATTATTTTGATTGTTTGCTTGTCGGTCTTACTGCAACTCCGAAAGATGAGGTTGATGCAAGTACATATCAGTTGTTTAATTGCGAAAACAGCGAACCGAATTTCGCTTATGCCCTTGAAGAAGCAGTAAAGGATAAGTATCTTGTGCCTTATAAGGTTTATCCGAAAACAACACAGATCTTAAGTCACGGTATCAGATATAAAGATCTTTCGGATGATGATAAAAAAGCTGTTGATTCAATTCTCGTTGAAGAGGTGGATTTGGATGATGAAACAGTTATTTCAAAAGATAAGATATTCAAAATAATTTATAATATAGATACCTGCAGAAAAGTTTTAGAAGACCTTATGCTTAACGGACTTCGTGTGAATTTTGGGCAGAAAGTAGGCAAAACAATTATATTTGCTTATAACCACCGACACGCACAGATGATAGTTGATGCATTTAAGGAAATGTATCCTAAATACGGTGATAATTACTGTCAGCTTATTGATAACAGAGTTAAGAACGCTAACAGTCTTATTAAAAAATTTGAGCAGAATGATGATTTCAGAATTGCAGTTTCCGTTGATATGCTTGATACAGGAATAGATGTTCCTGCCGTATTAAATCTTGTGTTTTTCAAACCCGTTAAATCAAAAATTAAATTCATGCAGATGATAGGCAGAGGAACCCGCCTTTGCGAAGAGCTTATTGACGGAAAAAATAAAGAGTATTTTCTTATTTTTGATTATTGCGGTAATTTTGAATATTTTGATAAAAATCCCGAAGGCTCGAGCAACATAAACGGAAAATCTGTTTCGCAAAAACTTTTTGATGTTAAACTTGATATTCTTATAGAATTACAAAAATACGAACATCAAATAGATGAAAGCCATAAAGAATATTACAATAAATTAAAGCCCGAACTTTACGGAAAAGTTCAGAGTATAAAAAAACATTCATCAAGAATTTCTGTCAGAAATGAAATGCCATATGTTGATAAATATATTGATTTTGAAAAATGGTCACATTTGTCAATTCTTGAAAAGAAAGAGATTCAGTATCATCTTACATATCTTATTGATAATGACATTGAAGAATACGAAGGCGCACTTGCTTTTGACTTGAAATTCCTTGATATTGAGTTATCCGTGCTGTCTGTAGGCGGTATTACTAAAAAGGCACAGAAGCAAGTTGAAGCCGTGAGAAAAGTTTCTAAAACTCTGCTTGATACAGCATCGGGCGTAACTGCAGTTATAAATAAATCAGATATGCTGTGTGATCTTGTGTCGGTGGAGTTTTGGGAAAAGCCGACTGTTGACAAACTCGAAAAATACCGTTCTGAAATAAGAAAGCTTTTGAAGTATCTGCCTAAAAAGATAAATCCCATTACTATTGATCTGATTGACGGTGTTAAGGATGATGAATATAGTGGTGACGGATTAATTGATATCCGCACCTATAAAGAAAAAGTCATTGATTATCTTGCCGAAAATTCTGATAATCATGTTGTTATGAAAATACGCAATTTAGAGCCTATAACAAACAGTGATTTGAAGGAACTTGAAAAAATTCTTTGGGAAGAGCTCGGCACGAAAGAAGATTATCAAAAAACAACTAAGATTGTTAATCTTGCTGCATTTATCCGTTCTATTGTAGGAATAGAACAGGAAGCCGTGAATGAGAAATTCGG
Source organism: Clostridia bacterium (assembly GCA_017513525.1). Taxonomy (GTDB): domain Bacteria; phylum Bacillota; class Clostridia; order Oscillospirales; family Acutalibacteraceae; genus RUG806. The sequence continues at coordinate 19,475 of JAFXFC010000012.1, forward strand.
TAAATTCTTAAGCGGTAATATATTCAATTCAAAGCAGCAGGAATTCATTAAAGCAGTTATTGATTATGTCAGAGTAAACGGTGATATAGATACAAAAGATCTTATAGAAAAGTCACCCTTTGACAGCTACAGTATTATGGAGTTGTTTGGCAGCAACACTGTAATATTAAGGCAAATCGTTGATATCATTCATAGCAGTATCATTGCGGCATAACCTCTGAAAAAATACAAGGGAGAAATATTTATGAAAAAGCTTTATGTTGATACTAAAGCCAAGATTTATCGGGCGACTTCTATTGTTTTTATTGTTCAGCTTTTCGGAGCTTTGGGGGCGGGATTCTTTTTTGTTATTCAGAATCTGTTTCAGCAGTATCACATTTTAGGTGCAACGGGTGCTGAAAATGAGCCCACCTTATGGTTTATTCTTTTCTGGGCAACTGACTTTTTCTTTGTTGTGCTGTCGGTTATAGTAGCATATCTGATTGCAGGGCTGCCCGCAATTGCACCGTCGCTGGCACTGTCGGTTTATTTTGCACATTTTACAGCATCAACTGAGGGTGCCGTTAATATTTATACCTGCTTTTTCTCTACCCCCGCAAATTATCAGAAGGCAACTGCCATAGGCTATATGGGCTATCTTATAATGTCCGTAATATTAGCCCTTCTTATAAAGCTTTTATATGCAGGGTGGACTGAATTAAAGCCCATAATCGGCAAAAAAATTGATAAGCTTTTAGATACTTTCAGAAAGAAAATAAAGCTTATTCCCGAAGAGCTTCAAGGTCTTACTCTCATTGAGGGCGTGGATCTCATTGTAATGATACTTATTATTCCCGTAGCATCTGCAGCCACTGCCTTTGTTATTATAAAATATGGAATTGAACTTCCTTTCGCAGTAATTTCTTCAAAGCTCGGAGAAATGCTTACGTCAGTTGCCTCGACCTCGGTTATTCCTGCCGCTGTTATCATGGGACTTATGGTAGGCTTTGATGTGATAGGCCCCGTATCTCTTTCGGCTTTTTCCGTTGCGGCGGCTTCATATCTTGCAACAGGTAATGCACAGCTTATCACGATTTACAGTGTATGTTTCATAAGTGTTGGCTGGACTGCATTTTTCGGTGTGCTTTTCTGCAAGCTCTTCAAAAAGGGACACACCGATACAGACGATATGAATCTTGCAACATCGGGCCCCATTAACGCATTTTTTGAAAATATCTAGCTTACTGCAGCATTTTCAATGCCTCTTGCAATGAGAAGTCCCTTTACTGTAATACCGGGACTTATGGCAGGATCAGCCGTTGGCGGACTTTTAACTGCTGTTTTCGGTATAGTAAATACAGCCTATACCGACGGCTCACTTCCGAAATATGCAACAGGCAATTATACTTACGGTAATATCGATTATACATACGCAGAGCTTTTCGAAAAGGGTGAAATTTATATGAGCTTCACTCTTCCTCTTCGTTCGGGCGATTGGCTTACCTGCAGAATTCCTCTTGCGCTCATTATTCTTTTCGGTGCAGTTGTCGGCGGTTTCGTTATTATGGGACTCAAAGCCGTCGAAAAGAAATTCCTTCAAAAGCACGACTGCCTTGTTGAAACAAACGGTGATTTGGTTCTTGAAATGAGAGAATTCGGTAAAAAGCTTTCTTCTCAGCTTAAAAAATAATGTAAAAAAAGGTTTTCCGCAAAATACGGAAAACCTTTTTTTAGCGTATAAATTCAAGTAGTTTTTCGGCTTTTTTGTAGCCGTTTTTATAAAGATTTGTTATTTTTTCGGTATCCTTTGTAAGTGTTTTGAGTCCGTCGCAGTTATCGGGGGAGAGAATAAGTGCTCTTCCTTCTTTTTCTAGAAAACGGGCTATTTCCACCCCCACATTATATCTCTGATAACGGCTTTCGAGTGCTACAGCCGCGGCGGGATATTTTCTTCTTAAAAATGCCGCCGCTCTTTTGTCAACTCCCGGAACTCTTATTTCATCAACGGGACGGGTGAGAATAAGAATAATCTTGTCACAGCCGTCAGAAAGAGCCTTTCTTACGGGTACGGGGTCTGCCACACCGCCGTCAAAGCAGGGAACACCGTTCATAATAACGGGTCTGCATGCAACAGGCAGACAGCATGAAGCCATTAAAACTCTGTAATCATCGGGGCGGTATGCGTCTTTTGTAAAATAAATAGCCTTGCCTGTGAGAGCATCAGTTGCAACTGTAAGAAAACTACCCTTAAATTTCGCCATTTTTTCATAGTTTAACGGGTCTTCACCGTCGGAATTGGAAAGCACACCGTAAACATATGAAAGATCAAGATATGAGCCGTTATGCAAGAGATTTGAAAAGCTCATATATTCGGGACGAAGAGAATATTCTGTGTAGAAGGTAAGGTTTCTTCCTTTTTGTCCTCCAAGATATGAGGCAATGTTTGCCGCTCCTGCCGAAACACCTATTAAATATTCAAAATTTATATTTTCTTCTAAGCAGCGATCAAATATGCCTGTTCCGAAAGCACCGCGAAGACCGCCGCCGACATCAATTATTCCTGTCATCAGTCTAAAGTTATTTCTGAATTAACAGAAGCCGAAACGGGAGCGTAGCTTCCTATCCACATATCTTCCCATTTCTGTCCTGCAATTTTTTCAAGACGCTTTTTCTGTTCTTCTGTTATATTGACGTGTCCAGTTTCGTGTTTTTCTTTGATTACACGCTGAATTTCTTCATGGTCTTTCTTGTTCATGGTGAAGCTCTTGATAAGTATAAGTGTAATAAGACCAAAGATTATAGGCATTATTGAGAAATTAAGGCGAAGACCGAATATTGTTTTTGCTGTCTGATACATGGGTTCTTTCTTTGTAACATCATAACCGAAGAATTTGAGAGAGAAGCCGAGAATACCTGTCATAAAGGAGTTTATTGTTTTTGAAACAAAGCTTCTGAAGGTTGCGATAACACCCTCTCTTCTTCTGCCTGTGATAAGCTCGTCAACGTCAGTGATATCGGGCTGAATTGTATCAATTGCAAAGCCGGGGCCTGAGAAGCCGAAGTTATAAAGTATTGTTGCAAGATATAAGAAAACAGTGGGTGTGGAGTTCTTGACAAATGCAAAAATTGCAAGACCTGCAACCATGAGGGGAGTGAGCATAAGTCCCGAGGTGCGCTTATCAAAATAACGGCTGAGGAAATAAATAACGGGTGAGCCCATGAATTCTGCGGTGCCTGCCACCGTGTTCAGTACATTGAACTGACTGTATCTGTCTGCAATACTTATAATGAAATACTGATCTGAATAGCTGTAGAAGCTTGAACGGAAGGAATTGAATATACTTATAAGGAAATACTGTCTGAAAGAACGGTTCTTGAATACAAGATAGTATTCATTGAATAAGTATCTCCAGTTGATAGGCTCGTTGCGAAGACCTAAAGAAGAAGGCTCGGGGCAGGTGAAGAATGAAAGAATAGGCGACCATACGAACCAGAGGGCGAGAATAATTCCGCTGAAAAGATATTTCGATTTATCGGCGGGTGAGGGGTTCGACATGTTTACGCCGCCCAGTACCATGCCCATAAACAGGAAAGAAGAAACCTGTCCTACGCTGTTGAACATATATTCAACCATTTTATACTGTGTCCGCCTGAAATAGTTAGGTTCAATGGTAGGCAGCATTGCAACATGAGGAACGCTCATCATTGTATAGCTTGTTGAATAAATAAAAGCTGTTACAAGATAGTAAATAAAGTTAAATGTCATATTGCCCATAGATGAAATGCCGAAAGAATACCATTTCATTATGTAGGCAAAGAAAAACGGAATTGCACCGATAAGAACATAAATTCTGTGCTTTCCGAACTTTGAACGTGTGCGGTCTGTGATAAGTCCCATTGTTACATCCGAAACAGCATCAATAAGACCGTTTATCATGCTGATAACACCCGTAACATCAGTCGGCATCTGCTCAACAAAGCTTAAATACTGCTGATGATAAAGATTGAGGGGATAGCCGGCACCGCCAAGGGTGATATTTGCACAGGTGTAGCTTGCCATCGGCTTTATATAAGTACCGAATTTACCTTCTATACCTGCGGCATCCTTGAGTTTGTCAATTGCTCCCATATTTTTATCCCTTTCTTTGTAAATAATAATAAAGATTATATCACTAATATGGTAAAAATGTCAAACAAATTTGCGGAATATTTGGTGAAAAATTCTGTTAAAAAAGACAAATGACTATTGCATTGCATTGTTTTTTGTGCTATAATTTTCTCCGTACTCTTTTGGGAATTTGTTGTTTTTCACCATATTCCTCACATTTTTAGGAGGTAAACACTTTGAAACTTTATAACGCAAACGACATCAGAAACGTCTGCATCGCCGGTCACGGCGGCAGAGGTAAGACCACTCTCGCAGAGGCTATGCTTTACATTGCAGGTGCATCAGACCGCTTCGGTAAGGTTGCCGACGGTAACACCGTAATGGACTTCGACGCTGAAGAAAAGCGCCGTCACAATTCCGTATCTTCCGCTGTATGCCCTCTTGAGTGGCGTGACAGAAAAATAAATTTAATTGACACTCCCGGTCTTTTCGACTTCGCAACGGGTGTCTCAGAAGGTATCAGAGCTGCTGAAACAGTTCTTATCGTAACAAAATCAGGTTCAGGCGTCGGCGTAGGAGCTGAAAAGGCTTACAAGGCTGCAACTGCTAGAAATATGTCAAAGTACATAATCGTTACAGGCTGCGATGCTGAAAATGCAAACTTCTATAAGACTGTTGATGCTTTCCAGGAAGCATTCGGAACTCAGGTTTGTCCTGTTGTTGTTCCCTATGTTGAGGGCGACAAGGTTGTAAGCTACGTAAACTTCCTTCAGAATAAGGCATTCGCTTATAAAGACGGCAAAGCAACAGAAGTTCCTATGCCTTCAACAGACAGAATTGAAGAGCTTCATGCTGCATTCACAGAATCAGTTGCAACTGCAGATGATGAGCTTATGATGAAATTCTTCGACGGTGAAGAATTTACTCATGATGAGATAGTTTTCGGTCTTGCAAAGGGTGTTCTTGACGGAACAGTTATGCCTATGTATGCTTGTTCTGCTTACACTCTTGAAGCAGTTGACCTCGTTCTTAACGGTATCACTAAGATGGCTCCTGCACCCACACAGTTCAAGGAAACAGCTGTTGATGCAGACGGCAACGAAGTTGAACTTGAATGTGACGAAAACGGACCTCTTGCAGCAATGTGTTTTAAGACCGTTGCCGACCCCTTCGTAGGTAAGATGACATATGTAAAGGTAGCTTCCGGTAAGATAGACAGTAATACACCTTGCTATACTCCCAGAACCTCCGCTAACCAGAGAATGGGTAAGCTTGTTGTCCCCAAGGGCGGAAAGACTGAGGATACAGCTGTTATCGCAGCAGGTGATATCGGCGTTATCACAAAGCTTGACGGTATCAAGACAGGTGACACAATCTGTGCTGAAAAGGCTCCTCTTTCTCTTAAGGCTCCCGAATTTCCCGCTCCCTGCCTTTCAATGGCAGTTGTTGTTAAGAAGAAGGGTGAAGAAGAAAAGGTTGCTGCAGGTCTTAAGAAGCTTTCTCACGAAGATCCTGCTATCAGATATTATACAAACGAAGAAACAAGAGAACAGATTCTCTCAGGTCTCGGCGAACAGCATCTTGACCTTATTGTAACAAAGCTTAAGACCAAGTTCGGTGTTGAAGTTGATCTTCAGATTCCCAGAGTTGCTTACAGAGAAACTATCAGTAAGAGAGTTGAAATTCACGGCAGACACAAGAAGCAGTCCGGCGGTCACGGTCAGTTCGGTGATGTATGGATCAGATTTGAGCCCTGTGATGAGCTTGATCTCGTATTCGGTGAAGAGGTTGTCGGCGGTTCAGTGCCCAAGAACTTCTTCCCCGCAGTTGAAAAGGGTCTCAGAGAGAGTGTTAAGCGCGGTATCGTTGCAGGCTATCCTGTAGTTAATATCAAGGCTACTCTTTATGACGGATCATATCATCCCGTTGACTCTTCTGAAATGGCATTCAAGACAGCAGCTTCTCTCGCTTTCAAGCAGCTCAAGGATACAGCAGGTCCTGCAATTCTTGAACCTATCGGTACATTGAAGGCTTTCGTTCCCGATGATAATCTCGGTGACATAATGGGTGATGTTACAAAGCGCCGCGGCAGAGTGCTCGGTATGGGCCCTGCAGACGAACCCAAGATGCAGCTTCTCGAAGCTGAAGTTCCCATGGCTGAAATGGGCGACTTCTCAACAACACTTCGTTCTGTAACAGCAGGCAGAGGCTATTTCTCACTTGAATTCGCAAGATATGAAAGAGCTCCTCAGGATGTTGCAACAAAGGTTATTGCAGAATCCACAATGGAAGACGACGACGAATAAGTTTGATTTTGCCCGGTTCGCAAGCTTCGAGCCGGGTATTTTATGCTTCTTCTTCGAAAGAAAAATTTTGGGTAAGGAGAAATTCTTATGAATGCGACAGGATCAATTATCGGTAATGAAAACCGTAAGCATGTTAAGAATAATGAATTTATATTCTATCTTTTAGGTGTATTCTTTTATACTACCATGACAGGCATGATAGGCTCAAACAGAAATGCCTATCTTGTCAATGTATTAAGACTTCCCGAAGAACAGACCTCACTTTTTAATGTTCTTACGGCAGTTATTCCTTTTGTTCTCAACTTCTTTATTGTTATGTATATTGACGGCAGAAAGATGGGTAAGGGCGGAAAATTCAGACCTATTGCGATGCTGGTGGTAGTGCCGATGGCAATTGTTATGATGCTTTCTTTCTGGGCTCCTCCCGGTCTTTCAGGCACAATTCTTATGATTTATGTTGTCACGCTTTCAGTTCTCTGGGCTGTTATGTGCACATTCGGTAATTCAATCAACATGGTTGCCAATGTTATGACTCCTAATCTTAAAGAACGCGATCAGGTGCTTTCATTCCGTTCAATTTCAAGTGCCGTAGGTAACTCTGCTCCCGTTGTTATTCTTCTGGTTATCGGTCTTATCTGGAGCAAGGATAATGAAGCTTTAGTGAATGCCGTAAGCGGAACAAGCATCCGCAGTGTCGAAGGCTTGCAGTATATTATTTCAGCAGGTCTTTGCGGTGTTGTAGGTGTTATTACCGTTCTTGCAGGTATGAAAATGGTTCGTGAAAGAACTGTTTATACCGCTGAAAAGAAAAATCCTTTATTAGGCTTTAAGGATATTGTTACAAACAAGCACGCATGGACAATTATTTTCTCTGAATTCCTCAAGAGCTTCCGCGGTATTTCTACATATATGGAAGCATTTATCGCTGCTGCAGTTCTCGGCGATATTTCAAAGAAGATCCTCTTTGTGCTTCCCGTTGGTATAGGCACGGCAGTCGGTATGCTTATTATCAATTTTCTTCTTAAAAAGTTTGATGCAAGACAGCTTTATATTGCCAGCGGTATTTATTCCCTTTGTGCAAACTGCATGGCATTCGGCGTTGGCTTCGCTTATTTCAAAACAGGCAATGCAATTCTTCAGGTTGTTTTCATTGTATTCTTGTTCCTTATCGGTCTTCAGTTCGGTGCATCAAATCTTCTTCCCTCAATGTTCCAGGCTGATGTTCTTGAAGATATTGAAGTTAAGACCAAAAAGCGTTTCGACGCATCCTTCCCCTTTGTTATAGGTATCGGTACACTCATAAGCGGAACTATAGCAAGTGCCGTAGCACCCCTTCTTCTTTACGGTGAGGGTTCAATCATCGGTTATATCCAGCCCACCGACCTTGTTCCCAATCCCGTTCAGAGCCTTGAAACAAAGATAGTCCTGCTGTTCTTCTATACGATAGTTCACGGTATTATGATGTTCCTTGCAGGTGTTCCTTTCTTCTTCTATAAGCTTACGGGCGAAAAGAAGGAAGAAGTGCACAATCGGGTGCTTGAAATCAGAAAACAAAACGAAGGCTAAAACAATAAAACCCGGCTTGTTCTTTAAGTCGGGCTTTTTGTATAATTCTGTGATAAATTAATAAATATCGGCTGTTGGCTTTCATTTATTTCTATATATCGTATTGTTGACTTTTTAAGGCTTTTATTATATAATACATATAGATTTTTACATGACTGACGGATTTCGCGGTGTACCGCGGTGGAGTGTAAAAGTTTTTATAATGCCGACCGTCTGGGCACAATCAGTTTGTTGAAATCTGATTGTGTCCCTTTTTTCTTTTATAAAAGGGAAAAGGGATGTTCCTTTTAAGGAAAATCGAATCCAAAAGTGAAGGAGAAATACTATGAAACACGATAATTGGCTCGGATTCAGAGAAGGTGTCTGGCAGGATGAAATTAATGTAAGAGATTTCATTCAGTTGAACTATAAGGAATATAAAGGTGATGACAGCTTTCTTGCGGGTGCTACAGTTCGTACCTCAAAGCTTATGGAAGCTGTTCAGGAGCTGTTTCGCAAAGAACGCAAAAAAGGCGGCGTGCTCGATGTTGATACCGATACGGTATCTTCACTTACAAGCTATGCCCCCGGTTACATAGATAAAGAAAATGAGCTTATTTTCGGTATGCAGACCGACAGTCCTCTTAAAAGAGGTGTAAACCCCTTCGGCGGTATCAGAATGGCTCGTCAGGCTTGTGCCGCATACGGATATAGGCTCAGCGATAAGGTTGAGGATGAATTCCGTTTCAGAACAACTCATAATGACGGTGTTTTCAGAGCTTATGCAGATGAAATGCGTCTTGCAAGAAAGAGTCATATCATAACAGGTCTTCCCGATGCTTACGGCAGAGGAAGAATAATAGGTGACTACAGAAGAGTAGCCCTTTACGGTGTAGACCGTCTTATTGCAGAAAAATTAAAGGATAAAAAGGCACTTGCAGATAAGCCTTATATAGCAGAGAATATCCGTTTGTCAGAAGAGCTTTTCCAGCAGATAACTTTCTTAGGCTTCCTTAAGGAAATGGCTTCTATGTACGGCTTTGATATCAGTGAACCTGCTAAGGATGCAAAAGAGGCTATTCAGTGGACATATTTCGGCTATCTCGGCGCAATAAAAGAGCAGAACGGTGCCGCAATGAGTCTTGGCAGAGTCAGCACCTTCTTTGATATCTATATAGAAAGAGATATTGAAAGAGGTATTCTCACGGAAGAAGCCGCTCAGGAGCTTATGGACGATTTTGTTATGAAGCTTCGTATTGCAAGACACCTTCGTACTCCCGAATACAACGAGCTTTTCGGCGGCGATCCCATGTGGATAACAGAAGCTGTCGGCGGTATGGGAAATGACGGAAGAACTCTTGTAACAAAGAACTCCTTCAGAATGCTCAATACTCTTTATACGCTCGGCTGTTCTTCAGAACCTAATCTTACGGTTTTGTGGTCTAACTCTCTTCCCGAAAACTTCAAAAAATTCTGTGCAAAGGTTTCCTGTGATACGGATTCCATACAGTATGAAAATGACGATGTTATGCGTCCTCTTCACGGTGACGATTATGCAATTGCATGCTGTGTTTCCGCTATGGAAGTAGGAAAGCAGATGCAGTTCTTCGGAGCACGCTGTAACCTTGCAAAGCTCCTTTTAGTTGCAATAAACGGCGGCTTTGACGCTACAAGCGGTATACATATCGGTCCTCAGATGCCTGTTATGGATATGGAAACCCTTGATTTTGATGCTGTCATGGAGCGTTACAGCATATATATTGAGTGGTTGAGTAAGCTTTATGTGAATACAATGAATGTCATTCACTATATGCACGATAAATATGCTTATGAAAAGACCCAGATGGCTTTACATGATACCGATGTTACCCGCTTTATGGCTTTCGGTGTTGCAGGATTTTCTGTTGTTGCAGATTCACTCAGTGCCATAAAATATGCAAAGGTTCACCCCGTTAAGGATGAACTCGGTTATATCACAGACTTTAATACAGAGGGAGAATTCCCCAAATACGGAAACGATGATGACAGGGTTGACTTTATTGCCCGTGATATGGCACATAAAGTTATAACAGAGCTTCGTAAAACTCCCACCTACAGAAATGCCATTCACACTCTTTCTGTTCTTACTATTACATCAAATGTTATGTACGGTAAGCACACAGGTGCTACGCCCGACGGAAGAAAAGCGGGCACACCTTTTGCCCCCGGTGCTAATCCCATGCACAACCGTGAAGAAAACGGTGCTTTGGCTTCTCTTAATTCCGTTGCAAAGATCCGTTATGAAGATTGCCGTGACGGTATATCAAATACATTTACCATTACTCCCGAAGCTCTCGGAAAGAGCGAAGAAGAAAAAATAAATAATCTTGTAACAATCCTTGACGGCTACTTCTTAAAGAGGGCACATCATATCAATGTTAATGTGCTTAACCGCGAAACACTCATAAAAGCATATGAAAACCCCGACGATTATCCCAATCTTACCATAAGAGTTTCGGGTTATGCCGTTAACTTCAATAAGCTGTCCCGTGAACAGCAAAGAGAAGTTATAAGCCGTACCTTCCACGAGTGCGTATGAAAAAAGGCTTTGTTCACTCAATTCAGAGCCTTGGTACCGTAGACGGACCGGGAGTGCGTTTTGTAGTATTCCTGCAGGGCTGTAATCTTCGCTGTAAATGCTGTCACAATCCCGATACATGGAAGTTTGGGACAGGCACACAGTATTCGGCAGAGGAAATAGTAAAAAAAGCACTGCGTTACCGTGAATATTTCGGGAAAGAGGGAGGAATTACCCTTTCGGGCGGTGAGCCTCTTTTGCAAAGCGAATTCTGCCGTGAAATATTTTCTCTTTGCCACGAAAACGGTATCAATACCTGCCTTGATACATCGGGCAGTGTATTTAATGATGAAGTAAAAGCACTGCTCGAAGAAACTGACAGAGTGCTTTTAGATTTTAAGTATACCGATGATAAATTATACCGTGAAAATGTCGGCTGTTCTATTGAAAGAGTACGTGAATTTTTAGAGTATCTGAATGAAAAGAATATCCCCGTAACTTTACGGCAGGTAATAATTCCCACAGTGAACGATACGGAAGAAAATATATTAAAGCTTCACGAGGTTGCAAAAAAATTCAGTGTTGTTGATAAGATAGAATTGCTTCCTTTCAGAAAAATCTGTCAGACAAAATATGACAATATGAGAATAGATTTTCCGTTCGCATCAATTCCCGAAGCGGATAAAGGACTAATTGATAAATTGAATGCCATAATTAAAACAACACCTTGAAACAGGTGTTGTTTGTATAAGGAGAAGAATATGACCTTTGAAATTATAAAAAATGAATTTATAAAAGACGGAAAGCCCGTAAAGCTTATTTCGGGTGCTGTGCATTATTTCAGAAATATGCCCGATACATGGGAAGATATATTTAAAAAATTAAAGGCTATGGGCTGTAACTGTGTTGAAACCTACTGTGCATGGAATATGCATGAAAAAGTACCCGGTGAATTCGACTTTTCGGGAATACTCGATATCGGAAAATTTATAAAGACAGCAGGGGAATTAGGACTTATGGCAATTGTCCGTCCGGGTCCTTATATTTGCTCTGAATGGGAATTCGGCGGTCTTCCCTGGTGGATACAGACGGATGAGGATATGGAAATCCGCTGTATGAACGAAAAATATATTGCCTGCTTTGACAGATATCTTGACCGTCTTTGTGAAGAAATTAAACCCTATCTTTGCACCAACGGCGGTAATGTCATAATGGTACAGTGCGAAAACGAATACGGCTATTACGGTGACGATAAAGAATATCTTAATTACCTCAAGGAAGGCTTTATAAGAAGAGGTATTGATGTGCCCTTATTTACCTCTGACGGTACATCAAAAAGTGATATTCTTGACGGTGCTATTGACGGATGTCTTGCCACTCTTAATTTCGGAAGCCGTGTTGAAGAAAATTTCAAGGCTCATGACGAATTATATCCCGACAGCCCCAAAATGTGTATGGAAATGTGGAACGGCTGGTTTGATGCGTGGGGTGACGAAAAGCATCATACAACCTCAGCCGAGGACTATGCCAAGGTAGTTGACGATATGCTTAAAAGAGGACATCTCAATATGTATATGTTCATAGGCGGCACAAACTTCGGCTTTACTTCGGGTGCTAACCACTATGAAAAATTCCTTCCTGATGTTACAAGCTATGACTATGATGCGTGTCTCAGCGAATGCGGTGATGTTACAGCTAAATATATGGCTGTGCGTGAGGTTATAAAGAAATATATAGATTGGGAGCTGCCTGAAATACCCGCTGACCGTGAGAAAAAGGCATACGGTAAAGTGACACTTTCCGAAAAAACAGGCTTTTTTAATTCACTCGGAAGGCTTTCAACTCCCATACATTCAGATGTTCCCAAGTGTATGGAAAAATACGGTATAGGCTACGGCTATATAGCATATAAAACCGTGCTTCGCCGTGACTATGAAAATGTAAAGCTTACATTCGAAACTCTTGGTGACAGAGCACAGATATATATTAACGATACTCTTATTGATATTCTCTATATAAACGATTCTCTTGAAACTGAATTTTCCGCAAAAGCAGGGGATACGCTTACAGTACTTTGTGAAAATATGGGAAGAACAAACTTTGGTTCCAAGATGATGCGCAAAAAGGGTATTGCAGGCAGATGCCTTATTGACGACAGAATTCATTTCCATTGGGATGTATATCCGCTTACAATGGATAATCTTGATAAGCTCGAATTCAATAATGAAGACTTCTGCGAAAAATCAGCATTCTACAGAGGCTATCTTACAGTAGATGAATGTAAGGATACCTTCTTAAAGCTTGATAACTTCAAAAAAGGCTTTGTAACAATAAATGGCTTTAATCTCGGAAGATATTGGGAGATAGGTCCTCAGAAGACTCTTTATGCTCCGGCAAGTGTACTTAAAGAAGGCGAAAACGAAATAATTGTTTTTGAGTCTGACGGCTTAAAGGGTGCTCCCGAAATTGAATTCTGCGATAAGCCGATTTTGGGTTGATTTAATATTTTGTAGGGGAAATAATATGACAGGAATAGAGAAAAAGAAGACTGACGGCTTACATATAGATAAAAAAACTATCGTCAGCATTACGGTGATACTGCTTGCAGTATATATTTTTGCAGGCGTACTCACACAGATAATGCCGAGAGGCGAATATAACACTTTCATAGATGAAAATACAGGTAATGCTTCTATTACTACCGAAAGTGAATACACACCCTTGGAAGACTACACTATGCCTATATGGAAAATAGTGGCAGCTCCCGTTATGGTATTTGTTGACAGTGAGACAAGGGATACGGGGTTTACGGGAATTCTCATTATAGCCTTTATTGTTTTAATGGGCGGAACATTTTTACTTCTTGACCGCTGCGGAGTTCTGAAATATTTAGTCGCCGTGGTTATCAAGAAATTTTCTCATAAAAAATATCTTCTTATGGCAGTTCTGTCATTTTTCTGTATGGCACTGGCTTCCACTGCGGGTATTTTAGAGGAAAGCGTGACATTGGTGCCCATTGCCGTTGCAATTTCTTTAGCACTCGGATGGGATTCTCTCGTAGGCCTCGGAATGAGCCTTATAGCAGTCGCATTCGGCTTTACTGCAGCAACCTTTAATCCTTTTAATGTTATGACTGTTCAGCGCCTTGCGGGGGATATTGAAATTTTTTCGGGACTGTGGCTTCGTCTTATAGTATTCGCACTCGTATATTTAGGCCTTTACGCATTTTTATATGTTTATGCAAAAAGGATTGAAAAAAATCCCGAAAAAAGTCTTTCATATGAAAGCGATAAAACACTTCGCGAAAAATATTCCGTAAGCGATGTTGATGTAATTTTTGCCGATAAAACCACAGGAAAAGCAGCGAAAGCCTTTTGTATATGCTTAGGACTTGCACTCGTTTGTATAATAACAGACTTTATTACAGGCGCCGGCGGTGTAGTATCAATGGGCGGTATTGCGGTATTCTTTGTTACGGGCGGTATATCTGCTGCAATTATTACGGGGCTTCGAGGCAAAAATCTTCTTTACGGCTTTTCAGAGGGAATAAAGACAGTCGCTCCCGCAATTCCCCTTATAATTATTGTAATTTCCGTGGCATATATCTTGAACACGGGAAAGATAATGCACACGATTCTCTATTATATCCATACGCTTATTGAGGGTATGAATCCTTATGCAGCAATACTGCTGATATTCCTGTTTATTGCTTTGCTTGAATTCTTTATAGGCTCGGGAACTGCAAAGGCGTTTCTTGTTATGCCTCTTGTTTTACCCCTTTCGCATCTTATAGGACTTAGCTCCAACAGCGTTGTTTTATCCTTCTGCCTTGCAGACGGGTTTACCAATCTTTTATATCCCACAAGCGGTATTATGATAATTGCAATAGGTCTTATAGGTGTTTCATACGCGAAGTGGCTTAAATTCTCATGGCCGTTATTTGTAATAGAGGGAATTATATCCGCCATTGTTATGATGCTTGCTGTTTCTATAGGCTATCAATAATTATTGACTTGATTTGCTTATTTTGGTATTATAGTTTTAATAAAACAAAGGAGATAATTTTATGGGTAAGAAATATCTGATTATCAATGCAGATGACTTCGGACTTTGCCACTCTGCCAATGAAGCTGTTATGGACTTGTTTTTATCGGGCAGTATTTTTTCGTCAACTATTATGACACCCTGTCCCGGTGCTCTTGAAGCAATTGAATTTTCAAAGGCTCATCCCGAATTTGCAATAGGCGTTCATCTTACACACACAAATGAATGGCAGGATAATTTCCCGTGGGGACCTCTTACCGATCTTCCCAGCCTTAAAACACCCGAGGGCAGAATGTGGCCCGAAAGTGAAGATTTTGAAGCACACTGTGAATATGATGAAGCAGTAAAGGAAACTATCGCTCAGATAGAATACTGTGAAAATCTCGGTATGAAGCCTTCTCATATTGACAGCCACATGGGTGCTCTTTACGGCATGAACGGAAAGATACTGATGCTTCCCAAGACTCTTGCAGTTTGCGGAAAGAAAGGCTATCCCTTCAGAATGTTCTCAAAGCCGCTTACTGAACAGTGTCCTCCCGAAGCTCCCGTATGGCTCTTTACGGTAGCCAGCGTTCTTTCGGGAATGTTCGGAAAAGTAAATAATGTTCCAATGCCCGACTATCTTATTTTCCCCGAAAATATTGAAACGGGCAAAACATACGAAGAATTTAAGTATAACTTCATTGAATATCTTATAAAGATTCCTGACGGTATCTGTGAAACCTATGTGCATCCCGCAATGCCTACAGAAGAAATGAAGTCTATTACAGGTACATGGGAAAGAAGATACTGGGAATATCTCGTAATGAAAGACCCCGAAACTCATGCAGCATTCAAGACTCACGGCATAAAGCTTATAAGCTACAGAGATCTCGCCGAGATGAGAGCAAAAAAATAAATTTCCGGAGGTTTTGTTATGGTAGATTTTATTTCAAATACTTTAGGACTTGTTTTCAGAGAACAATGGGCACTTACCAATGCCGTTGAAGGACTAAAATCACTTCTCACAGGCGGCGGTGCAAGAGGACTTTGTGCCACCTTTTTAATGATATTTCAGATGTTTAATATGCTTTTGACAGGTGCTTCTGTTGATGCATGGGGCGAAGAGCTTGACCTCACCGGTTATGAACTCGTTTTTGAAGACGAATTTGACGGCGAGACACTTGATATGGATGTCTGGCGTGCAAGAGGTGACGGCGGCAGCCGCGGCGGCTACAGCAGTATAAATCAGGTATCTGTAAAAGACGGTAATCTCATCATGAAAGGTGATTATCAGGAAGACGGCGTTTACGGTACGGGCTGGTACGGTGCTTCAATAGCACTCAGAGAGCATTACTGCAGAGGCTATTTTGAAATTAAATGCAAGAATGCCGCAAGTGACGCTTTCTGGTCTGCATTCTGGATTCAGGGACTTAAATCTCCTTATATTGCAGAAATTTCCAAGGGCGGAATAGAGAGCTGCGAAATAGATATTTTTGAAGCAATGAGCTATAATGAAAGTAACCGTCATAATTCAGTTACCCAGACTATTCACTGCGCAGGTGTCGGCGGTGAAACAGAAGGCTTCCAGTCACGAAATCTTGGTAATTTCAACGGTAATGATATTTATAATGAATATAACACCTACGGTCTTAAATGGACAGAAGAAGAATACATCTTCTATGTAAACGGCGTTGAAACGACCCGTTCATCCTTTGGTGAGGGTGTTTGCATTAATCCCGAAGAGATTATCGTTTCACTTTGTGTGCCTGCTGCTGAAGAATTCGCAGGCAGAGATACCTCTGAAAAGTGCGAAATGATTGTAGATTATGTAAGAATTTATCAGCTTGCTGAATAAAGGATAAAAAAATTCACGGTACAGTTAACTGTACCGTGATATTTTTTTTTGTTAAGATGCGTTTGAAACGGCTTCAGCTTTTGGCGGAATGTCCTTGGTTTTCTTTTCAGAGAGCTTCTGAATAACAATAATAAGAATTACAAGAGCAACGCCGATAATGTCGGTAATGGTTTCGGGAACTATGAGCATCAGTCCGCCTGCAAGAGTAATAATTCTCTGCCACCAGGGGAGCTTCACGAACATGTGACCTTCCATACCTGCCGCAACTGCATAAATACCTATGAATGAGGTTATTATGATTGAAACGACATCAAATACACCTGCATCAATAAAGAGCATCTTCGGGTTATATGCAAACATATAAGGAATGACGAATGCGGCAATTGCAAGTCTTGTTGCCGTGACACCTGTTTTCAAGGGGTTTGATTTTGCAATAGCAGAACCTGCATATGCTGCAAGGGCAACGGGGGGAGTGATATCCGCAACAATTCCGAAATAGAAAACAAACATATGAGCAGCAAGTGCGGGAATTCCCATCTTTATAAGAATGGGCGCCGTTATGGTTGCCATGATAACATAGTTTGCCGTTGTGGGAACACCCATGCCGAGAACGATACAGCAAAGCATTGTAAGGAATAATGCTAAGAACATACTGTTCTGTGCTACGGGAACCAAGGTGTTGAGAAGAAGCTGTCCGAGTGCGGTCATTGTAACAACACCTGAGATAAGTCCTGCCATGCCGCAGGCTACTGCAACACCTATTGTGTTCTTTGCGCCGTTATGAAGAGATTCAATAACAATTGAAGGAGAAAGTGCCGAATGATCCTTTGTGAAGAAAGAAAGAATTGCACATGTAACTATGCCGATGAAAACGGCTATTGTCATTTTTGAAGCACCGAAGGGAAGCCAGATTCCGAGAGTTATTGCAATGGGGATAAGAGGGAATATCACTCTCCATGCGCTTTCCTTTGTAATGTGCTTCGGAAAAAGGCTTACTATGAGAGACGCTAAAATAGCAAAACAAGCAGAAACACCTGCACTGAAGTAATTCATGCAGATAACGAGAATTACTATGGGGAGAAGAAGATATCCGTTTCTTGTGATAAGCTTGAAGAAATTGGGGATAGCGTCTTTTGGAAGTCCTTTGAGTCCGAGCTTCTTTGCTTCAAAGTGTATCATAAGGAAAATACCCGTAAAGTAAAGTGCTGCGGGAAGTATTGCTGTGACAGCAATCGTAGCATAAGGCACACCTGTGATCTCAGCCATAAGGAAAGCTGCTGCACCCATAATGGGGGGCATTATCTGACCGCCTGTAGATGCGGCAGCTTCAACAGCAGCAGCAAATTCAGGCTTGTAGCCCGTTTTCTTCATAAGAGGAATTGTAATAGAACCGCTTCCGACTGTATTTGCAACTGAAGAGCCTGAATACATTCCTTCAAGTGCACTTGAAATAACTGCAACCTTTGCAGGGCCGCCTACAGAGCCGCCTGCAATAGAGTTTGCAAGGTCAACGAAGAATGTTCCGATACCTGTTCTTTCAAGAAGTGCACCTAAGATAATAAACAGAACTATAAAGGTCGTACATACATATACGGGAGTTGAGAACAATCCGTTTGCTACATCATAAAAAAGGCTGTATGCAAGATTTCTTAACGCTTTGTCAGGGTTTTCCGTAAATGCTTTTATTGCCGCATATAATATAAATGAGCCTGCAACAAAAATTATTGGAAGACCGACAGCCCGTCGGACCAGCTCTACCAACAGCAGAATTGCTATAAAAGCAATAACTATCTGCAGAGTACCTATTCTTCTTGACATTTTTATTATTTCTTCCTGCTGTATAGTGTAATACAAGAAGGATGCGGCACCTGCAAGTCCTAAAAAGATGTCATATACAGGAACATAATTAATTCGTTTTGTTTGCTTTTTATAGGCAGGGAAAATAAGATAACCTATAAAAAGAATGAATGCCATAAATGTTGTAAGCTTTGTATACTTTGTGGCATTTGGAAAAAGCAGCGCCATAGATATCATATATACGCTGAAAGAACAAAGAAGACCTGTGATTACATTTTTTCTCCAACCCGTAAAAATTCTTGTGTTACTTTCACGGTCGAATTCCTGCATTATCTTGTCAGAGTCAATGGCTTCTTCGTCAATATTGATGTTCGCAGTATTTTCGTTCACTGTTTTTTCCCCTTTCCTTGATTTTCTTAAAAGAAAGTGCCGCAATTTATAAAACTGCGGCACAAAATATTACCGTTTGTTCAGTAAAATTAAGCAGCAACTGTTGTTTCTTCAGCAGTTGTGTCTTCAGCAGTAGTGTCTGCTACTGCTTCAGTGGTATCTTCAACAGCTTCTGTTGTTTCTTCAACGGGAGCTTCAACGATACCTTTTTCTACATAGTACTTTAATGCGCCGGGATGAAGGGGAACGTCACCGATTCCGTTAACGGTTGTGTTGATGTCCATCTGAGCTGCCTTTGCGTGGCTGGTAGCTACATCAGCATTTTCCCAGAGGTTCTTTGTGATCTCGTATGCCTGATCTTCGCTCATTTCGTTTGTTACAACGTATGTAGCCATGATAGCAACTGTGTTTACGGTTTCTGTTACGAAGCTGTAGTCAGCGCTTGTCATTTCATACTTTGTATAGAAAGGATAATCGTTCATGAGCTTTGAGATAACATCTTCACCGAGGTCAACAGCAACAACATTTGTAGCAGTTGCAAGTTCTGTGATAGCTGTTGTGGGAGTACCTGCTGTAATGAAAGCAGCATCAATAGCGCCGTCTTTAAGAGCTGTTGCTGAATCGCCGAAAGAAGCGTATGTAGCATTGATGTCTGTTTCGTAGTCAAGGCCTGCTGCTGCAAGGATCTGAGTAGCGTTATAGAAAACGCCTGAGCCTGCGTCACCGATAGCAACATTCTTGCCCTGGAGGTCAGCTACTGTCTTGATGCCTGAAGCTTCTGTTGCGATAAGCTGGCAAACCTCGGGATAGATGCAAGCGATAGCTGAGAATGTTCTGATGGGAGCAGTGAAGCCGTTTGTTCCGCTGTAAGCAAAGTTCATAACGTCGTTCTGAACTGTAGCCATGTGATAGTCGCCGTCATCAATGCCTTCGATGTTAGCCTGAGAGCCGCCTGTGGAAACTACTTCAAACTTATAAGCATCAGTTGTGATAGCAGTAAGAGAAGCACCTGCGAATGCGTAGTATGTACCTGTTGTTCCGCCTGTGCCGACTTTGATGTTGTCAAAAGTTGTGTCGCCGTAAACTACTTCTACGGGAGCTGCGGTTGTTTCTTCGCCGCCTGCTGTTGTTCCTTCTGTTCCGTCAGTGTTGCAAGCTGCAAAGCAAGTAACACAGAATGTGAGAGCGAGAAGAATAGCTAAAAATTTCTTCATTGTGTTTTACCTCTTTCTTTTAATAATTATTACTAAAATATTAGTCCCGTACATATTACCACAAATGCCGGACGGTAGCAAATACAAATAATTATATAGCACCTATAAATAAAATTTATATTTATTTGAAAAGTATAAATTTTTTCACATAATACTACACTTGTGTATTGCTAATCTGCTTGTAATTTTCAGATTTTTTCTATATAATAAAATTGTAGTCTTAAAGGTTGGTGAAGAGTATGTTTGACGGTATGGATTATGTTTACGAGGTATATCTCGAAAGAAGCTTTTCGGGTGCGGCAAAAAAGCTTTTTGTTTCTCAGCCTGCATTGTCGGCATCTGTAAAAAAAGTAGAAAAGCAATTAGGCATCACAATTTTTGACAGAAGCACTAATCCCATATCGCTTACGCAGGCAGGAAGAGTATGTATAGAGTCAATCGAGCAGATGCGAGCCTTGCAGCATAATATGCTTAATCAGCTCAATGATCTATCCGATATGAAAAGCGGCAGTGTAATAGTAAGCGGAGAAAACTTTATATCTTCTTTTATTCTTCCTGATATTATAATAGAATTTATGAATACCTACAGCGGTATAACCGTTGAATTGGTAGAGTCACATTCGCATGACCTTAAAAATCAGCTTTTAGAAGAAAAAGTAGATATTCTTGTAGCACACGACTTTGATCCTGAGCTTTTTATATCATATCCTCTTGCGGATGAAACTCTTCTTCTTGCAGTTCCTGCAAATTATCAGATAAACGACAGATTTACTGAAATGAAGCTTTCAGATGAAGATGTTAAAAATAAAAGATATCTTGAAAAAAACTGTCCGTCAGTAGATTTATGTGAATTTTCCAATGAAGATTTTCTGGTTCTTAAAAAAGGTAATGATATGTATACAAGAACTATGCAGCTCTGTGAAAATGCAGGTTTTGTTCCGAAAGTCAAAATTTATCCCGATCAGCTTCTTACTGCATATAATATGGCAAGAGCAGGTCTTGGTGTTACAATAGTTACCGATAATCTTTTAAGAGCCGAAAGAGGAACCTCAAAATGCGTATTTTACAAGCTTTCCGGCGAAAATACCCGCCGTAAGCTTGCAATGGGATATAAAAAGAAAAGATATCCTTCAAGAGCAATGGAAGCATTCGTTCAGTGCGCAATGCAAGTCTATAATAGTTATAACAGAAAGTGAGTGTTACTATGCAAAGACAAAGACATTGGTTAAAGGGCGACTGTCATCTTCACACCTGCAACAGTGACGGTCAGTATAAGCCTGAAGAACTCTATGACATGCTTTTTGAACTGGGAATGGATTTTGCGTTTATTACGGATCATAATGTAAATACTCCCGGCATGAAGGCGTTTAATCACAGAGGTGTTGCAATTTTTCCCGGAATGGAAATATCGGGAAATCTCGGTCATGTAAATATCTGGGGCGAAAATCTTCCTTTTGAGAGAATAGAGCGTCCTGCGACTCCCGAAGTATATAATGATCTTATTAATAAGGCAAGAGAAGCAGGTGCACATGTCAGTGTAAATCATCCTTTTGACAGAAAGCTTTCATGGAAAATAGATCTGGATGAGTTTAAGATGGATTCCGTTGAAGTATGGAATTCTCCAATGCACACTGATGATGTTTATTGCATGGATTGGTGGGCTTCAAAAATATTAAAGGGTGAATATATTCCTGCTGTGGGCGGCAGTGATTATCACAGGGACTATGTTGTGACAAAGCTTCTTTGTGTTCCGACTACATATGTATATGCCGAATCCAACTCAATTGATGATGTTATAGCTGCTATAAAACGGGGAAATGTTTTTGTGACCAATTCTCCGAAAGCACCGAAATTATTTCTTACAAGCGGTGACGCTGTTCCCGGTGATAAGGTTTCTTATGAAGATAGAAACTTCGTGAATATAAAATTGGAGAAGCTCAAAGCAGGGCAGACCTTAAGAATTTATCACAATGAAAATATTATATATGAGCTTACGGCAAAAACTGCAATTAAAAATATAGATGAGGATATTCTTGTTCCCGAAACAGGGTTTGTCAGGGCAGATATAAGATTTCCTTATCCGGCCCCCGCAAAGGTTGTTTATGTTAAGGTTGCAGGTGCTATGGGAATGCATCAAAAGGGTGAAGCAATTCCCGATATGATCTACAGCTTCACAAATCCCATTTTCTTTTATTGATATGTTTGAATTTATATTAACTGCTCTTCTCGGCATATTTCAGTTCTGGCTGTTATGGAAGGTCTTGAAATTTATTGTAAATGCCAAGATATTAAAAGCAGTAATTACCGTAGGTTTTAAGGTAATATGTTATGCGATATTACTGCCCATAATATTCAAGGTTATAAAATGGATTTTTGTGTTACTTTTCTTTGCGGCTTTGTTCATATCCTGCATTGTAGCTTTTATTGTGATATATATTAAAAATAAAAATTAAAAAAACGCAGTGCCCAAAAGGGTACTGCGTTAATTGTTTATCTGTATCAGCCTGCTATAAGATCAAAAAGCATTTTGAAATAAGATACAAGCATCTCCATGATAGCCTTGAAAAGGTTTGCGGGGTAATTCATAACTGAAGCCATAAAGGACTCGTCAAGATTTGATTCTTCTGAGGTGTTGCCTTCAGTCTTCATTATAGCATATGTGTCAATGAGTTCAATTTTCTGTGTTTCATCATCTACGAGATAGGCCTTGTAAACGAGCTTTCCGCCTTCGATTTCAGTTACGCAGAAGCAGCCGCCCCAATCGCTTGTAGAAAAAGCCTTGTCTGCAACGTCGAGAGCGGGATTTGTTGCATCATCATTTAAATTATATCTCTTTGTGCCTGCTGTTGCGGGAAGAACGTAAACGGTACCCTCGGGATCTACTGCAATTTTGGTTGTTTTGCCGTCAATGATTTCTTCAATATATGTTGTGCCTTCTACAGCTGCGTCACCGTAAACCTGAGTTGTTCTGAGGTACATATGGTCGTGACCTGCATAAACCATATCAATGTTAAGCTCATCAAAGAGGGGAAGAAGAATATTTCTCATCATAATCGTGTCGGGCTTGTTGAAGTGCTTACCTGCGGAATAAAGAGCACGGTGCATCAGAATTATCTTCCATGTAGCATCAGACTGCTTCATGTCATTGATGAGCCAGTTTCTCTGTGCCTGTGACATGGGATAAATATCGTTTGTATTGAGAACTGCAATGTGAGCATTACCGTAATCAAAGGAATAGTAAACACCTTCAAGAGACTGATTATCGCTTTCATCAAGAGCAAACATATTCTTGAAGCAGTTGGTGTTGAATTTGTTTGTGATGTTGCCGTCGTGGTTACCTGCTACGGGAACATGTGTATAATAATTGTTTGCAAATGCGAAGTTCTTGAAGTACCAGTCCCATTCGTCATTTGTGTTGTCATTTACATAGTCACCGAGGGTTGCAATAAATTCTGCTTCGGGAGCAACTTCGAGAGCACCCTTAAGTGTAAGGGAAGCCTGAGCGAAGTTTTCGTCACTGCTTGCCTGAACGTCAGCGATTGTGATAAATGAGAAGCTGTCATCACCGTCATCTGTGATTACGCTGCAGGTTTCACCCCAAAGGTCTTTTTCTGCATCACCCACTCTGTAAGTATAGGAAGTACCTGCTTCAAGGTCATTAACATATACCTTATGAACATACTGCTGTCTGAATTTAGCAGTGGAGCCTTCATATAATTTTGCATTTTTGAATGTGCCGTCAAATTCTTCTGTCTTAACTATCTGAAGATCTGAAGCACCGTCTTCATATGTGTACCATGAAAAGCCTCTGCCGGATGAGCCGTCTTCTACCATAGTACAGGAAATTCTTTTTACTTCATCTGCTGAAGCTCCCATTGCGAATGAGCCGAAAAGCATCATTACAGAAAGCACAACAGCAAGAACCTTTTTAATGCGAGAATTCATAATGTTTCCTCCTAAAAAATTATTCTTTAAAAGTATATCACTTCAGACTAAAATTGTCAATTTTTAATTTTATTTGTTAAAAAAATAAGCTGGTTGGTTAAAATGCACAAAATATTTAAAAAAATTGTAACACGGCTTCTAACAAAATAGTCAAATTTTTCCTTGAAATTACTGTTACTATTTGGTAAAATTACATTTGGGGGTGTTTGACCTTGAATAAGAAAAAAGAAAATCTATCGGATATTCCCGTTTACCTTTTTAAGCAGGGCAGAAACTGCCGTGCTTATGATTTCTTTGGTGCACATTTTACCGAAAACGGAGTTGTTTTCAGAGTCTGGGCGCCAAAGGCTGTGTCGGTCAGTGTTGTAGGTGAATTTAATTCATGGAATGAAGAAAGTCATCCCATGGAAAAGATTGCCGACGGTATCTGGGAAAAGGAGATAGAGGGAATAAAGCAGTTTGACAGCTATAAGTATTCTCTTTTGGGTGAAGACGGAAAAAGAAGGATGAAAGCAGACCCTTATGCTTTCCATTCCGAGACCAGACCTTCAAATGCTTCAAAGGTTTATGATATTGAAGGCTATACATGGCATGATGAAGAGTATCTTCAAGGCTCTTATAAGAGAAATATTTATGCTTCGCCTGTGAATGTGTATGAGCTTCATGCAGGTTCATGGAGAACATATCCTGACGGAGAGCCTTATTCTTATAAGGTATTGGCAGACGAGCTTGTGCCGTATCTTAAAGAAATGTCTTATACCCATGTTGAATTGATGCCGGTTCTTGAGCATCCGTTTGACGGCTCATGGGGATATCAGGTGACGGGATATTTTGCCGTGACTTCACGTTACGGAACTCCCCATGATTTTATGTATTTTGTGGACAAACTTCATGAAGCGGGAATAGGTGTTATTCTTGACTGGGTACCTGCCCATTTTCCTAAGGACGCACACGGTCTTTATGAATTTGACGGCTCATGCTGCTATGAATATTCAGATCCCTTAAAGCGCGAACACGCAGACTGGGGCACAAGAATATTCGATTTCGGCAGAAATGAAGTAATAAGCTTTTTAACTTCCAGTGCCGCGTTTTTCTTTGATAAATACCATATAGACGGACTTCGTGTGGATGCTGTCGCTTCAATGCTCTATCTTGATTACGGCAGAAGAGGCGGACAGTGGAGACCCAATATTTACGGCGGAAGAGAAAATCTCGAAGCTGTTGCATTCTTAAAATATCTTAATGAAAGTATTTTCAGAGAATATCCCCACGCTCTTATGATAGCTGAAGAAAGTACCGCTTGGCCCCTTGTTACAAAGCCTGTTTCCGTTGACGGTCTGGGCTTTAATTTCAAGTGGAATATGGGCTGGATGAACGATATTTTAAGATATTGCTCCTTTGACGGACTTTCAAGAAAGTTTAATCACGATCTTATAACATTTTCAATGTTTTATGCTTTTTCGGAGAATTTTGTGCTGCCCATATCACACGATGAAGTGGTGCACGGAAAGAAATCTCTTCTTGATAAAATGCCGGGCTCCTATGAAGAAAAATTCAAGGGGATGAAAGCATTTTTAGGCTATATGTATTCTCACCCCGGAAAGAAGCTTCTTTTTATGGGACAGGAATTCGGTCAGTTTATTGAATGGGACGAGAAAAAGCAGCTTGACTGGTTCTTGCTTGATTACGATGCCCATAAACAGCTTCATTCATATGTAAAAAAACTCAATAAAGTATATAAAGACAATGCCCCCTTGTGGGAAATTGACTATTCATGGGAAGGCTTCAACTGGCTCGTGAGTGACGATAACTCCAATTCAGTTGTAGCATTTGAAAGAATAGACAGCAGCGGTGAAAGAATTATCGCAATATGTAATTTCACTCCCGTAACAAGAGAGAATTACCGCATAGGTGTTGAGTGGAGAGGCTCACTTTCTTACCTTATTGATTCCGACAGTGTTGAGTTCGGCGGAGAAGGAAAAAGTGACTCCAAACGCATTTATACCAAGAAGGTTCCCATGCACGGTAAAGATCATTCGTTTGAAATAACCCTGCCCGGACTTTCATGTATATATCTTAAGTACAAACCGTATAAATCAAACAAAAAGTAATTTCAGGAAAGGAAGATAACAGATGGCAAGAAAAACAGAATGTATTGCTATGCTGCTCGCAGGCGGACAGGGCAGCAGACTCGGTATTCTTACAAAGAATATAGCAAAGCCCGCCGTACCCTATGGCGGAAAATACAGAATTATTGATTTTCCTCTTTCTAACTGCACAAATTCAGGTATCTACACCGTAGGCGTTCTTACTCAGTATCAGCCCCTTGAACTGAACGATTATATCGGTAACGGTCAGGCATGGGATCTTGACAGAAACGAGGGCGGCGTTCATATTCTTTCTCCCTATCAGCAGATAAAAGGCACCGAATGGTATAAGGGCACGGCAAATGCTATTTATCAGAACATAAACTTTATCGACCGCTATGACCCCGAATATGTTGCCATTCTTTCAGGTGACCATATTTATAAAATGGACTATGCGAAGATGCTCGATTTCCATAAGGAAAAGGATGCAGCATGTACTATAGCTATGCTTGAGGTTCCGTGGGAAGAAGCTTCAAGATTCGGTCTTATGTTTGTAAACGATGACGGTGAGATCACAGCCTTTGAAGAAAAGCCCAAGGTTCCCAAGTCAAATAAGGCTTCAATGGGTGTTTATATCTTCACATGGAAGAAGCTTCGTGAATATCTTATTGCAGACGAAAATACTCCCGGTTCATCAAACGACTTCGGTAAGAATGTTATTCCCGCAATGCACGAAGCAGGGGAGAGAATGTTTGCTTACCGCTTTGACGGCTACTGGAAGGATGTCGGAACTATCGACAGTCTCTGGGAAGCAAACCTTGACCTTCTCAATCCCAAAGTAAACATTGACCTCAGTGATACATCATGGCCCATCTATTGCAAGAATTCAGCTCTTGCACCTCATTTTGCATCAAAGAATTCCGCTATACAGAATTCTATGATCTCAGGCGGCTGTATGATAGACGGTAAGGTTGATTATTCTGTTCTTTTCTCTAATGTTACGGTTGAGAAGGGTGCTCAGGTCGAGTATTCAATAGTAATGCCCGGTGCTACCATTAAATCGGGTGCGAAGGTAAAATATGCGATGATTGCAGAAAATGCAGTTATTGAAGAAAATGCGGTTGTCGGTGAAGATCCCGAAGAATGCACAGACCTTGAAAAGTGGGGCGTTGCAGTTATCGGCGCTGATGTTACTATCGGTAAAAAGGCAAAAATATCCGCAAATCTTATGATAGACGAAAATGTTAAGGAGGGCGAAGTAAAATGAACGGAAAAGATGTTCTCGGCATAGTATTTGCAAATACCGACGATGATGTAATAAGTGAAATTACGGGTGTTCGCTCAATGGCTTCAGTGCCCTTCGGCGGCGGTTACCGTCTTGTTGACTTCGTGCTTTCCAACATGGTAAATGCAGGTGTCACAAAGGTAGGTATTGTTACAAATAATAACTATCAGTCCCTTATGGACCATATAGGCTCAGGCAAAACCTGGGATCTTTCAAGAAAGAGCGAAGGAATATATCTTCTTCCGCCCTTTAATGCAGAGGCTGTTGAAAACTATAACGCTTCAAGAATTGGTGCTATTAAGAATATTCTCCATTTCCTTGAAAAGTCACATGAAGAATATGTGTTTATGACAGACTGCACATATGTTGCAAATCTTGATCTTAATGAGCTTTTCGATTACCACGAAAAGAGCGGCAGTGATATAACTCAGCTTTATATTCATGGCAAGACACCTGCTCTTAAGGATACTCCCGTGCTTGAAAAGATTGAAGACGGCAGAGTTACAAAGATGTCACTCGGCACAAATGAGGGCAAGACCTCTGACTTTGCTCTTAAGGCAGTAGTTATGAAAAAATCTCTTCTTGAAAGCCTTGTGTCCGTATCATATGCAAAAGGACTTGTATCCTTTGAAAAGGATATTCTTCTTAAGAATATCAAAAAGCTCAATATCGGTGCTTTTGAAATAAAGGGCTTCTGTAAGGTAATTGATTCTCTTCAGAGCTATTTTGAAGCAAACTTCTCTCTTCTTGATCCCAAGAATTATAAAGCTCTTTTCTCGGCTGAAAGACCTGTTTACACAAAGGTATATGATGATATGCCCACTGTTTACGGTCTTGGCAGCGATGTTGCAAATTCACTTATCGCAGACGGCTGTATCATTGAAGGCGAGGTTGAAAACTGTATCGTGTTCAGAGATGTAAGAGTTGAAAAGGATGCGGTTGTAAAGAATTCTATTCTTATGCCCCATTGCTTTATTGCACAGGCGGCTTCCGTAAACTACTGTATTGCAGATAAGGCTGTTACAGTCAGAAGCGGAAAATCACTTTCAGGTGCAGATTCATATCCCGTATATATCGGTAAGAATATTCACATCTGATAGCGGAGGTAAAAGATGAAAGTATTATATGCTGTAAGTGAAGCTAAGCCCTTTATAGCTTCAGGAGGACTCGGAGATGTTGCGGGAAGTCTGCCCGCAGCACTCAGAAAAAGACTTATCGGGTGCAGAGTCGTTATGCCCTTATATGAGGGTATTCCCGAAAAATTCAGAAATGAAATGAAGTTTATAACTCATATTACCGTGCCGGTTGCATGGAGAAGACAGTATTGCGGTATATTTGAGGCAAAATATAACGGAGTTATTTATTATTTTCTTGATAATCAGTATTATTTCAAGCGTCAGGGTATCTACGGACATTATGACGATGCGGAAAGATTTGCATTTTTCTCCCGTGCAGTGCTTGAAATGATTCCTTACATTGATTTTAAGCCCGATGTCATTAACTGTAATGACTGGCAGACCGCTCTCGTTCCCGTTTATTATTCACTCTTCTACGGTATGAGAGAAGGCTTCGAAAACATCAAAACTGCTTTTACTATCCATAATATTCAGTATCAGGGACAGTTCGGCGAAGAAATAATGGAGGATGTTCTCGGTATCCCCAAGGAATATTCCTCACTTCTTCATAACGATGACTGTATTAACCTTATGAAGGGTGCTATTGAATGTGCCAATGCCGTAACAACTGTAAGCCCCTCATATGCAAAGGAAATTCTTGATCCATATTATTCACACGGACTTGATAACATCCTTCGTATGAGAAGCTGGAAGATACACGGAATATTGAACGGTATTGATACTGTTGCAAATGACCCTGCAGGGGATAATAATCTTCCCGTAAAGTTCAGTGCAGATGATATTGACGGTAAGGCTGTTTGTAAGGCAGCACTTCAGAAAGAAATGGGACTTCCCCAAAAGGCAGATACTCCCGTTATCGGTATGGTAACCCGTCTTGTTTCACATAAGGGGCTTGATCTTGTTGAAAGAGTGCTTGAAGAGCTTTTGTGTACAAGCGATGTTCAGGTAATTGTTCTCGGTTCAGGTGACTGGCAGTATGAAACCTTCTTTACGGGTCTTGCTGCAAAATATCCCGATAAGCTTGCAGTAAAAATAGGCTTTGTGCCCTCTCTTGCAAGCCGTATTTACGGTGGTTGTGATATTTTCCTTATGCCTTCACAGAGTGAACCCTGCGGACTTTCACAGATGTTTGCTTTAAGATACGGCTCAATTCCTGTTGTCCGCGCAACAGGCGGTCTTCGTGACTCTGTAAAGGATTCAGGTGACAATGAAGGCAACGGCTTTGTATTTGAAGAATATAATGCTCATGCAATGCTTCATACAATAAGAAGAGCACTTGAAGGCTATAAGGATTCTGAGGGCTGGGCTATTCTCAGAAAGAGAGCTATGGAATGCGATTATTCATGGGGACGCAGTGCAAATGAGTATATCAAGCTCTATAAAGCACTTGTAAAAGGAGAGTAATAATGGCTGAATTTATTTTTTCCGCATTCGCTGATGAAGCAGGCGGCGGACTTTTAAGTCAGATAGATGCTCTTAAGGCAAACGGTATTACTCACATAGAACCAAGAGGTTTAGATGAGGGAAATATTTCTACCTTTACGGCAGAACAAGCGAAGGCAGTTAAAAAAATACTTGATGAACACGGAATCGGTGTTTCTTCCGTAGGCTCACATTTCGGTAAAATCAATATAAAGGATTCCTTTGAGGCTCATTTTGAGTCCTTCAAGCAGTGTGTTGAAAATGCAAACATTCTCGGCACCGAGAATATCAGAATGTTCAGCTTTTATATTGATGAGGGTGAAAATTACGATTCCTACCGTGATGAGGTTTTCGAGCGTCTTGAAAAAATGGCTGACTACGCAAGAAAAGGCGGTATCTGGTGCTGTCATGAAAACGAAAAAGGCATTTTCGGTGATAACGATGTAAGATGTCTTGATATTCTTACAACCTTCAAGGATAAGATAAAGGGTATATTCGATCCTGCAAACTTCATTCAGTGCAAGGTTGAAATTCTTCCCGCATTCGAAAAGCTCAAAGATTATATAGAATATATGCATATCAAGGATTGCCGTATGTCCGACGGTTTCGTTGTTCCCTGCGGTAAGGGTGACGGCAATATTGAAGAGCTCATAAGACGCTTCAGTAAGACAGAGGGTAAGCATTTCCTGACCCTTGAACCGCACCTTAAGGTTTTCGACGGCCTTAAAGACCTTGAGCTTACGGGCGGCGCAGAATCAGTTAAGGAAGAATACGAATATCCCACAAACCGTGATGCCTTCGATGCAGCCTGCAAGGCTTTCCATGAGGTTTATGCCGCTGCATTGAAATAAGAAAGGAATTTAATATGAAAATCAGAAAAACAATAGCATTTCTTCTTGCTGCACTGCTTATCGTTGCTGCTTTACCCTTAAGTGTAAGTGCAGCAGAATATCCTGCTGCAGAAGAAATAGAATATATCTTCCATGATATGGGATTTGTTACCTGGGGCGACGGTTATTTCGGCTGCCACATGATGAATCCCGACGGTGATGATGTGCCCGACAGAGTTGCCCACGAATATATTCAGCTGGCAGGAAAGCTCAAGGACTATTCTTTTGAAGAACCGATTCCCGGAGATGACGAGCATTTTATGTACGGCTATTCTCTGAGTTATGATGATTATATTGCAATAATTGATGAATGCTTTGTAAATCACAGCGACATGAAAGCTTACCTTACCAACGAATGGAATAACTATTATGACGAAGCAACAAATACTGTAAAATGGTATACCGGCGGATACGGCGGACCTGCCGATTGGATCGTTGATAATATTTATTATTCATCAGAAAATCTTGTCTATGCCACTGGTAAATTCGTTGAATACGGCTATGAAGACTCCTATTTCGACGGTATGGAAGAAAATTGGGACTATATTATTATGGGAGACGGAGATGATTCCTATAAGGCAGAGATCAATGACTGTATCCTTCTTGGTCTGCAGTATGTAGACGGTGAATGGAAAATTCTTGAATACCGTGAAAACTCATATCATATCGTTGATAATGTGTTATATGAGGTACTGGACAGAGAAGTATTTGACCGTCTTGTTATCGAAAGCGGCAATGCGAAGGTTGAGGCATATGAAGAAAGTGTTGATTTTACATGGGGCTTCGTTGCAAACGGAAATAAGTGGTACACTGACGGCAGCGAGCTTTCATATGAAATAGAAACTGCAGAAGGCTATGAGCTCGTAAGCGTTGTTCTTAAGGATGATAACGGAACAAAAGAAATAAAAGCAGTTGACGGTGTGTATACAATTTCTCCCAAGGGCTTTGCCTCTCTTACAGTTAACACTGCAAAGATTCCCACTGTGGTAGCGCCTGTTTCACCCGAAATCACAGAAATAAAGGTTTCCGAAAACAAGACCGATATTTATGTTGTAGAAGGTCAGAGCATTGCTGAAATTACAGAAGCTCTTGCAGGTGACACGGAAATTCTTAAGGCTGACGGCTCAAAGGCTGCCGCTGACGATAAGATTGCAAGCGGTATGCAGATAGTTCTTAAGGATAAAGAAGGAAAGACGATTGATACAAAGACAGTTGTTGTTCCCGGTGATATTGACGGCGATGCTAAGGTAAATTCAGAAGACGCAAGAAGTGCACTTCGTGCTTCTGTTGAGCTTGATAAGCTTGACGGTTGGCGAGCAACAGCAGCAAATGTTAACGGCGGCACAATAAAGGCAGAGGATGCACGACTTATTCTCAGAGCTTCTGTTGAGCTTGAGGATGCTGCAGACTGGCTTCCCAATCTTATATAACATCTGCATAAATGATTCAGACTGAGGTGTAAATTTTACGCCTCGGTCTATTTTTTTACTGCTTTTTTTATACTTGATTTTATTGAAAACAGAG
The DNA here is from genome assembly GCA_017513525.1 of Clostridia bacterium. Taxonomy (GTDB): domain Bacteria; phylum Bacillota; class Clostridia; order Oscillospirales; family Acutalibacteraceae; genus RUG806. Next base: position 51,541 of record JAFXFC010000012.1, read on the forward strand.
CGTATAATATATAAATTAAAAGAATAACTTCCTTTTTTATTTGTAAGGAGAATGAAATGTTAATAGCAATTGGTATAATTATAGGTTTGCTTATAAGCATTGCCGATATAGTTTTTGTTTTGAAAAGCCGCAGGGTAAAAGGTATTATTCATGCACTTGTCCGTGATACCGTTTTAATAAATCTTTTTCATTACGGTGTTATGAAATATATTTTTAGAACAGAGAATATTTATTCTGTTTCTGCTCACGAAAATACATATTGGCTTCTGAGTATAGGCATGTGCCTTGCTGTAGCGGTAATATATTTTCTCGCAATATTTTTACTGCATAAATTTTCTCTCGGAGAAAAAAGTGAAATAAAGAGAAAAAAAGGAAATGTCGCAGTTAAAATTATCGGACTTCTTTTATTTGCTCTCGGTGTAGCCGCATTGACAGGGACTGTCTGGGGCAAGGACTTTTTCGGCGACCTTACTCCCGACCAGATACTTATAAATCTTAATTCTCCCACTGAGGGAACGGATGCGAGTGTTTATATTTCGGCAATTGAAGGTCCGTTTCTTTCAACGGCACTTTTTACTGCGATATACTGTTTATTTGCATTCTCAGACCGTAAATTTGTATTCCGCAATAAAGAAAAGACTGTAACCGTATTACCCGTTATTGCCTTAAGAGCAATAAGCCTTGTACTTGCTGTTTCAATGTTAGCAGGCGGCTGTGCATACGGTATCAATCAGTTTCAGCTTGTGCAGCTTTATCATTCTTATCTTACTGCATCTGAATTCATTGAAGAGAATTTTGCAGATCCCAACACAGTAAAGCTTACTTTCCCCGAAGAAAAGAGAAATCTTATTCATATCTATCTTGAAAGTATGGAAAATACCTTCCTTTCAAAGGAACTCGGAGGCTTTTGTGAGGATAATCTGATTCCTCATTTATATGATCTGTCTTTTGAAGGAATATCTTTCTCAAATAAGGAAGAGGGCTTGGGCGGATTTTTGGAGTCCACGGGTGCCGGCTGGTCAGTAGCTTCCATGGTAAATATGGGAACGGGACTTCCCATGAAAGTTCCCGATAAGCAGAATCAGTACGGAGATGCAGATAATTTCCTTCCCGGTGTTACTGCTATAGGCGATATACTTAAAGCTCAGGGCTATGAACAGACAGTAATGTTCGGTGCGAATGCAGATTTCGGCGGTCTTACATATTACTTTAAGTCTCACGGTGACTTCACCATAATCGACCATAAGGAAGCAAAAAAGAGAGGCTATATTCCCCAAAACTATAAGGTTTTCTGGGGATATGAGGACGATAAGCTCTACGAATATGCAAAAGAGGAGCTCATCCGCCTTTATGAAACAGGAAAGCCCTTCCACTTTATGATGGAAACGGCCGATACACACACTCCCGAAGGATACCTCAGCCCAAAAGCACCAAAACCCTATGATGATAAGTATGCAAATGCTGTGCGTTATTCTCAGGAAGAAACATATAATTTCGTTCGTTGGATACAGGAACAGCCATTTTATGAGAATACCACTATCGTTCTTATCGGTGACCATTTAAGCATGGCAAAGAAATTCTTTGAAGGACTCGACGGTATAAAGAAATATCACAGAACATGCTATAATCTTATATTAAATCCAGCCGAAGGACTTTCAGATGTTAACGAGGACAGACTGTTTGACAGAGATTGGGCAGTATTTGATATGTTCCCGACACTTCTCGCAAGTATCGGTGTTGAGATAGAAGGTGACAGGCTCGGAATAGGCACAAACCTTTTCTCCGACCGTGATACGGTATTTGAAGAGTTCGGCGTAGATTTTGTAAATGACGAGCTTGTGAAACGCAGTAATTTCTATAACTTTAATATTCTTATTTCCAATAATAAAGGAGAGCAATGATATGAAAACATACAGAGATTTTGATAATTATGTAAAAGAATTTCCCGATGAAAGAGGTTATTTCGGTGAATACGGCGGTGCAATTCTTCCCGATGAGCTGGTACCCGCATTCAAAGAAATAGATAAGGCTTATCAGGAGATATGCCATTCTGCACAGTTTATTAATGAACTCAGAAGAATCAGAAGAGAATTTCAGGGCAGACCTACTCCCGTATATCACTGTGAAAGACTCAGCCGTCTTTTCGGCTCATGTCAGATATATCTCAAGCGTGAGGATCTTAACCACACAGGTGCACATAAATTAAATCACTGTATGGGTGAGGGACTTCTTGCAAAGTTTATGGGTAAGAAGAAGCTTATTGCTGAAACAGGCGCAGGTCAGCACGGTGTTGCTCTTGCTACAGCTGCAGCTTATTTCGGACTTGAATGTGACATTTATATGGGCGAAGTCGATATCGCAAAACAGCATCCCAATGTTATCAGAATGAAGATGCTCGGTGCTAATGTAATTCCCGTAACTCACGGTCTTAAAACTCTCAAAGAAGCAGTTGACGCAGCGTTTGACGCATATATGAGAGAATATAAGGATGCTATTTACTGTATAGGCTCAGTTCTCGGTCCTCATCCGTTCCCTCTTATGGTAAGAGATTTCCAGAGAATAGTAGGCGATGAGGCTAAAGAACAGTTTGTCGGCATGACAGGTATTCTTCCCGATGCAGTATGCGCTGCAGTCGGCGGCGGTTCAAACAGTATCGGTATGTTTGAAGCCTTCCTTAATGAACCCGTTGATATTTTTGGTGTTGAGCCTCTCGGCAGAAGCGAGAATATCGGTGATCATGCTGCAAGTATGAAATACGGCTCAAAGGGTACTCTTCACGGCTTTGAAAGTATTCTTCTTCAGGATGAAAACGGTGAACCTCTTCCCGTATATTCAATAGCTTCAGGTCTTGATTATCCCGGTGTCGGTCCCGAACACGCATATCTCAGAGATTGCGGAAGAGTAGTTTATGACGGTGTAACAGATGAAGAAGCTATGAGTGCATTCTTCCTTCTTTCAAAATATGAGGGAATTATTCCTGCAATCGAAAGCTCACATGCAGTAGCATATGCCATTAAGTATGCAAAGGAAAAGGGCAAAGGCTCAATACTCGCTTGTCTTTCAGGCAGGGGCGATAAGGATATCGACTATGTATACGAAAACTTCGGTACAGGTGAAGAGCTCCTTGAAAAGCACCTTTTGCTGTAATCTATAAAAAAGAGAAAACCCGAAAGTCCTCAAAAGACTTTCGGGTGATTTTTTTTGGTAGATTATATAAAGTAAACAAGAGATGCAAGAAGAATTTCCGCTGCAAAGTATGTATACATATTAAATAACTTGAGCTTAAAATTCTTTTTGTGTCTTTTGTCGAACATAAGAAAGGATATTGAGAAGTCCGATAAAACAAAGCACACTGCACCGAGTATCGCACAAACAAGAATAAAGGGAGTAATCTCTGCTTTTACAGCTTCAATGCCGAGAATTGATGCCTTGCAAAGCATTGTCATAATAACAATGCCGTAAATGATAATGGGTAGCTTCATAAGTCCCTTGAGGTTCATTTTTGACCTTATCATGCAAACTATAAAGAGAATTACAAAAATAACTATTGCAATTATTTCACCGATTGAATAAAAGCTCTTTTCGGGGAAATATACTGTCATTGAATTGATTCCTATTATGTATGCTCTTATAAAGCAGATGTGTGAGGATAAAAAGCTCAAAAAACCTAACACATAAAATATTTTGTGGAACCATAGATGCAAAAACAGATCTCCGAGCCACGAGAATACAAGAGCAATTATCATAGCCTTGTCAAACTCAGAAAATTCACCTGTCATAATGACGCATAACACACCGACAGCAATATAGCCGGTAGCACCGATCATTTTATAAAGCAGGGATTTGGGGCAGGCACCGTCTTTCTGGGCATACACATAAGGATATGTGATCGCGATTACACCTACTGCAATAACGGCTGTCAGGATTTTAAGTAACATTTTTTACACTTCCTTTTTGCGTCTTTTGAAGAAATATATCTGAACTGCGATAACAACAATAACAGCTGCAATGCACAAAAGAATTCTCGGAAGTGTTACGGTAGTGCCCGCGCTTCCGTCTTCAAGTGCGGAAAAGTTAATATTGATATCGTTTGCAGCTTTTGATAAAGCCGCATAACCGTCATTCAGATCCTGAAAAGAGGAAGATTTATCGGCAAGTAAGCTTTCAGTTAATGAAACGGCATCAGTATATGCCTTTTTCAGATCATTAAGATTTTCATCCTTAAAGACGGGGAGAGTATGGTTTGTAACGTACTTATCATAGAGTTTCTGAAGTCTTTCTCTTGCTTCATTTGTTCGTTCTTTGTATTTTGAGAACATATCCGCGTGATCTGTTATAATAACGGAATACCCTCTTGAAATGAGATCGCTCCACCATTTTTCCGAGTCCTGTCTTGCTCCGCATTCTTCGGGAACGGTAGGATTGGCAATAACCCGCATTTTTTCTGAGAAGCCCCCGACAACGCTGTAATAATAGTTTATACCGTAGCGGTTTCCTGTTTTAAGTTCAACTCCGCAGGCATCAATACCGTCAAGAAAACTTACATAAGAACTGATGGCAAAAATTACATTACCTTTTTTTGTTCCGATAAGATAAGGCTTTTGCTCACATTCACTGAGAGCCGATGTTATTTCCTTTTTGCTGCCGTCAGTCATAAGTATACTTGTGCTGAGAGCATTGTTCTCACTGAGAATATCAGTAACATCGCTGATAAGAGAAGCAGAGCTCCTGAGTATCAAAGGAATGTCATTTTCCTTTGCACAGGCTATTGCTTCTTCTAATGTCGGGATTTTATATTCACTTATTTTTTCATTACTGCCGCCGCAAGCCTTTTTGAGATAAAACTCAGAAAGAGTTTTGTAATCTGTAGCAGAAACTGTAAAAATTTCTTCTGCACTTAGCATCCGCTCAGTTGTATCATCAGAGAATATAATAAGTGTTCCGTCTGAGGTTTTTTTGACATCGAGAAGAACAAAATCAATGTCCGTTTCAGCAGCGGCTTTTATTGCAGGAACAGAATTTTCGGGATATTCATCCCATTCACCTTTTGAAGAAACGCCTATTATGGCTCCTTGTCCGTCAAGAAAGGTCTTTATAGAATTTTCTGTTCTGCTAAAACTTTCGGTTTCGTCAGCCGATACTGTCGGGATGAAGAGAACCAAAATCATAAGAACAGCCGAAATAAGAGAAAATATTTTTGTTTTCATTTAATAAAAGTCACTTTCTTTGAAAATTTCTTATTTATATTACCATAAAACTATAATAATAGTAGCATACAAAATTTACATAAACAAGACTATTTTTTACAAGCTGTAACAGAAGCTGTATTTTTTAGTATAATTAAACTGTTTACAAGGGATAATGCTTGTGATAAAATGTAGTTTCAGAATATACTTATATTTGTGAATGGAGAGAAATAAATGTCCTTAAAGAAAAAAGTCGTTTCATCTGCTGCTTCCGTAGCTCTTGACGGTGTTCTTAAATATATTGATAAGAGACCTGAGGAAGGGTTTTTCAAGATTATTGATTTCGCTGAAAAGCTTATCGGAAATATGTTCCCGCCCGAAAACTTTAAGAAAATTAAGGCAGGTGCAGCCGATCCCGATAATATTTATACTCAGCTTGCAAAAGGAATTCTCAATGATATTGACAGAGGTATTATAAAGCATACACTTCTTTCTCTTGGTGTTGAAGCAGGTTATTTCGGAACAAAGGAAGTAAGAGAAAACAGAGAGAAGTATGACTGCAATATTCCTTTCCAGATTCTTATTGACCCTACAAGCGCATGTAATCTTAAATGTAAAGGCTGCTGGGCTGCCGAATACGGTCACAGACAAAATCTTACTTATGATGAAATGAATTCTGTTATAAGTCAGTGCAAGGAGCTTGGTACTCATTTTTATATGTTCACAGGCGGTGAGCCGCTTATCAGAAAAGACGATATTATCCGTCTTTGTGAAGAACATTCAGACTGTGCATTTATGGCTTACACAAACGGCACTCTTATAGACGATAAATTCTGTGAGGAAGTTAAAAGAGTAGGAAACCTTGCATTCGCATTAAGTATTGAAGGCACTGAAGAAAGCAATGACTTCAGAAGAGGCGAGGGTGCATATCAGAGAACAATGGATGCCATGGCAATGCTAAAAAAGCACAAATGCCTTTTCGGTATTTCTGTTTGCTACACACGCCTTAATCTTGACTATGTAACAAGTGACGAGTTCATTGATCTTATGATTGCAAGCGGCGTAAAATACGCATGGTACTTTAACTATATGCCCGTAGGTCACGGTGCTGATAAAGAGCTTATACCCACTCCCGCTCAGAGAAAATATATGTATTTCTGGCTTCGCAAAATGAGAAACTCAAAGACAGGCAAGCCTATGTTCGTTATAGATTTTCAGGATGACGGTGAGTTTGTCGGCGGATGTATCGCAGGCGGCAGAAACTACTTCCATGTAAACTCCGCAGGTGACATAGAGCCTTGTGTATTTATTCATTATTCAGACTCAAATATCCGCACTCATACTATTCTTGAAGCCCTTAAGAATCCCTTGTTTATGGAATACAGAAAGGGTCAGCCCTTTAATGATAACCATTTAAGACCCTGTCCCATGCTTGAAAATCCCGATAAGCTCAGAGAGATAATAAAGAAGACGGGTGCAAAATCAACAAATCTTATTGTTGAAGAGGATGTAGATACTCTTTGTTCCCGTTGCGATGAATTCGCATATGAGTGGCAGCCCGTAGCAGATGAGATATGGGCAACTACAAAGCATCCCAAAACTCACACTCAGTATTATAGAGATAACGGAAAAGCAATAAGACAATAAATTACTGTTTTTTCTTGATTGTCAGTTAAAAATGTGATAAAATAACCGAGGGTAAGAAAATTCCCCTCGGTTATTTCTTTTAGGAGGCAATGAAAATGAAAACATTTAAAATCATAGCGGTTTTGTGTGCTTTCGTATTAGTTATAACTTCTCTTTGTTCCTGCGGATATGAGATAAGCATCAGAAAAAAAGGAGAAGGCGATGAAAGAACCACGACTATTATGCTTGATGATCTTTCTGCTCCCGCAGGTGACGAGCCCATCTATATTCCCGATGCGGCTACTCTTCCCGCAGAAGAAAATACTACTACCTCCGGTGGTGCAAATATTCAGGTGGATACCTCTTATCAGCCCATGGCTATGTCTGCATCAGATGTAATACAGTTTTATAAGAGTGCCATGGACGATGTTAAGGTGAGAGCTCCCGGTTATGTAAGAAATGAATATCAGGAGGTTTCCGATGTTGAAGCCGGAAACGGTGATGTTCAGCTCATGAACAGAATATTAAACCTTGTCGGAACAGAGCTTCTTAAGGATTCGGGTGACGAAGAGGCAACTATACAGATAATGGCACATGACGATATCGCAGTAAGAGAAACATTCCCTCTTTATAATAAGGATGTCGGATGTGAGCTTACCGATATGTCAATAGTAAAATCTGCCGTATGCTATTCCAACGGCTCGACCTACAAAATAGTTATCACCTTTGATGATATATTGAATCCCGATGCTAAAGACAGTGCATTCGCAGATATTATGACTCCCATTGACCGTGATGCTCTTTCAGACCCCATAGAGGAATACTTGGTTGTTCTTGATCTTAACAGCTATAAGTTTGATATGAATTATACAAACTGTGAGATTACCTGTATTATTGACAAACAGACCAACAGAATGACCTCTCTTAAGCATAAGATGATAATGGATATTGAAATAGTAATGAATCTTGACCTTATCCTTTTCCAGACAAACAATATAAAAGCCGAAGGAAAAATAGTAAACTTCCTCGAATACTATAACTTCGACTGGACATAAAAAATCAAGCCGCTAGGAATTTTCATCCGAGCGGCTTATTTCTATTTAAAGGGTTTTGAGATAATCAATACTCTTTTTAACAGCTGAAAACTCAGTATTTCCTTTGTCCGGTTGATCCTGTTCAACAATGAACCACTGTGCGCCTGATTCTTCACCTGCTTTAATTATTGCAGGAATATCCTGAACGCCGTATCCTACAGGCTTGAAACTGAAATCGTCTTCTGATGCGGCTTCGGTGTCATCCTCAATGCCGATAAGCTCATAAAGCTTTTTGGGCTTATCCTTGCCCTTCATAACGAAGTCCTTAAGATGAATTACGGGAGTTCTGCCCTTGTATTTAAGAATGTAGGATGCGGGCTCTTCTCCGCCTACATTTACCCAGCAGGTGTCAAGCTCTGTCTGAAGATATTCGGCAGGAACTGTAGAATACATAACATCAAGACCGTATTCACCGTCGATTTTAATGAATTCAAAGTCATGGTTATGATAAAGAAGTGTAAGGCCCGCTTCGGCGGCTTTTTTTCCGAGTTCTGCAATTTTTTTGAGAGTTTCAGGATAATCGGGAGTGCCGGGACGGTAATTTTCGTCAACATAGGGAATTGCAATAAATTTGCATCCGATCTCTTTATATGTAGAAATGACCTTATCCATATCTTCGAGCATTTCTGCAAGGGGCACATGAGCAGACACGGGGGTAAGAGAATATTTTTCGAGAAGTGCTTTTATTTCAGAAGCAGACTTATCAAAAAGACCTGCAAACTCAACACCCTCGTAGCCCATTTCTGCGACTTTTTTAAGAGTACCCTCAAAATCCTTTTCCATTTCATTTCTTACGGAATATAACTGAAGACCTATAGGCAGCATAAATTATTTCTCCTTTGTGTTTATATTGGATTCATTTTAGCACACTGAAAAAATTTATACAACTGTTTTTTATATCTTCATATGATATGGTTTCAAATCTTGTACCCTCAAGCTGATACTGTGCCTTATCACCTGCATATTGTGTGCCGATAATAAGCATAGCGGCACATGTGAGTAAAAAAATAAATAATAAAAAATTCCTGATTATTTTATAAATATCCGAGTTATTCCGTTTCCTCATTTTTATTCCCCGCAGTGCCTGTTTATTATTTCGGTCAGCACCTTGCCCGTAAGATAACCCGAATACATTGCTTCATCCAGAGTATTGGCATCAGTTCCCATTTCAAGCAGTAATGAACATTTTGCTGTGTCCATATTATATTTTCTTTGACAGAAATATAACGGCTTCATAAGTCCCGGATATTTTTCTTCGGCAGTCTTCTGAAAACACAGTGCAAACCTCAGATTATCCTCCCAATAGGGGAAATCTGTTATGTAACCCTCCTCTGCACCTGTTATTATCATTATCTGAGCCGCTTTTCTGCCACCTATTTCGGCGGTAGGCTTGCAGTGAGATGTATCGGAATAGTAAATTGCATCTCTGTGAACATCAAGAACTATTTGGATAGTGGGGTATTCTTCCAGATATTTTTCCACCGTAACTCTTGAACGGGAATATGCACCGTCATAGCTTTCGTCATATATATTTTTGTCATGAATATAGCCAATACCGTTTTCTTCCAAGACACGACATATCTCATCACCAACACGCACCATGTTTCTTGAAATATCAGTGCTTCTGGTTTTATAATCCTCATAAAAAACACCGTTATCGGAAAGAAGATAGCTTTCCGTGGTGTGCGTGTGGAAAATGAGCACAACAGGCTCGCTTTTATCCTTTATATCAAGCACAGGCCCCTCTTTTATTAAAGCGGCAAAATCGGGCTTTTTTGTGGCTGTTGCATTTTTTACGGAAATACCGTCAACTATATCCGTGGCGCCCGAAGTCTTAAAAAATACTTCCTCTACACTGCCATAGGGGGAAGTATCAGCGAAGGCGGCAAGATATTCGTTTTCCAAAGAAACAATATCATCGGGAGTTTCATATATACGCTCTGTTTCTGTGACAGCTTCAGAAAGAGCTTCTTCTGTTGACGGCTCTTCAGTTTCGGGTTCAGTTTCAATTTCAGTGTATTCAGCGGCTGTTGTTTCTTCTGCAGTTTCTTCAAAACTCACTTGCCCCATGAGTATGTTTTCGGAATTTTCAAAATCTGTCAATAATGAAACAGTATTTTCGGCAATAACAGAAGAAACAGGCACCGCAAATCTTATAGTGAGTACTAAAGCAAGAAGTGCAGAAACTATTTTCAGTATCCAGAATTTTTCACGGATAGCGGATTTAGCACGGGAATTCATTTCATCACCCTTATGTTAAAAAAATTATTTCTTTTTAACATATATGAGAAAATTTTTGCGATTATGGCATGGTAAGAGAGATAATTTCTTCTCTGGTGAGATTTTTCTGAAGAGCAGAATTTAAGCCCAATGCAATTAGTCTTGCACCGCCTGATGTGATAATGTCCGTGTCCTTGGGTGTAACCATCATATTGCTGTATTCGCTATTTTCAGTTTCCTTTCCTGTAAGATCATATGAAAGAGTAGCCGCATCCACAACGGTTGGTATGCCTATTGAAATAACAGGTACGCCCATTGTTTCTTCGTTTATAGCTTTTCTGCGGTTGCCCACGCCTGAACCCGGTTCAAGTCCGGTGTTACTGAGCTGTACGGTAGTGCCGAGTCTTGAAACACTTCTTGCCGCAAGGGCATCTATTAAAATTATTGCAGAAGGCTTGATTTTTTCTTTTATTCCTGCTATTATTTCTCCTGTTTCAATACCTGTCTTTCCCGTAACACCGGGTGATATCACAGATACAGCGCGAAGACGGGGAAGTTTTAATTCTTCTGCCGTTTCTTCAGGGATATGTCTTGTTGCAAGAATAAATTCCGCACATTGAGGTCCTATGGCATCAGGAGTGATATCGGGGTTTCCGAGTCCAGCAATAAGCACCGTACCGTCAGCGGGGATAAGTTCTTCAAGTGCTTCAGTGAGCATATCGAGCCTTGAGTCATTAAGTGTAGATGAATCGGGGAAGGACTCCATTTCAAGAGTGATATATTTGCCCTGAGGCTTTGAAAGTGCTTTTTCACCTGCAACGGAAGTGATTTCGATAACCGTAGCTTTGCAGTCAGGACTTTCCTTATAATAGACATTTACCCCATCAATTTCCTCGGAAGTGTTCATTTCCCGTCTTTCGACGGCTAAATCAGTTCGTATATTCATAATATCACCGAATAAAGTTTTGACCATTTGTGAATTTAATATGCAAGCGGGTAAAAATATGGAAAAAAGTGTTGATTTTCTTGAAGCTTCGTGATATTATAATAAACTGTATAGAGAGAAGGAGGTGTAATAAATATGCCCAATATCAAGTCTGCTAAGAAGCGTGTCATTGTTAACAAGACAAAGGCTGCTCGTAACAAATCCGCTAATTCTGCACTCAAGACTGCTATCAAGAAGGCTAACGCTGCTATTGATACAAATGCTGCAGATAAGGCTGCTGCTGTCAATTTCGCTGTAAAGAAGATCGACCAGGCTGCTGCTAAGGGGCTTATCCACAAGAACAATGCAGCCCGTAAGAAGTCTGCTCTTGTTACAAAGCTTAACAAGGCGTAAGTGCCCCAGGCTTTTGCAGGCACTCCTGTAACCCCGGAGTTGCTCCGAACACACGGATAAACGGACCGTGTTAAACCGTTTATCCCAATTTTGAAAGGACGGTAATATCATGAAAAAGGCTCTTAAGATAATCGCTATCGTTGTAGCTATTGCCGCTGCAATAGCAGGTATTTATGTTGTTGTAACAAAGTTCATCAACAAAAAGCAGAACACAACAGATGAAGAAAATTATGTATCCTGCTCTTGTGAAGAAGAATTCTCTTCCGAAACAATAGCCTGAGGATTATATAATAAAAACGGCGGCTCCAAGCCGTCTTTTTCTTTTTTTAACAAAACCGCCCTGCCGAAATTTTTCGGCAGGGCGGAAAGTAAAAATTTTAGTCTTATTTTTTGCTTAAATAATTTGAAATGAGTTCAATGATATTTTTTGCATATTCCAATTGTTGGATTGCATCTTGTTTTGATACAACAAAAAAATCATCATAATCACTCGCAGAGCGAACACGAAACAGAGATGAAATTGCATCAGAAACATTCTTATCAAACAGTTCCGTTTTTAGATATAATTCTCTGAATTTTGAAATAATTCCCGAATGCTTCTTTGAATCAAAATTGTCTAATATTAAAACGGCTCGTAATGCGTGGAAAGCAGCATAATATGCTCTGTTTGCAGTTCCTTTATATTCCTCTGCCTCTAAAAGTATCTGCGCTTCTTTCAAGCAATCTTTTGCGTGGAGAAGTCTTGCTTTTGACAGATTTATTAAATCATTTTCAAGCAATTCTGACACCTTCTTTTTTTATATTTTGATAAAAAGGAAGCACATCCGCATAACGGTGATAGGTTTCTGTATCCTTTTCTGTGATTGAAACAACAACACCGTAATCATATAGAAGTGAGCCGCAAAGGCTGTCAATTTCGCTGCGAAAAGCACGAAGCTCTGTTGCAGAGATATTAGCAAGAATCATAATATCTACATCTGATTCATCATCATAATCTCCTCTTGCATATGAACCGAAAAGGATAACGGAATGTAATTTGTCAGAAAAAAGCTCCTTTGCCTTTTTTGCTACTGTATTAAGTAATTGTTCTAATTGGTTTTCAGTACACATATGCACACCGCCTTTCTGATTTTATTATATACAAATACTGAAATAAAATCAACCCTGCTGTAAAAGAGACAATTAGTGTTTTATTGTATTATACTGTTTACTGTAAATTCTGCAATTTTAAGTCCCGCCTGCGAGGGGATGAAGCTGATACTTGACGGGGGGAGTTTTTTTTCGTCTTCGGTTTCGGGGATAAATTTAGGTGTTACGGGAGAATCGGGGGAGAAGAGCACAGTTACTTTTTTAAGTCCTGCCTCACGGTATTTTTTTCTCATAACTCTGCAAAGGGGACAGTATTCCGTTTTATTTATATCGGTTATTCTGAAATGCTCTCCCGAAAGCTTTGCGCCCGTTCCCATTGATGCTATAAGGGGAATTTCCATACTCTCACATTTTACGGCAATTGCGGTTTTAGCATTTGTATCGTCAATGGCATCAATACAAAAATCGTATTTTTCCGTAAAAAACAAGTTGATATTATCCTCTGTCACGAAATCGGTTATGATGTTTATTCTGCAATCGGGATTGATATCAGAAATTCTTTCTTTGGCTACATCTGTTTTATATTTTCCCACGGTTGAATGAAGAGCATAAAGCTGACGGTTAATGTTAGAAAGGGATATTTTATCCCCGTCAACGAGAGTGAGTTTACCCACTCCCACGCGTGCGAGAGCCTCCGCCGTGTATGAACCCACACCGCCGAGACCGAATATTATTATTTGACTGTTCTGAAGCTTTTTAAGGGCTTCTTCGCCTAAAAGCATGGCTGTTCTTGAATGTTCTTCCTTCATTTTTTCACCGCTTCGCTTGTTTTCCTATATAATAACATCTTTTTTTTGATTAAACAAGCCTTGATAAACTGTCATGTAAAGTTCTTGCCAAAAACATAATAATATGCTAAACTTTATAATACACTATAAAAAGAAAAGCGGGTGAGTATATGCTTGGGGAAGCGGAATTTAAGAATATCTTCGGCAACAAGCTGAGTATGCTCAGAAAACAGCGCGGTATGACTCAGAGTGAGCTCGGCTATCAGCTCAATTACAGTGATAAAGCGGTATCCAAGTGGGAAAGAGGAGAAAGTATTCCTGATGCATATACGATATATAAAATTGCTGAGCTTTTTGGTGTTTCAATAAACGAAATGCTTTCCGATGAGGAAAAAATAGATCTGAAATCTGCTAATCCGAAAGGTGAGCTCAAGCCTTCAAGATATTTTGTTCCTATTATTGTAGCAGTAAGTGTTTTTTTTGTAGCGTCAGTTATTTTTCTTGTATTTAAGAACATACCGTCAATAAGCCAATATGCACATTATCCTTTTTTATATGCTCTTCCCGTTGCTGCGATCACATTGACAGTTTTTTCATCCTTATGGTGGAGAATGGTGTTCAGATGTATATTTGTTTCTCTTATTATCTGGTCATCTGCTTTAGCTCTTTATTTTACATTGGGTATGGAAAACCTTATTTATATTTTTGTTCCTTGCGCTGTTTTGCAGATTGCATGTGTATTGGCATATCTGTTTGCCTGGTTCGTAATAAAGAAAAAGTGAATATACCTGTTAAAAATCCAAGGGGCTGTGTAAAAACAGCCCCTTGTGATATGTATATAATATTCTGTTATATTGCGGCATAAATGCTGAAAAAGTGAAGAAGTGTTCCGCTGAGAACAAAAATATGAAAAATACTGTGGAAATATTTTTTCTTTTTTCCTACTGCATAAAAGGCAGTCCCTACGGTATAAATTATACCGCCTGCTATTATTAAAGAGATAATCTGAGCTCCGTTTGCGCAATTTTTATAAATAGGATAAATGAGAACAGCACTTATCCAGCCTACTATCATATAAAGTGTCATTTGTACTTTTTTGTATTTTTCCTGGTCTATGAAGGTAAGGGCAGTTCCTATAGTGCTCAGAAGAAAGCTTACAGTGCTCATAACTATTGCAAGTATTTTATTGTAGGGATATACACAAATTACGGTCAATGCAATGCTCGTTCCCGTTATCAGAATAAAAATAGTTGAATGATCGAGCAGCCGCATGATTTTTTTTGCGTCAGATTTTTTCAGAGAATGGTAAAGGGTTGAACAGGTGTAGAGCACCACTACCGATACGGCAAATATTATTGCACCAAGATAGGCGTTGGTATCGGTTGCTTTTAAAAGACAAAATATGCATGAAAGAATTCCTAAAGGAACCCCCATACCGTGAGAAACAGCATTAAAAATTTCTTCACCTTTTGTATAGGTCGGTAAATTAACTTTTGAAAGTTTCATAAAACGCCTCCTTGAAACAAACTGCAATTTTATAATACGGTGCTTACGTTAAAAAGTCACCCTACCGATACCTTTTTAGAGTCTCCCGAATAAAAAAACACTCTACCTCAAGTAGAATTTGAAAAAACATCGTGAAAAGTAATAAAAAACAGCCGGATATTTTGTTTAATATTTAATTGCGTCTTATTTTATAAACTTTTCTATATATTAAACAAGTGCGACTTGCTTTTTATATTAAAAAATAGTAAAATTATCTTGATTATGTATATAAAGGAGAGTTTTATGAAATCCATTATATTAAAAAGCACATTGGCAAGGGAAGTTACTATCTGTGATAAGTATTCTTCATCTGTGCCCAAGGCTTTATATTCCGTAAAAAAAGAAGCTCCCGACCTTTCGGGAGTGTTATATCCTCTTCCTTCAAGAAAGAAGGATTATACTTGCTTTGCAAAAAGCGAGAAGGCACTGTGGCTTGGTGCACCCAACGGTCTTACAAGATATGACGAAAATGCCGAAAGAGAAGTTGATAAGGTGCAGTTTTTCTCTGCTTCAAGAGATCTTGCCGATAACGATGTTAAAGCCATTTACTGTGAAGACGGTGAAGAGGAAAGCGTATGGGTTCTGACTGCAACAGCGGTTTCTCATATCGTATTAAAAGAAATATCCCCTGAAGAAAAAGCACACAGACTGACTGAAGAAACTCTCACCTATGTTTCAAGAAGAGGTATGTGCACTCAGAGAGCGCTTACTGTTCCGAGAGAGCTTTCTTCCCGTGTTCCTTACGGACATTCCGACAATTCAGGTACATTTACCTGCGGTTTTGCTATCGGTGAGCTTTGTAAATATGCCGTTTACAAAAAGAAATATGGTGCAGATGACGAAAGAACCGAAAATGCAAAAAAGAGTGCAATAAGAGCTACTGAAGCTTGTCAGCTTCTTATGTATATTCCCGGCAGAGGAGACGGTTTTGTTGCAAGAACATATATGGTTCCCACCGAACCTGTGCCTGATGACGGACTTTTCTATAAAAAGATGGGGGATAAGGCTGTTGTCCTTCCCACTTCGGGTGCAAAAAAGAGAGGAATTGTCGGTAAAGAAATTTATGCAGGTGCCCCCATTCCCGAAAGACTTTCTCATCTTTATACAGATTTAGGATATTCTCACGACGGTATTGTTTATAAGGGTGACACTAGCTCCGATGAAATTACACTTCACTATCTTATGATGTATTTCTTCCACGAAATAATGGGAGAGGAAGATCCTGAGCTTGATGAAATAGTAAAGAATGCCGCAAAGAATACAATGAAGCATATTATTGATCATGGTTTTGAGTTCCACGAAACCTCCACGGGAAAGCCTACTACATGGGCTAAGTGGAGTAAATCTTACTTTGAAACGCTTCTCGGTTGGTCTGACGGCTGTCTTAATGCCACAGAGCTTCTTATGTATCTCAGAGTTACAATGCACATAACAGGCGAAAAGGGTATCTGGGAAGAAACCTACAACAAGCTTGTCAATGAAGACGGATATGCAAGACTTACTTCTCTTCATAAGGAAAGATTTCACATTTCCGCTCTTCTTGAAGGCGGAGAAGATGTTGAAGGTCTTATGTACGGTGATAACATGCTTGCAACCAGTGCATACTGGCTTCTTATTACCCTTGAAGATAATGAAGAACTTAAAGAGCTTTATAAGAAAGGCTACAGAGGCTGGAACGGCACCTTCAGACGCGAGCATAACCCTGCTTATGATATTCCCTTTATGCTTTCATGTTCCGAAGATGAAATTGATACCGAGGCACTTTCCGATTGGTTTAGACGAGTTGGTATCACAAGACTTGTAACAAGTGTCGGTGTTTCCTCAAGACAGGATGTGCCCTGCCGTTACCGTTTCGGCGGAAACAAGGAAGCTTCTTGGAGAATTTCACCCGATGAATTCCCCATTTCAAAATATGACCGCAACCCCTATGCGTATAAAGACCACGAGGGCGGCAGAGATTGCCATGAATTAGAAAGCTGCTATATCTACACATTTGCATACTGGCTCGGCAGATACTACGGACTTATTGAGGAGGAATAAAAATGGCTGATACATCAAGAGTACATCTTATCGGTAATGCCCACCTTGACCCCATATGGTTATGGCGTTGGCAGGAGGGCTGCGGAGAGGTTCTTCAGACCTTCAGAAGCGCACTTGACAGACTTAATGAATATAACGATTTTGTATTTACCTGTTCTTCAGCCGCTTATTATAAATGGGTTGAAGAAATTGATCCCGATATGTTTGAAGAGATCAGAGCCCGTGTAAAAGAGGGCAGATGGGTAATAGTAAACGGTTGGTGGGTACAGCCCGACTGTAATATGCCTTCAGGTGAATCCTTTGCCCGTCAGGCTCTTTATTCACAGCTTTATTACTATGAAAAATTCGGAAAGATCTGCACAACGGGATATAATGTTGACTCTTTCGGTCACAATGCCATGCTTCCTCAGCTTCTTTTCAAGGGCGGTATGACAAATTATGTGTTCCAGCGCCCCTCACCCCACGAAAATCCCGATATCCCCGTAACCTTTATATGGGAGAGCATGGACGGATCAAAGGTGCTCACTTACCGTCTGCCTCAGGGCTATGTAAGCCACGG
The DNA here is from genome assembly GCA_017513525.1 of Clostridia bacterium. Taxonomy (GTDB): domain Bacteria; phylum Bacillota; class Clostridia; order Oscillospirales; family Acutalibacteraceae; genus RUG806. The sequence continues at coordinate 69,027 of JAFXFC010000012.1, forward strand.
AAAAAATGCTCTTGACAGCTCTATGGTATGTTCCGAGGAGTTAATAAAAGAAACAGGTCACGGCATGATGCTTTTCTACGGTGTAGGAAATCACGGCGGCGGTCCCACAAGAGGAGATATTGAATATCTTAAAGAAAACATGGTAAGAGAAGGCTGGCACAGAATGAAATTCTCTTCTCCTGATGAATATTTCAAGAGCCTTTATATTCAATTCCCCGACCTTCCCTTATGGAAAGACGAGCTTCAGCATCATGCAAGCGGCTGTTACAGTGCAACATCCATGGTTAAAAAGCTCAACCGTCAGGCTGAAAATTCACTGTTTGCATCTGAAGCCTTCTCTACGGTTGCAAATAAGGCATATAACATGACAGAAAAAACAGAGGATTTCAAAACTGCATGGAGAGAAGTCTGCTTCAATCAGTTCCATGATATCCTTTGCGGCTGCTCAATTATGGAAGCCTATGACGATGTAAGAGATTCCATGGGTCATGCCATGAATATTTCTGCAAAAATATATAACGAGGCTGTGCTTCGTATTGCAAGAAAAATTGACACATGGGTGGACGGCGTTTCCGATCCCGTTTGCACTGAAGTCAGAAATCAGGATTGCGGTACTTTCCCCCGACCTGTTGTTGTATTCAATCCCCATTCATTTGATATTGAAGTCCCCGTCCGTGCATATAACGCTTCAAAGTCTGTTAAAGACTGTGACGGAAACGATGTTCCTTTCCAGAATGTCCGTTCCTCCCGTTCAAATGACTCTCATATGGATACCTGCTTTATTGCAAAGGTTCCCGCTCTCGGCTACAGCACATACTGGCTTACATGGTGGAGAGAAAACGATGAAGCTAAGAGCATTTCTTCAGATGTAACAGCTCAGGGACTTACAATTGAGAATAAATATATCAAGGCAACCTTTTCTGATGTTTCGGGTTCAATTATGAGCCTTATCAATAAAGAAAACGGCTTCGATTATGCAAGTTCTATGAAGCCCGTTGCAGTTCCCACCGTTATTGACGATCATGAAACCGACACATGGGCACATAATGTATTTACATTCCATAACATTAAGGGAATTATGGAATGTGAGAGCATTGAGCTTGTAGAAAACGGCCCTGCCCGTGCAGTAGTCCGTGTAAAGCACCGTTTCGGTGAATCTCACCTTACTCAGGATTTCATTTTAGGTGCAAATGCAAAAACTCTCAGAGTAAAATGTAAGGCAATGTGGCAGGAAAAGTTTACTCTTCTTAAGATGTCCTTCCCCGTTGACGGCGAAAATGCAGAAAACACCTATGAAATTCCCGCAGGTTTCATAAAAAGACCCACAAACGGCGAAGAAGAGCCCACAGGTAAGTGGGGTGCAATATCCTTTGATAACAGCGGCGTAAAGAGAACTCTCGGTATTATTAATGACAGCAAATATTCATATGACTGTCCCGGAAATGATCTCAGAATTACACTTATAAGAAATGTAATTTTTGCAGATCACTATTCACACCGCCCTGCAGCAGATTTTAATTTCACCGATGAAGGAAAATCTACCTTTGAATATGGTATATTCCTTTGCGACGGAGAGCCCGAAAAGAACGGCATTACAAATGAAGCGGCTATGTTCAATGTCCGTCCCGTTCTTGTTCCCGAAAGCTATCATAAGGGAAGTGAGCCTCAGAAAAAGTCCTTTATTTACTGTGATAAGAAGAATGTCATAATGACAGCCTTCAAGCTCTCGGAAGACGGCTCAGGTGATGTTGTTATGAGATTCTATGAAACCTCAGGCAAGGAAACAAGAGTAAACATAGTTTGTGATATGCTTGATTGCGGCTTCAAAGCAGACTTCGGTGCAAATGAAATAAAGACCTTCAGAGTAAATTCCGACGGAAAAGTTTTCGAAGAAAACTTCCTAGAAGGCTGTGTAAGAAACTAAATAAAAAGTGCAAAGGTGTTTATATCCGCACCTTTGCATTTTTCTGTTTTTTGTGGAGATATTCCTCTTAAAAAACATTAAAATGAATATCTCTTTGTTTAAGAGTAATATTTTGTGATTTATAATGAATATTTATTGACAAATATCACATATTAATATAAAATACAAATATAATATATTGTGAGGTGGTAATATGAAATATTCACAGGAAAAGAAAAATTCTATTATTAAGTATTTACTTGAGAAGATTAATCAGAATACTGCCGGTGTTTCAAAAATCGTTTCAGAAACTTTCGGCATGAGTCGTAATACTGTTAACGGATATATAAATGAACTTATAGAAAAAGATATTATTAAAAAGAAACAAAGAGATGTTTATGAACTTATTGATAAAAAATTTACCTACGCACTGAAACGGAGCGAAGGACATCTTGATAATGACACCTACGCATACTATAACTGCCTTGAACCGCATATTAAAGATCTTCCCGAGAATGTTCAGCGGATATGGAGTTATTCGTTCAGTGAAATGATCAACAATGTAATGGATCATTCAATGGCTGAAGATCTTGATATTGTAATATTGCGAAACTATTTGGAGACCACTGTTTTTATAAAGGATAATGGTGTCGGTATTTTTGAGAAAATTAAGGCTCATTTTGAATTACCGTCTTTGGATGAAGCGATTTGTGAACTTTTTAAGGGAAAGCTTACAACTGATGCAAAAAATCATTCTGGTGAAGGAATTTTCTTTTCTTCAAAACTGATGGATAGCTTTTTCATTATTTCCAGCAACAGAATATTTATGACAGATAAATTTGAGGATGAACGCATTGTTGCTGCAAAGGAAAAAATATCGGACGGCACTGTAGTTATTATGAAGCTTTCTAATTTTTCCAACAAGCAAGCATTTGAGATTTTTGATGATTACTCAAATGACTTTGGATGCTTCACAAAAACACGGATACCATTGAAAAACATCTTTACAGATGCGCCCGTTTCCCGTTCACAGGCAAACAGGGTTTGTAACAGACTTGATAAATTCAAGGAAGTTGTAATTGATTTTGACGGTCTTGACTGGATGGGACAGGGCTTTGCTCATCAGATGTTTGTTGTATATAAAAACGAGCATCCCGAGATAGAGTTTATTCCTGTTAATATGAATGAAGCCGTTACGAAAATGTATAATCATGTGACATCAGATAATGTATAATAACTATATGGGGAGATATTCCTCTTAAAATTTGTTTAATGAATAACTTATTGTTTTTAGAGAGAAAAAGTGCAGAAGCGTAAAAACTTCTGCACTCTCTTTATGTTATATAAGTTCTGCTATGTCGAGGATGAGTTTTTCTGTCTTTTCCCAACCGATACAGGGGTCTGTAATGGAGCAGCCGGGGACTTCGTCGGGGCCGATTTTTTGTGCGCCGTCTATGAGATAGCTTTCAATTATGAAGCCTTTGACCATTTTACCGATTTCTTCATTGTGACGCATAGAATGAAGGACTTCTTTTGCAATTCTCGGCTGTTCAAGATACTTTTTGCCTGAATTTGAGTGATTTGTATCAACGATACATGCGGGGTATTCGAGCCCCGATTTGTTGTAAAGTTCGCATAGAAGAGAGAGGTCCTCATAGTGATAATTAGGGATAGCCTCACCGTGTTTATTTACATAACCTCTCAGAATTGCGTGGGCGAGGGGATTGCCTGTAGTTTCAACATCCCAGCCACGGTAAATGAATTCGTGTGAATGGTGAGCTGCTGTAATTGCATTCATCATAACACTAAGGTCACCTGAGGTGGGATTTTTCATTCCGACAGGCACCGTAATGCCGCTTGCTACAAGGCGGTGCTCCTGATTTTCAACACTTCTCGCACCTACTGCAACATAAGACATGAGGTCTGAAAGATAGCGGTAGTTAGCAGGATAGAGCATTTCATCTGCTGTTGAAAGACCAAGCTCTGTGAGCACTCTCGCATGAAGCTGACGAATGGCAAGTATGCCCTTAAATGGGTCGGGCTTTTCATTGGGGTCGGGCTGATGAAGCATACCCTTGTAGCCGTCGCCTGTGGTACGGGGCTTATTCGTATATACGCGGGGAATGATTATAAGTTTTTCTTTAACTTCGTCCTGAACACGGCGAAGACGGGAGCAGTATTCAAATACTGTATCCTCTCTGTCAGCAGAGCAGGGACCAATTATAAGAAGCTTTTTGTCGCTTTTACCCGTAAGAACATCTGTAACTTTTTTATCTGTTTCTTCCTTTGTTTTTGCGGCACTTTCAGATACAGGATAGAGTGTCTTAGCTTCCATAGGTATAGGTAATTTTTTCTTAAAATCCATTGACATAAAAATTCACTCCGACAAATCCAAAATCATAAAATATAATTCAAGGGCGAAGCCCTTTCGAAACATTTGCGTAAGCAAATATATCACTGCCCTTGGGGCAATATCACTATTGCCGCCTGGCAATAATATCACTCACACCGCAGGTGTGAATATCACTGAATAATTTATCTGTGATAAATTATTCTTATGCCCAGGTGCCGTTTCTGAAAATGGGTACTGCTTTTCCGTCTTTATAGCCTGTAATTTCCATATCATCTGAGCCTATCATAAAATCAACATGTATCATGCTGTCATTAATGCCGAGAGCTCTGCATTCTTCGTTTGTCATTTCGAGATGACCGTCAATTGCATCATTAAAGCCGGCACCGAGTGCTAAATGACAGCTTGCATTCTCGTCGAAAAGGGTTTCATAGTATAATATACCGCTTTCATTTATGGGACTGTTTTTAGGAATAAGTGCAAGTTCTCCCAGCATACATGCGGTTTCGTCCATTGTTATCATTTTTGTTAATAGCTCATTGCCTTTTTCAGCTTCCCATTCTACAGCCTTGCCGTCACGGAAGGTAATTGAGAAGTTATCAATTATCTGTCCTTCATAGGAAAGCGGCTTTGTAGAAACGACCTTGCCCTCGGCTTTCCCTGCCATGGGAGAAGTAAAAATTTCTTCTGTGGGAAGATTCGGATTGAAAACTACTCCCTGCTTTGTCACTTCACTTCCTCCGCACCAATGTCCTTCAGGGATAAGCCATGCCTTAAAATCGGTGCCGTTTGAGCTTTTATAATGAAGATAATCGAACTTATAGGAATTTAACCATTCGCATTTTTCCTTAAAGGTCTTATTATGTTCTGCCCAAGCCTTTTCGGGGTCGTTATCTTCCGTTACTCTGACAGAATCAAGAATTGCTTCCCAAAGCTTATTGTAAGCGAGTGATTTTGAAAGCTCGGGGAATACCTTTTTTGCCCATTTATAAGAGGGAACTGCTGCAATTGTCCACTGATGACGGTTTTCAATTGCATCTCTGTAGGGTTTTATAATGGGATAACGGGCAATTCTTGCCTTTTGCATTTTAGTCTGATTTACACCCTTAAGTCCGTCGGGATCATCACTTAAAATATAAATACGGCAGGGAAGCTCTTCAGTCATAAGCTTTAACTTTTCTTCTTCCCAGATTTCCACCTTTGAAAGACTTTTAAGTGTTCTATAGCGGTAATCAAGCTTAGTAAGCGGCTGATGCTCCCATTCCATCATAACCTTTGAAGCTCCCGCTTTATAGCATTCATCAACCAATATCGTTATAAATTCATGCTGATCAACACTTGCATAAAGCTTTACAGCTTGTCCTTTTTGTATATTTGCTCCCGTTCTTGCGATAAGACGGGCATATTTTCTCATAATTGTTTTTTTCATTTTTGTCACATCCGTTTATATATAATAAAAAAATTTTAACACTTTTATTATTGTTTTGCAACACTTGTCACATACAAAAATTACAAAAAGAGGGATAAAAATTACAAAGAAAAAATAATGCAATTCAGTGTGATATGATATATATGAATAATTATAAGGAGGAATGCTATGAATTTTAGTATTATTTACAATCCGATTGCAACAAAATTCTCTCAGGCGGCGCTCGACCATCTTATTTTCAAATTTGTTGAGCGTGGATTAAAGCTTAACACAGTAGCAAAAAGCGAATATTCGGGACATGTTATAAAGCTTATAAAGGAGCTTGATCCCGTTTCCGATTATCTTATAACATTCGGCGGTGACGGAACTGTTAATGAAGCGGTCCGTGCCTTTAATGAAATAGAACAGCACAGTGTTTATGCACATATCTCTGTAGGCACTACTAATGATATGGCAAATAACTTCAACCTTTACAGAAAAAATGCAATTAAGTCTATAGATAAGCTTGCAACAAAAGGCAAGGAAACTTATATGGATTCCATTATAGTAAACGGTGAGCCTGTTTGCTATGTTTCCTCTTTCGGATATATAACTGCAGTTCCTTATCTTGTCAACCCTAAGCTAAAAAAAGCACTTGGTCACACAGCTTATGTTGTAGCGGCTCTTCCTGCCCTCATGAAAGGTCCTCAGAAGATAAAGGCAACATATACTGCAAACGGAGTGACAAAGTCCGGTAATATATATCTTGCACTTATCACTACTTCAAAGGGTATGGGCGGTATTACTCTTTACCCCGAGGTTGAGCTTAATGACGGTAAGTTTGAAGTATGTCTTATAAAGGATGTTACTCCTGCATTTGTAGCAAAGGTTTTCGGAGAGTATCTCAGAGACAGCATTGACCTTAGTAAGTATCTCGACTATGCTGATGTTTTCACAACAGATGAGCTTCATATCAAGTTTGACGGTGTGTTGCCCTATGATGATCTTGACAATGACGGCAATAAGGCAAGCTTCAGTCTCTCTCTTCACGAAAATGAGCTTCATTACACAATAGGCAAAAAGATAAAAATCTTAATGCCCGAATATTAAAAAATGACGGACAGATGTGAGTTTATAAAGCATCTGTTCGTTTTTTCTTTATTAAGATTGACACATTATGATGTAACTGTTATTATTAAATAAAGTATAAAGCTCAGGAGGAGATCTCAATGTCGGCTATTTTTAAAGCACTTATCTCTTTTATGCAGGTATTTCTTTTATCAATAGGACTCATACCTGTGGATAGAAATGTAGATTACGGAGGAAACGAATATATCTCTCCCGTTATCAGTACACCCATGTATCTTGTGGAAGACGGTGCAACAGATTATTATATCGTCACAGCTGATGAAACCGATGAATGTATAGATACTGCCGTAAAAGAGCTTCAGGACTATCTTGAAAAGATAAGCGGTGTAAAGCTCCCTGTTACAGTAGAATCTTTAATTCCCGAATCGGCAAAAGCCATTTCTATCGGTGAAACAAATATCTCGGATACTATTGAATTTGATTTTTCTTCTATTGGTGAAGACGGATTTTTACTTTATTCTGACGGTGAGAATTTCATTATCCGCGGTGAAGACAGCAGAGGAACCTTATACGGTGTTTATACCTTCCTTGAGGAATATCTCGGTGTTCGTTGGTTTACGCCTACACTTGAAAAGGTGCCCGAAAGCGACGATATCGTAATAGATGCAAATATTAACCGTGTTGTTGAGCCTTCCTTTGCTGTCAGAAGAAATGACACAATGGGAACAAATGAAGCACACAGAGCCAGAACAAAAATGAATGTGTCATTCCACCAAAATGCAACGAAGTACGGCGGAACACTGACATATTCATTATGGGATGCCTCGCTTCTTACACTTGTTCCTAAGTCCCTTTTCTCTGAACATCCCGAATATTTTGCACTGGGTGAAGACGGAAACCGTACATCGGATCATGTATGTCTTACAAATCCTGATGTTCTCGACCTTGTTGTAAAAAATGCAAGAGAAATAATGAGCAATGCCACCAACGGTGCAAAGTTTATTCATATAGGCCAGGATGATAATATAAATTACTGCCATTGTGAAAACTGTGAAGCCCTTTATGAAAAGTACGGTGCCGTTTCTGCTCCCACTCTTATTTTTACGAATAATCTTGCAGATATTTTAGGCCCCGAATTCCCCGATTATACATTTACATTTTACGCATATAATGAAACAGACCGTCCTCCCACGGACACGAGTCTGAAATGCCGCCCCAATGTTGCCCCCGTGCTCTGCGGACTTCATAAGGCATGTCGCAGTCATTCACTTCTTGAATGCGGTGCACAGGACGGAGATGACAGCTTCCTTAATCTCTACGGTGAAAAAGAACCTGCAATTGCCCAGGATTTTAAGGTATGGACCGAGATTGCAGACAGAACCTATATATATGACTATACAATAAACTTCCTGTTCTCGGCACAGTTTTTCTCAAACTTCGAATATATGCAGGAAACAATGAAATACATGCACGACATCGGTATCACAGGCTATATTTATAACTGCGGTGACGGACATTCTGCAGCATTTAATGAGCTCAGAAATTATCTTCTGTGTAAATTACAGTGGGATGTTAATGCAGATGTAGAATATCATATGATGGATTTCTTGAGTGCATATTACGGAGAAGCCGCTGCTCCCTATATTAAAGAAATTATTGATATTCAGACCGCACAGATTAAGGCAACTGCTCACGCATTTGACTTTGACTGGCATTATCAATCGGGTTATTATCCCATTCACACAATGCTGCAGCTTGATATTCTCTGGAATAAGGCACTTAATGCCGATATCACAGAGGAGCAGCTTAATAATGTTGAAATTGCAAACTTAAGCTGGGAATTCTTCAAGGCAAATCAGATGCAGCTTGAATATTTCTTCTTAAATCCATTGAGAATGGTTGAACAGGAATGGCTTTATGATGAGTTTAAGGAGCATGGAATAGACAGAGTTTCGTCATTCTCCATAATCCCCGAAAAGGATAAAATTAACTTTATCCAACGCCCCATTATGTGGGAATAAATCAATATGAAATATGCCCTCCCTTTACCGGGAGGGCAATTAATTTATTTATTATGTTTTTTTCTTCGTAATTTTAATAAACTGAAAATTATCGCAATAAAAGCTAGCAAAGAAATAATTTTTATAATTAAAAGTACAGTACCTTTGTAAATAAACGGAAGCTCAAGCTCTTCTTCGGGAAGAAGAGAAAGCAGCTTATCTCTGTCTTTTGCCGAAACAGTATAATCTGCATATGTTGTGTGAGAGTTCATCAGAATTTTTGCATCAGATGTTATACCAAAGGTTATATCTTCGGTATATATCGTCATTTGACGAAGCTGTGATTTTGTGGATCTGCTGTCAACGGGGTAAGCCGTTATAGTGCTGCACACGGAATAGAATTCATCATAGGGAATGTCATAGTAGTTTTCTATTTTTACCGTATTTTCTGCGTTTTTCTGAAGGCCCAGTGCTTCACTCAGTGTAACGGGCTGTCCGACAGTTTTTAGTTCCTGGTTTATTTTATCTATTCTTTTGTTGTCGCTTTCTTTATATTTCCCTGAATTTATAGGTATTTCAATGTCATTATCTATATCGGTTTTATCCGAAAGCTTCAAGGTGTCAGTATCGTAACTGTCAGGGAAAAAAACATAATTATTAACATCGTCATTGAAAGAAGCAAAAATATATGTGTTTCCCGGAATCAATATCTGATGGCTTGTATCAGCTATCTTTAATTGTCCGAGAGGTACATCTCCTTTTATTATTTTTGTTGGGATAACACTTACTTTGTTAAATGACGGATACATGTTTATTACTTCAGCAAAATAGATTGTTACATTGTCATCACTGTAAAGATCACCGGGAACCGACCATGCAAAAGCCGAAGTTGACAGTAAAAGCAGTAAAATAAGAGAAATAATGATACTGAACAGTTTTTTCAAAATTATCAACTCCTTCTGTTTATATTTTTGCATATAGAACAGATGTTGTAAATATTATTGCCCTAATCTTAATAAAAAGATAAGAAAAAAATTCCCTGTGCCGAAACACAGGGAAAAATTATTCTGCAATATTTTCAATTTCTTCAGAATTTGCTGTGCCTGTCATGCCGATTTTTTTGACGGTAACAGCGGAGGCAAGACCTGCAAGGGCTGCCGCCTTTTCGAGTGGTGCACCAGCACATACTGCAAGTGAAAATGCGGAAAGGGAAGTGTCGCCTGCACCGCAGATGTCCAATTCGCCCGTAAGGGCTTTAGCACCCACTCTTATACCCTCTTTACCGTCTGTGACAAAGGAGCCTTTATCTCCTAAGGTGCAAAAAACCTTGGCAGTATTTTTTACGGCAAGAGCCTTTGCCGCTTCAAGGAATTGTTCTTCCGAAGCATTTATAAAGCCGTCATCAGAGTAAACTGCTCTCCAGCATTCAACCTCATTGGGCTTTAAGATACAGTCGGTGTATTTTCCGATATTATATCGGCTGTCGCAAATGACGGTAAGCCCCTTTTTTGCAAGAGCTGTTATTTCTTCTCTTACCTTATCAGTTACAATACCATATTTGAACTGATCCGCAACACAAAGCACATTTACCTTTTTTGCAAGCTCATGAAGATTTTCTATGACCTTTTCTTCTGTCGCTTCGTCAATAGGACAGCGGTTTTCAAAATCAAGGCGAGGGTCTTCATAAACCGTTGCGGATATTCCGTGACGCATAGGCTTACAGTAGGCATTTGTAAAGCGGTTTTTCGTTTCAATTATATATTCGTCGCTTATGCCGCTCTTTTTTATAAGGTCACGAAGAAGCATGCCTCTCCAGTCGTCACCTATAAGAGAAAGTGCATATATCTTTTGAGGAATGAGTGCTGCGAGATTTGCCGCTACATTCCCCCCAGCTCCCATAGAGGTCTTTTCGGATGTTACAGGCAGGGGATAATGAGGCGTTTCACGGGATAGCTCCGATAAAGTCATATCGGCATGCCAATAAATATCAACGCAGAAATCGCCTATAATACCTATCTTGCATTCTTTGATTTTATCAGTTATTTCTCTTACTTCTTGTTTTGTGAGCATATTAATATAATTCCTTTAATTTATCGTAAAGTGTGGGTATCGTTATCTGATGATCGCCTACAAAATGCCAACCCATACCGCCTTTACAGGTAGGTCTGTTTACGATATTTTTACGGGGTCTGTAGTAGTAATTCGGATCTTCATAGCCTATCTTTGAACGGAAGTTGCCGAGATTTATAAGGTCAAAATTTGCAGTTGTGATATTAAAGGTGGGATATCCTTGATTTCTTGCAATTGATAAAGTTTTAAGGAACACTTCGGGGCCTATAACGGAAGAACCGAAATTAAGGAAAACTCCGCCGTCAAGCTGAGCGACACTGTAAGCCATTTTCCTGAAATCAATGCCCGAACACTTACCGATGTTAGCCATATCGCATGAAGGGTGCTGATGAATAATATCAGTGCCAAGGGCAATATGATAGGTTGTCGGAATATCAAGCTTATAGGCGTTCCATAAAATGCAGTCTTCACGGTTGGGGAATTTTTCGGGGTGCTCGTCGATGTATTTTCCGAGAGCCTCACCGTAACCTAAATTCAGCTTTGCGCCCTCGTTTAATGCTTCATTCATCCATGCGCCTGTTTCTTCCCACATACCGAAAGAGCCGTCTTCGATGGCTGTTGGAACATCCTCTGATGTGCCGCCGAGATAGCATAATTCAAAATCGTGAATACTTGTAGCACCGTTTGCTGCAATATGAGTTATAATACCCATTTTCATGAGTTCGATTATATATCTTGAAAGGCGGTTTTTTACAACATGAGCGCCCATGCTCCATATAACGGGTCTTCCGTTTTTACGGGCAGTAATTATTCTTTCAATGAGTTCATCGAAGCCGTCATAGGTATATTCTTCATGGGGAGTAACTCCCGGAGTCATCATGTTTTCAATTGTTACAAGGTTTATTCTGTTCTTTGCAGAATAAGTTTTTATGCCCGAAAAATCGAGCTGCATTTGTCTTCTCATAATATTACTTCCTATCAGCTAAAAAGAATTGTACTTGCAATTACAAACTGTGCAATATAATAAGTCACATGATTTGTAACTATGTCAACGGGTCTGTTTTTACCTTCCCCGAAATAAGTTCCCGAAAGAATAAGGTCAGATATAACAAAGAATACACCGCCTACAAAGAAAATTACAAGATGAATATTGTCTTTGATACCTGAGAATATAGAGACGAAGAGTGCGAATACGGTTGTAAAAAATAAAAGAGAGCCGTAAAGAGTAGAAATTATTTTATATTCACCGTATTTCAACTTCATTATTTTCTCTCCGAAATAAACCGCACATGCGGCAATAACGGCAATACCTAAAGAGGGAAGAAGTGATATTGCCTTAAATGAGGGAGCGGCTCCCGCAATAATAGCTGCAATATAGAAGAAATGTCCGAAGGCGAAGGAAATAAAGCCTGCATTCGTTAAAAACTTCTCGTCATTTCTATACATAAACTTCATATCAAGCCATATATCGCCTAATATTCCGCAGGTGAGTCCCGCAATGATAAGCCCTGAATATAACGAGGGATTTCCTATAGCAAGAAATACACCTGTTAAAATAAACATAACGCTTGTGAAGGCTTTTGCCATAAGAGATTTTACATCTGTCTTTTTTACTCTGAGTGTCAGGAAAAGAACAAGTCCCAGAATGCCGAAAAGTAATGTGCAGGTGTAAAGAATCAACGATAAATCCATAACAATTCTCCTTTATTTCAGATTAATCTAATAATATCATATGTATTTATATTTTTCTACACTTTTTAAGAAAAAGTGATTGAATTCAGCTTTTGTGTATGATAAATTAGTTTTAAGATGTATAAAAGGAGAGAGCGGATATGAAAATAATGAGCTTCAACGTTTTATGTGCAGGACGGGATGAAAGACATTGGGAAAACAGAATTCCCCGTGTTGTAGCAGCAATAAAAGAATATGATCCCGACTCTTTAGGTGTTCAGGAGGCACATATCGGCTGGATGAATGCCTTAAAAGAAAATCTCCCCGAGTACGATTTTGTAGGGGTCGGCAGAGATGACGGAAAAGAGGAAGGCGAGTTTTCCGCTGTTTTCTATAAAAAGGATAAATTTATTCCGGGTGAAACAGGAAATTTCTGGCTTAGTGAAACTCCCGATATTCCCGGAAAAGGCTGGGATGCCGCATGTATCAGAATTTGCTCTTATGTAATGCTCACTGAAAAGGAAACAGGCAAGAAATTCTGTCACTTTAATACACATCTTGACCATGTGGGATTAGTAGCAATGCAAAAAGGCGCTGAATTAGTAGCAAAAAAAGCAAATGAAATATGCACCGACTGTGTAGCAGTTTTTACAGGCGACTTTAATGTCACTCCCGAATCAGCCCCCTGTAAGGCAGTAAAAGACGGAGGTTTTATTGATACGAGAGATGTTGCAGTCGAAACCGACAAGGGTAACACCTTCCACGCATTTTTAGGTCCCGAAAAATACCGTTCGGTTATTGACTATGTATTCGTAAAGGGTGAAGTAAAGGTCAATAAATTCAAGGTTATCAGAGATGAATTTTTGGGTGATGTTCCCTCTGACCACTATCCCGTTATTGCTGATATCAAGTTTTAATATTAAAGAGCCGGGTACGAAACCGTACCCGGCTCAGTTTATTTCAATCAGAAAAGATTTACGAAGAAGTTATATATCTTTCCGAAAAACTGAAATATCTTTACGAAGAAATCAAGGAAGAAGAAAGAAAATCCTGCGCCGAAATCCTCACCGGGAGTGGTGATAACAGGGTCTTTATATTCTGAAAGACCTGCATTTGCAATTGCTTCAAGAACTTTCACGGCAATAATTTCATTACCCTTTGCACTGGGATGAATATCGTCAGCAGCGAAATTGTCCATATCGTCACCGAGAGCAGCGCCTACTTCAACAATGATTATTTCATCGGGATGCTCTGCATCATACTTTGCAACCATTTCATTAAGTCTTTTCTGACCTTCGCCGTAAATCTCACGAAGTGTGCCTGACTGAGGATTGTAAAGAGTCTGCATTAAAACAACGGCATCGGGATTGTTTTCGTTGATGATATCCATAATTTTGCAGAAATCGGTGTAAAAGCCTTCTGCAATTTCATCCATTTTGCTGTAATCGGATTTTACGATACCGTCAAACATAAGACCAACAAGATTTGACAAAAGGAAATTGTTGCCGCCTATTGAAATGCTTATAATTTCAGCTTCTTTAAGGCCTTGGAGTACATTTTCATTTGAAAGTCTGCTTATAAGATTAGCGGTTGTATGACCGGGAACAGAGTAGTTTGTGTAATTGTAACCGTTTGTATCGGCAACGATTTTTCCGTAAACTGCATCAGAGGGATTTGAAAGTCCGGAGCCGTATGCAATGGAGTCACCGAGAACGAGATAATCTACGGTTTCCTCTTCAGCAAATGCAATAACGCTAAGATAAGTAAAGGCAAGAATAACACTTAAAATAACTGATAAAGCTTTTTTCATTATTATGACCTCTTTCCGTTTTTCTTTATTTTACCACTAAGGAAAAGACATGTAAAGATTTTAAGAAAGTTTTTCCTTTAAGTAGTCTATGGCTTCAATATAGCCCTGAAGACCGTGACCTGCTATTTGTTTTTCGGCATAATATGACACGAATGAGTGCTTTCTGAATTCCTCACGGGTATTTATATCCGAAATGTGCACTTCGACCGTTGGTATACCGACAGCTTTAAGCGCATCCAAAATCGCAACACTTGTGTGTGTATAAGCCGCAGGATTTATTACAATACCGTCAACTTTACCGTAAGCGGACTGAATTTTATCAACTATAGCTCCCTCGTGGTTTGACTGAAAAATTTCATAATCAATGCCGTTGCAAGCCTTTTTGATCATTTCACAAAGAGTTTTATAATCCTGTTTTCCGTAAATATCCGGTTCACGAAGACCTAACAGGTTGAGATTTGGTCCGTTTATTATAAGTAGCTTCATTTTGCTATGCTCCTTAATATGCTATTAACTGTTTCTTCTGTGTTTTCGCAGACTCCAATTTTTGTGTCGGCAAATTTTTCATATAGGGGAGAGCGTTTTTCGAAAAGCTCCCTTAAATCATTTTTTTGTGACAGGGGTCTGCCGTCTTTGGGTAAAAGCGCAATATCACGGTCAAGATAAATTATTGTCGAATTCTGATGAAGAGGATAATAATTTTCTTCTTTTGTAACTATGCCGCCGCCTGTAGCAATTACGGTACCTGTTGCTTTTCCGGCTTCTCTTGCTGCTTTGGTTTCTCTTTTTCGGAAGTCTTCTTCACCGTAAAGTGAAAAAATTTCGGGAATTGACATATCAGAGTTTCTTGCAATAATTTCATCCGTATCAATAAAGGGGCGTGAGAGCTTTTCGGCTAAAGCCTTTCCCAGTGTAGATTTTCCGCAGCCCGGCATTCCTATAAGAACGATATTTTTAAGCTCTGCTTCAATATTTCTTACAATTTCGGGTGTCGGGTCTTTTTCTATTTTTATATCAAGGAATAATTCGGCGGCTCTTTTAGCCTGTGCAGAAAGCATAGAAAGCCCGTTTATATTTGGAATGCCGAGTTTTTCAGCATCATATAAAAGCTTTGTTACCGACGGATTATAAATTAAATCAAGTACTCCCGAAAGCTTTTTAAAAACGGTAAGATCTACGGGAGCAAGACCGTTATTCGGGTACATTCCCACGGGGGTTGTGTTAACAATAACATCCGCATCGGCGTGAAACTCTATATTATCATAATTATTTTCACCGCTTCGTGAAATCGTGATGATTTCCTTTGCTCCGAGATCCTTCAGAACTGCAATGACCGTAAGTGAAGCGCCGCCCGAGCCTAAAACAAGCACCTTTTTGTCTTTAACTTCAATACCGCTTACATTAAGCATATAACTGAAACCGTAATAATCTGTATTATATCCGTAAAGTCCGTCGGACTTTTTTACAATGGTATTGACAGAGCCTATTTTAAGAGCAATTTCCGATATATGCGTCAAAAAGGGCATTACAGTCTTTTTATAAGGAATGGTAACATTAAGAGCATCAAGAGGGCAGTTTTTCAGAAAATCTCCGACCTCTTCTTCTTCCATTTCATAAAGCTTATATTCATAATCGGCAATATATGAATGTATCTGCGGAGAAAAACTGTGACCAAGCTTTTTTCCTATAAGCCCCGTTTTGAAATTTTTGGTATGAATCATTTTTAACCCACACTTTCCGTATAGCTGCCGAGATATCTGAATTCTCCCGAATATCTTTCAAGCTCACTGAGCACTGTTTTAAGCTTCGGCGAATAAATTGACACATCAAGATCCAGATAGAAAATATATTCAAAATCTCTTGTCGGCATAGGTCGGGATTCAAGCTTTGTGATATTTATGCCGTGTGCAAAGAAAAGGGACAACAGCTGATAAAGTGCACCGGGGGTGTCGCCCGTTGCAGCCATAATGGTGGTTTTATCAGCACCGGGATAAATTTCAAGATTTTTTGAAATACATATAAATCTTGTGTAATTATTCCCCTGATCCTGTATGCTTGAAGCCAAGTTATTAAGAGAGTATAATTCGGCGCAGTGCCTTGAAGAAAGAGCTGCTACATCCGTTCTTTCTGATAAAGCCACAGCCTTTGAAGCCACTGCAGTATTTGCAACGGGAGTGAACTTTATTTCGGGATGCTGTTTTATAAATTGCGAACACTGATTTATAGCCTGCTCATGTGAAAAAATCTCTTTTATGTCACTAAGCTTTGTTTCTCTTTTTGCGAGTAAGCAATGGTCTATTTTTATGCGAATAGAACGCACTATATTAAAATTATGGTGCATCATAAGATCGTATATTTTTACAACAGAACCTGCAGTTGAATTTTCGAGAGGCAAGACACCGTATTCACATTCACCCCTATCAAGTGCATCAAAAACACTGTCAAAGGAAGGACAGTAAGTAATTTCGGGAAGTGAAAAAAGTCTTTCTGCCGCAATTCCCGAATATGCGCCCTCAACTCCCTGACAGGCAACTCTTGCCGTTTCAGGAAACATTTTTTCGCTTTCATTCAGAGCCTTTGTTATTTTATCGTAAACATCAGATTCCACACCCAGAAGAGCTCTCTGATATGATTTTGATAAGGATAATATGGTTGAATACAAGACCTTTGAATAATCGGAAAATTCACTTCCTGCCATCTGTGAAATTTTAGAAAGCAGCTGTCTTTCACGGGCAGGGTCATGCACAGGCATACCGTTTGCCCGTTTATAATCAGCAACTCCTGCCGCAACATCCATTCTTTGTTTAAAAAGGCGGACTATGTCCTTATCTATATCATCTATTTTCCCTCTGAGCTCTTCTATCGGGATTATGTTATCACTCATTTTTACACCTCTTCGAGCATCATATCAAGTATTGCTATAGCCGCCGCCGCTTCAACAACAGGGACGGCTCTCGGAACAATACAAGGGTCATGTCTGCCTTTTATCTGATACTTTATATTCTTCTTTTCTTCTAAATCTACGGTATCCTGTTCAATTCCTATTGACGGCGTGGGCTTTATGGCTACTCTGAAAATTATAGGCATGCCGTTTGTCATACCGCCGAGAATACCGCCGCAGTTATTTGTTTTTGTTATGACTTTTTCGCCGTCATAATAAAACGGATCGTTATTTTCACTGCCGAAAAGATTAGCACATTCGAAGCCGTTTCCGAATTCAATTCCCTTTATGGCTGGAATTGAAAACATCATAGAAGCTATTTTGCCTTCTGTGCCTTTGAACATGTGTTCGCCGAGTCCTATGGGTGCATTGCATACGGCGCATTCTATAACACCGCCCACGGAATCCATATTTTCTTTTGCAAATTTAATTTTTCTTTTCATTTCTTCGCCCGTTTTTTCATCGAGAACAGGAAAGTCCGAGCCACAAAGAGCCGTTTTCTCGGAAAGCCCTACACTTATCATATTAAATGGCTTGTCGGAAATTCCGCCTATAGAATAAATGTGAGCGAAAATATCTATTCCTTTTTCATTAAGATACTGCATTGCAAGAGCACCCGCTACACATATAAGGGAAGTGAGCCTTCCCGAATAGTGTCCGCCGCCTCTGAGATCTACATTTTTTCCGTATTTCATTATTGCGGTGTAATCAGCATGTGAGGGTCTTGGTATTCTTCCCACTGTAGAATAATCTGAGGAATGCTGATTTGAATTATAAATTACAGCACTTATATCCTCACCTGTTGTCACTCCGTTTTTAAGTCCTGATAAAAAGACAGGTTTATCTGCTTCTTTTCTTTTTGTTGACCATTCATTCTGACCGGGGGCACGCCTTGCCATGAAAGTACTTAAAAACTCTTCGTCTATTTTAAGCCCTTTCGGGAAGCCTTTTAAGAGCATTTCGATTTTTTCATCGTGAGAACCGCCCTCAATATATAATTTTATATTATCACCGTATGGAAAAAACATATTTTCACCTTATTTTATTTCATCCCAGAAAGAGGGATAAGATTTATTAACAGCCTCGGCATCAATTATTTTTACTTCTTCATCAGTAGAAAATGCCGCAACAGCCGCACTCATTGCTATTCTGTGATCGTTTTGAGAATTTACCGTGCCGCCCGTAAGGGGAGACCCCGTAATTATTATATCGTCATTGTTTATTTCAATTTTTCCGCCAAGAGCACTTATCATTTGCTTTACTGCTTCAATTCTGTCGCTTTCCTTAAGACGAAGGCGGCTGCAATTATATATTCTTGTTGTGCCTTTTGCATTTGAAGCCAATACTGCTAAAACAGGCACTAAATCGGGGATATCCGCAGCATCAATATCATGTGCGACTAACTTTGACGGGTAGGCAATTATTTCATTGTTTTCTATTTCGATTTTTGCACCGAAATCACGAAGCACCTTGATTATAGCCTTATCACCCTGACGGGAATTTATATCAAGAGAAGTAACGGGTATTTTTTCTTTTCCTATAACACCTGCAGTTATGAAAAATGCCGCATTTGACCAGTCGCCGAAGCTTTCTGCTTTTTTTGGGGATATTAAAGGACAGGTCTTGGGAACAGTTATTATATTATCTGAAAAATCTATATTACAGCCGAAACTTTTCAGTGTATCCGCTGTCATTTCAATATACGGACGGCTTTCTATCGTATCGGTAATTGTAATTTTGCCGCCTGTTTTTGTCAGCATAAACATAAGTCCCGAAATAAACTGAGAAGAAACATTACCGGAAATGGTAAAATCGGTTTTAGTGCATTTTCCTGAAACAAGTATTTCTTCATTCAATACTTCAATTTTAACCCCCGACCGTTCTAATTCCTCTTTAAGAGGGGAGAGAGGTCTTTGCGAGAGTCTTCCTTGCAATTCAAATATACCGTTACAGCCGAATGCGGCTACAAGCGGCATCAGAAATCTTAAAGTTGAGCCTGATTCTCCGCAAGGGAGCACACAGCTTTCAGGTGTGCTTTTTATGGGAGTAACTTGAAAAACACCGTTTATATATTCAATTTCAGCACCGAGAGCCGTAAGACAGTTTGCTGTCGCCTTAATATCTGCATTGATATTTTCGCACACTATTTCTGTTCTCTTATCACTGAGAGCCGCACAGATAAGGAGTCTGTGAACCTCGGATTTTGAGGCAATCGCTTTAATTTTCCCCGTAGTTTTAGGGTTTTGTAAAACCTTTATCATTTCTTCCAAGCCTCCGATAAGAATTCATAAAGAGACTCAATAGGCACATTTTTAAGAACACATTTTCCGATATCTTCGGGAATAACAAGAGTAATATTTGCGCCCATTCGCTTTTTATCGTTAAGTGCCGTTTTTGCAATTTCTTCTGCTGAAAAAACCAATTCGGTGGGAAGAGAAAACTTTTTTAATAGATTTTCAAGGACGGGAAGAACAGTTCCACTGCAAAGGCCTGTTTTTATTGAGGCTTTTGTCATTATCATCATTCCAATTGCAACTGCACTGCCGTGAGAAACGGTAAATTCCGATAATTTCTCAATACCGTGAGCAGGAGTGTGTCCGAAATTCAGAAGCTGACGAAGACCTAAATCCTTTTCATCAAGATTTACAATATCTCTTTTATCCTTAACGCAGGTTTCAATTATGTCGCATATATCCATATCACGGGATAAATCATATAAAAAATCGGGAAGATTTATCATTCCGTATTTTATGACCTCTGCCATACCGTCAGAGAATATGTTTTCCGGTAATGTTTTAAGCGTATCGGGATCGATTATTACAAGACTCGGCTGATAAAATGCACCTGCAAGATTTTTTCCGCCTTTAAGATCAACTGCAGTTTTTCCGCCGACGGAGGAATCTACCATAGAAAGCAGTGTAGTCGGTATTCCGATATATTTTATTCCTCTTAAAAATGTTGCAGCCGCAAAGCCTGTAAGATCTCCGACAACACCGCCGCCGAGAGCTATAAGCGAGTCACTTCTTGTAACATGGTTTTTGGCAAGAAATTCCCATAATTCTACGAGGGTATCTGTGTTTTTAGATTCTTCACCTGCAGGAAAAACGAATGTCAGCACATTATATCCCTCATTTTTAAGCTCTTTACTTAAAAAGTCGCCGTAAATGGGAAATACATTTGTATCGGAAACTATAATAGCAGTTTCACCACTTGCTGTTTCTTTAATTAATTTTCCTGCATTTTTAAGAAGTCCTTTTTCTATTAAAACATCATATGTGAGTGACGCTTCGACTTTTACCCTTTTCATGTTTTCACGCTTTCTTAAGGTTATTTCCATCAATATTTTCTTTAGCTATTCTGCCGTCTTTAAGGAGAGAGCAAAGCTTTTCGCTGTTATTTTCTTTCAAAGCTTCTTTATATTCTGAAAGTGAATTAATGATGAAATCAAGCTCATTCAGAAGATAATCTGAGTTTTCGAGAAAAAGCTCGGTCCACATGTATTCGTTAAGCCATGCAACTCTTGTCATGTCCTTATATGAGCCTGCAGAAAATCCGCCGTGTGATTTTGCGGTCTCACTTTTAATATAAGCATTTGATACAATGTGAGCAAGCTGTGAGGTGAAAGCTATCATCTCATCGTGCTTTTCTGCTGTTGTTACGGAAATGCTTCCGAAGCCTGCAGGAGATAACAGCTTCTTTATACTATCAAGAAGCACAATATCATCAAATCGAGGGGGTACTATTACCATGGGAGCACCTTTGAAAAGGTCTTTTCTCGAATGCTTTATTCCCGAAAACTGTGTACCGGCCATGGGATGACCTCCGACATATGTAAAGCCGTATTTATTTGAAAGGCTGAAGCCTTTTTCGCAGATTTTTCTCTTTGTACCGCAAAGGTCAATTACAGTACAGCTTTTTGAAAAAAACGCCGCATTTTCAGCCAGATATTTTTCCGCTTTCTCGGGATAAAGTGCAATAAAAAGAAGCTCACAGTCACCTATGTTTTCGGGTGAGAGTTCTTTATCTATTATACCCGAAAGCAAGGCATAGCCAAGAGTAGATGAATTTATATCAGCACCAAAAACGGTATGTTCATCAGCTTTATAAGCTCGTGCCATTGATCCACCGATAAGTCCTAAACCAACAACGCCTACTGTCATTATAATATCCCCTTCAGAGCGTTTCTTACAGAAACTACTGCATTCATCATATCACCGAATTGCTCAGGTGTCAAAGACTGTGCACCGTCGCAAAGTGCATTTATGGGGTCAGAGTGTACCTCTGTCATAAGACCGTCAGCACCTGCTGCAACTGCCGCCAATGCCATAGATTTTACATATTTTGATGAGCCTGTTGCGTGGGAGGGGTCAATAACAACAGGTAAATGTGTCAGTTCCTTAAGTACGGGGACGGCAGAAAGGTCAAGGCAGTTTCTTGTGTACTGGCTGTCGAAGGTGCGTATGCCTCTTTCACAGAGAATGACTTTTTCATTACCGCCTGCCATAATGTATTCAGCGGACATGAGCCATTCTTTTATTGTGCTTGAAAGTCCTCTTTTAAGAAGTATCGGCTTGTTTGTTTTCCCGAGCTCTTTAAGAAGCTCAAAGTTTTGCATATTCCGTGCACCGACCTGAATAACATCTACTTCCTCAAATAAATCGAGGTGATTTGCGTTCATTATCTCAGTTACAATGGGAAGTCCCGTTTCTTTTTTTGCCTTTATGAGAAGCTCGATACCTTCGGCTTTGAGTCCCTGAAAATCGTAGGGCGAGGTTCTCGGTTTAAACGCACCGCCTCTGAGCATATCACACCCGAATGTCTTTACATCCCTTGCTATTGAAGTGAGCTGCTCTTCGGATTCAACGGAGCAGGGACCGGCAATTACCGCAAAATTCCCACCACCGATTTTTACGCCTGAACAGTCAATTACGGAGTCATCAGGGTGAAATTTTCTGTTGGCACTCTTAAACGGATCTGAAACCCGTCTTACTGCTTCAACCATGCTGAGACTTGCAATAAGGTCAGCATCAATTTTAGTTGTATCTCCGATAAGACCTATAACTGTCTGAAATTGACCGTTTGAAATATGAACATCAAGACCTTGGTTTTTAAGCCAATCCGTAAAACTTTTCTGTTGCTCTGCAGTTGTGTTTGGCTTTAATATTGCAATCATTTTTACATACCTTCTTTTATTAGTTGCATCTAAATTAAAATGCACCGTAGTTTTCACCTCGGTGCACTGAAAATAACATTTATTATGTCACTTTTTTTGCAAACCACGCGAAAACCTTTACTGTTTTTGTGAGTAAAAGTAAAAATAAAAATATTTAGTTGCAAAAAAGTTTCTGTTCATAAAGCTTAGCCTTTCAGTTTTTCTATAAAAACAGTTTAATACATTAAAGCCCTGAAGTCAAGCACTTTTTTAATCATATTCATTAATAATAATGGCATTATATATAAAAAACTAAAATGCAAAAAATATACGAAAAAATAAGTTGATTTTTTTATTTTCATAGTATATAATAGCAAAGTAATATTTGCCGGTGTGATGGAATTGGCAGACGTGACGGACTCAAAATCCGTTGGTAGCGATACCGTGTGGGTTCGAGTCCCACCACCGGCACCAGAAAAAAGACATCCGTTGGGGTGTCTTTTTTCAATGAAATAAATCCCTTTCGGAATTTGTGAAATATGCTATCGCATATGAAATACGCTGCGGCGCATGAGGGGATTTATTTTATTTCATATTTTGCAATAAGGCAAAATATTTTATAATCCGTAAGGATTGTTTCATATTGCGCAGCAATATTTCATTTATGTTTATCGTGAATTGTTAAATCAGATTACCCACCGTATATCCGTCATAAACTGCATTGGGGATAATGCCGCCGCCGTTGGAATCACCTATGTTGTAGATTTCTTTTACTTCATCCTTCAAAGAATCATAAAGGGCGGTGTTCGGTTTATTACCTATAGCGAGGACTACTGTATCAGCCTTAAGTGCTGTGACATTACCGTTTTTATCCTTGTAGAATACTTCTTTTTCGGTAATCTTTTCTACTTTACATTCGGTAAGAAGCTTTACGCCGTGGCCCTTGAGATGTCCGAGCAGAATAGTCTGTGCAGTTTTACCTGTGTTACCTGCCATTTTATCCTGCATTTCAATAACAGACACTTTTTTACCTTGCTTTGCGAGATACTCTGCGGTTTCACAGCCTATTGAACCGCCGCCGATGACTACAACATTTTTACCTGTAGCTTTGCCTTCCAGAACTTCAGCTGCATTAACCGCTCTTTGTGCTCCTTCAATGTTCAATGCGATCGGATTTACACCAGTAGCGCAAACCACAGCGTCGGCATTCATATCAAGAATATCTTGTTTTGTCAGTTCTTTACCGAGATGCACCTTAACGCCCGTGAGCTCAAGCTGTCTTTCAAGGTAGGGCTTCATTAAGCCGAGATGCTGTTTGAAGGGAGGAATACAGGCAAGATTCATCTGACCGCCTATTTCATTTGATTTATCATAAATATCAACATCATGACCTCTTATTGCTGCAATTCTTGCAGCTTCAACGCCTGCGACCCCCGCACCGATAACAACAACATGCTTCTTGATTTTTGCGGGAGTGATGCTGTAGTCATTATCACCCCTTGCAAGCACTGCATTGCCGGAGCAAACAGCACGGTGTCCGTGCTGAAGCTGATGGTCAATGCAATGACCGCAACCGATACAGGGTCTTATTTCATCTTCTCTGCCTTCAGCTATAAGATTAACGAGATCAGGCTGAGCGAGCAGTCCGTGACCGATGAAAATCAGATCGCATTTTCCTGATGCCAGAGCTTTTTCGGCAACTTCGGGATTCTGAGCACGGCCGCCGCCGATATAAGGAATGGTTTTCTTCTTTCCCGTAGTGAGAAGAACCCCCATCTTCATGACCTGACAAAGTGCCACAGCCATGCAGTCGGGATAAGCTGATTCGGGCTTTTCTCTTTTGCCTGCTTCGCTTGACCATTTACCTGCAAGAACCTCAATGGCATCAACGCCTTCCTCCTGAAATTTCTTGCAGTAATATATGCCGTCGGGGATAGAAATACCGCCGTCGGTGCCCTGTTCAACAACTGACAGTTTTACAATAATTGCAAAATCGGGACCGCAAAGCTCTCTTATTCTTCTTACGATGTTAATGTGAAAACGGATACGGTTTTCACGGCTTCCTCCGTATTCATCTGTACGGATATTTGCAGTTGAGGATAAGAACTGCTGACCGAGATAATAGCCGACACTATGAAGCTGTATGCCGTCAAAGCCTGCTTTTTTTGCACGAAGAGCCGCCTGTGCATACTTTTCTTCAATAGCCTTGATTTCATTAATTGTCAGTTCTCTTGGTGTTTCATTTGCAAGTCCCATCATAAAAGAATATGGCATTGCAACGGCACTGGGACCTACGGGCTGATCGCCGATAATAGCCCTTCTGGCTCCTCTTCCCGTATGGGAAATCTGAAGGAATGCCTTAGCTCCGCCTTCGTGAATTACAGAAGCGAGCTCAGTCATACCGGGAATATATTTGTCATCGTCAATAACAAGCATGCCTTTTGTGTTGAGTCCCAAAGGTGCATCAACACATGTAACTTCAACTATGATAGCACCTACTCCGCCTTTTGCTCTTTCTGAATAGTGGTTCAATACAGCCTTATTGACAAAACCGTTATCAGCCTGACTCATACCCATGGCAGCCATAACTGTCTTATTGCGCAGTTCGACACTGCCGATTTTAACAGGTGATAAAAGATTGGGATATTTTGTATTCATACAGAACCTCCTCAAATACTAAAAAAAGTTATGATTATTAAATTCATTTTAACACGAAACATCCATATTTTCAATGAAAAAACGGCAAGTTCTTGTTGTAACTTGTCGTTTTTTATGTAAGTGTTTATATGGATTTATATTCAGTGAAGAGTGAAGAAGTAATAGTGGAAAAGCTCAAGTCCCGTAAGAGTTGAGCTTTTGTATGAAAGCTAACAACGGATTTGTTGAATCTGCTTGATGAAATATTTTTCTGACGAAAAATATGAAATAATCCTTTTGATTATGAAATTTTCTGCTGACGCAGAAACTGAAATAAAATTTGCCTATATTCGCATCAGCGAATATTTCACATTTGCGAAGCAAATATTTCATAGCGAAGCTATTTCACTTGCCCGTCAGGGAAAATTTCATTGAAAAAAGCATCGACAAAGTCGATGCTTTTTTCTGGTGCGGGTGTTCATAACGGACTTGATTAAAAAGTATTGAATAACCGGCAGAAACACACATATTTTTCATCCACACATTTGTGTATTTCAAGGTTTCTTCGTAAAATAAAAATACAGAAACGAGGAAACAAGATCATGTCAAAATTTATTGAAGAATTCTATTACGGTAACATTGATCCCCAAGCACGAAGCACTAAGCAGAACAAAACAGTTCAAAAGCAGATGGAAGTCCTAATGCTCAACGAGGAATTTCTAACTGAAGCACTCACGGGTGAAAACAAAAAGAAATTTCTTGATTTTGTCAATGCTTGGAGTATCGTCAACGGAGAATCGAATCTCGACAGTTTTATTATGGGATTTCGATTGGGAGCTAACTTTGCATACGATACTTTTGTATCAACCGAAGCGCCGTTTAAGGATTTACTGAAGGAGTGAAAGATA
>JAFXFC010000053.1 GCA_017513525.1 Clostridia bacterium
CCTTCATTCTCCTTAAGCGATCTCGTAGACCAGTAAATATGACGAATTAGTTTCTACTCTGTCTTCCTGTTACTTCTATCATAACACAAAAACAAAGTTCTCGGATTTTTCTACCACTTACTTTTTATCATGCCTCCTTAAATCTTTTTTTATTAATATAACATTAAATGTAATGGCTTTACAAGTAAATTATTGAAAAAGAAAATATAGATTGAAAATTATTCTGATTATATGTTAATATTAATACAGTTCAAATTTATTTTTGGAGGAAGAGTATGAATTTTCATGAAATCGCATTGAACCGTCAATCATGCAGAAGCTATGACCCTGATAAGGCAGTTGACAATGAAAAGATAACATCAATACTTGAATCTGCGCGTATTGCTCCGTCAGCCTGTAACAGTCAGCCATATAACATAACAGTATGTAAAGGCGATAAGGCAAAAGCAGTTGCAAAGGCTACCCAAGGAATGGGAATGAACAAATTTACAGAGAACGCACCTGTAATGATCGTTATATCAGAAGGTGCATATGTAAAATCAGCTGCTATCGGCTCAAAAATCAAGGGCAATGACTACCGCTCAATTGATATCGGTATTGTATCTGCTTATATTACGGCAGAAGCTACTGTTCAAGGCTTAGGCACATGTATTCTCGGCTGGTTTGACGACTCAAAAATCCGAAATATCTGTGATCTTTCAACTCCTGTACGCTTAGTTATTTCCTTAGGTTATGCCAGTGCGGATGATAACCTCCGTAACAAGAAGCGTAAATCATTTGATGAACTCATAAAAACAGTAGAATAAAAAATCCGGGATTCACTTACAGTGAGTCTCGGATTTTTATATGGATAATATGCAATTAATCTTCATACGGACGAATACGAAGCGTTGCACCAACGGATTCACAAATTTTACGCGAGATTTCTTGCTCTTCCTTTGTGGTTACAACATCAACCACTGTCATAACAACATTGGGCACATAGTCAGTGCAGTCTTTTGTAAACTTAAGCATGGCATCATATGAATCTATTCCGAATTTCGGACGGACGACATTGAAATAGTCCTCTTTATTAGTTGCATTCAGACTTATTGAAACAGTATCAATAAGGCCTTTAAGTTTAGGAGCTGTTATCTCTTCCCAAATAAGATCAGAAAGTCCGTTTGTGTTAATGCGAATCTTAATATCACTTTTTGATTTAATATAAGCTGCAACTTCCAATAAATCGTAAAGTCGTTCGGTGGGTTCTCCATAACCGCAGAAAACCACTTCCCCATATTGTGTCAGATCCCATTTATCAATGCTATCACAGACCTCCTGAACAGTAGGTTCTCTGTCAAGCCACAAAGAGTCAGAGCCGTATACTCCTTCACCGTTATGGCGCAAACAAAAAGTACAAGCACAAGGACAGCGGTTAGTCATATTAACATAGATACCGTTATTTACGGGATATGTTATTGTCATCATATTGATTTTCCTCCATTGATCATTTTCTTAATATTCATTTTATCCATAGTGAATCCGACAGCAACATAAAGCACACAACTTAAAACTGACTGCGTAATATATCCAGGTATGCCGGATACAGGGGCAACAAAATTACCTGTTATCAGAGATTCGTACAGATAATAACCGCCGATACATATAGCACTTGCGGGAAGCAATGCAGGGATATTACGCAAACAAATTATTTTTTTGTTTTTGCTTGAAAAGAATAGGACTGTAAGCATCTTAATAATAACGGAACCGGGTGCCCAGACAGCAAATCCCGTAAGACAATCGGCAAGAAGTGCACCGCCCGCACCTACAAACATAGCATACGGCATCGGCAGCAAACAGGCTGCAAGATAAATAAAACCGTCGCCGACATGTGTATATCCTGTATGGCTCGGTATGTGAAGATATGCTGTGAAAACAAACACCACAGCAGTAAAAATGCCGGCTATACACATATTTTTCAATTTTTCATTTTTCATACCGTTTACTCCTATCAGATTTCTATTAAAAACTCTTCAAAGCATATACCGTCGGTTTTAGGTAAATCCATTTCAACAGTTCGCTGTAACACTTTTGCTATAAAGGAAGATGCATGATATACAGAATCTATAAAATCAACTCCGTTAACTGCATCTGCAGCAATAATTGAAGAGAAAACATCTCCGGTACCTGAACGGAAAGGACCTACTTTATGCTCTCTGACAGCTTGCGGTTGCTTACCTGATTCGTAAATAAAGTTTTCAAGATCATCGCCGCGATCAAGACCTGAAATAACAATTTTCTTCGGTCCCATATCGCTCAGTTTTTTACATATTTCAGCAAGTTCTTCTTTGCTCATATCAGGTTTGTAATCAGTTCCTGTAAGAATACAAGCTTCTGTAAGATTAGGAGTGAGAATATCCGCATAAGGAACAAGTGTGCACATCTGATCTGCTAATATTGGTGAATATGTAGGATATAACTTTCCGTAATCTCCCATAACGGGATCTATAACGGTAATGTTATTATCGTCATTAAAAAGACCTAAAAAACGCTTTACTATATTGATCTGCTCAGGTGAGCCGAGAAAGCCCGTAAGTATGCCGTTAAATTGGAGCCCTAATTTTACCCATTCATCTATATACGCATTTATATGCTCTGTATAGTCAGTATAAAAAAAACTGTCAAATCCCGTATGATTTGAGAAAATTGAGGTAGGTATCGGACAGCACTGAATCTTCATCGCAGATATAACAGGTAGTGAAGCCGCTATAGAACAGCGTCCGAAGCCACAGAAATCATTAATAACTGCTATCTTTTTTTGACGATTATGAGGCAATTTACTTCTACTCCTTGCATTTTTTCTTATCTCATAATATAATAACTTTGGTTGCATTAAAATAGTCAAAAAAGGAGAATTTTATATCACCAGATGAAATATATTATAAGTAAATCAGAAAGCATTCCTGCATATCTCCAGCTTTATAAACAAGTAAGAAATGATATTATAAATCTAATATATCCGTATAACACCAAGTTGCCTTCTAAAAGAATAATAGCTGATGAAACAGGAGTCAGCACAGTAACAGTTGAGCATGCTTATGATTTGCTTTGTGAAGAAGGTTATATTGAAGCGCGCGAACGCAGCGGATATTTTGTGATCTTTCGCACTGACGACGGATTTGTTTTATCTTCACAGGATGAGCCTAAGCATATCATACCGTCAGCACAACATATAGTAGCTCCTGTAGAATTTCCATTTTCCGTTCTTACCAAAACAATGCGTAATGTTATAACTAATATGGGAGAATCCATTCTTAATCGGTGTCCGAATTCAGGCAGCATTGAGCTACGTGAATCAATACAGAAGTATCTTGCAAGAAGCAGAGGTATCGAGGCTGGCACCGAACAGATAATCATAGGCTCAGGCTCAGAATATCTTTACAGTCTAATTGTTGAACTTCTTGGAAGAAATAAGACATTTGCAATTGAATCTCCGTCTTATAAGAAAATTGAACAGGTCTATCGCGCATCCGATGTCAGAATTATAAAGCTTCCTCTCGGTCACGACGGTATTGACAGCACTTCTCTGAAAGTATGCAATGCAGATGTTTTACACATATCCCCCTACAGAAGCTATCCGAGCGGAGTGACAGCTTCTGCCTCCAAACGCCATGAATATTTGCGCTGGGCAGGACAAGGAGACAGATTTATTGTAGAAGATGATTTTGAGTCAGAATTTTCGCTATTGCAAAAATCCGAGGAAACATTATTCACACATACTACTGATGATAATGTAATATACATGAACACCTTTTCAATGACTGTCTCCACTTCCTTTAGAGTCGGATATATGGTTTTGCCTAAACATTTGACGAAAATATTTTATGAGCATCTGGGTTTTTATTCCTGTACAGTCCCGACTTATATTCAGTTTGTTCTTGCCGAACTCATATCAAACGGTGATTTTGAAAGGCATATAAACCGTGTAAGACGCTTAAAACGTAAGGAACTGTTATCAAATAAATGAAATTATGGCGCCGCGGCAATGCGACGCCATTAATTTTTTACTTTATAGGAAATTCCTTCCTATAAAGTAAAAAAATTTTATGTCCCTCCGAACGGAAAGCAAGCTTTCCTCGGAGATGGACTATTCGAAAACGGTCGCCGTAGGCGCACGGCGAAGCCGTTTTCATGCAGCTGTATTTATAAAAAGTAAACAGACAGACTTTTCAGAATGCGCATGTGCCTGGTTTAATTCCTTTCATTTCTGAAAGTAAGCATGTATCTGATCCGCTGAAAATAATATGTTCACATAAAACTATTCCGAGGGAACTGCAAAGCACCGACAATCGTTCAGTAAGCTCCTTATCTTCTCTTGACGGAACAGCAAATCCTGCAGGGTGATTATGCGAGATAATTATTCCTTTAGCATCCAACAGAACCGCAGTTTTTAATATGACATTAAAATCCGTTTGTACCATTACATCTGACCCCTGAGATGTTTCTGTACACTTTATAAGACCGCCTCTTCCGTCAAGATACATAACAACAAATTTCTCAACAGTAGCTGTTTTGTAGTAGCTTGAAAGATATTTAATTGCTGTCTTTGAATCAAGAATTGTTTCCTTTTCAGTGTGCTTACTTGCCTCATAATATTGAAACAGCTCAGGGATAAATTTAATTAAAGTAGCAGCTTCCAACCCTATTCCTTCGACTTTCATCAATGCTTCAATCGGAGCATCAAAGACGCCTGCAAAGGAACCGAATTCATTTATAAGATAGTGCGCAAATTCATTTGTATCTCGCCTTGGAATAGCATAGAACAGCAGCATTTCCAAAACATTATGATCATGAAAAGCACTGAGCCCCACATCTCGGAACTGTTGTCTGACACGTTTTCTGTGGTCGGCATGAACATTTATATTCTTTGATGTTTTCTCAGAATTAGTCTTTGATGACATAAAATATAACCTCTCAACACCTAAATTAACCTAAAACACATTTAATATAAAAAGTAATCTGAAATACCATCAGCTATTGCACGGGCAAGATGATCCTGATTAACAGGATTAGAAAGAACTTTTCCCTCGACATAATTAGTTAAAAATCCGGTTTCAATAAGAACGGCAGGACAATTATCAACTCTTGTTACATAGAAAGGATAAAATTTTATCTTTCTGTCAATTCTGCTATAATTATCATCGGCCTCAATATAAATCTTACTTGCATAAGCGCTTATCATACGATTATGTATCCGTGAAGCCAGAGATTGTGAAAACGGAGTAAAATAAAAAGTATGTGTTCCGCTTTCCGTCAGAGCTTCCGCACCGTCACAGTGAATGCTTACAAAAATATCAGGGTTCTGAGTTTCACACATATATGTCCGTTCGGATAGTGACAGACTTGTATCCATGATTCTGGTCATCAAAACTTTTGCGCCCATGCTTTCAAGATACGACTTAGTCTTAAATGCAATATCAAGCGTGATTTGTGATTCAGACACACTGTTATCATTAACAGCAGTACCAACCATTGAAAGTCCGCCGTGCCCGGGATCAAGCATAACAACTTTACCGTTAAGGGAATTATTTATCCTTTTTTTGAAAGATACTTCAACTTCACCGTTTTCTTTTTCTCTAAGGTCAAATCCGTAAAATTTACCGGGAGTACGCAGATACAATCGAAGTATCATAGAATCATTAGTACCTTTGAACAATTCATATTTTGAAAATACGCAATTGCTGTCAAATATTATATCAGATGCAAAAGTAATGCTTTCGCTATAATAAAAAGTAAGATCAACATATTGAGCATCAAAGGATTCAATATTGAATGCATAGCCCTGATAACCGGTCTTATAATCTACTTTCTGCGTTGTAACTGTAATCGGAGATAACCAGTTAAGTGAAAAACTAAAGCTTGTTTTATCAGTGGCAGTATCATCAAAAGATGTCAATGTAACTTTATTGAGCGGCAAAGTATAAGCGTTATTAATAAGGACGGCATTAACACCATAAACATTTATACCGCTTTTTAATTCATATCTTATATTGCCCTCAGATGAAACATTAATATTTTCGACATAATCATATGTACCATTAAGTAAATCGGAATTATAAGGATGATATGTATCATAATCATTTTTTTCACTTATCTGCTCAGTATTATCATATTTCAGCATGCACATCTGTGATACGCCTAAGCCGTTATCCGAATAAGGTGAATAACCTGTTTTCTGTAAAATCTGGGAATCTTTCTTTTGAAATGAAGATGTATATACATTACAACAAGAAACAGATTCAGCAGAACCGTCTTTACAGCATAAAATTGATAATTCATTCGAAGAAAGTGAAGCAGAAAATGCAATATCACAAGAATAAACTGTGAACCCCTCCGGAATATCGGTTATTTCTGAAACGGCGGTCTCAGACATCTGATAAGTATTACCGTTAATTACTGCGAACACATAAGAATCTATCGGACAAACAGCATAAGGTGAAATTTTTCTGGAACTGTCCAAAACTACATTTGCAGACGGATAATAGGAAGATATTAACGGGAGGTTATTATATATACTATAAGAATATGTTCCTGCATTACAGAAGAAATTATAATCATTTAAACCTAGGGACAAAATATAGCTTTTTTCAAATTTATTGTCTTTTGTTAGTATTCGGGTATCATTGCAATAGAGATTCAAAGAATCAGACATTATTGAACCTTGGAATGTAATTCTGTTGTTTTTTATTGAAAGATCATCCACACTAAATGAATCCTGTGAAGTGGATGCTACATCATTAAGTAATATTGAAAGATCTCTTGCAAGTGCTTTTTTAGTTTTTAAGGAAGACACCGTATAATAACAGCTGCCGTCAAAAGCAGGACAATTATATAAAGCCTTGAGCTGTAAATTAATTTCATTGCTCTTGCCCCAAAGAGTATCGTCTGTAAAAATCATATCAGCTCTGTGCTCACAATAAAACGGAATACCGTAATAGTCAGCAAAGGAGTTCCACCAAAGTGCTATATTCTGAAAGGAATAATCTTCTGCAGAGGTAACTGAGTTACAGTCGACATAACCGAAGTCAACAAACTTGTTTTCAAAAACAGAGATTACATAGTCATCAGCAAATTGAGCTTCATAATCAGTATGTATCTCTACACCGAAATAAATATCCTTAAACTCTGTTCTGATAAAAGTGCTGAATTTATTAACAGCATCTACATATGATGTATTTCCATAGATACTGTCAGCAGATAACAATACACCGTCAAAATTATAATTATTCAAATACTCAGCAACTTTATCAGTAACGATATTTCCGTTATTATCAAATATAATACTGTCATCAATAACAAGAATATTTTCAAGCTCCAAAGTCCCGGAATAATAAAGAAGATAAGCTAATATATCAAATTTGCTTGAATCAGGTTCAAGCAGAGAACTGTACTCATTCATTGTATCAGGTTTTACAAACAGCGCGTTTGGAATAAAATTTCTGTAATAATCAAAATCCGAATAAATATCATATTTCACTGCATCAGTACCATCCTCTGCTGATGCATCAATGTCATTATTAATATCTATCCATATTGCGTTTAAGTAATCGGGAACTTTATTTCCGACTTCTTTAATCAGATATTCATTTTTTAACTCTTCAATCAACTCATCATTGCTTTTAATACTTTTTTCGGGTTTATTAACGCTCAGAAATTCATTTATATCAAATGAGGGAAATATTTCTAATTCACCAAATCCAAGAGATATAATTAAAAACGAAACACATATAAAAAGCAACGGAAAAATTATAAATCTAATCTTTTTCATGTTGTAATTTATTCTCTCTTTCACTGATAAAATTAAGTTTCATTTTCTTTATCGTTATCAGTATTTTTTTTCATTTCAACAATATTTGTTCTGACATCAATTCTATCATAGTATTCTTTAAATCTTATTGAAAAATTAATAAGACGCTCGCAATTTTTACACAAAAACATAGCAGAGAAAGACTGATTAACCACTTTCCAATCACTCATTCTTGTCATAGGTTGCTTACAAATCGAGCAATCACATTTCATCCTGCTTTTATCGACTTTAGGGTTATTTATATTAGTTATAACTGACGATTTAAAAAGAAGCTTCTGATAAAATGAGCTGTCACAGATAACAGCTGTATTTAATAAGTGATCTCTGTTAAAACATTTCTTCAGGCAACGAAGTCCCAGTAACGAGTCCTCCAAAGCTCTGTGAAAGCTGCACTGAGATACATCAATACCCATATGAACAGCAGCATTGACAAGACCTATTTGTTGATTCCCTGCGCCGACAATAAATTCCTGACAATACTTCTGCAGATCAACATATTGAGTCAAAAACGGAATTGTATTCATACCGCAAAACATAGAAAAATTATCAACAAGCACTCTGATATCAGAGTTTCCCCATGATAAAAAGATGCAGTTTCTGCCGCCAATCCATTTAGAAAAATCCGCAATTGCACGTTGAAAAGAAACGCCTGAACTCATATCTTCATTCGAAATATGAGTAAGATTTTTTACTCTTCCGCTGAGTTTTTTTATTAACTGAGAACGAATAATCACAGAAAATGTATCAATAACATCTAACTCTTCGTCAACTAAAACGGCGCCAATTTCAAGCACTTCATTAACAAAACATTTCTTTTTTTTATTATATGAGTTATTCCATTCAAGATCCATTATTACATAATACATAGCAACACCTGTGTTTTATAAAATTAACTTGACAATATATGTTATACTGATTTAAGGAGTGATAATATGTTAGAAAAATCCAACTATAAAATCAACTCTGAGATCGATCTCGGTGACGGACCGATAAACGGTCAGGGCGTAGGTCAAATAAGCAAATGCAGATATGGTTTCTTCCCGGCGTCTTTTAATGCATGCGAAATGATTGCAATTTATAATCTTCTAATATTAAACGGTTATAAAGGACATAAATTTGCTGAAATATGCCTTGAAATGTATCCGAAAACATGGGCTTTATGGGGTATTCTCGGCTCAAATGTTTATATGCTTCATAAGTATTTTACAAAAAGAAATATTCCCGTTAAAAGATATTTTGCTTTCCAGCGTGATAAATGCTTTCATGAAATTGATAAACATAAGTTCGGAATAATCTCATTCTGGAACAGAAAAAATCCGTTCAAAGGCATACACACAGTTTGTGTAGAAAAAACAGAATCAGGCTACAAAGTTTATAACAGATATAACAACAAAGACTACCCTTACGAATACAAAACTGCTCAAGAAGTCGTTGATACCATAAGATTTCTTGCAGGCTATATTATTTAATTCAATAATCAGCATTCGACAAATAATGTATATTTAATATATTATATTATAAAATTCCTGATTATTCAATGAAAATTTTTTTAATATTGAGAATATATTTTCGGAGGACTATATGAAAATCAGAAAAACATTAATTGGAGATCTGGATACGGTTATGTCCATATATGATTCCGGGCGGCAATATATGCGCTCACACGGTAATATGCACCAATGGGACAACGGTTTTCCGCCAAGAGAATTGATTATTGACGATATCAATAAAGGATATTCATTTGTAGTTGTTGATGAGAATGATAAAATTTTATGTGTATATGCTTTTCTTCCCGGACCTGATATTACTTATTCCAAGATCTATGACGGTACTTGGCCCAACGATAAACCGTATAATGTTATCCACAGAATTGCAGTAAGCGAACACAGAAAGGGCGTTGCTTCTTTCGTATATGATGAATGCTTAAAAATGTCACCCGTAATTCGTATAGATACCCACAAAGATAATATTCCAATGCAAAATTCACTCACAAAAAACGGCTTTACTTATTGCGGAATTATACATCTTTTATCTGGCGATGAAAGATTAGCTTATCAAAAAGAAAGGGAATAAATTATGACTACACCTCAGATACTTATTGATTATTCAAACGAACTGGAACAAAAGATCAAAAATATTTATCCTTCCTTAGCTCCTTTAGCTAAGCAATGTTATCTTAATACTATTGCAACAACCGTTAAAGAGTGCGATAACGGAGACTATTTTGTTATTACTGGAGATATTCCTGCTTTATGGCTTCGTGACAGCTCTGCACAGCTTCGTCCTTATGCTGTTCACTGTAAAAACAGCAAGGAATTGTCAGAAATTTTTAAAGGTGTTATAAGAAGACATGCTTTTTATATAAATTTAGATCCGTATTCAAATGCATTCAACGAAATCATGCATAAAGAATCGCATGAAGACGATACAGATTTCTCTTCACCCTATATCTGGGAAAGAAAGTATGAAGTTGATTCACTTTGTGCTTCTGTTTATTTAGTCGCAGACTATTATGAAGCAACTGAAGATAAATCAATTTTTACTGATGAACTGCATAATATGTTTATCAATATAGTCGATACATTTATTAAAGAGCAGAACCATCCGGAAAAATCAACATATTATTTCAGACGAACTGATTGTCCCGAAACAGATACAATGCCTCTTGACGGAAAAGGAAATCCTGTAGCGTACACTGGTATGACATGGTCAGGCTTCAGACCGTCGGATGACAGATGTAAATATAATTTCCTTATTCCTGCAAACATGATGTGTGTTGTTGCAATGAAAAAAGCTGCAGCGCTTCTTATTGAGGGATATAATGATACAAAAACTGCAGATAAATGCTTACAACTTGCAAGAGAGGTTAATGAAGGAATTGTAAAGTTCGGTATTTATGAGCATCCTGATTTCGGCAAAATATATGCTTATGAAACAGACGGACTCGGAAATTATCTCTTAATGGATGATGCAAACTCACCAAGTCTTCTTTCTATGCCATATATAGGATATTGTGATGTAAACGACGAAATATATAAAAACACAAGAAATTTCATTCTCTCTGAGAAAAATCCTTATTATTTTGTCGGCACTGCAGCAAAAGGTATCGGAAGTCCCCATACAGGTAAGGATAAAATATGGCATATTTCACTTATTATGCAAATTCTTACTTCTACTGATGAAAATGAGAAATATGAGTGTCTTAAAATGCTGTCAAATACTCACGCAGGTACGAATTTTATGCATGAATCATTCAATAAAGATGATGCCTCGGATTTCACAAGAGATTGGTTCGCATGGGCAAATTCATTATTTGCGCAAATGCTGTCCACACTGTGATTAAATTAAATAAAAAATTTTATTTAGCATATTAAAATCTTAGAAAATTCGACATAATTTTTTTATTGCATTAAAATATATACATGTGCTATAATCAAGAAAAAGTCAACCTTTCCAATAAAAGATTGACATTTAGATTGGAGTGTCACAAACTATGAAAAAGCTTTATGAAGGTAAAACAAAAAATGTAATGCTTGATGAAGAAACAGGTATAGTACATCTTTTCTTCAAAGACAGCGCAACAGGAGAAAACGGTGTATTTGATCCCGGCTCAAACACTGTTGGCGGTAGCGTTGAAGGAAAAGGCAAGGTTGGCCTTGAAGTATCAAAATATTTCTTTGAGCTTATGGAAAAGAACGGTATCCCCACTCACTATCTCGGTGCTGATATCGAACAGGGACTTATGAAGGTTCGTAATCTTACAGTTCCCAGACTCGAATTCATTGTTCGTTATTTTACTGCAGGTAGCATGTGCCGCAGATTTACTCTTGAAGAAGGTATTCCCTTTGATCCTCCCTATGCTGAAGTAACTCTTAAGGATGATGACATGGGCGATCCTCTCATCAGTGAAAGAATTTGTCTTATGAAAGGCATTCTCAAAGAAGGACAGTATGAAGAAGCTCAGAATGTCGTTCTTAAAGTCGGCGAAGTTCTTAAAAATGAACTTGCAACAATGAATCTTACTCTTATCGACTTTAAGATTGAAGTCGGTTATGATGAAACAGGAAAGATATTTGTTGCTGATGAAATCACTCCCGATATCTGGAGAGTTAAGGATACTAACGGAAACATCCCCAATCAGATTGATTGCGCTAAACTCATTCTTGAAAAAATCAAATAATCTTTCGGGGCGGTTTTATAACTGCCCCTTTTATTTACATTAAGGAGCAAGCATTATGATCGACAAATTTGCAAGATTCAGATATCAACCATGTATGCCTCTCGGTAAAGACGGCAAAAGAGTGACAGCATCAACAGAACATATTAATCTGTCAAAGGAAGCCGCTTCAGAAGGCATTGTATTATTAAAAAATATCAACAATTGCCTTCCGCTTAAAAAAGGCGAAAAAGTCGCACTTTTCGGAAAAGCAACAATCGAATATATAAAGGGCGGCGGCGGAAGCGGTGATGTTCACTGTCCGTATATCAGAAATATTTTTGAAGGCTTTGAAGAAAAAGAAGCTGACGACAAAGTTGAGATATATAGACCTTTAATTGATTTCTATAAAAAATATGTAAAAGCTGAAAGTGTCAATGTACTCACTCAGGAGCAAATTAACGCTCGCTGGGATATAGTTAATAATATGGAGTTCTGCACCGAGCGTGACGATATGACATATGACACTTTTGCAGCAATGCATGTAAAAGAAGCAAAAGTGCCCGATGAACTGATTGAAGAATCTGCAAAAAATGCAGAAACTGCAATTATAACTCTGAGCAGATTTTCTGCTGAAGGTGTTGACAGAAGACCTATCCCCGGAGATTATTATCTCTCTGAGCTTGAAAAAGACCTTATTGATAAATCCTGTAAGCTTTTCAAAAAAGTAATAATTGTTATAAATTCAGGTGCTACAATTGACTGTGAATACTTTGCAGAGAATGACAAAATTGGTGCAGTATTATTCGCTTGGCAAGGCGGTATGGAGGGCGGAAGTGCAATAGCTGATGTGATTTGCGGAGATGTTACACCTTCAGGAAAATTAGTTGATACCATAGCAAAATCATATGATGACTTCCCTACCAAAAATGATTTTTGGGAATGCTTTGATCATCTCGATTATTCTGATGATATTTATGTAGGCTACCGCTATTTTGAAACGATACCAGAAGCCCGTGAAAAAGTACGCTATCCTTTCGGTTTCGGTCTTTCCTACACTTCTTTTGAACTAAGTGACATAATGTGTTTTGAACATAACAATAAAATTCACACTGTTGTTAATGTTAAAAATGTTGGCACTGTTTGCGGCAAAGAAGTTATACAGGTATATTATTCGGCGCCCCAAGGAAAACTCGGTAAACCCGCAAAAGTTCTTGCTGCATATTCGAAAACAAAGCTTCTTTCTCCCGGAGAAACCCAGACTGTTCATATGACCTTTGATATTGAACAGATGTCAAACTTTGATGATCTCGGAAAGATACAAAAGTCAGCGTACATCTTAGAAAAAGGTGAATACAGCTTTTATGTCGGCACATCCGTAAGAGACAATACAAAAGCGGAATTCGTTTATTTCTTAAATGAAAATGTTGCAATTCAACAACTCAGCAGTCTTTGCAAACCGTACAAACTGAAAAAGCGTATGCTTTCAAACGGTACATTTGAAGAATTGCCGCAGGGTGAACCCTCTTATTATTACGGTGAAAACACTCCTGTAAATTCAAAAACACCTGAAGATCTAGCCGTATTTGATAAAGTCGGCAATGAAATTTCAATGGATGACTTTATAGCTCAAATGAGCATTGATGAACTCGCATATTTAGTCGGCGGTCAAGCACCGACCGGAGTTGCGAATACAGGCTGTTTCGGAGGTCTTAAAAGACTTGAAATTCCTGCTATTCCGACAGCAGACGGTCCTGCAGGCTTAAGACTTGAACCGAAAACAGGAATTCCCACTACAGCATGGCCATGTGCTACACTTCTTGCTTGTACTTGGAATACCGATCTCATAGAAAAAGTCGGGGCTGCAGGCGGTGCAGAACTTAGAGAAAATAATCTCGGGGTATGGCTTGCTCCTGCTCTTAATATTCACAGAGATCCTCTTTGCGGAAGAAATTTTGAATACTATTCCGAAGATCCTTTGGTTGCAGGAAAATCTGCAGCAGCTGCTGTAAAAGGTATACAATCTCAAAAGGTTGCTGTATCTATCAAGCATTTTGCATGTAACAGTAAAGAGGCAAACAGATTCGCTTGCGATTCAAGATTATCTGAAAGAGCTCTTCGTGAAATTTATTTAAAAGGCTTTGAAATTACAGTAAAAGAAGCCGACCCTTGGACTGTTATGTCTTCTTATAATCTCATAAACGGACTTCACACAAGTGAAAGCTGGGAGCTTCTTACGGGAATTTTGAGAAATGAATGGGGCTTTAAGGGTATGGTCGTTACCGACTGGGGTGTCAAAAACAGACCCGTTGTTGAAGTCAAGGCAGGCAATGACATGAAAATGCACTGCGGATATCCTGATGAACTTAAAGAAGCTTATGAAAATGGAGATTTAAGCAGAGCCGATCTTGAACTTTGTGTTAAAAGAATACTTGAAATGTTTAATAAACTTGCTTAATTGAATTGGGACTATTGTAAGATTATATATCTTACAGCAGTCTTTTTCAAATTATTTACAAACAGCAATTCAGATGCTACAATAGTAATATACTTATCTTGGAGCAATTTTTATGAATAATATCAGAATTACTGAAAACCGAATACTTTTTTCAAGAAAAGGATAATTAGTGCGTCTGTCACCCTGCGGCAAGAATTCTATTCGCTTTCAAAGCTTTCCCGATTGCAAGGAAAACGATGAAAACTACACCCTTATGCCTCAAATGGCAGATGCAAAAATAGAAGAATATGATAACAGTATTTCAATTACCTGCGGAAAATTAAAAGCTGTTCTCGAAAATAACGGTAAAATTACTTTTTATTTTAATGATAATAAAATACTGGAAGAAAAGCCTGAATTAACATTCAACGATGGTTTCAGATACTATGAAAATATTGGCAGCGGTCTTTATTCTTCAAGAATTACTTTTGAGCCTAATAAAAATGAGCATTTTTTCGGTCTGGGGCATAGCTGGGACAATGAGTTTGACTTAAAAGGTACATCTCATGATATCAGAAACATCAATGCGAAATGTACTATTCCCTATGTCTATTCTTCTCTTGGTTACGGCTTTTTATGGAATATTCCATCTACGGGGCTTTGTGAGCTGTCAAATAACAGAACCCGATGGTCAAGTGATTGCTGTAAAGCAATTGATTTTGTTGTTATAGGCGGCACACCAAAAGAGGTATGTTCAACTCTCGCAGATCTCACGGGTCACGCACCAAGTATTCCCGATTGGGCAACAGGCTTCTGGCAAAGCAGACTTCGTTATGAAACTCAGGAAGAGCTTTTGAATGTTGCTCGAAAATATAAGGAATTAGGCACTCCGCTTTCAGCTATTATCTGTGACTACTTCCACTGGACAGAACAGGGAGATTATAAATTTGACCCGAAGTATTGGCCTGATGTAAAGGCAATGTCCGATGAACTACACGAATTGGGCACAAAACTCATAGTTTCCGTATGGCCAACCATTAATGAAAAAAGCGAAAACTATTGGCATATGCTCAGTAACAATATGCTCATGCGTACCGTTCACGGCTCCGACAGAGTGTTTAATTTCTACGGCTGGCAGGCTGAAATTGATGTTACAAATCCTGAAACAAGAGAATTTGTATGGAGTAAACTTAAAGAGAATTATATTGACAACGGCGTTGATGCCCTTTGGTTTGATGAAGCAGAACCTGAAATACATCCCGAACAGTTTGATAATTTAATCTGGCACAAAGGCAGAGCTGATATGGTTGCTCTTCTTTATCCTTACTACTATTCTAAAATGGCTTATGACGGTTTTAAGTCAATAGGCAGAGATGATATTATCACACTTACACGCTGTGCGTATCTCGGCAGTCAGAAATATGCTTCTCTTGTCTGGTCAGGAGATATTCCTTCCACATTCGAAAGCCTTTCGCACCAAGTAAAAGCCGGGCTTAACATGTCAATGTGCTCAATTCCTTGGTGGAATACGGATATCGGAGGATTTTACGGTGCCGATATCGAAAGTGACGATTTCAGAGAACTCATTGTGCGTTGGTTCCAGTTCGGACTTTTCAGCCCTATTATGCGACTTCATGGCTCACGAAACAGACACGGAGAAAAAACAAAAGGACTGCTTGAACCGAGCGGTGATCCCAATGAGATATGGAGCTTCGGAGAAAGAAATTTCGATATACTGAAAGACTTGATTTTACTTCGTGAAAAATTAAGAACCTATATAAAAAAGCAAATGCAAATCGCCGCAATTAAAGGCTATCCTGTAATGCGCCCTATGTTTTTCCACTATCCCGACGATGAAGTCTGCTATACTCTCGACAGTCAGTATTTCTTTGGTGATGATATTATCTTCGCACCTATCGTCAATAAGGGACAGACTCATAAAGATGTATATATTCCTGACGGAAAATGGATACTTACAAAAGATAAAAAAGTTTACACAAAAGGCACTTACACTATTAATGCACAAATCGATGAGTTTATAGCTTTCGTAAAATACGATTCAGACCTTATTGATTTATTCTGATTCAAAAAGTTGTTTTCATCCGATATAATAAAAAATGAGTATCGACAGGTAAATACCTGAAAATACTCTTTTTTTTAATGCAAGCCATATCTATACCTAATATAGAATAATTTTATTTAAATTTTACAGCTGTTCCATATGCAATAACTTCAGCGGCACCCTGCATAACAGCAGCCGAAGCGTAACGAATATTAACAACCGCATCTGCACCAAGCTGTTCTGCTTCTTCAACCATTCGTTTAGTTG
The DNA here is from genome assembly GCA_017513525.1 of Clostridia bacterium. Classification (GTDB taxonomy): domain Bacteria; phylum Bacillota; class Clostridia; order Oscillospirales; family Acutalibacteraceae; genus RUG806. The sequence goes on from JAFXFC010000053.1 coordinate 16,769, forward strand.
CGAGAGCTCGTGCTTCATTCATCATTTGATTATAAGCTTTTAATTCTCCACCAACAAGTGTCTTAAAACTCTGAGTAATATCTTTACCGATATTTTTGCTCTGAATTGTGCTTCCGCGCACTAAACCCAACATTTCAAATTCCTTACCTGTGATATAATCAGTATTTACTAAGATCATCTTCCTCGCCACTCCTTATTTCTTTTATTCTTTCAACACATACATAAACGGTAAGAACAGCAAACACTAAAGGTAAAATACCCAGAATATACTTAAATATACCATTTAATAATGTGATTAAAAAGCCAAAATATACGATAAAATATAATATCAAAAGAATGGTAACAGTAATTGGGGCAATCAACTTCTTAAAATTTTTCTTCACAAGAATTCCCCCTTTTCTGTATGTTTATAATAACACATTTTTTCGGTAATTTCAACTTAATACTAATAATAAGAACTAACAAAAAAAATCGACAAAACTCTTTCGAGATTTGTCGATTTTTGGTGCGAGTGTTCATAAGGGATTTACTCAAAATACAAGTAAAACCGGCTTCAAACATAGTATTCTACACTCCTGCTGTTGCTTAGTAGAGAAACATATGGAGGAATACATAATGTCAAATATCATTGAAGATTTCTATTACGGCAACATTGAGCCGCAAGAAGTTAATTCTGAATTAACACCTAAGCTCAAGAAGAAACTGAGTAACCTTGCTAAGAAAGAAGAACAGCTTACTGCAAGATTGAGCGGTGAGGACAAGGAGCTATTTCAAAACTATGTCAGTGCTTACATTGAACTTTCAACAACAAGTAATGCAGATAGCTTTATATCAGGCTTCAGACTCGGTGCAAGATTTACATACGACACATTTGTTAAGAATACGAAAGGATGAATACTGCTATGAAAAACAATACAAATATTCAATACAGACAAGTTGCAGATTTCAACATGCCTAACCTTATCTTACCACCCGAAGAGGCAAATATAAGGCTCGGCAAATGGGGAATGTTACATAAAGATTATCTTCTAAAACACAAGAAGGTGCTGTTTGCTACTCTGCTCACCGAAGGCAAACTATATCAACACTGTGCTGAGGTAGAAAATCAGGCTCGTGAGATGTTTGATACGCTTGTTAAACAGATGAAGATTTCAGAAGGTATAACCGAGCAAATTAAATCAGAAAATCAGGTGGAATGGGTTCAGAGAATGGGCAACCTTGAAGCTCGAGCAAGAGAATTTGTTTGTAATGAATTAATATACAAATAAAGAAATACGGTGGCAAATTTGAATATTTGTCACCGTATTTTTGGTTAATTTAAAAGTAAATGATATGAGATATTGCTGTATGAGGTTCAGTATAATTAATTCAGAAAGTTTTTCAGATAATTCTGAGCAATTTTATCATATTTTGACATAAACATATGTCCTGCACCGTCTATTATCTGAAGCTCTGTCTGTCCGTCACATCTTCTTGAGCTATATGCTTCGTATGCACGCTCTGCATAGCTGACATCAACAATATTGTCATCTGTGCCATGAACAATCAGAACATCTCCTGAGTAGGAAACAATTTCTTCAAAGGGATTAAGTTCAATAACATCAGCTACATAGCATCTTCCAAGCTTCATCGGTCCGCAGTCTATTGTTTCGGGGATATTCGCAGGGTCAAATTCTGCAAACATCATTTTTCCCTTTCTTGCATCATCAGGAATTGAAAATGCGGGATAAAATAATATGAGATTTGAGATTTTCTTGTCAAGCTCAGCAGCAACAAGTGAGGAAACAAAGCCACCCTGACTGCAGCCCATAAGTGTGATATTGCTTTCATCGGTATAAGATAAGCCGCAGGCATAATCTATAACTGCTTTTAAATCTTTGGTTTCGGTAATTACAGACATATCTGTTGTGGCACCGTCACTTTGTCCCATAAGAACACAACCGCCGCAGAAATCGAAGCAATAAGCGGCATAGCCCATTCTTGCAAGCAGCTTTGCATACTGAACGACTGTCATACTGTTAGCCATAAATCCGTGGGAAACAACAGCAATCGGCAGATTTTCCCCTGCAGGTCTGTACTCAGTTCCTCTGATTGTAAGACCGTCACGGCTGCATTCAAAAGAAGTTTTTGTTATTTCAACATATTCTTCGTTTGTGAACAGACATCTTATTTTTTCAAAAATTTCTGTTATCATATGTATCACCTCGTTCAGAAGATCAGAGCCGGATATTGAGCTTGATGATATGTCTGAAATTTCTACAGCTTCAACCTCTGAAGCACAGACAAAAACTGCACCAACAGTGGTCATAGTGCCAAAAACGAGCACAAGCGAGAGTAAGCAACACATTATTTTTTTAAAGTTAGTTTTCATATGAACTACCTCCTGAATTGATTTTTAGTTTATAATACACGCAAACAGAGTGTCAATATATTACAAATAACACATCAGCACTTTCATTTCAATCCTTTTTTTCTGACAAAGTCCGTTGTAGGATTGCCTGTTGAATAAGTAAGTCTGATTTCTTCACCGTCATTGAGCTGGCGTTCAAAACCGTCATCGTCAAAAGAAGGCTTTTTATCCTTTCTCCATGGACGGCATTTCCACACATAACCTCTCATCGGGTCTCTTGTTCTGTTCATTCTTTCAAGAAGTCTGTCGTGAAGACTGTCTCTGATTTCGGCGTATGAATCATCTTGAATTAAATTCTTCAATTCGTAAGGGTCTTGTTCGAGATCGTATAATTCATCACTTGAATGAAGATTAATGTTCAGCTTATATCTGCCGTCAAAGATATTTCTTATAGGCTGATAACCGAGGTTGCTGTCCTGTTCAATTTCAAAACGGAAGAACTCTGCAAAAACATCACGTTTTTCATTGTCACCCTTTAATTTATAAAGGCTTTCGCCCTCAAGGTGAGGAGGAATAGCAATACCGAAATAATCAAGAATTGTGGGAAGCAAATCAACATGAGAAACAGGGGTATTTACACGCCTGTTTTTGAATCCGTCACCACTTATAATAAGCGGTACATTGTTTGTTTCGTTATACATACAAGCGCCCTTTGAGAGTAGTCCGTGTGCCATGCACATATCTCCATGGTCGGCTGTATATATAATCAAAGGATTATCAAGCTTTTCATATACAACATCAAGAAGTCTTCCGATTTCATAATCAGCAAACATATTGCAGGCAAGCATACCTCTGTTGTAACCGAAGAAAATCCCCTGATACGGAATAAATTTGTATTTATCATGCCACATCTGCTGAATATCCGGCTTGTCATCAAGCTTTGCATTGGTGTTAGGTTGTCTATGTAGCTTGTATTCGGATTCGCGCATTTTCTTCTGCCATTCGACAGGACACACACTTGGGTCGTGAGGTTCGTCAAGAGAAAGTGTAAGATAGAAATCTTCGTCACTGAATTTCTCAACAAAATCTATTGCCCTGTCAACACAGCGGTGAGCGTATGTATCCTCTTCTTTTATATCATCACCGAAAAAGTGGGCCGCCATATTTTTGCGACTTTTGGCTCTCTGTTCAGGGGTTTCCATTTCGTCAAGGAAATTACGCATATCATACCAGTAATCAGGGTCATATCCATCGGGACAGATTCCTTTGCCGAAATAATCGCCACCATCAAGATGCCATTTACCCACATAGGCGGAATGAATCCCTGCTTCGCTTATTCTTTGTCCCGCAGTCTTAACATTAGCACCAAGCTGCATTCCGTTTGAATACATACCGTTTGAGCTGGGATAAAGTCCTGTGAAAATTGCCGAGCGTGCAGGTCCGCAGACGGGCTGACAGGTATAGGCATTTTCAAAAACCGCCGCTTCTTCTGCGAGATTTTCAAGGTTTTCTGTTTTGCAGACGGGGTCATCATAACAGCTAATCATATTTTTATTAACTGTATCACACATTATAAAAACGACCTGTTTTCTTTTTTCGCTCATTCCGTCGCCACCTCGTTTTCATCTGCTTTTTTCTCTTTTATATTGTAAACAAATTTCATAATAACAAAAGATATTGCAACACCTATTGTCATTACAAGGAGATACATAATTTTTATATTCAAAGCTGTTTCTGCTGTCTGTGCAGCACCAAGCTCTTCAACATATCCGCAGGCGGCAAGTGCAAGAGCCGCAAAAGCAGAGCCGACACCTGCTGCCAGCTTTCTGAAGAAGGAATAAAGTGCGTAGGTTGAGCCTTCTTCCTTTACTCCTCTTCTTTCGTAGCTGTAATCAATACAGTCCACAACCATCGCCCAGACTATTACACCGAGTCCTGCGTTGCTGAGATAAAGGAACATTAAGCCGACAATCCATATAAATATTGATGATGTTGCTTCAGGATTAAGAGGAATCATAAGCATAACTACACCGCCGATTGTACTGATTGCGGTAATTGCTTCAAGAAAACCTTTTTTGCCTATTTTCTTTGTAATCAGCCCCACAAGCGGCATAACAATAATCATCGGAAGATATGATGCGATATTTGTAAGAGCAAGAAGATCTGTATTATGAAAAAATGACTGGAAAATAATTGTGTTGGTTGATGTCATAGACATAAAACAGATGATATTAAGAACCGATACAACGGTAATTGCAACCAGCGGTCTGTTTGTAAAAAATGATTTTACAGTTGAAATATAATTGAATTTTTCTTTATTTTCAACCACTTCAACTCTTTCGGTTACAAGAATTTTTACGAGCATAAAACCTATGAAGCCGATGACGGAGCAGATAAGAGCAACCCATATCATCATATCGCCCTTGAGATTTTCATTATCATCATAAAGCAGCATCGGAAGAAGCATAAGCGGAGCCTGTGCCAGACCTGCACCGATACTTCTGAAGGTTGAAAGATTTGTGCGTTTTGCGGGGTCGTCAGTTATTGCTGAATGCATAGCGCCGTAAGGGACATTAGCCATTGTGTATGCAACCGACCAGATACAATAAGCAAGAAGGCAATATATAACTCTGAAGGTGTATGATGTTTCTCTGATGGGGATAAATGTAAGCGTTGTGCATATAACAAGAAGTGCTCCGCCGATAGTAATCCAAGGAGTAAACTTACTTTTTTTGCTGATTCTTACTCTGTCAACAAGTCCGCCTATAATCGGGTCATTGATTGCATCCCATACTTTACCAACAATGATAATCCATGCCCAATCCTTAAGTGAAACTCCTATGTACTGAGTGAAAAACAGCATCATATAGTTTGACACAAGTGCAAAACTCATATTGCAGCCGAAATCTCCCATAGCGTAGCCGAAATAATCGCGCATACTGAAGGGTTTTACAGTTTTGTTCATACTAATCAGCTCCTTTTAATTCGATTATAGCATATCACTGTATATATTTCAATAAATTTGCATATTTATCCGACAAAAAGCTTCTCTTAACAGCTTAATAAATAAAAAAGGAACAACAGTATCAGAAGTTTGACAGATCACAATTTTTTTCTGATTTTCTTCAATCAAACTTCAATATTTATGATATAATAATTAAAATGCGGAGGTGTAGCTATGAGAATTTTACTTATTGAAGACGAAAAGAGAATGTCACAGGCTCTCTGTGAAATTCTTCGTCTTGAAAAATATGATGTTGACCATTACGACAACGGCAGTGACGGCCTTGCTGCTATTGAGAGCAATATTTATGATATAATAATCCTTGATGTTATGCTTCCCGGTATGAATGGCTATGAGGTCGCAAAAAAGGCTCGTTCAAAAGGAATATCCATACCGATTCTTATGCTTACGGCAAAGTCTGAGCTTGACGATAAGGTTACGGGGCTTGACAGCGGTGCAGACGATTATCTGACAAAGCCCTTTATGACAAAAGAGCTTCTTGCTCGTCTTCGTGCTCTCGGCAGACGAATGCAAAATTCTGCTGACGGAGTGCTTAGCTACGGAGATATAGCCCTTGATACAAACACTCTCACGCTGTCTTGTACCGTAAACGGACAGAGTGTGAGGCTCAGTGAAAAAGAGTACCGTATTCTTGAATATTTAATTGCAAACAGCGGACAGATTCTTACCCGTGAACAGCTTGCTGTGAAAATATGGGGCTTTGAAAGTGATGCCGAATACAACAATGTTGAAGTATATATGTCCTTTACCCGAAAAAAGCTTGCCTTTGTGGAAGCAAAAACCGAAATCAAAGCCGTAAGGGGCATCGGTTATGAATTGAGGTGCGGTGATGTTTAAAAAATCAAGAAGAAAAATTGTTGCTGCCATTATGTCTGTTCTTGTTCTTTTATGGGTAGGAACTCTTGGCGTGATTTATACTTCAAGCTATATTGAAATGTCAAACCGCAACGAAAGAATGCTGACGGCTCACGCAGATATGTTTACACTTTCTCAGCCCTTTGATAATATGCTTCCTGTTATGCCGAAACCCGATGGAGACGGCAAAAGATTTGACCGTAATTTCACAGAGTCTCCTATGTTTCAGCTATCAACCTTTTATACTGTTGCTATGTCCTATGACGGCAGTGTACTCGAAACAAGAAACGGTCAGCCTTACATCCATAGCGACGACGAGCTGAAGGAGCTTGCAACTGAAATAATAAAAGACAAGAAAACAAAGGGAACCGAAAAAGACCTTGCATTTTATAAAGCTGACAAACAGGGATATAACCTTGTTGTTTTTATGGATAATACAGTTATAAACGAAAATGCTGCAACGCTTTTCAGATATACACTAATTTTCGGCGGAATGGCTCTGCTTATCTTTTTCTTCTTATCTCAGTTTCTTGCCAAAAAAATCATTCGTCCTCTGGAAGAAAACCATTTAAAGCAAAAACAGTTTATTTCTGATGCAGGTCACGAGCTGAAAACTCCTGTATCTGTTGTGAATGCAAATGCGGAATTACTTCGCCGTGAAATCGGTGAAAACCAATGGCTTGATAATATCCTTTATGAAAATGAGAGAATGGGCAAGCTTGTCGGTCAACTTCTTGATCTTGCCCGAACAGAAAGCGTTACTCCGAAGATAGAGCATATTGATTTCAGCCGTCTTACGCAGGGTGAGGCACTCCCATTTGAAAGTGTAGCTTTTGAAAAAGGTTTGGAGCTTATATGCGATATCCGAAACGGAATAACCGTTGAAGGTAACAGTTCTCAACTTAAACAGTTGGTATCAATCCTGCTTGATAACGGTATCCGTCACAGTACCGACGGATGCACAGTAAAGCTCAGTCTTACAAAAGAACACGGTTCTGCAATACTTTCTGTTGTCAATAAAGGAAATGAAATACCCGAAGAACAACGCAAACAGATATTTGAACGCTTTTACCGTGTTGACGAAGCAAGAAACGGAGAAGATAAACACTACGGTCTCGGTCTTGCTATTGCAAAAGCTGTTACTGAAGCTCATAAAGGGAATATCGAAGTTCTTTGTTACAATTCACTTGTGGAGCTGAGAGTAACAATACCGATTAAAAAAGCTTAAAACAACTTCAATCAAACTTCAATCTACCTCCTGTACAATGCTTGCATCATTGTACAGGAGGTTTTTTATGTCATTTCAAACCGTATTTAAAAGGTACGAGCTGAAATATCTGCTGACTTGTGAACAAAAGAAAAAAGTTCTTACCGCTATGAAACCGTATATGAAGCTTGATAAATACGGCAGAACAACCATCCGTAACCTTTATTACGATACCGATACTTATCTTTTAATTCGCCGTTCTATTGAAAAGCCAATTTATAAAGAAAAGCTGCGTATTCGCAGTTATAGTAAGGCGGATGCCGATAGTACAGTTTTTGTTGAACTGAAAAAGAAATATAAACATGTGGTGTATAAGCGCAGAATATCCCTACCGGAAACCGAAGCGATAAAATGGCTGTCAGGAGAAAAGCATACCGACAGTCATTCTCAGATATCGGATGAAATTGATTATTTTATGGAGCTTTACGGAACGCTTCATCCTACGGTATTTCTTTCCTATGAACGAGAAGCATATTATTCAAATGACGGCACAGATTTCCGTGTAACATTTGATGATACCATTCTTTGCAGACGGGATAATTTATCTCTTGAATCTGAAGCGTACGGAACAGCAATTCTACCCGAAGGCAAGGTTCTTATGGAAATTAAATGCTCGGGCGGTATTCCGTTGTGGATGACCAAGGTATTGTCAGAAGAAAAGATATATAAAACATCCTTCTCAAAATACGGAACGGCATATAAAACACTCATTTTTCCTGAGAATCATAAAATTAATTCATATAATATGTTGGAGGTAAATTCCGATGCTTGAAAATTTATTCAGAGGTTTGTTTGATACGGATTTAACTGCTGTTATAAGCGTTACTGATTTTATGCTTTGCCTCGGCTTTTCTCTTGTGCTGGGACTTGTTATGGCGTTTTCATATATGTACCGTACCCGATACACCAAGAGCTTTGTAATAACTCTCGCACTTCTTCCTGCCGTTGTTTGTGTGGTCATTATGCTTGTAAACGGCAATGTGGGAACAGGTGTTGCCGTAGCAGGTGCTTTCAGTCTTGTACGATTCAGAAGCGTTCCGGGAACAGCAAAAGAAATATGCACTCTGTTTTTAGCAATGGGTGCAGGTCTTATTGCCGGTATGGGATATCTCGGCTTCGCTGTTCTGTTTACTTTGGTAATGTGTATGATGTTTGTTCTTTATAACAGATTGGACTTCGGTACAAAAAAGAACTCAGAAACCTTTAAAACCTTTACCATAACAATTCCCGAGGATCTGGATTATTCAGGTATTTTTGATGATATTTTCGCTGAGTTTACGTTTTCTCACGATCTTGTCCGTGTTAAGAGTACCAATATGGGAAGCATGTTCAGGCTGACATATAATGTAATGCTCCGTGACACCAGCCGTGAAAAAGAAATGATTGATAAAATCAGGTGCAGAAACGGAAATCTTGAAATCACAGTGTCTAAGCAGGAAACTGTCGGCACAGAATTGTAACGGAGGGATTTTATGAAAAAGATATTGTCAATTTTTCTTGTAATGCTGCTTGTGTTAAGCTTGTTTACGGCTTGTGGAACAAAAGAGCAGAACGAAATCACCACTGAAAATACAACCGAAAGTGCAACGAATGACATTGATAGCATTTCAAGCACAGATATGTTCACAGAGCGTGACAACAGAACTGACTACGATGAGAGTGCGGCAGTTACCATCAAGCTGAACGGAACAACAGCCACAGCGAGCTCAGACAGTGTTAAAATATCAGGCTCAAGGATTACAATAACCGAAGAAGCGACCTATGTTATTTCGGGAAAGCTGACTGACGGTATGCTGATTGTCAATGCACCCGACACGGCAAAGCTCCAGCTCGTTTTTAACGGGGTATGCATTAAGAGTGAAACCTCAGCAGCACTTTATATTCTTGAAGCCGATAAAGTATTTCTTACACTTGCTGACGGCACGGCTAACACTCTCGAAAACGGCGGCAGCTTTACTGCAATAGATGATAATAATATTGACGGTGCACTGTTTTCAAAGCAGGATTTAACAATGAACGGAACAGGCTCTTTAACTGTTACCTCTCCTGCCGGACACGGTATTGTGTGCAAGGATGATTTGGTAATTACAGGCGGAAAATATGTAGTGAATTCTGCTTCTCACGGTCTTGATGCTAATGACAGTGTTAGAATTGCAAACTCAGACCTGGCAATTGATGCCGGCAAGGATGCCATACACGCCGAAAACACAGATGATACCTCTCTCGGTTTCATTTATATGGCAAGCGGTAACATTAAAGCCGAAGCAGAGGGCGATGGTATTGCTGCAAGTGCCTATATGCAGATTGAAGACGGCACAATAGATTTGCTCGTCGGTGGCGGAAGTGAAAACGGAGAAAAACAATCCTCTGATAATTTTGGTGGATTTATGGGTGGTGGCAGACCCGGCGGAAGACACCCGAACGATATTCAGAGTACTACTGCCGACACCGAAGAAGACAGCACCAGTATGAAAGGCTTAAAAGCCACAGGAAATCTCTCAATTTCGGGCGGTAAGATAACTGTAAATTCTGCAGACGATTCTGTTCATTCAGATAAATCAGTTGCAATCAATGGCGGAACTTTTACAATTGCATCAGGTGACGATGCAATCCATGCTGAAGAAACACTGACCGTTACGGCAGGTGATTTTAATATTTCCGAATGTTATGAAGGACTTGAAGCCTTACACATTGATGTCAGAGGCGGTAATATAAAGCTGAAAGCAAGTGACGACGGACTCAATGCTGCAGGAGGTACAGACCAAAGCGGTACCACAGGCGGCAGAGACGGAATGTTCGGCGGAGGTCACGGCGGTCCGAGAGGAGGCCGAGGCGGTATGTCAGCTAATTCTGACGGAAGTATAAAGATTTCCGGCGGAACTCTCTATATCAACTCCTCCGGTGACGGTTTGGATGCAAATGGTACATTGGAGATTTCAGGCGGACATACTACTGTTGTCGGTCCTACTCAGGGAGATACGGCAACGCTTGACTATGATATAAGCGGAATTATTACAGGCGGTACATTTATCGGCACAGGTGCTTCAGGTATGGCTCAGACCTTCAGCGACTCCAAGCAAGGTGTTATAGCAGTTACTGTAGGAAACCAATCTGCAGGTACAAAAATCCTTCTTAAAGATAAAAACGGAAATACTATTATTGACTATACCCCTGAGCTTAACTTCGCTGTGGTTATAATCAGCAGTCCTGACATCAAATCAGGTGAGAAATATGACATCACCGTAGGCTCGACTTCAGGTGAATTTGAAGCAAGTTGACGGGTTAATTGTAATCTTATTATAAGTATAATTTGATTTACATTTAATGCAGTGGCGACAGGGAGATCAGATTCTCTCTGCCGTCATTTATTATTGGAACGGTATTTGTAGGGGGATGAGGAAGAAAAATACTAACTACATTAGCAAAAATAATTAATGTTTTTTATTCCGTGGTGTCGGTGAAAACCGACACCATCTTTTCTTTTTCGAAAAAGTTCTTGACAAGTGAACGAATGTTCTCTATAATATGTTGGTAAATAATGTATTTACCCTACAACTGAATATAAACTGAAACACATATATTTTTTACTTATTGGTTGCATGCCAACACATATTATCTGACCGAAAAAGTATAGTCCGATACTCGGTTAGTAACACACGGACAATCAGAGCTTAAACTTTAAGCCGTTACATAGTTTCAGTGCAAACTGTGCGAGAGGAAGAAATGTCCTCCCGCTATTTGTGCTGTCTATGTGACGGCTTTTTTGTTGTGCAATTTTAACGAAAATAAAAAAGTTTAAGAAAAAGTCGTTTTTTCAAGCTTTCTAAATGCCTATCAATTAGAGGGATATTTCCCCCGTGCACCTTGACAACTGAATGACCGTCCGAAAGTGATACTACGCCATGACCTTATAAAAGCGAGCGTGAAGACGTTGCGGTGAGATTCCGGAGCAGGAACTATTTCGGGTGAAACGGCAAAAAGAGGCTTTTGATATGTAGTTAATGAAATTACCCTACCAACAAAATAAATCTCATTACAGACGAAAAAATCATTAAAAATCAACCCGAAAGGCTACAGTAAAAAGGAGTGTGATAGTTATTCCGAGAATAACAAAAAGCAAAAAATCAGAATGGAGCCTTTTTCTGAATGAACGAAACAGAATCTGTTATAACGAGCTTTGCAGAAGATGCGTTAACAACTGCAAGCAGAGTTTCAGGGCTGTGGTTATATCCTGCAACTATGTATCAAAAAGGAGCGTGAAAGGCAATGGATAATGATGTTTTTTTCAAAATGCCGAAGGTGTTGTTTACGGATAAATACAAGGGCTTATCTGCTGAAGCAAAGCTACTTTACGGCTTAATGCTCGACAGGATGCAATTATCTGCAATAAATGGTTGGTGTGATAAAAACGGAGAAGTATTTATTTTCTATACCATTGCCGAGACAAGTGAAGTGCTTGGCTGTGGTCATGACAAAGCCACAAGATTACAGCGTGAGCTTGAAAAACATAATCTGCTCCGTCGCAAATATCAAGGCAAAGGTAAACCTGCGAAACTCTATGTTTTATCTATACCGAAAACACGCATTAGGTCTCCGTAAAACTCGCAAGTAATAATACTGAGTACAGTAAGACTGAAAGTTATATACTAGCCGAAAAAAGAAAATATATCTTTAATTTAGTTAGTAATAACTTTAAGTATATATGGCGGCTCGGCTGAATGCGAAAGGCTTATGAAACAACGCATTTCTTCTTCGGCTCGTATAATAAAAATTTGGCAAATCAGACGATAGAAATTGGCAAAACGAACAGTACCCCGTCAGCAAAATTTCCATTAAAAATCGGTGCATTCTGCCCGTATTACTAAGGGCAAAATGCACTCAAAAATGGCTCCGTTGAAAAAATAAAAGTTTTTAAAGAAATGAAAACTGCCCCATAAATATAAAAAATCGGGCAGAACACCGAAATGTCCTGCCCTTTGTGTTAGTTCGTATTTCAGAAAAGCTGTGTCGGAAGTTTTAATTTTTCTTTTGGTGGGAATTGTTTGTCAAAGTCTTCCGCTTCGGCTTCATTTACAAAATACCCCTGAGGTGGAGAATATTCGCCTGCTATACCGTCAAGATAGCCTTTTTTTAGTTCTTTGCAAAGGAAGAATGATGAGTCTGCACCTTCAGGTAAGCCGTGATAACGGATGCCAAACTCACTTGCATAAGTAAAACCGCTTTTTCCGTAAAAGTCAATATTACCCTCAAAGCAAACTGCACCAAAGCCCATTTCAGTTGCCTTCTGCAGTGAATAATCAAGCAGGATTTTGCCGTAGCCCTGACGCTTCAGTTCATTTGCAATACAGATAGACCCATTGTGAGAATTGGAATATCTCTTCCGTCATCGGCTTTGATTTTAGCGTTCATAAACATATTCTGTCCTATAATTCTGCCGTCCTTTTCCATTACTAAATTAAGCTCAGGAATAAAGTCAGCATCATCACGAAGCTGATTCAGAACATAGTGTTCAAGACAGCCGGGACGATAAACATTCCAGAATGATTCTCTTACAAGAAACTCAACTTCTCTTTGTTCTTCTTTTCTTTCATTACGAATTATATAGTCATTTTTATTCATTGTTTTTCCTCCTGAAAATTGTTGACCTTCAATGTGTGGGAGGTCGGATAGATTATAAGCCTTCCTCCCGGTTAAGCTACAATCTCCGGTGTTCTGATTGTCTTTTTCAAAAAGCAATCTCCTTTAATAAAATATTTTATATAATCAAGCCTTTCGGCAGGATTATCTGTCTAAAAATTTAAGTTTGCTAACAAAACAATACAGCATTACAAGTCCGTAACTGAGTATTGCACCGCCAATTATATCAGTAATCCAATGTACACCTGAAAGAATTCTGCCGATAACCATAAAAAGAATAAAAACAATGATTGATAATGAAATAAGCTTTTTCAGAGTTTCATTTTTGATACGATTATTAAATTGCATAATTGTTGTCGGCATAATACACATTACAAGCATAGTGGTTGTCGACGGATAAGATGCTTCCAAAATACCGTTTATCAGTATTGGTCTGTAGTTTACAACAAACATTTCAAAGAAAATGTACATTGCAATTACAAGAACATAAAAACCGCCGAGAACAAGAATGCTGTAATCAACTTTCATAATTTGCTTTCTCTTAATCCATTGTACAAATCCAAGCAAAGCAAATCCCATAGCGAATCCTAGTGAAACAAGACCCAACCAATCAGTAATCGCGTAAAGCGACATATTAACACCTGTAAGATTATGAACAAACTGATTAAGCGTTGCAAATCCAACAGAGGAGTTTTGAGGACCGATTGCTTTAATATCAATAAATTGAATTGCTATCGTCCACAACACAAATCCCACAAGCATGCTGATTGCGGTATAAAGAGTCTTTTGATTGTTTTTTGTCATTTTTATCAACCTACCTTTTAAATATTTGGCTTTCGCCTGAATTAAGTTTAAAGGAAGGCTGGAACAACCACAAGAAACGGGATGTCACACGAACGACACTTTCCGTATCATTACCATTTTATAAGCAACAACGCCTTAATAATGAGCAATACGAACATAAAAGCTGCTGCATAAGGTTGCGTGCTGATGATAAAAATCAATATTCCCACCGTGTTTAATATCAAAGAAATTTTACTTTTGCTTTTAATCCAAAATGTATTCTGACATTTTTGCAAAGCAAGTGTTAAGATTCCCATCGAAATAATTGAAATTACAATAGCAAAATAAACAATTCTCAAATAGGATGATATTTCAACAAATGACAACAGTGATACCGCTTGTACATTTTCATTTGTAGTCTGACCGAAGAACGGGACAAAAAAGAACATTGCTATACAAATGTCAAGCAAGCCAAATACTAAATCACGAAAATAATTTCGCTTTTGATTTGTATCTTCTTCAGCTATTATAAGTAATTCCTCACCTGACAAAAGCTCATCAATCGTTACTCCGAAATATTTAGATAACGCCTTCAATGAATCAATGCTTGGATAACCTCTGCCTGATTCCCATTTTGAAATTGCAGTTCGTGAAACATAAATAGCTTCTGCAAGTTCTTCTTGAGTAATTTCTTTTTGTTTTCGAAGCTGTTGTAATTTCTCATTAAATTCCATAACAAACTCACTTTAATAATATTGGTTATAAAGATTATAACATAACCCTATCAAACAAATCAACCTGAATCCATCTTCTCCTGCTTGTTCAAAAGGAAGCCTAACAAAAAAACTGCCCTCACAAAGTGAGAGCAGCGGAAATATTCAGTTCAACAAATTGGAATTTGTTATATTTTTAATTCTTTCTTAAATAATAGCACTTACCCCTGAAATCACCATCAAGACTGCTACCAAATTCTTTTTGAATTTTCCAATTTTCAAGATGTTTTTCAACAGGTGGGTTTGCACCATTTTTGAATGTATGAACTATCAAAATTGCTTCGCTTTCAGTCTTACGAAGAACAATCTGATAACCCTCAGGGTCGTTGTAATCTTCCACATTACATTCAATAACACTTGTGAAACCATTTTTTATAATATGCTTAATTTC
>JAFXFC010000054.1 GCA_017513525.1 Clostridia bacterium
ATTCATATATACGTTTAAGACATACTATTTTAACACAGCAACGGCATGTGAAATTGTTTTTTCAAGAGCTTCTCTGCCGTATTTATCAACTTCTGATTTGTTTTTTTCACCGTGAGTCAGGCATCCAGCACCGCCGATACACCCGCCGACACACGCCATACCTTCGATAAAGTTTGCATCAAGCACACCTTTGCTCAATTTAAGAAGTGCCATCTTGCAAGCTTCTATTCCATCACAAGGAATTGCATTCAAATCAAAATCTATTTTCTGTTCCTTTAACCCCTGTGCTACAGCATCAGAAAGGCCACCGGAGCGTGCAAAAATTCTGCCAAAGTACGAAGCATTATCAAGCACATCTTCATCAAGCGCTGTGATATCAATATCCTTGCTGTCATAGAGAGCCTGAAGCTCTTCAAAAGTCATAACAGCATCTACATAAGGCTTTACATCTTCAAGCTGTGCTTCAGCCTTTTTAGCTGTGCAAGGTCCAATAAACACAATCCTTGAGTTTGCATCTGTTTCCTTGATATACTTTGCAAGCGTTGCCATCGGTGAAAGATTGTGGGAAATATATTTAACCAAATCAGGAAACGCTGATTTCACATAGGAAACAAAAGCCGGACAGCATGAGCTCGTCAAAAGTCCTTTTTCTGCAAGTTCCTTTGATTCAGATTGTGCAACCATATCTGCACCAAGTGCCGCTTCAATTACCGTATAAAATCCAAGCTCTTTAAGTCCTTTTATTACCTGACCGAGCTTTGCATAAGTAAACTGGCTGGAGATTGAAGGTGCAACCATTGCATATACTTTATACTTCTGATTGTCCTCGCTTTTCTTAATCAGGTCAATAACATTCAGAATATATGACTTATCCATAATAGCACCGAACGGGCATTGATATACACAAGCTCCACATGCAGTACACTTGCTGTTATCTATTGCAGCAGCATTTTCCTCATTTATAGAAATCGCTTTAATCTTACAAGCATTCTGACACGGACGCTTGCGGTTTACGATTGCCGAATAAGGACAAACCTTTGCACATTGACCGCATTCAACACACTTTGATTTATCAATATGAGCTACGTGGTTGTGGTCAAAGGAAATGGCTCCTCTTTTACACACATCTTCACATCTGTGAGCAAGGCACCCTCTGCAGGAATCAGTCACCTCAAAACCTGCTGCAGGGCACTCATCACAAGCAATTTCGATTACCTCAATTACATTTGGATTTTCCTTGTCTCCGCCCATGGCAATTTTAACACGTTCACCAAGGATGGCACGCTCTTTGTAAACACAGCAACGCATTGTTGATGTCTTACCGGGTACAATTTTCTTAGGTATTTCAAGTATATTGTCAAGAAGAGTGTCATTCCATGCCTGTCTTGCCACTTCGCGAAGCACTTTATATTTTAAATGCTGTACCTTTGTATCAAACTTTCTCATAATTCACTCTCCTTAAAAATAACTTACTTTAATTCTTTTACCCATTTCCTTAAGGCTTTTTGAAAGCTCTTCAACCAAATTCATTTTAATACTGAAATTTATCGGCAAATCAGGGTTCTGATGCGCCGGGTTGATTGCTCTGCCTACATAAAAGTTTATATCGGTTGCTTCTTCAAATAAGAGCTGACATATCAGCGAAGCACCATCACGCTTGTAATTCCATTGCTCATATAATTCGTTTTTACCAAGATAATCCTTTGCATATTCAATTACCTTGTTCATTGTAATAACGCCTTCGGTTACCAGGTCAACACCTTCAAGCTTTGCGATCGGTGGCACATCTGATTTTTCAAAATTCAGAGTTGCCTGCAAAGGTTTTCTCAAATACTTTGCAGCGATTGATGATGTTGTTCCGCCGCATATAATATGCTTGCCTTGCTTCGAGAAAAACAGAGACATCATTCTGTCGCAATCATCACGATTAGAGGGAGGACCAAAGAGTATATTCATCGGCTCGCGTTTTCTTATTTTAACAATACACGCTGTTGCATCATCGCCGGGCTTATATCCGTACAGCTTATCACATTCGTCAACGAGCAATGTTGACAAATTTTTTGCGGTTAATCCGGCTACAGACATCGTTTCCATAAAATCTATGATGTCTTCCCTCTTCCATCCAAAGTTGTATGCCATACCGATACCGGCATGAGGACAGCCATCGCTCATTGCAATAAAAATATCATTTTCATGCAGGCGTATAACAGACTTATAAATCTTTTTACCGTCAATATTCATTTCTGTCTTCGGATAATCATAGTTCACATTATCACGAAGTACAATCACCTGCGGATTGTCATATTGTATAATTTCTGCAGTTTCATTGTTTATGAGATGCATAATGGTGAAAGTTGAATATGCAACGCCTCTTACCGAACATACAGGAAGTGTTGCGGCAATTGTTGAAACACATTCCTCTATTGGAAGTCCGGCAGCCATCATCGTGGATATTATCTTTGATGTGAGAGTAGACAAAATGCTTGCCTTAACTCCGCTTCCAAGACCGTCTGCAAGAACGATAACAGTTGAGTCTTCGTTTTGTTCAACTATTTCAACATGGTCACCACAAAGTTGTTCTCCTATATGGTTAATACTCTTCCAGCCGATATCTGCACATAAATCATTCATCCTGTATCGACTCCTTTAGCTTTGCAAGAGCAATTTTGGTTTCTGCTGCAGTTTCGCCGAGAAGAGAAGCAATTTCCTGAACGATACGCATCTGCTTATCTACGACTTTATCTGCTACCTCAACAGTCTGTCTGCTGATGCTTTCTTTCTTTTCTCTTTCTGTCTGTTCATCGGTTACATCACGCATAATGCCTATTAAGAGATGTGAGTCTTTATCATAAACAACTGACTGTTCAACATATCTTTTATATTCAGGAAGATATACCATCTTGTTTC
>JAFXFC010000013.1 GCA_017513525.1 Clostridia bacterium
GATTACCCGGAAATATTCAGATTTTATGAAAGTGCGCCGAATGGAGTTCGGATGCAATTTCGTGAAATATGAGAATTTCAGGGTAATCAGAAGCAGTTCCTGAACGGTTCGGGGAAACTCACTTAATAAGGTCTGCAGACAGTAAATTTTCTGCACGGGAAAGTGTTCAGAAATTGCCGTATTTGTTGTTTTCGCCGCTGGCAAGCCGTACATTGGTACTGCGAAGCGGCGAAAACAAAGCATCTTAAATTTAATGCGTGGATAAAAACTATAATTTTTTCAGTTAGTTTTTTTCGTGGCAGGCATCTTAAAATTATACTTGCGTCAAAGACGGTGATTTATGAACATCTTTCCCCGATAAATTATGATTTGTTGGGTAAATGGATATGAAAAATGAAATGATTTTAAGAAATAAAATGCTGGGGTATACTTGTCCAGAAAAAGTTCCTGTTACATTTTCCTTTGACGGACTTAAGACTGAGGGGCTTTCTTCGGAATTCAGACCGACGGTGAAAAGCTATTCCTCCGATTCAGCCGTAAATGTCACGGAAATTACGGCTATTGCCGCAAAGGGCATGATATTAACGGTAAGAGAAACGAAATACGCCGATTTTCCTGTTGTTGAATGGGGCGCTGATATGACGAATTTCGGTAAAAGCGATTCTGAAATCCTTTCCGATTTTGCCATAAGTGCAGTATTAAAGGGAAGTAACCCTATGCTCATTTCGGGCAGCGGTGACACAAGAAATGACGAGCTTTTCCGCCGTTTTAATGCAAAAGAAATTACTGAAAAAATCAGCATCTCTCCCGCATTCTGCAGAGGTGCAGACGGTGCATCTCCTTTTATGACACTGAATTTCAGTGAATATTCCGTAAAGCTCGGTATCGGCTGGCCCGGCAAATGGAAAATGGTATTTGAGCCCGTTTCCGGCGGCGTAAAGTTTACTCTTTCGCAAGAGCGATGCTATATGAAAATACACCCGGGAGAGACCATGAGAACTCCCAATATCACCGCACTTTTTTATGAGGGCGATGAAAACAAGGGAACAAATCTCTGGAGAAGATTTTTCTTGAAGCATATTTTACCTGTCGGCAAAAACGGAGATAAGATATCTCCCATTATGTTCTTACATACCCATATGATAGGCGGTTTCGCCGAATTTGAGGGTATCACTACGGAAAATCAGCTTGAAGCCATTGAAACATATATAAAAAGAGGACTCAAGCCCGATTGCTGGTGGATAGATGCAGGCTGGTACCCGTGTGAGCATAGATGGTGGAATGTTGGGGACTGGACACCCAATCCCGAACAGCTTCCCGACGGCTTCAAGCCTATTTCAGATAAGCTTCACGAAAACGGTATTGAGCTTCTAGTCTGGTTCGAGCCCGAAAGAGCTATGGCAGGCTCAAAAATGGATTTTCTTCACCCCGAATGGTGCTTAAAGGCTCATAATAACGAGGGAGAAGAAGAGAGCGTAAGGCTTCTTGATTATTCAGATCCCGAATGCTTCGAGTTTATATTAAATCTTTTAGACGCCCACATAAAAACAGGCGGTATTGATATCTACAGACAGGACTTTAATTTTACTCCGGATAAATATTTTATCGAAAATGAAGCTGAAGACAGAATAGGCGCTATGGAAAATCTTCATATGCAGGCACTTTTAAGGCTTTATGATGAGCTTCGTCTTCGCAACCCCGGACTTATTATTGATAACTGTGCTGCAGGCGGTACGAGAAACGAAATGGACATGATGAGAAGAAGTGTGCCCATGCAGTATACCGATATGCACATAGATTCTCCCGAAAAGAGAGTATTCCATTATTATGAGATGTTCTCATGGATACCCTATTTCAGAGCACATGCAAAGCAAAGAGATACGCGTTTTCCCAATAACCGCAATTTAGACGATTATTCATACCTTTGTGCCATGGCCCCTGCAATTACCATGTGCCTTGATTATTTTGAGGGTGAGGGTGTATTCAATACTGCGAGAAAAATGCTCCCTATATGGAGAAATGCGGCAGAATATGAGCTTAAAGGCGACTATTATAAGCTGACTTCTCCCGATACGGGCTGGTTCGCCGTGCAGTTCCATGACCCAACAGACGGCAGCGGCTTTATTGAGGTCATAAGAACTGAGGAAGCAGAAGAAGCACATATAAATGTCCGACCGTTTATTCTTCCCCATACAAAATATGTATTCAAAAATCCTCTGACGGGTGATATAAAAAGAGGGGACAGCACAGGTCTTGACGGCGGCTTTACCTTCTATAACCCCAAGAGAAAAGGCGAGATCTGGTTTTACACTTCACAAAAGAAAGATATTATATAGGTACATAAAATGGCAAGATTCTGCACACTTTGTTCTTCCTCAGGCGGAAACGCCTCTTATGTAGGCACTGCCGCCGAGGGAGTTTTAATAGACGCAGGCTGGAATAATAAACAGCTGCTTCTCGGCTTAGAGAATGTCGGAATTTCTCCCGACAGCATAAAAGCAATATTTATCACACATGAGCATAAGGACCATGTAAGTGCATTAAAGGTTTTTGCAGGTGCAAGAAATATTCCCGTATATGCAACGGGCGGCACTTTATCGGGACTTCTTAATGAGGGTATTATCAACGGAAAATTCCCCTATGAAAAAATTATGCCCGAGGGTGTCACGATAGGGAATATGCACATTTCTTATTTTCCCACTTCCCACGATGCAAAAGAGAGCTGCGGCTATAAAATAGAACTGCCCGACAGGAGTGTCGGTATTTGTACCGATACGGGTAAAATGACGGGAGAGATATTAAGAACACTCGGCAGTTGTGATCTGGTGCTTTTAGAATCGAATTATGATGAACAGCTTCTTGATTTCGGCCCCTATCCCCCTTATCTTAAAGCGAGAATTCGCTCTGAAATCGGTCATATGTCAAATCCCTTGTGTGCCGATACGGCACGGGAGCTTCTTTCAATGGGAGTGCGCCGTTTCGTTTTAGGACATTTAAGCCGTGAAAATAACCACCCCGAAAGAGCCTTTGCCTGTACAAATTCCGCACTCAAGCACATGGGAGCTCAAAGGGGAGTAGACTATCTTTTAGATGTAGCGCCCGTAGGTGCTATGGATAAATTTATAACTTTTTAAGAGGACAGTATGCAGACAGTAAGTATTATTTCGGTAGGAAAACTTAAGGATGCTTTTTTTGAAATGGCATCCAACGAATACCTCAAAAGGCTCAAATCCTACGCAAAAGTGAATATTATTGAAATTAAAGCAGGTGTTCTTTCCGAAAACCCTAAGGACAGCGAAATTAATGCCGTTCTCGAAAAGGAGGGGGAGGAAATAATAAAAAAAATTCCCCCGTCAGCAAAGGTAATTACTCTTTGCATTGAGGGAAAGCTCTATTCCTCCGAAGATTTAGCAAGACTTTTAGGCGATACTGCACTTTCTGGGATTTCTCATATAGTTTTTATTATAGGCGGCTCATACGGACTCAGTGAAAAGGTGAAAAGCCGTTCCGATATAAGGCTTTCCATGTCCAAAATGACCTTCCCCCACCGCCTTGCAAGAATAATGCTTCTTGAACAAATTTACAGAGGCTATAAGATACTTGGCGGCGAAGCATATCATAAGTAACTTGACAAAAGAGTAGTCACTGTGTATAATAAAAGTGAAATAAGGCATACCGATAGACGGTTAGCCCCAAAAGTGTTAAAGAATTAACCGCTTAGTTTGGAGACTGGGGCGGTTATTTCTTTTTTAATACTAAAATATATCCCGTGGCAAAAATCAGAATGAGAATAATGCCAATTAATGGATCCATAGCATCACCCCCTTGTCGGGGGCAAAAGAACCCCCTATGTAAAAGGGGCTAACCGCCTACCGTATAGGTATACCTTATTCCGAAAAGTATTCTATCGCAAAAATATATAAAAATCAAGTTAAAACGACAAAATGAAAACAATGAATGATTACTGCCGTGAAAAATTCGGCAAGAAGCTTTATAAGCTCTCACTTGACGGAGGATTTACCTGCCCCAACCGTGACGGAACAAAAGGGACGGGCGGGTGTATTTTTTGTTCACGAAGCGGTTCGGGCGATTTTGCCGAGAGTGGAAATGATATAAAAGAGCAGATAGAAAGAGCGAAAAGAAGAGTTGAGCATAAGAATAAAAACGGCGGATATATAGCCTATTTTCAGAGCTTTACTTCCACTTATGCACCTATAGAGCGACTGAAAAAACTTTTTTCTGAAGCTATTAATCATCCGGATATTGATGTGCTTTCAATAGGCACTCGCCCCGACTGTCTACCTGAAGAAACGATAGCGCTTTTAGGGGAGCTTAATAAAATAAAGCCCGTATGGGTGGAGCTGGGACTTCAGACTTCTAAAAAAGAGAGTATAGAATATATAAGACGCTGTTATGAAAATGAGGTCTATGAAAAAGCCGTAAAGGCCCTTCATGATAAGGGGATATATGTAATAACCCATATGATAATAGGTCTTCCGGGTGAGAGCCGTGAAGATATTAAAAACACACTTTTCTATATATTGAATAATAAAAGTGACGGCGTAAAACTGCAACTTCTTCATATATTAAAAGACAGTGACTTATATGAAGAATATAAAAACGGTAATATTAAAACTCTGACAAAAGAGGAATATCTCGATATATTAAAAGAACTTCTGAGGTTAATCCCCGAAGAAGTGGCAGTGCACCGCCTGACAGGTGACGGCAATAAAAATACGCTGGTGTCTCCTATGTGGAGTGCAAATAAAAAGGATGTAATAAACTCAGTGAATAAACTCGTACAAGAACTCGGACAAGAGCAAAAATATATTTTCCGTGAAATAAAAGAAGATGAAATCCCCATAATGTTCGAAATGATTTTAAGCCGCATGAAGTGGATGGATAAAGTGGGAATAAAGCAGTGGAATGTAACTAAATACGATGAAGTATATCCGATAGCCTACTATGAAGAAAAAAGGCAAAAAGGCGAGGTGTTTGTTCTCGAAGAAAAGACAAACGGCGATATCGTCGCCGCCGCAGTCTTAAAAAGTGAGGATGACCGCTGGGAGGGTGTGCCGTGTTATAAAAGACACTCAGCTTTTTATCTTCATAATTTTGCAGCAAAAATCGGAAAAAAGGGAGTAGGTGCAATATTTTTATCCCTTGCAGAAGAATATGCAAAAGAAAAAGGAAAAGAATACTTCCGACTCGATTCTGCCGACGATAACAAGAAGCTCGAAAAATACTACACCGAAAAGGGATATATTCCTGTAGGAGAGTGCATCGACGGCTTATATACGGGAATATTACGAGAAAAGAAACTGCAAGAGGCGCAAAAATCCCCCTCTTTGACGCACGGTAAAAAAAATATGGGTAAGTGCCCTTAAAGAACTAAATGCGAGAGAAAGTTTTTTTTGCCACTGAGAAAGTTTTAGGTGCTTTGTTTTCGCCGCCTCGGAGTACCAATTACTGCGAAGAGCCGAAAACAAAGCACATCAATATTTATTTGGCGGATAAAAAGAATGGGTATCTGGCACACAATCTGTGGCAGATACCCTTAATAAAATACTCGTGCGTCAAAGACGGTGATTTATGATAATCTTTCCTTAGTATTTGACGGAAAATTCGGAAAAGCCTTTTTCATAGCTTTTTGCTTTGAATTCGGCTGATTTTGTCAGCTCTTCAAGGTCTATATTTTCTTCCGATTTTATATAAAGCGAAAGCGTGAAGCTGTCAGCTTCTTCATTTGAAAATTCAAGCGGTTCATCGAGAATGAGCTTATAAGCCTCGGCTTCATCAAGAATTTCATTTTCTTCAATTATGAATTCATCAATTTTATAATTGTACGGAGAAAATTCTCCTGCAGAAGCGGTCATTTTATAATCTATTCTCTGCCAGTCCTCATAAGATTCTCCTATGGAAGAGAGATATTCGTCTTCCTTAAGATCGGTGGGCACAGCCACGGTATCAAAGGAAAATACAGGGGGACGAAATGCCTGATAAATAAATATTGCGGGAGAACTAAAAAGCACCAGCATAATAACAATATATATAACAGCACTCATGCTTTTAAGTATTGATATGACAGTTTTTTCAAACACACTAAAACACCTCATTATATATGATAACATAAAAACAGCAGACGGTCAAGTTAATAAAAAAATCATTGAATTTATATATAATGTATTTTATAATATAATAAATATATAGTTTTTTGCCTCGGAGGCTTTGATGAAAAAGGTTTTATCACTTTTACTGATTTTAATATTAGCGTCGGGAATGTTTTCTTCCTGCAGTAATTCCGATACCGAGCAGTATCCTCTCACGGTAAACGGTACGCCCATTGACGGCGAGATATTCAGATATTTTCTTGATGCCGTCTGGGATGCTCCTGAAGCTACAGGAACAAGGGACGGCAGAATAACTGAGGCTACTTATAAATGTATCAGATATGTTGCCGTGAATTCCACATTCCACGCTTATTCACTTTCTCTTACGGATGCCGAAATTGCAGATATTTCGACAGGTACCAATGTTTTATGGAATATGTTCGGAAATTATTACGAGGGTATTGGCGTTTCAAAGCAGACATATCTTAAAATACGCACAAGTGAATATTATACGGAAAAATTAAGACTTGCATTTTTTGATAAGGGCGGAACAGACGAGATATCCGATGCACTGCTGAGAGGAGTTCTTATGGAAAACTATGCCGCATTCAGATATGTAAGAACCCCTGCTACCAATACCGATGTATACGGACATGAAATTCCTTATACGGAAGAAGAATTCAATAGACTTAATGCTCTTTATAATTCAGCCATAAGCTCAGCTTCTGCCTCTTACGGTGTTGAAAATGCTTATTCGCAGATTTCAAAAGAGTTTCCTTTGTCTGAACAAAGCTATGAAACAGTGGTTATTGACAGAAACGACCATGAATTCTCATCTGCTTTCTATGATACCGTAAAAAGCATTTCAGAAGGTAGTGCTAAGGTATTTCAGTATAAGGAGCATATCTATCTTATTTACAGGATGAATATTTTAACAGATCCCGTGATATTCTCAGATAAAAGACCCGAATGCTTGAAAATTATAAGCGAAGAACCCCTGCAGTCAAAGATAAATATTATGTGTAATGCCTATCAGTCCGTAAGAGATACGGCGCTTGTAGGACAGTATTATCAGGAGGTTGCAAATAACAGATGAATATAAATATTGAAAATCCTGCAGTTTCAGCAATACTGAAGAGAAGAACCATCCGTTCATATACGGAAAATCCGCTTCCGAGGGAAGCAATTGAAAAGCTGCTCGAATGTGCCATGTGGGCACCCAGCGGAAGAAATTCACAGGCCTGCCATGTAAGAGTGCTTACAGACAAAAAAGCACTTGATGCAATAAATACCGATTTTAAGAATTTAGTCGGCTGGGACACACCCGCATATACCCGCTGGGACACTAATCCCGTATATCAGGGCGCACCTGCACTTTTCTTTATTTTTGCCGCAACCAAAGATAATATGAACGGCGGTATCATGGTTGAAAATATTGCCATAGCAGCCGAGAGTATGGGGCTTGGCTCTTGTATTATCGCAAGTGTCGGTTCTTTAATGGATGCCGAGGAAGGCAAAAAATGGAAAAAGCTTCTGGGAGTTCCCGAAGAATTTCAGTTTGTAATTTCAATAGCTGTCGGTGAAAAAGCAGAAGAGCCTGAGCCTAAAGAGAGAAAGCCCGAAAATTTCAGAATAGTTGAGGAGATAGACTATGAAGCCCTTTAAGTTTTTCTTATTGACTGATACTCATTATTTTGCCCCAAAGCTTGGTTGCTACGGTGAAGAATATAAAAAATTTATGCAATTTGAGCAGAAATGCTTCGCAGAGACCTCAGCTATCAATAAAGCTGCATTTAAATGGCTTGAAACTGCAAAAGAGGCTGATGCCGTTCTTATAGCAGGGGATCTCAGCTTCAACGGCGAAAAAGAAAGCCACCTGGAATTTATTGAGCTTTTAAGAAGCCTTAAAAAAGCGGGCAAGAAGATATATGTAATAACCGCAGGACACGATTTCAACGATAAGGTTTTTGCATTCAATGATACGGGAAGACTTGAATTCCCCGGTACAAAAAGGGAAGAGCTTTTTGATCTTTATTATGAATTCGGCTTTTCTGATGCGATTTCCGTACATAAGGATTCTCTTTCATATGTAGCACAGCTGTCAGACGGTATAAGACTTTTAGCGCTTAATAATGACGGCGATAATGCAAATAAACATACATACACAGCTTCACAGACAGAATGGATATTGAAGCAGACCAAAAAGGCGAGAGAAGACGGACAGATGATGTTCGTAATGAACCATTATCCTTTATTGCCGGGGTGTCCCCTGTTCTCTCTTGTAGGCGATGCCGTCATGCCCAATGCCGATAAAATTACCTCAATGCTCGCAGACGAGGGCGTGCATCTCAGCTTTACGGGTCATATGCACAACCAGAGTATAAAAATGAAGCTTTCAAGTGAGGGAAACCGCTTCTGGGATGTCTGCACAGGCTCACTTATCGGTTGTCCCGCTTATATGAGACTTGTTGAAATTCAGGATAAGTCAACGGTAAAAATAGAATCCATACCCGTGCCCGAATTCGATTGGGATATGCAAGGACTTACAAATGAAGAATATTTCAGAAGACAGTTTGATATGATGATAAATACATATCTTGACTGTCTTTCAGAAGACCCAAAAAGGCTTTTGGGTAAATTCGGAATGAAAGACCCTAATCCGGCTCTTATAAAGATTTGCACAGTCATAGGAAATGCTCTTAACAATGCTACTATAGGAAGTCTTTGTGCAAAGCTTTTCGTAAAGTGTGACGAAGCAATTAAGGACAGACCCGTCAGAGATTTCATGTTGGAAATAGTAAGAAATGTCTTTGTCGGTAATGCCCCTTATGTTGCAGGCACTCCCGAATATGAAGCTTTTATGGGTATTCTTGACAGATTTTCACCGCTTCTCTCCCTTTTAGGCAATGCCGTAAAAATAAACGGCAAAAAGGCAGACATCCGTGATATCCTCAAAAACTGCATAGGCCACTACGGCGTAGACGAATATAACACAACAATAACACTCGAATAATAACAAGGTGCTGCAAAAACAAAAAACATAATTTAGCGGTGCATTTATGGGGGGCATTTTGTAGGGGAGGGGGTTCCCCTCCCGCCAACAATGGGATGTAACTTTAAAAATTATTTGTTTTTCATATTAAAAAACAGTAGTTTTTACTTTCCTCTGTGCAAACCTTTATATAATTAATTGTTTTCTCTCGCTTCGGGAGGGGAAACCCCTCCCCTACAAATGTAAAGGTAACTTACTGCGATAATTGTGAATTTTTTAAATACAATAAAAACGGTCTCAAGCCCAATTTTAGCAGGCTTGAGACCTTGAATTTTGTGGAATTGGTTTTTACCTTCTTTTTTTTCTGAAACTCCGAATTGCGAATTATCATTCAATTTTCATGTAATCTTCAGGAACGGTAATACCTAAAAGTTGACATCTTTCGGGGATATAGCGTTTCAGGTATTCATCTGCATATTTTATTTCCATTTCGGCAGGGTCTTTCCCTTCTGCTAAAATCTCATATGCCATAAGACCTGCTTCGTATCCGAGGTCATAATATTCAATTCCGACGGTTGCAACTCCGCAGTCGAGAGCAACATCGTTGTTTCCTGCAACAAGAGGAATTTTTGCAGGCTCAAGTATATTATTGATAGCCTGAGTGTTTGAAGCCACGGTGTTGTCGGTGGGTGTATAAATTACATCACACTCGGACGCCGCCTGCTGAGTTACCAGTGTAACATCTGTTGTATCAACAAAGGTATAATTCTGACACTTAAAACCGTAGGAAGTAAGATGCTTTGTTATTTCATCTGCCTGATACTTGGAATTTATTTCGCTGGAGCAATAAAGAATTCCCACTTTTTTTGCATCGGGGAATAATTCATATATAACCTCAGCCTGTTCTTCAAGAGGAAGAAGATCTGAACAGCCCGTCACATTGAAGCCTGTTTTGCCCGTGAAATTTTCGAGTCCCAATGTTGACTCAAAATCCGTAACAGAACAGGCAACAACGGGAATTTCAGAGGTTGCTTCTGCTGCTGCAGCAAGGGCATTTGTGGAATTTGCGAAAATAAGGTCATACTTCTCGGAAGCAAAAAGAGAACAGATGCTTGCGGCATTTGTTTTATCGCCTGCGGCGTTCTGATAGTCGAATGTAACATTCTGTCCGAGCTTTTCAGAAAGTGCAGCCTTAAAGCCCTCGGTTGCACTGTTGAGTGCTTTATGCTCAATAAACTGACATATACCTATTTTATACAGGGCATTTGCATTTATATCTGAATTCGGTTCATTTTCAGTGCAGGAGGAAAATGCGGAAAAAATAAGTGCGGAAATAAGAAAACATAAAAACTTTTTAAATACGTTTTTCATAAGATATTCTCCTTTTTTTTCTATATATAGAATACACTTTTTTTGCAAGGCTTGTCAATAAAAATTGAACTGCCTGAGAGCATCAAAAAAGCTTTTGAAACCATTTTGTAATATTTGCCATTAAAGTGCATAAATTTCTTTAATGAACATTATGAAATTGTGTAATAAGTTATAATCTTTATGACAATTATTACAAAACCCTTGCTTTTTTTTACAATGGGTGGTATATTTCCTCTTGCGTTAAGACACAACGCACAAAAAACATATATAATTTTTGGAGGAATTAACTATGAAAAAGTTATTCGCTGTTCTTTTAACTCTCGTTCTCGTTGTTGGCGTTTTCGCTGCTTGTGACACAACTGCAGAAGAAACAACTGTTGCTCCCGAAGAGACAACTGTTGCTGCTGAAGAAACAACTCTTGCAGAAGGCGAAACAGCTGAAGAAACAACAGAAGCTGTTGAAGAAACAACAGAAGCTGTTGAAGAAACAACAGAAGCTGCTGCTGAAGAAACAACTGTTGCTTAATCAGTAAACCCAGGTAATAAAGACAGGTGCGCAGAAATGGCGCACCTTGTTTTTTTTTGCATAATATAGCGCAATTTTCTGCATAATGTGAATATTTATGAATTTATATATAACATATTGCATAAATATAAGCGTGTGGGTGGAAAATGTAAGGCTATATTTCACAAAGTTTCAAATAAATATACAAAACCCCTTGCATTTTCTTTCATATAGTGGTATAGTCTACCACGCAATTAAATAAAATAATTTTTTGGAGGAAAAAACAATGAAAAAGATTATTGCAGTTCTTTTAACACTTGTACTTGCAGTAGGCTTATTTGCAGCTTGCAGCAACACAGGAACAGAAACAACAACTGACGGCGCAGAAGATACAACTGCTGCAAAGACAGAGCTTCTTAAGGTTATTGACATTGCTCTTACAAGCGAAGAATATGCTTTCGCTGTAACAAAGGGCGATACAGAGCTTCTTAACTCTCTTAACAGCTTCCTTGCTGACATCAAGGAAAACGGCAAGTTCGATGAAATCATGAACAAGTATTTCGGTGACGGCACTCCCGAAGGTGTTCTTGTTTCCGATGCAACTGTAGGTGCTTCCGACAATCAGCTTGTTATTGCAACAAATGCTGCTTTTGCTCCCTTTGAGTATGTTGAAGGCGAATACTACTACGGTGTTGACATTGAAATCATGAACCTTTTCGCACAGTCCCTCGGCAAGACTCTTGCTGTGAACGACATGGAATTTGACTCTGTTTGCACAGCAGTAGGCGAAGATATGTGTGACATCGCAGCTTCAGGTCTTACAGTTAATGACGAGCGTAAGGAAATCCTTGATTTCTCAACTTCCTACTACAATGCTTCTCAGAAGATCATTGCTGCTGCAGACGACACAGCATTTGATGCTTGTGAAACAGCAGAAGATGCAGAAGCAGTTATCAAGGCTCTTGCAGAAGGCACAAAAATCGGTTACCAGACAGGCACAACAGGTGCTTTCTATATCGACGGTGATGCAGACTGGGGCTTTGACGGCTTCGCAAACATCGTTGGTACAGGCTATTCAAACGGTGCATTTGCTGTTCAGGATATTCTCAACGGTAATATCGCTTATGTTGTTATCGACGAAGCTCCCGCAGCTAACATTGTTGCAGGCGTAAACGGCTGATAGAAATTTTAAGTATTTTCAACCCCGCCGTAAAGACGGGGTTGTGTTTTTTCATAAAATCTACAGAAAGGCTTGCTTCATGTATGAAGCAGTGCATCAATTATGCTGACAGACTTTTCTCTTAAATGGGATAAATTTATTATCAATTTTATTGATAAGGGCGGCTATAAGCAGGTTTTAACAGGTCTTGAACACACTATTACAGTTGCAGTTCTCGGTTTGATTATCGGTATGGTCATAGGTATTGTTATTGCAATAATAAGCGTTATGCCCAAATACCCTGTTCTTCCCTATAAAATGCAAAGGGTATATGACCGTTTTCTCAGTAAATTCCCGAAAAATCCCGCCCTTCGTATAATTACCCTTTATTATGTTTTCTTTGCCATTATGTGGGTGCTTCAGAGAATTCCCGTAATACTTCAGAAGATATGTTCTCTCTATGTAGCTCTTTTCAGAGGAACACCTGTTATGGTTCAGCTTCTTTTAGGATATTTTGTTCTCTTCCCCTCAATGGGTATCAAAATTACTGCCGTACAGGCAAGTATTATAATATTCGGTCTTAACAGCGGCGCATATGTTTCTGAAATTATGCGAGGCGGTATCAATTCCGTAGATGTGGGTCAGCTTGAAGCCGCAAGAGCCGTAGGCTTTTCGTATTCTTCGAGTATGATAAAAATAGTCGTACCGCAGGCAGTAAAGAATATTCTTCCCACCCTCGGAAACGAATTTATTGCACTTATCAAGGAGACCTCAATTATCGGTTATGCAGGTGCACTTGACCTTGTTTACGCATTCAAGCAGATAGGAACAAGTACATACGAATATACCGTTCCTTATATAGTTCTTTCTGTTATCTATATCGCGTTGGTAGTTATTATCACTGCGGCACTCAAAATTATGGAAAGGTGGTTGGCAAAAAGTGATAGACGTAATTGAGCTTCATAAAAGCTTCGGTAAAAACGAAGTTCTTAAAGGTATAACAACCACCATTTCAGAGGGTGAAAAGGTTGTTATCATAGGAGCATCGGGCAGCGGTAAGAGTACATTTCTTCGTTGCCTTAACTGTATGGAGGACCCAACCTCCGGCTCGATAATTTTCGAGGGTGAGGATATTGCAAATATCCATGTTGATATTAACCGCCACCGTGAAAAGATAGGAATGGTTTTCCAGCAGTTCAATCTTTTCAATAATAAAACAGTCCTTGATAATGTCATGTTAGCGCCCTATTGCCTCGGAAAGAAAAAGCTCAAGGCACTTAAAAAAGATCCCGCTTATAACGGTCCCAAAACGGCAAAGGAGCTAAAGGCAGTATGCCGTGAAGACGCAATAAGACTTCTCAAGCGAGTAGGACTTGAAGAAAAGGCAGATGCATACCCGTCAACTCTTTCAGGCGGACAGAAACAGCGTGTTGCAATTGCAAGAGCCCTTGCTATGAATCCCAAGGTAATGCTTTTTGATGAACCCACCTCCGCGCTTGACCCCGAAATGGTAGGAGAGGTCTTAGAGCTCATGAAGGAGTTAGCAAAAGAGGGAATGACAATGGTAATAGTCACCCACGAAATGGGCTTTGCAAAGGAAGTTGCAACAAGAGTTATCTTCATTGATGGAGGTAAAATAGCAGAAGAGGGAACTCCCGAGGAATTCTTCGGCGCTCCCAAATGCCCCGCCCTTAAGGACTTCCTTTCAAAAGTGCTCTGAAAAACAAAAAGTAAAATGTTACACAATTGTGTTATTTGTGTAACATTTTAGGTGCATAAAAAATTTAGTTAAATTTACTATTGTGTTGTTTTTTGTTATGTGATATGATGAGAGTGAAATAATAACCAAATTTGAAAGAGAGGTGCTTTTGATGTTCGGTATCACAATAGAGGAAATTATTGCTTTTCTTGATAAGATTCTCAAAGGTATTAAAGAGTTTTTCGCAAAGCTCGGCATCATTGTTTTCCCCGATGAGGAAACTACCACAGAAGCATAATAATTTCAGTGTTATATAATGCTTAAAAATAAAGATTAATGAGGTGTATATTATGAAATGGGATTATTTATTATCCATTGACGCTGTAAAGGATTTATTCCGTCGTTTACTTGATGCTCTTAATAAGTTCTTCTCTTTACTCGGCTTCCCGCTTTTCAAGGAAGAAACACTTGAAGAAGAATCGTCATCTTCCGAAGCATAAGTTTACTTTTCGGATTTAGAAAGAGGCACAACAAGTGATAGATTTTATACAGGCTATTATCAATTTCTTTGTTGATATATTTTCCGCTATCAGTGATTTCATATATGGCGGTTTTAACCCCGGTGATATCATCGGCGGAAATAACAACGGAAATTCAGAAGATGAAGCACAATAAAATTATTATTTTTCAACATTAAGCTATGAGGTGATATTATGTTAGTAAATTTTAATTTTGATGCTCTTCTCAAACTTTTTGACGCTATTTTTGAAGCATTTGCAAAGCTTTTTGCAAAGCTTGGTTTTGATTACAAAATCGAAGAAAATTAAGCATAAAAAGATTTAAATCCTTTAACATATTTATAAGTAAAGAAATAACCGACGGTTATATGCCGTCGGTTTTCTCTTTTCAGTAGAGTAGTTTTCAGCCTGCTTTATGAGTATATTTAATTGTTGAATAGATTTTTTTTCGTTCTGAGTCTTCTTTTTCTTCAAGGCGTCTGTATTTTTCAAAGAGATTGGTTGCCATAAAACATTTACCGCCGTTAATCTCAGCGCAATTTTTCAGGACATATTTTATCAGCTCACTGCGCTCAGGAAACTGTGTTGTCATGCAAGTACCCTTTATGTAGCCTTCACACTGTAGGGTAGCTCTGCCTTCCTTGAGAAAAAACGGACACTTGATAAATTCTTCGATTGATCTCATTTTAACCTCCGTTACATTAAAAAAATGATAGTCTGCGATAAAGTCCCTTGAATGGTACATGATAAGATGTATTATACTTTTAGGAACTTTTTATGCTGCCGCACCGCTGAGAACAGCAAAAACTGTAAATCGCAGAACCGGTGTTTTATAACACGGATAATTTTCTGCAGATATTGACAAATACAGAAAACCGTATTATAATTGGGTAAAAGAGTGGAAATAATACAGATTGCTGTATTACAGGAAATATATTACTACAGAATTCTGTATTTGTCAAGCGCTTTTTCGGGATTGTGAATGTATGGGAGAAAGATTATGGAAACCTATGAAATAATAAAACAGCTTTGTGACGAAAAAGGAATAAAACTGTCGGTATTGGCAGCAGGCATAGGAGTGAGAAACTCAGTTTTTACAGAGCTTAAAATGGGCAGAACCAAAAAACTGTCCGTAAACACACTTGAAAAAATTGCCGATTACTTTCAAGTGCCTATAAGTTTTCTGACAGGGGATGTGAGCGGTGTAGAAAGCCGTCAGAACGAGCTTTTCAAAAAAAGAAAGCTGCTTTTCGACCTATCTGCAAAGGCAAGCGAAGAAGACCTCGATAAGCTTATAAAAATAGTCGACGCACTTACAGAATCATAATTTGTCTGGGAAAGTGTTCATAAATCACCGTCTTTGACGCACGGGAAAAATAATAAGGGAATGTGCCACTTAAGAACTAATTTTTTTGGTTAGTTTTCTGCCTCAAAGATAGTTCGTTGTGCTTTGTTTTCGCCGCTTCGCAGTACCAATGTACGGCTTGCCAGCGGCGAAAACAACAAATACGGCAATTTCTGAACACTTTCCCGTGCAGTAAATTTACTGTCTGCAGACCTTGTTAAGGTAGCTTTATCCTAACCAAATGGGAACTGCTTCTGATTACCCGGAAATTCTCATATTTCACGAAATTGCATCCGAACTCCATTCGGCACACTTCCGTAAAATCTGAATATTTCCGGGTAATCGAAAATAGTTTATCAGTATATATTTCGGAGCACGGGCGGATGGGTGAGAAATGTTCAGATTTTGCGGTAGTGTGACAAAACTTGATTTTGGTGCAATACCGTGAAATGTGGGCATTTATCAGCCGTCAGACCTAACTTATTAATATGATAAAACCAAAAAATACCAAAATGCGATAAGGCGGTGAGCCGTTCGCACATAACGCTCTAACCCTATTAGAGCTACGCACCGCAAGTGGCTCAAATATTGCCCTATTTGTTGTTTTCGGCTCTGGCAAGCCGTACATTGGTACTGCGAAGAGCCGAAAACAAAGCACTGAAAAATTATTTCAAAGGTTGAAAATTAATACTAAAAATTTAGTTTACTTGAGGCACATTCTCTTATATTTTGACCGTGCGTCAAAGAGGGTAATTTTGCGCCTCTTGCTCGAATTTGGGAGGGCTTGTATGGAAAATGTCTTTATAAGAAAAATACCCTTACCTTTTGGGGTAAGGGCGTTTACCGTTCCTGATGCTCAGGGAGATTATAATGTTTATATCAATGAAAAACTGTCCTTTGAACAGCAAAAGAAAAGTCTTGAGCACGAAATGAAACACATAATAAACGGCGATTTTCAAAAAGAAACCACTGCCGTTGAAATAGAAAAGAATACAGTTTAATAAACTATCTTGGCAACTGCCTTTCTGGTTTTAACACCTTTACCGTCGGGGGCTACCATGGGGCGGTGAGCTTCACCCGGGAAGAGAACTACGAAAACCCCTTCGCTGAGATAAGCGGTACTGAAAATTTCAGTATTCTCATAAAAAGCAATATCGTCTGTTTCGAGTCTGTCCTCAGTGACCTTAAGTCCTTCGGTATCACAGACATCAATAAGCTCTTCACCCATTAATACATATTGAATGTCGATGTACTTATTGTGTGATTCAAAAAGACATTCATCTACATTCTTATTGGTGTAGGTGGAAAGATTGATGAAAAGGTCTTCGCCGTCAACGGTGATCCTTTCATCGTGTGTTTTCTCCGTAATGCCTGCGAGAGCTTCAAATGCCTTCTCAAAAGCGGGGTGAACACTGTAATACTTGTGTGCGTTTTTAATAGAGTCAATTATCATAATGAAAAGTCCTTTCATATAAAATACAAAATAAGGGAGAAACAAAAATGAAAAATATATCATGCTGTTTTACGGGGCACAGAGATATTCCGAGAAATAAATACCCCGAAATTGCAGGGATGCTTTATAATGAAATTATAACCCTTATTGAAAAGGGATATACACATTTTTTTGCAGGTGGTGCTTTAGGCTTTGATACTCTTGCCGCCGAAACGGTGCTTGCACTTAAAAAAGACTATCCCGAAATAAAGCTTCATATCATAATACCCTGCAAAAATCAGACAAGAGGCTGGAGAGAAGAGGATATTATAAAATATAATGAAATAAAAGAATTGGCAGATTTTACGGAATGTCTTTCTCCCATATACTATGACGGCTGTATGCAGGCGAGAAACCGCTATATGGTAGACCATTCGAGCGTGTGTATCGCATATCTCACACGCCTTTCAGGCGGCAGCGCAGGAACAGTAAGATACGCTGAAAAGAACGGAGTGCAAGTAATTAATTTATCGGGCAAGTGACTCAAATATCACCCTCTTTGACGCAAGTATAATTATAGGGTGTCTGCCACGAAAAAACTAACTAAAAAAATATAATTTTTATTCACGCAGAAAATTAAAATGCTTTGTTTTCGCCGCTTCGGAGTACCGTCGTACGCCTTGCCAGCGGCGAAAACAACAAATAGGGCAATATTTGAGCCACTTGCGGTGCGTAGCTCTAATAGGGTTAGAGCGTTATGTGCGAACGGCTCACCGCCTTTTCGCATTTTTAGTTTTTTTGTTTTGATATATCAATAAGTTTGGTCTGACGGCTGATAAATGTCCACATTTCACGGTATTGCACCAAACCGGTGTTTTGGCACACTACCGCAAAATCTGAACATTTCTCACCCATCCGACCCTGCTCAGAAATATATAACGATAAACTGTTTTCGATTACCCGGAAATATTCAGATTTTATGAAAGTGCGCCGTTTCAAGGAAACGGATGCAATTTCGTGAAATATGAGAATTTCAGGGTAATCAGAAGCAGTTCCTGAACGGCTCGGGGGAAACTCACTTAATAAGGTCTGCAGACAGTAAATTTTCTGCACGGGAAAGTGTTCAGAAATTGCCGTATTTGTTGTTTTCGGCTTTGGCAAGCTGTACGACGGTACTGCGAAAAGCCGAAAACAAAGCATCTTAAATTTGATGCGTGTATAAAAACTATAATTTTTCAGTTAGTTTTTTCGTGTCAGACACCTTAAAATTATACTTGCGTCAAAGACGGTGATTTATGAACATCTTTCCCCGATAAATTATGATTTAGCAAACTGGCTTCTGAACAGGGCGGCGTATTTGCCGTTTTTTGATAAGAGCTCTTCGTGCGTGCCCGTTTCAAGTATCTTGCCCTTTTCCATATAAAGAATTTTATCTGAACCTAAAATCGTTGAAAGTCGGTGGGCTACAATAAAGCTTGTTTTATTTTGCATGAGATTGTGAAAAGCCTTCTGAACTCTTATTTCCGTTCTTGTGTCTATAGAAGAAGTAGCTTCGTCAAGTATCAGAATTTTCGGGTCTGTGAGCATTACTCTTGTAATGCAAAGAAGCTGTTTTTGTCCCTGTGATAAAGCTCCTCCGTCTTCGCCTATAACCGTGTCAAGTCCCTTTGGCAATCTTTTTATAAATGAATATGAGTGGGAGAGCTTCGCAGCCTTAATGATTTCTTCATCACTGGCTTCGGGTTTTCCCATTTTTATATTATCTCTTATCGTGCCGGGAATAAGCCACGTTTCCTGCAGTACCATACCGTAGAGGCTTCTGAGTGAGCCTCTTGTGATATCTCTTATGTCCGTTCCGTCAATTTTGATTGTACCGCCGTTTACATCATAAAAGCGCATAAGAAGATTTATAAAAGTGGTTTTTCCGCAGCCCGTGGGGCCTACAATTGCAATTTTCTGACCGCTTTTTACGCTTAAAGTGAAATTTTCAATAAGGCTTTTATCGGGAGTATAAGAAAATGCAACATCTTTTATTTCTATATTGCCCTCGGTTTCGGTCTTAATAAGTGCATCGGCACTGTCGGGTATTTCGGAAGCTTCTTCGAGTATTTCAATTACTCTTGAAGCACACGCGAGTGCGTTCTGAAGCTCTGCCGCAACGCCCGAAATTTCATTAAAGGGCTTTGTGTACTGATTGGCGTATGAAAGTAAACAAGTAAGAATTCCGACGGTAATACCGCCGCCCGAAATTACTGCTATTGCTCCCGAAAAGGCTACTGCCGCATAAACTATAGCATTTACAAATCTTGTTGCGGGATTTGTAATTGATGAATAAAATATAGCTTTAAGAGAGGTCTTTCTCAGCTTTTCGTTGATTTCACCGAAAGTAATGAGGGAGTCTTTTTCTTTTCCGAATGCCTTGACGGTTTTGAGATTTCCCGTTATTTCATCAATAAGCGCCGTCTGCACGGCACGGACTGTTGACTGCTCACGGAAGAAATTATATGTGTGCTTTGCAATAAATCTTGCGACAAAAAGGGAAACGGGAGTAAGTGCTGCCACAACAAGAGCTATTTTCCAGTCGAGGCTCAGCATTAAAAAGAGAGTGCCGAGTATCGTGAGAATTCCCGTAAAAAACTGAGTAAAGCCCATTAAAAGACCCTCTGAAAACTGATCGGCATCGGTTATCATTCTGCTTACCGTGTCACCGCTTTTATGAGAGTCAATATAGGAAAGAGGCAGGGAATTTATTTTTTCATATGCTTTGTTTCTGATGTCCTTTACTACGGAAAAGGTGATTTTATTATTAAGGCTGTTCATAAGCCATGATAAAAGGGCGCAAATCGCGGCAAGGACAGCGGTTTTTAAGAGTATTTTTATAATCTCTTCAAATTCTACACTGCCTTTTCCGATGATAAGATCTATAGCTTCACCGAATAAAAGAGGAATATATAAAGTAAGAGCTACGCTTCCCGCGGCTAAAAGCATGGAGATAAGAACATAGAGCTTATAGCCCGAAATAAATCCGAGAACCTTTTTGAGCGTTCCTTTAGGTGCTTTTGTTTTACTCATTTTCGGCACCTCCGTTCTGGGACTCGTAAATTTCTTTATAAACATTACTTGTACTTAAAAGCTCCTCATGAGTGCCCACAGCTTCAAGCTCCCCGTCCTCCATAACGAGTATTTTGTGACACCCTGAAACGGAAGAGGTTCTTTGAGAAACTATAAAAACAGTGGGAGAGTTTTTCAGTTCATTTATTGCTTTTCTCAGCTTCATATCGGTTGCAAGGTCAAGTGCCGAAGCGGAGTCATCTAAAATCAGAATGGGCGAATTTTTAACAAGTGCTCTCGCAATTGTAAGTCTTTGCTTTTGTCCGCCCGATAAATTTTTTCCGCCCTCTTCGAGAATTTCATTGAGTCCCATTGTTTTAGAGCTTATTATATCCTCTGCCTGAGCGGTTTTAATTGCCGAAAGAATATCTTCTTCCGTGGCATTCTTATTGCCCCAGAGAAGATTTTCTCTGATACTGCCGCTGAAAAGCACAGACCTTTGTGCTACCACTCCCACAAGGGAATTGAGTGTTTTTTCACTGTAAGAGGAAACGGGATTTCCGAATAAATAAATTTCTCCCTCACTTTTTTCATAAAAACGGGGTATTAGATTTATAAGCGTTGACTTTCCCGAGCCCGTAGAGCCGATAATGCCTATTTTTTCTCCGTGAAGAGCCTTAAAGGAAATATCGGAAAGAGATTTCTCGCCTGCATTTTTGTAGGTAAATGAAACATTTCTGAATTCTACCGCAGGGGAGTTATAATCGGGTTTTGCTCCCTCTTCGGGGTAAGTAAGTGATGGCTTCGTTTCAAAAACCTCACTGATACGGTTAGCACTCGCAAAGGATTTTGTAATTGTAATAATGAGATTTGCAAGCTTTATAAGCTCAACCAATATCTGCGACATATAGTTATAAAGTGCTACTACCGCACCTTGAGAGATGATACCAGCTTCAACTCTTAAAGCACCCGTATAAATAAGAACGATAATTGCCACATTAATAAGCACATAAGTGAGAGGATTTAGAAGTGCCGAAATTCTGCCGGCTTTTTTCTGAGCGGATAATAAAAGAGAGTTTTTTTCATAAAAATCACTGATATCTCTCTTTTCGGTAGTAAATGCACGAAGAACTCTCGCACCCGTAAGTGTGCTTCTCGTTTTCAGTAAAACCTCGTCAAGCCGCTTTTGCACCGTTTTATATAACGGAACAGTGCCGAGCATTATCATAAATACTACTATTGAAAGCACGGGTATAGTGCCCGCAAATGTAAGTGCAGAGACCTTGTCTACTGTGAAAGCCATTATCATTGCACCGAATACCACAAAGGGAGAACGAAGTAAAAGTCTTAATGTCAGATTTACGCCGTTTTGCACCTGATTTATGTCACTTGTCATTCTGGTTATAAGCTTTGAAGTGCCCAGTGTATCTATTTCACTGTAGGATAATGTGCCTATATGTGAAAACAAAGAATATCTCAGAGCCGAAGAAAAGCCGACTGCCGCCTTTGCGGAAAAATACTGTGCCGTAATTGAAAAGGCAAGTCCCACAAAAGCGATAAATGCTAAAAGAACACACATTTTCAGTATATATGTGCCGTCTTTATTTACAATGCCTATGTCTATAATTCTCTTTACTACAAGAGGAACAAAAAGCTCTAAAAGTGCTTCAAACATCTTGAATAAGGGGGCGAGCACCGTTTCGAGCTTATAATCTTTTAAGTATATGAAGAGTTTTTTCAATATAATCACCAAAAAGATACTATCATAATTTGTTATTTTTTTCAATAAGAAGCACTGTTTTTCTTGCATAATTAGTTTCTATATGTTAAAATAAGCTGTTATTATATGAGTATTTTTAACTGAAAGGATGTTTTTTATGTCAGGTCATTCCAAATGGAGTACCATAAAGAGAAAGAAAGAAAAGACCGATAACGCAAGAGCTAAGGTTTTTACCAAAATCGGCAGAGAAATTGCCGTTGCTGTTAAAGAGGGCGGCCCCGATCCTGCAGGTAACTCAAAGCTTAAGGATGTTATCGCAAAGGCAAAGGCTGCAAACGTTCCCAATGACAATATCGACAGAATTATCAAGAAGGCAGCAGGCGAAGGCGGCGGCGACAACTACGAAGAGATAATCTATGAAGGCTACGGCCCCTCAGGTGTTGCTGTTGTTGTTGAAGCTCTTACAGATAACAGAAACAGAACTGCAGGCGATGTGCGTCACTATTTCGATAAGTTCGGCGGCAATATGGGTCAGTCAGGCTCAGTTATGTTCATGTTCACCCGTCAGGGCGTAGTTTTAGTTGACGGCGAAGATGTTGACGAAGACAAGATAATGGAAGATGCACTTGAAGCAGGTGCAGACGATGTTATCCCCGATGAAGGTGTATTTGATATAAGAACTGCCGTAAATGCAGTAGCTGATGTATCTGATACACTTACAAAGCTCGGTTATACAGTAGTTTCCGCTCAGCCCGAATATGTTCCCTCAACATATACTGCTTTACAGGGTGACGATATCACCCGTATGGGCAAGATGCTCGAAATGTTTGAGGATAACGACGATATCCAGGCTGTATGGCACAACTGGGAAAACGAAGACGATTACGAATAAGGTGAAATATTATGACTTTTTGTCCCGATAAAACCGAGGTTTTCTTTTCTTTTCTTGAAAACCCCATAAATGTGTCATCTGTTTTCTGTGAAATCAATCTTCCCTTTATGGAAGGACCGCTTACTATTCGTTGGTACGGTGTTATTATTGCATTCGGACTTACACTTGCCGTGCTTTTCGGCGGAAGAAAAGCCTATGTATGGAAAATGGATATCAACAAAATGCTTGATGTCCTGATATACGGAGCCTTGGGCGGCATAATAGGTGCGAGACTTTACTATGTTTTCAGTAAATGGGATTACTACAGTGTAAACCCTGAAGAGATATTCCAGATATGGAACGGCGGTCTTGCCATTTACGGCGGACTTATCGGTGGTATAATTGCAGGTATAATTGTATGTAAGGTCGAAAAGCTCAATATATTGAATCTTCTCGATTTATGCGGTATGAGCTTTTTGATAGGACAGGGTATCGGCAGATGGGGCAACTTCGCAAATCAGGAGGCCTTCGGCACAAATACTGATCTTCCGTGGGGAATGTATTCAGTAAAAACCGAAGCTTACCTTACAAGTCTTGTAAATTCAGGCTCTGATATAATAGTAGATCCCAAAGCTCCCGTTCATCCGACATTCCTTTATGAATCAATATGGTGTATTTTAAGCTTTATTATTCTTTACATCGTATGTCAGAAATTCCGTAAATTCAGCGGTCAGATTATTTTAGGCTACGGCTTCTTATACGGAATTGAAAGAGCCATAGTTGAGGGTATGCGCACAGACTCTCTTTATATAGGAGATACCAATATCAGAACCTC
The DNA here is from genome assembly GCA_017513525.1 of Clostridia bacterium. Taxonomy (GTDB): domain Bacteria; phylum Bacillota; class Clostridia; order Oscillospirales; family Acutalibacteraceae; genus RUG806. The sequence goes on from JAFXFC010000013.1 coordinate 23,609, forward strand.
ACAGCTTTTATCGCTTTTACTTGTAATTGTCTGCGGAGCACTTCTTGTTGTGCTTACCGTTAAGTACACAAAAAATCCCAAGCCCATTGAGGGTGTTGATTACTTCAACGAAATTCCTTTATACCGCCACAGAAAGAAAGCGGCAGATGCAAAGGCTTTAGTGGAGAAGTATACTGAAGAGCTCACAGTTCTTAAAGCAAAGCTCGAAGCAGATGTTGAGGACAAGCCCAAAAAGGGAAAAATAGAAGCAATAGAAGAAAAGCTCAAAAAAGCACAGTCTGACTTTGAAAAAGCACAGGCTAAAGTAGAAGCACAGGACGCTAAAAAAGCAGCAAAAAAAGCTAAAGCAAAATAAACAAAAAATCCGGAAGCTGCTTTTCTTCCGGATTTTTAAATAAATCATAATTTATCGCAGTAAGCTGCCTTTACATTTGTAGGGGAGGGGTCCCCCCTCCCGCAAGTGGAAGAAGACAATTGATTATATAAAGATTGTTTATGGGAAAGTAAAAACGACCGTTTTTGATTTGAAAAACAAGTAATTCTTTAAAGTTACAACTTCTCGGTTACGGGAGGGGAAACCCCTCCCCTACGATTACATGTGGTTCTTGATAACGGGAGGGGAGACCCCTCCCCTACAAATTATGATTTTTGGGGGGAATGAAATGTATTTTCTCGGTATTGACGGTGGTGGTACAAAAACCACCTGTCTTGTTTGTGATGAAAAGTTGAATGAAGTGTGCCGTGTTGTCGGTTCTTCCATAAATTATTATTCCGAAGGACTTCCAAAAGCCCGACAGAATATGAAAGATATGCTTTTGGAAATAGAAAAGCTCACGGGTATTTCTCATTTTGACGGTGTTTGTGTCGGCTCATCTGCTCTGTTTTCGAGAGCCGATGAAAAACAGCTTCACGATTTCTGTGACGGTGTATTTTCCTCTGATAATATAATAATGGATTCTGACCTTTTTATAGCACTTAAAGCCTCAGAAAAGAAAAATGTGCTTGTTGCAATTGCAGGGACAGGCTCAATGGTTGCAGGCTTTAATGAAAACAGGGAAGTTGTAACCAAGGGCGGCTTCGGCTATATTTTAGGAGATGAAGGCAGCGGCTACAGAATTGCTCTCGACGGCATAAGAGAGGGTGTGCGCTCACTCGACAATACAGGCGAAAAATCTCTTCTCGGTGAGTATCTTCTTGAATTTTCCAATGTGAAAACAAAGGAAGAGCTCGTAGATGCTTTTTATTCTCCCGAAAAGGACAGAAAGGCAATAGCCGCATTTGCGTCTTTTGTTTCAAAGGCTGCCGAAAACGGTGATAAAGTAGCACTTTCCATTCTTTATAATCAGGCTGAGTTTTTATATTCTACAGTTTCGGCACTCATAAAAGAAATGCCCGAAAAGCCTCATATAGCACTTTTCGGCGGTGTTTTTCAGCACTGTGAAATTTTTACGGCTTATTTCAAAAATCTCGTAAAAGACAGCTGTTCGGGCTGTGAAAGACTGGCAAAAGAACCCGTATACGGTGCAGTTGTTGCGGCAAAGGAAAGTGTGTATGATAACTGAATTTATATGGGATTTTGACGGTATGCTCTTTAATACATATCCCCATACCACGGCGGCACTTTGTGAATATTATAAAAGGCACGGAAAGGAAATTGATTCCGTTGAAGCCTTCAATAAGCTTAAAATCAGTATCCGTGAAGCCTTTAAGTTTTTCGGTATGACAGAAGACGGCGAAAAAGAGTTTTATGAGATAGAAGACGATCTTGATTTTAAGCCTCGCGGAGTTCCATATGAGGGCATACCCGAAATACTCCGATATATAAAAGAACACGGCGGCAGAAATTATCTTTATACCCACCGTGACAAAGTAGCAATCCAATATCTCGATAAATTCTCATTAACTGAGTATTTTACGGATTTTGTCACAAGAGAAATGGACTTTCCCTTTAAGCCTTCTCCCGATGCAGTCGAATATCTAATCAAAAAGCATGATCTTAATAAAGAGAATTGTATTATGTTAGGTGACAGAACCATTGACTGCGGCTCAGGACTGAATGCAGGCATAAAAGCACTTCTCTTTGACGAGTTCAGAACACTTAAAGACAGCTCATATACCTATTACGCAACTACAGTAAATGAAGTTATGGCTGTAATAAAAAACTTAATGCAATAATAAAAAAGAGATAACACGGACAATATCCGTATTATCTCTTTTTTGACTTTTTACAGGAAGTCGAGGGGCATTATAGAAACATAAAATGGTCTATTTATGTTTTTCTTTTGAAATGTATAAATGTTATGAATTTAAGTCCAAGTACATCGGTTCGCAACCTTCTACATAATACCCTTCATCTCCATACATTGTAGAACCAAACTTTTTAAAGCCATGTCTTTTATAAAAGTTTATGGCTTGTGGTACAGAGTAAAGTACTATTTTTGCAGCTCCAATTTTCTTATGTGATAAATCTGACATATAATAAATCATGTAGTCAAACATTACATCACTTAATGAAAGTTTTTCTTTTTCGGGAGAATAGGGCAAATGCTGATATTCTTCAGATGTAGCCAAGTATTTTATCTCCATAGCAGAAAGGATAGTTGAAAATTGTTCTATGCTATTGTCCTCTGTAAAGATTGCAGAGCAGGCTATTGTTATGCAAGCTACTACTTTATCATTCTCTTTATCAATATATAGGTATGTAACAGAAGTATTATCTTTAAATGAATACTTTCTAAAGTATTTGTCTATAGAGGGGTTGCCACAAGTAAAGTTTTCAACATATTTTCTATTATCTTGAGTTAAAATTTCCACTCCTATTTTAATGTCCTGTCCATATTTCTCCATTACAACATCTCACTTATTTATTTGCAATATTGTTGCGCGCAAAAAGAGCTGCATTTTCTTCAATTGAGTCTTTTTTTGTTTTTGACATTTTGCTCTTAACTATCTTCTGAGCTTCATCTTTTTTCAATATATATGAATTCTTTTTTGGTGTTGCTAATGCTGCCATTTTTACGACCTTCTTTCGATTTTGTATTTGTTCACAATCAGACATATATCTACCTCCATGCCTTTTTATATTATGACGTATAAAGGTGTATATACAATGAAAGTGAACATTTATTGTCTATATTTTAGCACTATCATCGGATGTTTTCAATAAATGATAGCTATTTTTTTCACTTTTTTTAGTTTTTTACACCTTTTGTACACATTTTTTGCTAAATCATGATATCTTTTTACTTTATAATAGCACTTCTTTTTTATAGAATTTAGAACTTTTACCTGTAATTCAATGTCGTTTTTTATTAAAAAGCATAAAAAGGGGATGTAAAAAAACGAAAGTTTTATTACATCCCCTTTTCTTTTTTTCGATAAATTAGAATTTGACACATTATTTGTGGTGGTCGGTTGCCGAGGCCCTCTTTGCTGATACGGAATAATAAGCTATGTCGGCAACTTTCCCACAAAGATTTGCTTGCGGTAGTATTGCATGGAGTTCAAATCCCAATTTTTCAGCAAGATGCCTTGAGTTTTGATTATCAGCGGATATTTGTGCACTTATCCTTATAAACCCAAGTGTTTCAAAACAATACTTTAGAACTGCACTTCCGGCTTCAAAAGCATAACCTTGATGCCAATATGACGGGTCTATATACCATGCTATTTCACCTATTTTATTTTCGATAACGGAATAAATACCTATATCACCGATAAATGTACCGTCATCAAGAGTAATTCCCCATGATGTATTTCCCCTAATTCTATTAACATGCTGTAAGAGTTGTTTTGCATTATGAGGCATATAAGGTCCACTGATATTTTCGATTTCTGGCTTTAATAGGTATTTTAAGTTTTTTGCATCATTTTTTTTAATGCTTCTTAAAATTAAACGCTTGGTTTTTATTTCCTGTGCATCCATAATACCTCCAAAATAAAACTTCAATCCGTCACTCAAGTGACAGATATCATCATCAATTTTTTAAACTTCAAACATCATATTTTCAACAAAAAGCTCTGAAAAAACGCTGTCGGCGGACATATCCTTATATGCGGCATTTTTTGTGATTAGTGAAAGGTCATTGCTTTCACAGGCATATTTTACCGTGCCTAGAAGTGAGCTGTTATTAAGAGGGGTACATCTGCTTTTAAGCTCTTTCGGAAAAAGTCCTGTTATCACGGCATTTTCTATATTTATTTTTGCCGAAAAACCACCCGAAATATAAAGCTGCTCTATTTCGTCAAAACTAATGCCCGCATGCTTCATTAAGGTTAAAACACCCGAATAAATTGCAGATTTTGCGAGCTGGAACTGCCTGATGTCATTCTGATTTATAAATACATCTTCTGTTATACTGAACTTTTCAGTTTCCAAAAAGCCTGTTTCATCAATAATTTCGTTTTTGATAAGCACAGCCATTATATCAATAAGTCCCGTGCCGCAAATTCCTTTTGCAGGTGCATTTCCTATTGTTTTATAATTCCCCGAATATATATATTCGCACACAGCACCCTCAGACGCACTCATTCCGCAGGTGATATTAGCCCCCTCAAAGCACGGACCCGCGGCGGCTGCAGTGCAGATAACACACTCGTCAGAAAAAAGCACGATTTCGGCATTTGTGCCAAGGTCAATGAGAATTGAGTATTTGCCGTGAAGAGGTGCACTTACAAGGTTTAATCCTGCAGTAATATCAGCACCTATAAAAGAGGAAATTGAGGGCAGTGAATGTACTGCTTTTACTGAGTTGAGTCCAAGCTCTTTGGCGTTTACTGTCCTTTCTTCAAGAAAAACGGGAGTGTACGGTGCACTTCCCATAGATGCACAGTCCTCACCGAAGAAAATGTGAAGCATTACGGTGTTTCCCGAAACAAAAAGAGTATCGGCAGAGTTTTGGGAGAAACGACTAAGCATAGAGTTGATTTTCTTTATAAGAACCGACTGCATTTCATTCACACCGTTTTTTCTGCAGTAATCAATTCTTGACATAATGTCAGCGCCGAAAATTCTTTGAGGATTTGTGTCGGTCTTAACATCAATTATATTTTTATTCTCGGTATCTGCTAAAGCCAGTGCAAGTGTTGTTGTTCCTATATCAAGAACGAAGACTGGTTTATCCGAAGCAGATGCTGAAATTACAGCACCTGTTTCGGATATTATATTTTCATCTTCCTTTACTTCAACAACAATGTCGGAATGTATTTCATATTTACACGAAAGCTCTTCTTTTCCGTTAACCTTAACAGTACATTTTTTGCAGATCCCCATACCTCCACAGGGGTGCGAATGGGGAATTTCTGATTTTATAAGTATATCACCTAAAATACTGCCCTCTTCGGCAAAAAAGGTCTTCGAGTCTATAATTACCTTATACATAAATTTCTGTTACCTTATTAAAGTATGCTTCAATATTCTCCCAACTGGCTTCGGGCGGAACATCGCAGCCGGTTGAAATCATAAAATTATCATATCCTGAATAAAGCCGATGAAGCCTTTCTACCTCGTTTTCAATATCTTCAGGCTTTCCCCTTAAAAACATTACGGGGTCTATATTTCCCATTACTATTTTATCTGAGGGAATTGTATCAAGAGCCTTTTTGAGATCAATTGCATTTCCGAAATGGAAGATATCGGCATTAAGTGTGGAAATATCCGTGAGCATATCGTTTGCGGCATTTCCGCAGTTGTGATAGCAGATAAGAAAATCGTCTTGGTTTACATCGTCGAATATTTCTTTTACAAAGGGGAGAGAAAATTCACGGTTAAGCGCGGGAGAGAGAAGACCTGCCGCAGGTTCAGCCATAATAATACCGTCTGCACCTGCTTCTTTGAAGGCATTTATATATTCCTTCAAAAATAAAGAAGCCTTAGAAAGAAGTATTTTAACTTCGTCGGGAGAATCGTAACATTCCATCATAAGCTCAGTCATATCAAAAAGCCGTCCTGCAAGAGAATAAGGCCCTATGACACCTGCAAAAACGGGGATATCCTTTATGTTCTCTTTAGCTTTTCTTACACTTTCAATATAAAGAGCGGTTCTTCCCGCGCCTACTTTCGGAACGGTGATTTGCTCCGCTTCCGAAACTGATTCTATAATGCCCTTTTCGACAGCGGGAATTTCTTTCTCGTAAAAGCGTACTTTTGCGCCGAAGGCTTCAGCTTCAACGGATAAGTCCATCATATTAAGACCGGCGCCAATGGGGCATTTTTCTTTTATTGTTTTCATGCCCATATAAAGATTTTCCGATGAAGAGATAAGCTCTTTTACGCTTATTCCCATAAGTGAAGCTGACGGGAATGAGAGTATAGGTACGGTTTTTTGCTTGTTTTTAAGTAAAGCTTTTGCTTTTTCTTTCATGTTATCACCTGAAAAACAATTTTTTCTGTTGTTTTTATAATTTACAAAGCTCCACAGCCGTCTCAGCAGCACTTGCCGCATCTGAGGTATAGCAGTCCGCACCGATTTTTTTGCAGAATTCTTCGGTTACGGGAGCGCCTCCTACCATAATCTTTACTTTATCTCTGATACCCTTTTCCTGAGCGCACTTTACTACTTCTCCCATAACCTCCATTGTAGTGGTAAGAAGTGCTGAACAGCATATGAGCTGACAGTTTTCTTCGATAGCCGTATTTATAAAGGTTTCGGGAGAAACATCTGTGCCGAGGTCTATTACCTCAAGTCCTTTGCCCTCAAGCATCATTTTTACAAGATTTTTTCCTATGTCATGCAAGTCGCCCTGAACGGTGCCGATACATACCTTTCCTACGAAGCGTTCTCCGTCTTCAGCTAAAAGAGGCTTCAGAAGCTTCAGCCCTATATTCATTGCTCTTGCCGCAACAAGGACTTCGGGAACATAAACCTCATTGTTCTTAAACCTTTCGCCGATAATATTCATACCGTGAAGAAGCCCCTGATTTAATATATCGACCGCGGGAAGAGCGTCGTTTATGGCTTGTTCAACAAGCTCTTGTACGGCTTTATGCTTACCCTTCTGCAGGTTTTCTGATATTTCAAGATATATATTCATAATAAACTCCTTAAAACTAAGAATTACCTTTTCTATTCTATCACATTAATATAAAAAAATAAATAGTAAACAAGAAAACGGCTTCGCCGTGCGCCTACGGCGACCGTTTTCGGTGAGGCCTCTCCGAGGAAAGCTTGCTTTCCGTTCGAAGGGACATAAAATCCTTTTACTTTATAGGAAGGAATTTCCTATAAAGTAAAAAAATCCTCCTGCGGCATAAAGATTGCCGCAAGAGGTTTTCTGTCATAAAAAATTATCAGTCGAGTTCAGCAAGCTTCTGCTTGAAGTCTTCGATTCTTTCAGCTGTGTTTGTGATTCCCATGGAGTCAGCAATTGTTTCGATGAAAGGAAGAGCCTGTTCAAGTGTGAAGGGTCTGCCGATATCAAGCATGGGGTGATCCTTTGCTTCGGGAACGAGAGTGAAAAGGAATTCAGCTGTTACGGGGTTGTCAAGAAGTTCGCCGATTGTGGTTTCTTCAAATGAATATTTTGCCATGATTATATCTCCTTTAATTACATTTTTTCTAATTTCATAAAGTCGACCTTTTCAAGGGGAGTATGAGGAAGCTCGTCCATGAAAATGATCTCTCTGGGAACGGAGAACTGATTAAGATTCTTAGCACAGGTATCTGTGATAATCTTCTTATATTCTTCTTCGTCACCCTTTGTTTTAAGTGAAGCGTAAAGTCTTACGAGAGGCTTGCCGTCGGGTGTTGTTCCTCTTACAGCACAGGATTCCTTAATGAAGGGAAGTGTGTCCATAAGATTTTCAATATCAACAGGATATACATTGTAGCCTGAGATGATGATAATTCTCTTCTTTCTGCCGTAGAAGTAGAAGAAGCCGTCTTCATCCTTGTAGCCAAGGTCACCTGAAAGCACCCAGGGTGTACCCTCTTCATCATAGTAAATACCTGCATCCTTGGGACCGTCATCTGTAAGGTAGCCTTCCATCATTGTTGAACCTGAAATAACGATTTCGCCTACTTCACCGTCGGGTACGGGTTTGTGATCGTCATCCCAGATTTCCATGCGAAGTCCTTCAAGGGGCTTACCGATAGAGCCGTCTTTATATACCCAGTTTGTGTTAACACAGCAAACTGAACCTACTTCTGTAAGACCGTAGCCCTGACGAAGACGGGCAGATGTGCCGTTTCTTTCAAGCATGCCGTTGAATGCTTCAAGGAATGCGGGAGAAAGGTCGTCACCGCCTACGAACATCATACGGGTGTTCTTAAGGTGGGGACCGTCAAAGCCGGGAGTATTGTAAAGCTTCTTGAACATGTTGGGAATACCGCCGATACCTGAAACACGGTTATTCTTGTAAAGCTTTACAACAAGCTTTGCATCAAACTGCATAAGAGGGATAATTCTTGCTGCATTGCAAAGAGCCATGTGACCTGCAACAACAAGTCCGAAAGCATGGAAGAAGGGAAGAATGATAATTTCAGCTTCTTCACCGGGATCTTCAATGTGGTCAATGTATCCTAACTTATGTACATTTTCGTTGATGGCCTTATTGGTAAGCTTGATGGTTTTGCTCTTACCTGTTGTACCGCCGCCGTTTAAGTATACTGCGATATCGTCACAGTTATTCACGCAGCCTTCAACAGTTCTGCCCTCATATTTTTTAACAACATCCTTGTAAAGTGTTGCGTTCTTGTAGCCGAGGATCTTTTCGAGAAGTGCTTCACCGGCACCAGCGGAAGCCTTCTTTGCGGGAGAAGCATAGTCAGAGCAGCGGCAAAGAAGCACGGGAAGTCCGAGAGAGTTTACAGCATCAACATTGTGCTGCTTAAGACCTAAAAGTCCCAGTACCATAATACCCTTTGAGCCGGATTCCTTTACTGTTTCAATAAGTGCTTCGTCGGGAAGCAGGGGGTGAATGAAGTTTACTATAACACCGAGCTTATTAAGAGCATAGAATGCTGTGAAGCTTTCTATGTCTGAGGGCACGAAAATTGAATAAACGTCGCCCTTCTTAAGTCCGAGCTCTTTTTTGAAATATGTTGCAAGTGCTTCAATATCACAGATGAATTTAGATCTCATGACCATTTCATCCATGTGCTGAGCCTGCTTATAGTCGCCGTATTTTTCTGTTGCGGCAAGATAGAATTCATAGCAGTTATAGTTTTTCGATTCTATCATATTGGAAAAAGGTTCTGTGTTCATATTATTTTATCTTCCCTCGTTTAGTTTTAGTCTGCTATTTTGTGGCCGTTTTTAAGCTCAATTGTTCTCTTCATAAAAGGAATTCTGAGAACACCTGTGAATGTGTCACCGTCAAAGGTTACTTCTGCTTCAAGCTCTTTGCCGGGGAGCATTGTGATTTCGCCCTTACCCTTAAGAGTGTTGCCGTTTTCAACGATGTCATAAGTTCTGATCTTGACATCCTTGAGCTTGTCGGGGAGCTGGAAATCAATGTCGTATTCGCCGTCTTTGTCAGAGATAACAACTGTGATGTCGCCTTTGAAGATCATCATGTTTACTGTTGTTACCCAAGTACCTAAACCTATCATCGGGATATGCCTCCTAATTAATAATTAATTAATAAATATTATATCATTATAAAGGAGGGAAGATATGAACTAACTGTTAACTTTTGCCTGTGTTTGTCACATTTTTGTTAAATTATTGCTCTGCCTTCTTCTGAAGAGCCATAAAGTCAACCTTTTCAAGGGGAGTGTGCGGAAGCTCGTCAAGGAACTCAATATCTCTGGGAACGGAGAACTTGGAAAGATTCTTTTCACAGATTTCGGTAATCTGCTTCTTATATTCCTCCTCGTCACCCTTTTCCTTAAGGGAGACATAAAGCTTTACGAGGGGCTTGCCTTCCTTTGTTCCTCTTACGGCACAGGATTCTTTAATGAAGGGAAGTGTATCCATAAGATTTTCAATATCAACGGGATAAACATTATAACCCGAAATAATAATAACTCTCTTTTTTCTGCCTGAGAAGAAGAAGAAACCGTCTTCATCTCTGTAGCCGAGGTCACCCGAAAGTACCCAGGGAGTGCCGTTTTCGTCATAGTAAAGACCTGCATCCTCGGGACCGTCCTTTGTAAGATAGCCAGACATGATTGTAGGACCTGAAATTACGATTTCACCTACTGTGCCGTCGGGTACGGGTTTGTGATCATCATCCCATATTTCCATTTTTACGCCTGCCAAGGGAAGACCAATGGAATTGTCCTTATTTGTCCAGTTTGTGTTAGCACAGCAAACGGAGCCTACCTCTGTAAGACCGTAGCCCTGACGAAGACGGGCTTTTGTGCCGTTCTTTTCGAGCATGTCGTTGAATTCCTGTAAGAATGCGGGAGAAAGGTCGTCGCCGCCTGCGAACATCATACGGGTATTTGAAAGGTGGGGACCGTCAAAGCCTTCTGTATGATAAAGCTTCTTGAACATAGCGGGGATGCCGACGATACCTGAAATGCGGTTCTTTTTGTAAAGGTCAACTACTAACTTGCCGTTGAACTGGAGCATGGGAATGATTCTTGCGGCATTGCAAAGTGTCATGTGCATTGCAACAACAAGACCGAATGCGTGGAAGAAGGGAAGAATAATGATTTCGCCCTCTTCACCGGGATCTATAATATGGTCGATATATCCGAGAGCATGAACATTTTCGTTTATAGCCTTACTTGTAAGCTTTATTGTTTTGCTCTTACCTGTTGTTCCGCCGCCGTTTAAGTAAACAGCAGTGTCTGAACCGTTATTTTTGATTCCTTCAACCTTTTTGCCGTTATACTTTTTGATGACATCCTTATAAAGCACGGCATTGTTATATTTGAGTATTTTTTCAAGAAGAGCTTCGCCTGCACCTGCAGCTGCCTTTTTTATGGGAGATGCATAGTCAGAGCAGCGGCAAAGAAGAATGGGAAGTCCTGTCTTATTGACTGCTTCAACATTGTGCTGCTTAAGACCGATAAGGCCTAATACCATTATACCCTTTGAGCCTGATTCGGCTATTGTTTCAAAAAGAACCTCGTCGGGAAGCAGGGGATGCACAAAGTTTACGATAACACCTATTTTATTGAGAGCATAGAAAGCTGCAATGCTTTCAACATTGGTGGGTGTGAAAATAGTGTAGGCATCTCCTCTTTTGAGCTTTAAGTCATGGGTGAAATAATAGGCGAGTGCGTCTATCTGAGCTAAGAGGTCGCTTCTTTTGCCTCTTTCGTCCATATGCTGATACGCATCGTAATCACCGTATATTTCGGTAGCTTTTACGAAGAATTCGTAGCAGTTAAGTTCATCTGCCTCAATCATCATGTTTTTTGCCTGGTCGTCGCGGAATCTGTTTTCGGTCATAATTTCATATCCTTTGTTTTATTAAGTCTTGAAAGACAAGTCTTAAAAATTATTTTACTAAACATATGTCGGAAAATCAATATATCTTTGACATCTTGTACGAATAATTTATTTATGCTGTTTTTACAACAAATTTAACAAAAATGTTTGATTACAGCGTTTGAATTTGTATGTATTTTATTGTAAAAAGTCGAATAGTTGACATGACCAAGAATAATTATTATAATCTATTAGTAAACATTCTATATGCGAGGGATAGCTTTGAATAAAATAAAAATCATATCGGCACTTATGTGTGCCGTGAGTATATTTTTTATGAGCTCATGCGTGAGATACAGCTCATTCGAGGAGCTTGCAGGTATAAGCAATGAAATAACAACGGGATATGAGTATCAGACCTCAGAAAATATTGAAAACACAACAACGGTAATAATTGAAAATACGACGGGTGCTTTTATTCCTGAAAATACCACGGTGCAAACTGTTCCCGAAACTACCGAGCCTGTAACAACCCGGCCTTCAGCTCCTCAGACAACGCGTCCTCAGGAAATTACAACTGCAGCACCCGTAAATCCCGAAACTACGGTGCCTTCTGTCGAAGAGCCGGATTATGCGGCATTTACTAAAGCCGAGATTTTAGATACATATACTAAGGCTCTTAATAAGACCAGAGGCTATACGGGAGCACTGAGTGTTATTAATACGGAAGCCTTTGATGCCGAGGTAAAGGAAGCGAATCCCGGCGGTGCATTGACCGAGCTTCTTGCGGATAATATTATAAAATTAGTCGGAAGCGAAGGACAGCAGACACTCGAATTTTCAAATGGTAAAGCCGTAAATAAAGACGGTGAGACCATACCCATTCTTCTTCCCTTAAAAACATCATTTTCTCTTCCCGAAGAGGGCTTAGCTTCAGCGTCCATTAGTAAAAAAGGCGATAAGCTTTATATTAAAATGACCCTTGTTCCCGAAACTGTCACTATGGGTCAGGTTCCGAAATATAATTCTTCGGCTATAGGATATCTTGACACCTCGGATATGGATTTCGTGATAGTGAAGCTAAGCAGAGTTGATATTACATACACGGGCTCCGTAATAGATGCCGTTATCCGTTCAGACGGATATATTGAAAGTGTCAACTACACAATAAATATGAGCACATACGCCGAGCTTTCGGGCATGGGTATCACAGGCTACGGCACACTCGAAGGCGCCCAGACAGAAAAATGGGAGCTTCAGTGGTAAAAATAATGAAAACAGTCCCATAAAACTCAAGGTCTCAAGCCCGCTTTTAGTGAGCTTGAGACCTTAAATTTTATGTGTTTTAAATTAACGGTGAGATGTTAAAAATTCGGAATTCGGAGAATCGGGACCTGCGGTCGGCATTTTAAATAGAGCGTAAGCGGAATAAGGGCGTCAGCCCTTCCTTAACATTTGTCGAAGAGAAATATATCGCTCGTCGAAGGCGAATATCGCTGTGCGAAGCACAATATCGCTCGCACGCAAGTGCGAATATAACATCATAATTTGTCCCCGACAAATTATGATTTAGTTATTTGTTTCATTGCAAATTTATATGCTTCATCGAAGCAGGCTTTTCCTTGCTTGAAAAGAGTGACAATTGACCATGCGTGGAAGCTGTTCAATCCGCCGCACTTATAGAGAGTATATTCAACGGAATTCTCTTTAAGCTTTTTTTCGAGGTCAAAGGCTTCATATCTCAGTAGATCCTTATTGCACCAGATTACGAATATGGGAGGAAAATCCTTTGTGATCTGCGGCGAACAAATATTTCCGTCAGGGGATGAGAGAAGTTTTCTTAACATATCAAGGTCTTTGCCGAAAAATGATTTTGACATCATTTTTATATCGGGAAATTTTGCCTGCGGCTTATTCTTATCCACCATATTCTTGAAATCATAGCATCCGCAATGTGAAATGAGAGCCTTTATTTTGAATGTATCCTTATGCTTGAAATCAATTCCGAGCTTGTCGAGACGGGATTTATCTGAAAGACAGGAAGCTACATATGAGATAAAATAACCGCCTGCACTTTCACCTGCAAGAATGATTTTTTCGGGATCGAAATTATATTCATCGGCTTTATCGAGAATAAAATCAATAGCACTGAAAATTTCCTTAAACTGAGCGGGAAAAACCTTCTGCGGAGCATATGTATAGCTTATGGATGCAGTGAGAAAGCCTTTTTTTGCCCAGTTTGAAATATATGTATTTCTCATTTCTGTAACACCAGAAACGAAGCCGCCGCCGTGAATGTATATAAGGAGCGGCATTTTTTCTTTTGTTCTTACTTTCGGTGAATAAAAATTTATATACTGAAGCTTATCTTCACCGTATTTGACTTTTTTCTCATAAATAAGCCCTTCCGGAGTGCGTCTGTATAAAAGTGCATAAGCGAGCATTTCCGTGGCATTGTACCAATACTGCCCCGCCATACCTCTTAAATATAACTTATCCATATCTTCCTCTCCTTTCTGTTTTACTCTATCATAAAAATCGCAAGTAAACAAGAGGAAAGTCATAATTTATCGCAGCAAGCTGCCTTTACATTTGTAGGGGAGGGGTCCCCCCTCCCGCAAGTGGGAGAACACAACTGATTATAGAAAATTGTATATGGGAAAGTAGTTGCGACCGTTTTTTTTTTTGAAAAAACAAAAAATATTTTAAAGTTACAAAACATTGGCAACGGGAGGGGGAACCCCTCCCCTACGATAAGAAAGAGCCTCTTGGCATGTAGCGAAAAATTATGATTTGTTTGATTAAATAAAAAAGTGGCTTAAGTTTACCGAAGTAAACTTAAGCCTTGTGCTTTATATTGCTTTATGCTCTTTTTTGTGTGTGAAGGGCCTCTGACTGCGGGAAATCTACTCTTGCGATCTGAGCGCCTACTGCGGTGAGCTTTCTTACAACATCCTCATAGCCTCTGTCTATGTGAATGATGTCCTCAATTTCAGTTGTTCCCTTAGCGCAAAGACCTGCAATTATCATTGCAGCACCCGCTCTTAAGTCGTCTGCCTTAACGGGAGCACCCTTGAAGGAGGGAACGCCCTGAACGATAGCGGCTTTGCCCTCAATTTGTATCTGAGCGCCCATGCGTGTGAGCTGGTCAACATATCTGAAGCGGTTATCCCAAACGCTGTCCGACACTATGCTTGTTCCCTCTGAGAGAGCTAAAAGTGTTGTGAATTGAGGCTGCATATCGGTGGGGAAGCCGGGGTGGGGGAGAGTTTTTATGTTACATCCGTGAAGACGGCCCGTTGCTGTTACTCTCACTGCATCGTCATATTCATCAACGATACAGCCGCATTCTCTGAGCTTTGCGGAAATGGGGTCAAGGTGCTTGGGGATAACATTCTTTATAAGAAGATCACCCTTAGTGGCAGCTGCTGCTACCATATAGGTTCCCGCTTCTATCTGGTCGGGAATTATGGAATAATCACAGCCGTGAAGCTCCGAAACACCTTCGATTTTTATGATATCGGTACCTGCGCCCTTGATGTTCGCGCCCATAAGGTTGAGGAAATTCGCAAGGTCAACTATATGAGGCTCTCTTGCAGCATTTTCGATTATGGTAGTTCCTCTTGCTTTTACGGCAGCGAGGATAACGTTTATCGTAGCACCAACGGAAACCTTATCGAAGAATACAGATGCACCGATAAGCTTATGTGCTTTTGCTTCGACAACACCGCCGTCAGTGGAGATCATAGCACCTAAAGCCGAAAAGCCTTTAAGGTGAAGGTCAATAGGACGGACACCGCCGAAATTACAGCCGCCGGGCATTGCAACTCTTGCGATATTATACATTCCGAGAAGGGCACCTAAAAGATAATAGGATGCTCTGAGATTTTTTGTGAGTTCATAGGGAACGGTAGCGGATTTTATATTTCTCGTATCAATATTGATAGCGGATTTGCTTATATAAGAAACCACTGCTCCCATTGCTTCAAGTATCTGAAGCATTGAAGAAATATCTCTGATATCAGGGACATTCTCAATGGTAAAAACGCCTTTGGCAAGAAGAGTTGCAGGGAGAATTGCAACAGCGGCATTTTTTGCGCCGCTTATTTCTATTTCACCCTCAAGTCTTTTGCCTCCGTGTATTACAAATTTTTCCACAAAGGGCACTTCCTTAATCCTTTTTTATCTATACTAAATAAAACAGTAATCATTTTATACATCCGACAGCAAATTACCGGTTGCGTCAGAAACAGTCTTTTTTCTGCAATAAAAATACATACTCACAGACTTTAGTATTGTACCATATAGTTCATGAAAATTAAAGGTTTTGTAAGAAAAATTTTTTCAAAAAAACATTTTTTAGGGAAGTATCACAAAATTTACACGGTAAATTTGTTAATTCCGGTATTTAGCACATATTTTTTGCCGTTTAAGAGTGCCTGGGCGTTAGTTTTTTCGGGAACAGTAAAGGTATAAAGGATACCGTCGTCTGTTTTTTCCCATCTTGAAGCTATTTTTCCGTTTCGAGTTTCAATGGAAGCTTCGGCAAAAGTAAAATCATTTCCTACTATGGGGGAGAAGATAATATCGGTAAAGCCTGCAGATCCCTCTCTTTGTGTGATACCGCACATTTTTTCATACATCCAGTCTCCCACTGCACCGTAGGCATAGTGGTTGAAGGAGTTCATTTCGGCAGTTGCAAAGGTGCCGTCGGGCTTATAGCCGTTCCAGCGTTCCCACATTGTTGTAGCGCCCTGTGTTATGGGATAGCACCAGGAGGGGAATTCATCTCTTAAAAGAAGCTTATAAGCGAGTTCATTCTCGCCGATATCAGAAAGCACATGAAGAAGATAAGGTGTGCCGACAAAGCCTGTTGTAAGATGACCGTAGGAGTTTACAAGATCTGTGAGCTGCTGTGCCAAGGGTTCTTTATTGTTATAAAGACCGAAATGAAGTGCAAGAACACAGGCGGTCTGAGTGTTACAGGTCATTTTTCCGTCTTCATCAATATATTTTTTGATGAAAGAGCGCTTAATATTCTTATAAAGATTTTTGTAATATTTGCAATCTATTCCGAGTTCTTCTGATGCTTTTATGAGAAGCGAGGTGGAATAAGCGAAAAATGCAGAGCCTATTATATCCTTATCTGTAGCACCTTCAACTGCTTCCTTGTTTGGGAGGTCAAGTGCCAGCCAGTCGCCGAAGTGCCAGTGTCCTTCATAAAGATAAGGGTCTGTGGATACGCCTTCGTCGGGCTTTTTCTTGAGTGCCCAGCTTCTCATAAAATCTACCCATTTTTTCATAAGGGTATAATTTTCTTCTAAAAGCTCGCGGTTTCCGTATGTAAGATACATCTGCCACGGAAGAATTGTTGCAACATCTGCCCATGCGGAGGAACCGCCCTCATCATCATATTTTATGGGAACGAATGAGGGGATAGAGCCTGATTTCTTCTGCATTGCACGAAGGTCGCCCATCCACTTTTTGAAGAATTTTTCAACATTGAAGTTATAGCTTGCAACCTTACAGAAAACCTGTGCGTCACCCGTCCAGCCGAAGCGTTCATCTCTCTGAGGACAGTCTGTGGGAACATCAAGGAAATTACCCTTCTGACCCCATACTATATTATGGAAAAGCTGATTTATCATTTCGTTTGAACAGTTGAAATATCCCGTTCTCTTCATATCCGAATGAACAACTACTGCGGCAATATCATCGGGAGAAGAAATTTCCATACCGTCAACTGCAATATATCTGAAGCCGTAGAAGGTGTAAAGAGGTTTTACGAAATGAGTGTTTCCGTCGCAGATTATATTAAGCTCCTGCTTTGCACTTCTGAGATTTTCGGTGTAAACATTTCCGTCCTTTGTGAGCTTTTCAAAGTGGCGGATCTTAATACGGTCGCCCTTATTGCCCTTACAGTAAAAAGCGAGATATCCCGTAAGCTCCTGACCGAAGTCAATAACCGTATCTCCCTCGGGAGTGGTAATAAGCTCTTTGCCTCTTATAAACTCATGCTCGGTGATATATTCACCCTCCTGAGGGATAAGAGTATCTTTTGTATAGGGAATAACCGTGGCGGCAGTGCCTTTTTTTGCTTTATAAGTAAAATCTACCGTTTCACCGTTATACATATTGTTGTAGCGGACCTTGTTTTCTCTTGTAGTCCAGGAGCCGTCGGTATAGATATTTACTTCTTCGCCGTTTTCATAGGTTATTTTAAGTGAAGCTATGAGAGCTACGGTGCCGTAAGAAACTATTCTTGAACTCAGGTCATACCAATTATGAAAACGCCAGCCGATACCTACACCTACGGTGATTTTATTTTCTTTGCCGATAAGTGAAGTGACATCATAGGTCTGATACTGAATTCTCTTATTATAGTCTGTCCAGCCGGGATTGAGTACGCTTGAAGTGACAGCCTTGCCGTTTATTTCACAGCTGTAGACACCGAGTGAGCTTATCTGAAGCTCAGCTTTTACGGGGAAAGGCTTTGCTTCAAAGGTCTTTTCAAAGTCAATGACAATATCCTTTCTCTGTCTTGCGGCTTTTATCCATGAAGCCGAAAAAATATTATCCATAGTATATCCTCCTTTATGAAATATCCGCAAACAGGGCGGATATTTTGTTTTTTAGTTCTTTGTTTTCGTCTTTTTGCAGATTCGGGTCAACTGAAAGTATCTGCTGTGCCTGTTCTCTTGCGGCGTATAAAATTCTTGAATCCGTCATAAGAGAAGCTATTTTAAGAGAGGGAAGACCGCTTTGGCGTGAGCCGAAAAAGTCTCCGGGACCCCTGAGCTTTAAGTCCTCCTCGGCTATTCTGAAACCGTCATTTGTTGAGCACAATATGTCAAATCTGCTTTTTGCTTCCTCGCCTTTGGCATCACTTACGAGTATGCAGTAGGATTTCTCATTTCCTCTGCCCACTCTGCCTCTTAACTGATGAAGCTGTGAAAGTCCGAAGCATTCGGCATTTTCTATGACGATTACTGAAGCATTCGGCACATCTATGCCCACTTCTATAACAACGGTGCAAATAAGTACATCGGTTTCACCGTTTTTGAAGGAAGCCATTACCGCGTCCTTCTGCTTTTGCTTCATCTGACCGTGAAGAAGCGAACAGCGTATATCCGAAAATACGGTTTTAGAAAGAAGCTCAAAATATTCCTGAGCTGATTTTCTGTCGGTTTCAATATCGTCGCTTTCCTCGACCATGGGGCAGACGATATAGCACTGATGGCCTTCATTTACCTCTTTTTTTATAAAAGAATACATTCTTTCGTGGTAGACCGAGGGGACAAGTACAGTTTTTATTTCCTGACGGCCCTTGGGCTTTTCATCGAGCACGGAAATTGAAAGATCGCCGTAGATAATAAGTGAAAGTGTGCGCGGAATGGGAGTGGCACTCATAACGAGAACATGGGGATTTTCGCCCTTTTCTCTGAGAGCTGCTCTCTGATTTACTCCGAAGCGGTGCTGTTCGTCTGTTATTACGAGAGCACAGTTCTTAAATACGGTATCTCCCGTAATAACTGCGTGTGTGCCTATAACAATTCCCGCTTTCCCCGAAGCTATATCTTCTTTTATCAGCTTTTTGTTTTTTGCGGTGGTGCTTCCCGTAAGAAGCACTATCTGAGTTTCGCTGTCCTTGAAAAATTTTGAAAAGGTCTCAAAATGCTGACGGGCAAGAACCTCGGTAGGTGCCATAAGTGCACACTGATAGCCGTTTTTAATGACGCAGTACATAAGTGCCGCCGCAACTGCAGTCTTTCCCGAGCCTACATCACCCTGTAAAAGCCTTCTCATGGGAGAAGTCATTTTCATGTCAGACATACACTCTTTAATTGCCCTTTTCTGTGCATTTGTAAGCTCAAACGGCAGTCGGGAGAAAAATTCTTTTGTGTAGTCCTCTTTTATTATAAAGTCGGTTTTTTCATCTTCCGTTTTTCCGTGAGAGAGTATTCCCAGCTGAAGAATGAGAAGCTCTTCATAAATGAGCCGTCTTTTAGCCGCCTTTATGTCGTTTTCATCCTTCGGGAAATGAATTGATCTCAGAGCATCCTTAATCCCCAAAAGCTTATATTTTAATATCTGCTCATTAGGCAGTGTTTCGGGAATTTTATCCCCGTAAGTGTCAAGAGCAGTCCTTATCGCTTTTTCAATTGCTTTTGAATTGATTACGGAATTCTGATGATAAACGGGATGTATATATTCACCCTTGTCGGCTTTCTGATATTTCGGAGAGAGCATTTCCTTTCCGCCGAAGTCATTTTCTTTCATCTTGCCGAAAAAGATGAATTCCTCATTTTCTTTTAAGTCATCTCTTACGAATCTGTTATTAAAAAAAGTAATATTCATCATCCCCACACCGTCCGTGGCGCAGGTTCTGTACATTAATTTTCCGCTTCTTGTCTTTATGGGTACGGGTCTTGATACCACCGTTGCCTTTATCGCAGAAGCACTTTCTTCAGGTGCTTCTTTGATTGAAACGGTTTTACTCCAGTCCTCATAATCTCTCGGATAAAAGGTGATAAGCTCTCCTATAGTGGAAATGCCAAGCTTTCTGAAGCCTTCGGCTCTTTTTTCACCTATTCCTTTAAGAAAGCGGATATCTGTTTTCAGAATATCACTCATAGTTTTTCCTTTTGTTCTTTGAATAAATGCTCACTTTACCGTAAAAAATTTAACTGGAAGGGAGCTAATATATGTTTGATTTAAAAATGAGAGCAAGACTTCTTTTAAGAGGAAAGATAATCCGCTTGTGGTTTTTGTCCGTTTTCCCCGTTTTTTTTATTATCTTGGGGGTATTGTGTTTTCTGCCGCCGTTTATGAGTATTTTCTATGATGCTAAAGAAATGTTTCCGTATCTTTCAGAAAAAACAGCAGTCCTGATGCTCAGTTTTCTTGGTATCATGTCGGTTTTTATGTTTTTCTTTTCGGCGGTGGGAAAGCTTTATTTCAAGGCAAAATTATTTTTCTTGCAGGATGAAAATTCTCCGAAGCCCGACAGCTTTTATAAGTTTTCTCAAGGGCTTCGCTTCATATACTGTCATTTTACCGTAGCTTTTTATAAGCTAGTGTGGGCTGTTCTGTTTTTTTCTCCGTCGGGAATTACATTTTTAATTATGTATTCCACGTTTACATTAAACGGGAGCATGATAAAAAGTATATTTATTACTCTTGTTACGCTTTTTGTTATCTCATTTTTGATAGCTTGCGTTTTTTATCTGAGCATTACGGGAAGATATTATCTTTGCGATTATCTCATGTTTATAAGCCCTTTGCAGTCTGTAAAAAATGTTATATCCACGAGTGCGGAAAAAACAAGAGGAAGGCTGACAGAACTATTATATAAAAGGCTGTGTATAATTCCGTATAGATTTTTGTCGGTTTTTATCGTAACGGCACCCTACAGCCGTGTGTTTACAAAGTGTCTTAAGGCAGTTATCTGCGAAAAGCTCTATTCGGAAGAAAAAATAAGCTTAAAGCTTTCCTCGGCAGTTTTCTTCATAAACAGAAAATCTGTGTTCGGTTAATCCATTCTGAGTGCTCTTTGAAGATTTCTTCCGAGAATACCGTCTTTTGCTTCCTCGGGAATGTCGAGGTCTTCAATTCTCTGTATGGCTTTTTTAATGTAATCGGCCTTATTATAAGGAAAATCAAGTCCGAAAATGCTTCTGGTATTACCTGTCTGGTGTATTACGGTGCGAAGCTCTTCGTCTGTAAGTGACCATGCTCCGGGGAGTCCGTTTTCGCTCATGGCAACGGTAGTCCAGCCCGCATATACCGTATCCTCTTCTGAATTTCTTGAAGCGTTGCACATTACACAAAGTGCATCTCTGAAGAAATGATAACCGCCTATATGCTCCATGCTGAATTTAAGCTCGGGGTAAAACCATGCGACTTCATCAAATAAAAGAAGCTTGTAATCGGCTATTCTGTGCCAGTGAAGACCTGTGTGAAAGGACAGGAAAAGTCCGTCCTTTTCGGCTTTTGCATAAACTCTTTTTGCTTTGTCTGAAAGAATGTTTTCCTCCTGAAAGGCAAGATGAAGCTTAATTCCCTTAAAGCCGTAGGATATCATTTTATCCATTTGATATTCTATGTTGTCTTCTTTGAAATCGACTGTACCGAAGCCTATGAGAGAGGGATCGTCTTTGATTTCTCCGTAAAGCCAGTCGAGGCAGTCACCCGGCAGTCCCGAGCGTTCATATTGCTCTTTGAAGCAGGTGAAGCATACGGCTTTTTCAATCCCGCATTCATCCATAAGAATTTTGAGGTCATTAACTGTAGCGCCGGGCTTTGATTTTTCGGGAAAAACATGGGCATGGTTTGCCCAGATGTGCTCTCTCATGGTATTCTCTCCTTAATATCGTATTATTTCCGCGCTGTCACATTCGTCACCGGCGGATACTTCAATAAGATTTACATCCCTTTTAAGTTTTATTTGTCTGAATACATATACGCCGTCAGTGATTTTTTCCGCTTTGTGATTTTTATCTCTGCCGTTAATGAGTATTCTGAGATTTGTGCAGTTTGTGATACATTTTATATCAATGAATTTTTCATCGGTTTCGTCTTGTGTCGGTTCACATATTTTTATGAAGCCTTTTGAAGAGAACTGTGAACGGTAAAACCAGAACGCATCCGAAATTGCCGCTCTGTCAGAGCTTATAAGTCCTCTTTTTGAATTAACGGACTTGCCGTCTGTTAAAAGACCGCCGAAAAAGGCAATAACATTTTTCTGTCTGTAAAAAGCATTCCAGAGCCTTATATGCCATTCATTATGCTCTTCAAGTGTAATATCTGTTTTAAGGGGATTTTCGGGGAATATTGCAAAGAATTTTTCGGGATATTTCTCTTGTAATTCCGAAAATCTGCCGCTAATTGTTATAAACGCATCAGGCTCGGTTTTATAGGGAATGGAAAGCATTACGATAGAAGCCGCCTCAGGTATATTCTCACAGGCAGTTTCGATATTTCTTTTAATAACAGCCTGAACCTTTGGAGCATATTCCTTTAATACGGATAATAAATTTCTGAAATAATCGTCATCACCCTCTGAGACTACAGCCGCTAAAGAGGGGTGGTTTCTGTAAAGAAGCAGAAATTCCTTTAACTGTGCCATGTCATTTTCCGTGTTTCCCGAAGGCTCAAGTGAATACCAGAAAAGCAGTCCCTCTTTATCGCAAAGGGAAAGAAGATTTGTTTTTGAGGGGAGAAGCGAGGACAAAAGTATATTTCCGTCAAGCTCTTTAAGATGAACACTGTCGCTTTTTACTGCAGAGCAGTCAGTAAGCGAAACACCGTTCAAGGGAAGTCTGAAGCCGTTTAAGTATAAAAATCCGTCGGAGTTCAGAGCTATGTTTCTCAATCCGAAATCCGTATTGATCTCATCAAGACACTGTGAATCTCTGAGAAGCTTTGCATTGAGAGTATAAATATATGCGCCGCTCTGACCGTCCCATAATTCGGGCACGGTGAGAGAAAATTCGGTGCAGGGCGAGGTGGGCTTACATGTTTTTGTAAAAACTGTGTCTCCCTTCATATCCGTTACGGTGTAGGACACGACATCATAGTTATTCGGACGCACGATTTCTGTTTCAATTTTGATGACAGCTTCGTTTTCTTTTAATTCGTAGTCAACAAATATACCCTTGCCGAGAGAGAGCATATTAAAATGTGAGCTGTCAACGGTAATAAGTGAAACTCCTGCAAAAACAAACATACCGTCGGGACGGGCTTTGGGGATTACTTTTACTTTTATTTCATATTCTTCACCCATATGCACTTCAAGGGCTAAAAGCTGTCTGAAAGAGCAGACACTTCCCGTATGTGTTCCGAGAAGCGTGTCACCGCAATAAATTTCAGCTTCTCCGCTTATCTGTGAAAATTCAAGATATACGGTTTTTCCGTCATCTGCTTCAGAGGGTATCCATTTTGTGCTGAAGGTGCCTTCTTGCATGGTATCGGCACTGTGGAAAAAGGGAAGATTTGTTATTGTATCGGAAAAAGCCTTTCCGTCTTCTGTTTCTTTTGCAACATAAAGCCAATTTTTATTGAGTTCTGTAATATTTCTCATATCTTATACCTTCAAATCAATAGTAAGTTCAACTGGACAGTGATCAGAGCCGAAAATTTCCTGATGAATTTCAGCTCCGAGAAGCTTTTCATCAAGAGCCTTTGATGTCACAAAATAGTCAATTCTCCACCCTGCATTGTTTTTTCTTGCGTTATAACGGTATGACCACCAGGAGTATTCACCCTGCTTTTCGGGATAAAAATATCTGAATGTATCCGTAAAGCCCGACTCTAAAAGAGTGTTGAATTTTCCTCTTTCTTCATCCGTAAAGCCCGCTTTTCCGCGGTTTGGCTTCGGATTTTTAAGGTCAATTTCCTTATGGGCAACGTTTAAGTCACCGCAGAAAATAACAGGCTTTGTTTCCTCAAGCTTTTTAAGATGATTAAGAAAAGCATCCTCCCACTCTTCGCGGTAGGAAAGCCTTGAAAGGTCCTCCTTTGCGTTCGGGGTATAGACGGTCACTATATGAAAATCGGGATATGTGAGTGTGATAACTCTTCCCTCGTTATCAAAGCCTTCCTTGTTTATTCCGTAGGAAACCTCAAGGGGCGTGTGCTTCGTGAATATGGCAGTGCCCGAATAGCCTTTTTTCTCGGCGTAGTTCCAGAAGCTCTGATAGCCTTCAAAGCATAAGTCTATCTGCCCTTCCTGAAGCTTTGTTTCCTGCAGACAGAAAAAATCTGCATCAAGGCTTTGGAAAACCTCCGTGAATATACCTTTATTATTGACGGCACGCAGTCCGTTTACATTCCATGAAATGAATTTCAGCATAAATTCTCTCCGTATTTATAGTTAATTTAAGTATATCATATTAAAAATAGAATATCAACGATTTTAGGTGTCTTACGGGTAATTTTAACACTTGAAAGTATATAATAATTATGTTATTATCACTTGGTATCTTATTTTTTGATTTTGTGAAAGGAGGCTTTACGGCATGAACGGATTTTTCGGTATTTTTTCTTCGGTTTTTAATCTCATTGCCGATTTCGGAGAAACGTATGCCGATACTGCCGTTTTGTTCTTCAATTCGGTTTTCAGAAGGCCTCTTTGGTTTATATTAAAAAGCATCAGGCGGCTTATAAGAACTCTTTTCAGAAGTCTTGTAATTCTTTTTGCCCCTTGGGAAGTTGATTCAAAGGATTATGCCGATGCCGTTACGAGAGCGGCAAAGGGCTGTGTAAGAGTGCTCTTTTCTCACCCCGGTTCTTTCGTGTCGGTGGTTATTTACTACATAAAAAAAGCATTCACCCGATATGATTTCGGAATAAAAACTCTATCTGTGTGGGTCATTCCCGCTGTTTTTGCGGTAATTGCCGTTTTGGGCTTTAATATGCTTTCCGAAAAAAGCGTTGCACTTAAAATTGAAGCCGACGGCGAGATATTGGGCTATGTGCAGACGGAAGAAGGGTATCTCAGTGCAAAAAATCAGGCTGAGGAGATATTGAAGTTTTCCGACGGTAAAAATACGGGACTTCCCGAGGTTACTTATTCATATGCACTTATTGATATCAACCGCTTTACCGACAGCAGCACTTTGTGCGAAAGGCTTATTGAAAAAAGCGGCACTTCGTTGATACCTGCCTGTGCAGTTTATTCTGACGGTGAGCTTTTAGCGGTGCTTCACAGCGAAAACGATGCGAGAGCCGTGCTTAACAGTATTCTTTCTGAAAAAGAAGCAGAGAGCAATTATGTTGTTTCCTTTGCCGAGAATATAGAATATAGACAGGTGCTTTATCCTGAAAGCAAAGTATCTTCAAAGAATGAGTTTATTAAGAAGCTTACTTCGGGAAGTAAAACACAGACGGAATATATAACAAAAATCGGAGATACTCCCGACAGTGTTGCAAGTGCCAACGGTATGACTAAAGATTTACTTTTATCTCTTAACGAAACAGAAGCCTCCGCCGAGGTATTCGAAGAGGGTACGAAGCTTATTATTGAAAAGCCCTCGTATCTTCTCAGCTTCAAAGAGGTCAGAACAGAAGTGTCAGCTGAAGAAATAGACTTCGATAAGATCGAAATTCAGTCAAAGGCTCTTTACAGCGGTTCTTCAAGAGTTCTTGTGCAGGGTAAAAAAGGCTATGATCAGGTAACGAGCTTCGTTACATTTATAGACGGGAAAAAGGTTTCCTCCTCTGAGGTTTCAAGGCTTACCATAACGGATGCCGTGCCCGAAAGAGTACAGGTAGGAACAAAGCCTCTCGATGAAGCATATTCCAACTCCATGGGCGGTATTTTCCTGTGGCCGATAGTGGGTGCATACGGAATAAATTCCGACTACGGCTACCGCTGGGGCAAGCTTCATGCCGGTTTGGATCTCGGCATGGGCGGTGCTGAAGGAACGAGCCTCGGAAAGACTATAATCGCAGTAGCACAGGGTACTGTTATCGTTGCAGGTGTTCATTCAAGCTACGGATATTATGTAATAATAGACCACGGAAACTCTCTTCAGACACTTTATGCTCATTGCCTTGCAGACTCTCTTATGGTCGTACCCGGACAAGTTGTTGTTGCGGGTCAGCCGATAGCCCGAGTCGGCTCTACCGGCTATTCAACAGGCCCTCACCTTCATTTTGAAGTGAGAGTAAACGGAAACAGAGTAAGTCCGAGACCGTATCTCGGCATTTAACATATAAAATGGAGGGCTCATATATGGATGAAATGATGAGAGAAGAAAATCCCTTAATTCAGAATAAAAATATCGGGCAGGAGCTTATAAGAAAGCAAAAGGAAACGAGACACAGAAATCTCAGCTTCATTTTCGGTCTTATTGTAGTAATTTTCTCACTTATAGGATTTTTAGGCTGTATTTTTTACGGTATCGGCTTTATAAGAGATAAAGCCGATATAAAAAAGAACGCAGAATTTGCCGCCTACAATGAATTTTTACTTGCAGTTGCAGCAGTAGACCCCATGCCCTTTGACGATATAACGGCGGCTGATTCGGGAGAGCTCGTTGAGATAGCCGTATGGAGTATTATAGGTGCGGAGCTTGAGCCCGATAAATACGATTATTCTTCGGGAGAGCTTGCTATCCCCGTGTCCGACATAGAAGCAGCCTTTATAAGATATTTCGGAAACCAGCTTCCCATAAAGCATCAGAGCGTTACAGGCTACGGCTATGAGTTTACTTATAATGAAGAGGACGGCTGTTATTATATTCCCCTTACGGCAATAGAACCCTTATATACCCCCGTTGTAACGGAAGTCGAGAATAAGGGTGACACCCAGACTCTCACAATGGGACTCATAAACGCGAGCTCCTGGAAGCAGGACTCGAAAACAGGTGAGATATTAAAGCCCGACCCCGATAAATTCATCAAGGTGACCCTCAGACATTCGGGCGGCAGCAAATATATCGGCGCCATAAGAACAACTTCCTCTATCGAAACAGCATTCGCTGATTAATAATAAATTGCAGGGCTTTAGTCCTGCAATTTATTATTAGTGATATTCGCACTTGCGTGCGAGTGATATTATTGCTTTGCAATAGTGATATTGCCCTGCGGACAGTGATATTTTTGCTTCGCAAAAGTTTCGGAAGGGCTCACGCCCTTATTCCGCTTATGCCCTGTTATATAATGCCGACCGCAGGTCCCGAAATTCCGAATTCCGAATTTGCACAATACTAAGTAAAAAAGACTACAAGTGCGAACCTGTAGTCTTTTTTTGTTTGTTTTTTGTGCCCCTTAGGGCAAAGAGGGTGATTTTTGCGCCCCTTAGGGCAAAGGGACAAAAATTTGCCCTATTTGTTGTTTTCGGCTCTGGCAAGCTGTACATTGGTACTGCGAAGAGCCGAAAACAAAGCACCTTTTGCTTTTTGCGTGGATAAAAAAGAATGGATACCTGCCACTTAATTAAGTGGCAGATATCCTTGATAATTAATCCGTACGGCAAAGAGGGTGATTTTTGCGCCCCTTAGGGCAAAGGGACAAAAATTTGCCCTATTTGTTGTTTTCGGCTCTGGCAAGGCGTACATTGGTACTCCGAAGAGCCGAAAACAAAGCACCTTTTGCTTTTTGCGTGGATAAAAAAGAATGGATACCTGCCACTTAATTAAGTGGCAGATATCCTTGATAATTAATCCGTGCGGCAAAGAGGGTGATTTTTGCGCCCTTTGCCGTTAATTGCCGAACATGATGAGCATGAAGCCTGCGGCTACGGCGGAGCCGATAACGCCTGCTACATTGGGGCCCATTGCGTGCATGAGAAGGAAGTTTGAAGGATTGTACTTTCTGCCTTCATTCTGAGCAACACGAGCTGCCATGGGAACGGCGGAAACGCCTGCGGCACCGATAAGGGGATTGATCTTACCGCCTGTAACGACATAAAGAACCTTACCGATAAGAACACCGCCGACAGTGGAGAATACGAATGCTACAAGACCGAGAACAACAATGAAGAGAGTCTGAGTCTTTAAGAAGTCGATACCGTTTGCGGTAGCGCCTACGCATACACCTAAAAGAATTGTCACCATATTCATAAGTGCATTCTGTGCTGTGTCGGAAAGTCTGTCTGTAACACCGCATTCCTTAAAGAGGTTACCGAGCATCAGCATACCGAGAAGAGGAGCTGCTGAGGGAAGAATAAGTGCTACAACAATGAGAACAACAACGGGGAAGATTATCTTTTCTATCTTTGAAACCTTACGAAGCTGTGTCATCTTTACTTCTCTTTCCTTTTTGGTGGTGAGAAGCTTCATGATGGGCGGCTGGATAATGGGGATAAGTGCCATATAGGAATAAGCCGCAAGTGCTATGGGAGCAAGTAAGTGAGCAGCAAGCTTTGAAGCTGTAAAAATAGCTGTAGGACCGTCTGCACCGCCGATAATGGCAATTGAAGCAGCTTCTGTGGGCTCAAAGCCGAGAAGTATTGCAACAGTAAATGCGAAGTAGATACCAAGCTGTGCTGCAGCACCTAAAATAAGTGAAACGGGGTTTGAAAGCAAGGGACCGAAGTCAGTCATTGCACCGACACCCATAAAGATAAGACAGGGGAATATGCTTGATTTAACACCGACATAGAGAATTCTGAGAACACCCGAGTCGAACCAGTGTGCACCCTCTATTGCGGCGGCGCCTGACATATCGCCTAAGAGTCCGCCTGTGGTATCAAGCATCATATTAGCACCGGGAAGATTTGCAAGTATCATACCGAATGCAATGGGAACGAGAAGAAGGGGCTCAAATTTTTTCCAGATTGCAAGTACAAGGAAAATTCCGGCAACGCCGAGCATGACAAGATTCTGCCACTGAAGTGCGGCAAGACCGGAGGTTTCCCAGATGCCTGCAAGAACCTGTGATATAAGTTCCATAAGGAGCCTCCTTAAATAACGGCAAGAACAGCGTCTGTTTCAACAACAGCGCCCTTGGAAACAAGAACCTGCTTTACTGTACCTGAAACGGGAGCTACTATTTCGTTTTCCATTTTCATAGCTTCGAGGATGAATAAAACATCGCCCTCTTTAACTGCCTGACCTGCTGTGACGTTAACTGCAAGAATGTTTCCGGGCATGGGAGAGGTAACCTTTGCGCCGTCAGCAGTAGCTGTGGGAGCCACGGGAGCAGCAGGAGCTGCAACAGGTGCTGCGGGAGCTGCCACGGGAGCAGCAGCTACAGGAGCTGCAACGGGAGCAACAGATGTGATAACTGCATCTGTTTCTGTAACATCAACTTCATAATTTTTTCCGTTAAGAGTAACAACGTATTTCATTATTTATTATCCTCCAGGCATTTGATAGTGTTGAATTTAAGACGGTTAAGGGGAATTCCGCTTTTTGCACTTGTGATAGCCATAATTACGGCTGCCTCTTCTTCTGTGCAGTTTATAAGGGTAAGATCGCCGATAGACTGATTATCGGGGAGGGGATTGCCTTTGGGCTGCTCTTCTTTTGTTGAAACAGCAGGAGCAGCTTCAACCTTTGTTTCTTTTTTCTTCTGTATCATATCAAAGAATTTACCCATGCAGAAAACAAAGATTGCAAGGAAACCGAGAACAAGAAAAACTACAGCGAAGCCTACAAGGGAAATGAGAAGGGTTTGTCCCATACCCATTTCGGCGCCTGCACCGTAAATGTTTTCAAAAACACCTAAAATCTGCATTTATTAGTCCTCCTTAGCTATGATGCTGTAAGAGAAGGTACGCTTTTTAAGCTCATCTCTTGCGGCAAAGAATTTTTCTGCGATCTGGGGGAATGCGATATAGGAAAGCACATCCTCGTCACAGGTAGCAGTTTCGCCAAGCTGGGCCTTTGTCTTTTCGAAAGCGGGTTCAAGTGTGTCTGCAAAACGGCATTCCATGGGCTTTTCATCGCCGAGAACGAGTGCCTTTAATTCATCGCTGATTTCACCGGGAGCTCTGCCGTATTCGCCCTTGACATAGTTCTTGACTTCCTTGGAGATATTCTTGTATCTGCCGTTAAGAACATTTGAAGTAGCCTGAACGCCGACCATCTGGCTCATGGGAGTAACAAGGGGAGGATAGCCCATATCCTTTCTTACTCTGGGAGTTTCTTCGAGAACCTCCTGAAGACGGTCCAGCTTGCCCTGAGCTGTAAGCTGTGCTACAAGGTTTGAAAGCATACCGCCGGGGATCTGATAACCGAGAGCATCTGTATCTGTTGCCATAACAACGGGATTGAGAAGTCCCTTATCAAGGCAAAGATTTCTGTAGGGCTTGAAGAAATCGTTTATCTTCTTGAGTGCATCAAGGTCAAGTCCTGTTTCATAGCCGTACTGACGAAGAACGTATTCCATTGTTTCTGTTGCAGGCTGAGCAGTACCGCCTGAGAAGCAGGAGATAGCAGTATCTATAACATCACAGCCGGCTTCAACAGCCTTGAGAAGTGTCATAAATCCGAGGCCTGTTGTTGAATGTGTGTGAAGAACAACGGGAAGATCTACAGCACCCTTGATAGCTTTTACTGTGTCATAAGCTTCCTTGGGGCTCATGATACCTGCCATATCCTTGATACAGATGGACTGAACGCCCATAGCCTTTAAGTCCTTAGCAGTCTTTACGTAGCTGTCAAGGTCATGAATGGGGCTTAAGGTGTAGCAGATTGTACCCTGAACCTCTGCACCGTTCTTAAGAGCTTCGTCAACTGCAACTTCGATATTGCGAAGGTCATTGAGTGCGTCAAAAATTCTGATGACATTGATGCCGTTTTCAACGCTCTTTTTAACGAACATTCTTACAACATCATCGGGATAGTGCTTGTAGCCTAAAAGGTTCTGACCTCTTAAGAGCATCTGAAGCTTTGTGTTGGGACAAGCCTTTCTTATTTTTCTGAGTCTTTCCCATGGATCTTCATTGAGGTAACGAAGGCATGAGTCAAAGGTAGCACCGCCCCAGCATTCAAGTGAATAATAGCCTGCCTTGTCGAGAGTTTCGAGAATGGGCTCAAACTCGCTGAAAGGCATTCTGGTAGCAATAAGTGACTGATTTGCATCTCTGAGAATTGTTTCCGTGAATTTAATTTTCATTGTTTTTCTCCTTATCTGAAAAATCAAAACTCAAATATATACCAAAATACAATATAACACAAAAAACATTCTGACGCAATACCAAAGTTATGATAAAAGAAAAAAGAAATTTTGTATAATATATGAAAACTTGACTATCGTAAGAAAAAATAATATAATCTATAAAGATATGCTTTGCGGAGGAATACTATGCTTTGTCAGAACTGTAAAAGAAGTGATGCCCATGTGCATCTGAAAAGAATAATTAACGGTGAAGCCGCAGAAATTCATCTTTGCTCTGCGTGTGCCGCGTCTCTGGGTGTGTCCGATGTAATGGCAGGCTTTTCGCCCTTCGCGGATTTTTCTGCAGGGGTTCTTTCCGCCGTGGAAACAGGAAGAATGAGCAATAAAACGCTTCACTGTGAAACCTGCGGATTTACATTTCAGGATATTGCAAGAACGGGAAGTCCCGGCTGCTCCGACTGCTACAGAACCTTCGCACAAAAGCTTCGTCCTACCCTTATAAAGCTTCACGGCAGAGCAGTTTATAAAGGAAAAATTCCCGTTGAAGGGAATGCCGCCGCCCAAAAGGAAGACAGTATAGAAGCTTTGAAAGAGCGTCTTAATAAGGCTATCGACGAGCAGAATTTTGAGCTTGCCGCAGTGCTTCGTGATGAAATAAGAGCACTCACGGAACAGGAGGGACAGTAATGGCTGAGAGTATAAAAAGCGGCTCTAACAGACATCTTGACACGGTGCTGTCCACCAGAGTGCGTCTTGCAAGAAATATCGACGGTGTGCCTTTCCCCGTAAGACTGAATTCAGTTGAAAAGCAAAGCATCAATATTAAAATATGTGAAATACTGTCTTTGTCGGAGCAAAAGCTTCAGGCTATTGAAATGAGCTCTTTATATCCGTATGAAGCAATATCCCTTGCGGAACGCCACCTTATAAGCCCCGAATTTGCTTCCATGTCCGAGGGGCGTGTGCTTCTTTTGTCAGAGGATGAAAAAATAAGCATAATGCTCTGCGAAAAGGACCATGTAAGAATACAGGGCTTCGAAGAAGGGCTTGATCTTGAAAACGCATATAAAAATGCAGAAGTTTATGATGAAATTCTCGATTCCTCGCTTCATTTTGCCTTTGATCCGAAACTCGGCTACCTAAATCAGAATCCCAAGGATATCGGCACGGGCATGAAAGCCTCCGTTATGATGCACCTGCCCGCTCTTTCAAGAACAGGAGCTATGACGAAGCTTTCCGCAACAAGCATGAAGCTCGGCTTCAATATAAGAGGCTCATACGGAGATGCCGCTTCCGTTAAGGGAGATATTTTCCGTATCAGTAACAGTGTGACCATGGGAATAAGCGAAGAAGAGGCTCTCGAAAACCTTAAAACGCTGGTGCTTCAGATAGCAACAAAAGAGCGTGCCGCAGCAGAAAAGTTTGTGACAGATATCAATATAAAGGACAGAATAAACCGTTCCGTGGGACTTTTACAGAATGCGGTGCTTTTGTCCTCTGATGAAATGATGGAGCTGCTCTCATGGGTAAGGCTCGGTGCATTATACGGTATTGTGGAAGCTGATCCCCATACCATTGCTAAGCTCTTCACTGCAATGCAGCCTGCAACAATAAATGTTCTCGCCAAACAAAAGCTCCCCGAGAGCGTGAGGGATGAAATAAGGGCAAAAACGGTAAAACAAGCATTGAAATCATAATTCAGCTTTGCTGAATTATGATTTCAGTGATATTCTTTGCTACGCAAAGAGTGATATTATTGCTTTCGCAATAGTGATATTGCCCTGCGGGCAGTGATATATTTGCTTCGCAAATGTTTCAGAAGGCTTACGCCTTGTTCCGCTTACGCTCTAATATAATGCCGACCGCAGGTCCCGAAATTCCGAATTCATAATTCATAATTCCGAATTTTCTTTTACTGCTTTTTTTGAATTAATAACTAAAAATTGCCATATACTTAAAGCAGGCTGTTGTGCCTGCTTTTTCTTTCTTTTTGGAGGTATTCTATGTTTATGTTTACGGGCTTTTCGGGGAAAGCCAATACTGCACTTAATAATGCCGTGAGCTGTGCTGAGGATATGGGACACACATATATCGGCAGTGAGCATATTCTGGCAGGGCTTCTTAAAGACCCTACAGGTGTGGCAGGGGTCATTCTCAACGGAAAAAAGATAACTTATCAGTCATTTTATGAGGTTATCAGAATGAATATAGGCATGGGAAATCCGACGAAGCTCACGGAAAATGATATTACTCCCAGAGCCCGTAAAATCATAAAAAATGCGCTGTCGCTTTCTGCGGCATCGGGAGGGGCAGTTGCCGGCACAGAGCATCTTCTCATGGCAATTCTTCGTGAGCAGGGCTGTTTTGCGAACAGAGCACTTATTAAAATGGGTGTTGTGCCCTCTGAAATATACACTGAAATAACAAGAGTTTTTCCCGAAAGCACATCGGATGCAAAAAACGGACGGCTCAAGGAGAAAACCGGTGCTTCGGGGAAGCCTTCAAGCCTTGAAAAATACGGAAGAAGCCTTACTTCTGCCGCCGCCTGCGGGAAAATCGACCCTGTTACGGGCAGAAACAAGGAAATAGACAGGGTAATTAAAATTCTTTGCCGAAGAACGAAAAATAACCCGTGCCTTATAGGTGAACCGGGTGTCGGAAAAACCGCCGTCGCAGAGGGACTTGCTCTTCGCATTTCTTCGGGCGATGTTCCTGATATCCTTAAAAACACGGAAATATATTCACTTGAGCTCACATCAATGGTCGCAGGTGCAAAATACAGAGGTGACTTTGAAGAAAGAATAAAAAATGTGCTGAATGAAGTGACAAGTGCAGGAAATATAATTCTTTTTATTGATGAAATCCATAATCTTATAGGAGCAGGCTCCGCCGAGGGAGCCGTTGATGCGGCAAATATATTAAAGCCTGTTCTCGCGCGTGGTGAAATAAAGCTCATAGGTGCTACGACCTTAGAGGAATACAGAAAAAATATTGAAAAGGATG
Source organism: Clostridia bacterium (assembly GCA_017513525.1). Taxonomy (GTDB): domain Bacteria; phylum Bacillota; class Clostridia; order Oscillospirales; family Acutalibacteraceae; genus RUG806. The sequence goes on from JAFXFC010000013.1 coordinate 57,509, forward strand.
CAGCACTCGAAAGGCGTTTTCAGACGGTTTCAATAGAACAGCCGACAGCTGAAGAGACCCTTGAAATACTTAAGAATCTGCGGCCGCGTTATGAAGCCTTTCACGGTGTAAAGATAACGGACGAGGCTCTGGAAGCGGCTGTCAGTATGTCCGAAAGATTTATAACCGACCGTTTTCTTCCCGATAAGGCTATAGATCTCATTGATGAAACCTCTGCAGGAGTCAGCATTGCAGACGATAATCTGCCTCCCGAAATAAAAGAGCTTGAGAAAAAAGCAGAAATGGCAGGAAAAGCCAAGATAAATGCTGTGAATTCTCAGGATTTTGAAGCCGCAGGACGCTTCCGTGATGAGGAAAAGGCATTCCTTGAAGAGCTTCGTTCAAGAAAAGCACAGCTTCTTGTAACAGATGAAGCCTACCCGAAGGTTGAAGCCTCTCATATAGCCGAAACCGTAAGCTCATGGACTAAAATACCCGTGGGAAATATAAAAGAAAACGAAAAGCAAAGACTGCAGGAGCTCGAAAAAATTCTTTCAGAAAGTATCATTGGACAGAATGCGGCAATAGCCTCGGTTTCCTCCGCCGTAAGACGGGGGAGAGCAGGGCTTTCAGACCCTTTCAGACCTATCGGAACCTTTCTTTTTTGCGGTCCTACGGGAGTGGGCAAAACTGCTCTCGCAAAAGCACTTGCAACGGCGGTTTTCGGAAGTCCGGATTCTCTCATAAGGCTTGATATGTCTGAGTTTTCCGAAAAACATTCGGTGTCAAGGCTCATAGGCTCACCCCCCGGCTATCAGGGCTTCGATGAGGGCGGACAGCTCATAAAAAAGATAAGAAACCGTCCTTACAGCGTGATACTTTTTGATGAAATAGAGAAAGCGCATCCCGATATTTTTAATTTTCTTCTTCCGGTTTTGGAAGACGGAATTCTGACTGCCTCCGACGGAAAAAAAGCAGATTGCAGAAACTGTATAGTTGTTATGACCTCAAATGCAGGCGCAAGAATTATCGGTGACAATAAATTATCTCTGGGATTTTATGAGGAAACCTCCGAAAGGGACTCTTCTTTCATGAAAAATGCCGTTGAAAAAGAGCTGAAAAAAATTTTTCCGCCCGAATTTCTCAACCGCATTGATGAAACAGTGATATTTTCACGGCTGAGAGTCGAGGATATTACGAAAATTGCAGAAAATATGCTCGAAGAAATTAAAAGCCGTCTTGATAAAAAGGGGATAGCCATTTCATTTTCCGGGGAGGTTCCCGCTCTTCTTGCCGCAAAAGGTACCGATAAGACCTACGGAGCAAGAAATCTCAGAAGACTTATTGTAAATGAAATTGAAACACCGCTTACGGAAATTATCTATAAAAGTGATGATGTTACAAGTATTTTATGCACTGCCGAAAACGGAGAAATAAAATTTATTTAAAACAGCTAAAAGCTTTATTGATAATTTTACAGTTTTTTAATAGATAAATGATATTCGGCTATTGAAATAATTATTAAAAAGTATTATAATAACTCCGTATAGATATGCCGTGAAATGGCATAAATTTCAGAACAAGGAGTTGTTTTTGATGCGATTAAAGAAAGTCCTCAGTGTTTTTCTTGCTGTAGTTATGCTTTTCAGTGCTGCTTCCGTCGGTCTTACCGCTGTTGCTGCTGAAATCAACTACGACGCTCAATACAGGTTACTTGCGCTTGCCCTTAAAAAGGAGCATGTGCGTGACCTCACAAACTATACAGTTACAAGTGATAAAATTGATAACGGTGCGAAAGGCTATGTGGCAGAAGTAAAAGGCTTCTCATATGACCACAGAGTTACTGCAGCGGATAATACCGACGGTGATATCCTTAATGCTTCAAACCGTTTTTATTACATCGCAGAAACTCTTATGAGTTATACTTACGGTGTAGGCTGTTATGATGCAAAAACTCTTATAGAGCAGATTGCAGGAAAAATCAAGCCGCATTTTGATTCTTCGGAAACTATCTATGAGGATTTCAGCGGCAACAGATATAATCCCACTGCTGAAGAGCTTGAAATCTATAACGCTCTTGCAGCTGAAATTGAAGCTGAAGGCGGCACATTAGATCAGGCTGCTGTTACTGAAGCAGGTCTTTTCTTCATGGAAAGAGATGCATGGGAATACTACAATGTTGAATCCGTCCTCAAATATTTTGCAGGTAATGCAACAGCCATAAATTCAAATAACTGGTACCACAGATATTCATTCATTGTTGAAACCTCTGTTGAAACCTGTCTTCAGGATTTCGGCGGACTTAATAATGTTGTCAACACCACCCTTACAATAAGAACGGCTGTTTATCAGTTCAAGTATCAGAAGCTTTATAACGAATCAGCTTCAAAGGCATATTTTGCATTTGACAAGAGCACACTTCAGGATGTTTTTGAAACCTACGGGGACGAATTCGGGCTCGACAGCACCTCTGCAGACCTTACTAAGAATAACGGCACCTCCATGGGTCTTCTTCGTGACGGTCAGGCTGCCAACTTCTTAATTAAGGTCACTGAGGATAAAACTACTGTTCAGCGTCTTCTTGATATCGAAAGAGCTTTCGATAAGTATGTAACAAAGCAGTATAACGAAGCAACAAAAACAAAGTGGGACGATACTATCAGTGGTGCGGACTATGAAGAGTTCAAGGGATATGCTGCTTACCTTACAGGTAATTACAGTAACGATACTCTCGTTTCCCTCTTTGGCGATAAGCTCGGCAACATGGTAACTCTTACTTATCTGTTAAAGCCGATAAATGAAGCTCCCACCCGTGTAGTTCGCGGTGAGGCTACATATACAGCCACTCCCGCTAAGATTAACAGAGTAATTAACAGTCTTGATAATCTTGTATCGTCAGGAAAAGACGATGACGAAAATTCTATCGCAAACAGAGTTGCCGGATTAATCTCTCTTTTCCTTGATGTCGGCGGCTTGCTCGGTGCAGAGGGCATTGAATATGAATCTCTTGAAGACCTCATAGGCAAAATTCTTCAGTCCTTGGTTTTCAGTGACAGTATCATCAATATGTTGGTTGAGCTTCTCTATCCTATGATCAGTGATCTCATTGAAACTGAGCTTATCGGTATGATAAAAGAAGAAGCCGGCAGCGTGCTCGGTGATCTTGTTAACACTTTGCTTGAAGATATTCTTGATAACAATAAACTTGCAGTTCATCCCAAAGCATTAGGAGAGCTCCTTAGCGAAGACTATGGAAACACATATAAAGCCGCCTCTGATTATCTCAGAAACGGCAGTGATAACTGGGCTGATGTTGACTGCTCAAAAATAGTATGGGGTGTTGACACGGCTCCCGTTGAACAGAAGCAAGAAGTTTTTCTTAATGCTCTGTGTGCGGCGCTCGGCGGATTTACACGACTTCTTGTTGTGCTCCTTTGCGGTGACTATGAATACCGAAACGATGCTATGCAGGATGTTGATAATTTCGGTAAATATTTCGACCTTGCGCTTATTGGCGGTGTTTGGATCACATCTCAGGGTATGTATACCAAGCTCTTTATTCCGCTTTACAGAGTTCTCGGTCTTGATGAAAGCGATTATTTATCAGCCGCTGATTTCCATGCCGCTGTTGTCAGAGACAGAAATGTTGTTCTCAGAGAGGCAGTCAGACCCATTATAACCTGGGTTACCGAATATGTAGCAAAGCGTCCCTTTGAAACCATAATGAAGCTTGTGCCTAACCTTGTAAACTTCCTTTCAAGAACCGATAATGTAGATATCTCAGGTTATAAGGACGATTGGACAGGTAAAGCGTTTGTACTTGGTTCGGATAATCAGGAGAATGCTCATAAGGGCTATTCACTTTTACAGACAAAGAATCTTGTAACAATTCTTGATAACATTTATATTTCTATTTCTGTTTTAGGTATGATAGGTATTGATGTAGGCTCAATTGCTTCCCTTATCGGCGGTGACACTCTCGGAATGCTTACATCGCTTAATGCTCTTCTCAATGAAGTTATAGGTCTTGCATATGAAACCGATATAGTTCAGACAAAAGAAATAGTTTGTTATACCGATATCTACGGTAATTTCTATTTCCCGGGGGATGAAGGCTTTGAAGAATTGGATCTCACTTCATTTACTCCTCACTTAGTATATTATTCAAATGATGACCATACAAAATTCAGTCTTACAAAGACCGAAGAATGTCCTAATGAACATACCAATTACACTTATGTAGAAAGAAACTATTATCTGCCCACAATTCCCGAAGCAAAGCTTCTTTCCTGCGGAACAAAGAATGAGGCAACCAACACGATTACAGTCAATGATCCCGGTCAGGTATTCCTATTCTTGCTCCGTTATGTGCTTTCGGCAGTAGGCTATAAATTTGATGTAAATGCATACGGCGGCGAGATCCCCTCTCTTATTGAGTGTTTCGGACTTGATCTTGAAAGTGAGCTTTTTGCAGGCTTTACACTCGGTGATATCATCAATAACGTTATGCTTCATCCCGATGAAGCTATATGTGCACTTCTTGAGCTTTTCTCTCCCAATGAAGAGGGTAATCTCTATGAGGTTAATGAAGCCGGTAATGTTGTAAAGGGTAAGCCTTATACATATCCTGTACAGCCCATTGAATACTATGAAAACACTCTTCTCAATAAAACCGTTAACCCCACTCTTACATACGGTACAGAGGTCAGATATTCACAGTATTGGACAAAAGAGGTTGCAGACGACTTCATTGCAAATCTTACTCCTCTTGCAGAAGCCGTTGTTAAAATGATCGGTCTTGAGGGCGCTGAAGACGGTATAGGACCCTTCCTTGAAAATCTTCTTAAAGAAAATGTATTCAATAATGATCTTGTAAATACACTCTTTAATACCATTTATCAGCTTATTGCAAATCTCAATGACATGGTAGGGCTTGATCTTGAAGGAATTCTCGATTCTGTTCTCGATGTTTCATTCGCACCCTCTAAGGTTGCAACAACACTTCGTAAGATGGCAGGTGACAGCGAAGCTGTAAGACAGATTGCAACTCTTAATTCCTGGTTAGATCTCTTTACAGTAGGCACTGAAATTGACGAAGAAACAGGAGAAGAAGTTCCTGTTCTCGGTGATGTAGAGCTTGACTGGGGTATTGATACTGCCCAAAACAGTGCAGATGCATTCCTCAGAACTGTTTCAGCACTTCTTTCTCCCGCAGCCTTCCTTCTTAAGTTCCTGTTTATGGATCAGGACCTTGATATTCTGGGACTCGTTCATATCCCGGGATACGCAGGTTATCAGTACGCATTTATAGGACTTCTTGAACTGCTTACATGTCCCGATATTCTTACATATGAAGAGTATTATAAGGCTTCACTTGATCCCGAATGCGGTGATGCAAATGTTATTTATTATCTGTTCGCTCCCTTACTCGGACTTATTGAAAAGGTTTATGTAGATCCCGTTAACACAGTATTAAGCCTTATACCTAATCTCTTCTTCTTTATCTCAATCGGCGGACTTAACGATTTTGTTAACAATCTTATTCACTTTGCATATGTCCTTCTTGATATATTAAAGCCTATCCTTAACGGTTATGATCTTCTTGACGGACTTCTTGCAAATCTTGAAATTTCAGGCTTTGCGCTTAATCTCTCAATTCCTCTTAATCTTGACTTCAATTCAATCATAAGTGAGCTCCTCGGTTCACTTGTCGGAGATGTGCTTACAATTGAAGGTGTATCTATTACACTTCCGCATATCGACCTTTACACTCTTTGTGTAGGTACTCTTGAAAGATTTAACTCCAAAGAAGGCAGAGTAATTGCTCATCTTAATGCTTCAGGCGGCGGCGAGCTCCTTACAGCGCTTCTGAGAATTGTGTTTGATGTTCTCTTCATGGAAGAAAATCATGTAGCACTCAGTCAGATAGTTTCCAACCTTGCAGGTGAAGGCATACTTGATGAATATGACGAAGAGACCTTGTATATTGTCATAAATACGCTTCTGGGACTGCTTGAAGATTATGAGGTTCTCGATATAGTTCTATATGCTGTATATCTTCTGGTAACAAACCTTATTCCCATAGCAGATACATTGGCAGAGCGACTTGCCGCTAACGGTATGACTATAACTGAATTCTTCGGTTCAATGTCTGATTTTGATTCATTTATTGCAAACATCTCTCTTATTCTTAAAGATCCCAATGAAGTAGAGGTTCCCGGTCAGATAGATGATATGGGCGCAATAGGCGGTATTTTTGCAAGAATCAAGGCATTCTTCGAAAAAATCAAACTGTTCTTCCAGAGACTTTTTGGAATAATCTAACTTTAATTTGCCGCTGCCATTTAATGACAGCGGCAAATTATAATTTATCTGTTACATGCAAAAAGGCACTTACTGATTGTAGGGGAGGGGGGCCCCCCTCCCGCAACTGAGGAAGTGCAATTTTTAAAAATCATTTGTTTTTAAATAAAAACTGTGGCATTTACTTTCCCATATACAAAACCTTATATAACCAATTGTTTTCTCCCACTTACGGGAGGGGAGACCCCTCCCCTACAAATGTAAAGGCAACTATTTCGCTATATTATGATTTATGAGGTGGTTTTATGATGAAAAAAGTATTATCTATAGTATTATCACTTATAATGCTTATGGGACTTTTTGTTCCGGCATTTGCAACAGAAGAAAAATGTGATTGCGGTTTTTCTCCCGTGATATATGTTGCTGCTTTAGGCAGCGGTACTGTTTATGAAAACTACGGCACAGAAGATGAAAAAGCTCTTTTCCGTCCGGACACTTTGGCTCTTGTAGGTGATGCAGTTACTAAAATTCTTCCTGCTGTTCCCTCATTGATGAGCGGTAATTATGAAATATTCGGAGATGCTCTTGTTTCTTTTGTTGATTCCGCTTTCGGTGCATTGGCACTTGACGGTGACGGAAATTCAAGAAAAAATGTTTATGCCGTAGAAGAGCTTCCTACTGACCCTCAGCACGGAATTGAACATTCCTTCTATTTCGGCTACGATTTCAGACTTGATCCGTATGAACACGCCGACAGACTCAATGAAGTCATTAAAACAATGAAGGCTCTCACAGGTCATGATAAGGTTCAGCTTAAGGCTTCAAGCATGGGCGGCGTTGTAACTATGGCTTATCTTGAACGCTACGGAACTGAGGATATTGAAACTATTATTCTTCAGAACTGCCCCATTCAGGGTACTGCTGTTGCAGGCGAGCTTTTCTGCGGTAAGGTAGAAATCAATAAAGAGGCGCTTCTCAATTATGCTCTTGATGCTATCCCTAATCTTGAACAGGATTTCCTGCAGGGCTTCCTTTACTCTCTTGCAACAGCTCTTGATGATTTAGGTGTCTGGGAGTTCCTGATTTCCGTTGCAGATGATATTATCGTAAATCTTAAGGATAAGATATTCGATGAAGCACTCATTCCCATTTTCGGCTCTCTTCCCGGTATCTGGAGCTTTGTTCCCGATGAATACTATGAGGAAGCAAAGACAATAATGGTTGACCCCGAAACACAGGCAGGTCTCATTGAAAAGCTTGATAACTATCATTATAATGTGCAAAACAGAGCATCCGAAATATTAAATGAAGCAAATAAGGATATAAAAATTTATATTGTTGCAGGTTATGACATTCAGAGAACTCCTCTTGTAACCGCCTATAAGAATACATCAGACGGTACTGTTGATACAAAGTACGCTTCCGTAGGTGCAATTACCGCCGACATCAGAAGCTCGCTTCTCGGTGGCTATGTTCAGTCAGTGGATGACGGTCATGAGCATGTTTCTCCCGATTTAATAATTGATGCTTCTACTTGTGCACTTCCCGAACAGACATGGTTTATTAAGGATATGCTTCACAGTACCACTCATGACGGACATGACAAATTCTATGAATTGATGCTCACAACCGACACACAGTTTACAGTCTGGGATTATGAAGAATATCCTCAATTCATGCAGAACAACATTCCTGACATGACCTTCGAAAAAATAGAAAATCTCACAGCAGCTGAAATTTTCAAAAAACAACCCAACTTCACAAACTTCATTATGATGCTCAGATCCTTTATTGACACAATAAAAGCATTTATAGCAAATCTCTTCAAATAATCAAACTCATATAAAAAATCACCTGTTCTCGAACAGGTGATTTTTTTTTGAAAGTAAATGTTCTGTTTTAAACAGTTATTTTTTATTTTTTGCCGTAGTTACAGATGCAATCAGTTTTCTGCGAATTGTACCACATTTATTAACCAAAGTTTTGAATGTAATTTCATTAATCGCATTAGTCTTAAAGAGAACTTCAAGCCAATACTCTGTTTCATAACATTCCTTAAGAGCAATCTCCATTTTGCTGATAAAATCCGCTTTGCTTTGTGCGTACTTTGCTTCATGTGAGTTTGCACCAATTGATGAGCAGGAACGCAATAGTTGGTTTGTGAAAACTGATCGTCCTTTTATATTATCACAAACAGTAGTCATTTCAACTGTAAGTTCTATTGCTAATTCTTTGATTGTTGTATTTTCCATTGTGCTGATCACCATTATTTTTTATAAGTTTACCGCTTGTGCGATATACTCGCTATGCTCGTGCGATATAATCTCACTTCGTTCGATTGCGATATAGGTTCGCTTAGGCGTACCTGCGATATGATATAAATTCGTGTCCCGAAGGGACATATCGCACCGAAAGGTATATCGCACGCAATAGGCGTATATCGCAAATTCTGAAAGAATTTATATCACTGCTGTGTGCGGCAGAGCAGCACGCAGCACTCAATATGTACTGTTCTTGGAAACAAGTCATATGGAACCGCTTTTTGTGTTTTATAGCCTTTGTCTTCAAGTTTCGCAAGATCTCTTGCAAGAGTTGCAGGGTCGCATGATACATAAACTATTCTTTCGGGGGACATTTCACAGACAGTTCCGAGAAGTTCCTCGTCGCAGCCCTTTCTCGGTGGGTCTAAAATAATCGTGTCGGGTGTTATGCCCTCGTCTTTGAGAGTTTTAGCGGCAGCTGAAGCATCAGCGCATATAAAACGGGCATTAGTAATGCCGTTTAATTCTGCATTGATTTTCGCATCTTCAATAGCTTCGGGGACAATTTCAACACCTATCAGTTTTTCCACCTTATGGGCCATTGTAAGTCCGATTGTACCGGCACCGCAGTAAAGATCAATAAGAGTTTTTGTGTTTTCGCCGATTGCAAATTCCGCTGCTTTTTCATAAAGCCTTTGAGCCTGATCATGATTTACCTGATAAAAGGAGAGGGGAGATATCTTGAAGCGTTTAGAACAGAGAATATCTTCAATATAGCCCTTACCGTAAAGAACTGTTTCTTTTTTGCCCATAATAACATTGGTGTCTTCAGTGTTATGGTTTAACAGTACGGTTTTTATATTTTTATTTGCCTTTATAAGTGCAGAGATGAGCTCATCCTTCTTGAATATCTTATCACCGTTTATAACAAGGCAGACCATTATTTCTCCGGTTTCGAAGCCTTTTCTTATATAGATATGGCGAATTAGCCCCTTGTGAGTTTTTTCATCATAAGAGGGAATCTTATACTTTTCGCTCCATTTTGCTACAACTTTCAGTATATCCGAAAACTCAGCGGGCTGTAAAAGGCAGTTTTTACAGTCAATTACTCTGTGAGAAAAGGGAGCGTAAAAGCCTGTAAGAAGTCTTCCGTTCTGAGTTTCAACAGGGTACTGAGCTTTATTTCGATAACGGTCGGGATTCTCTGCTCCGACGGCTTCAACGGGTACAGCATCAAGATGTCCTATTCTAAAAAAAGCATCACGGACCTTCTGAGTTTTTATTCTTATTTCCGCTTCATATGAAATATGACGGTACTGACAGCCGCCGCAGCGGGGGAAAACAGGGCAGTCGGGAATTATCCTGTCGGGAGAAGCCTTTAATATATGCTGTATTTTACCTATAGCATAGTTTTTCTTCGCTTTTATAATGACACACTGAACGCAGTCACCCTCAGCCGCTCCAGCTACAAAAACAGCCTGTCCGTCATAGCGTCCAACACCGCTTCCCTCAGAAGAAAAGCCTGTGATATCCAGTTCAATAATATCGTTTTTTCTTAATGACATTTTTTACCTCTAAAAATTTCGGAATTCAGAAATGAAAACGGGACTTTAGACAACCGGCAGTATCAGCCTTTTTTTGTACAAAAATCTCCGAATTCCGAACTCCGAATTCCGAATTGATGTAAATTATATTGTTTTTACAAGCTCTTTTAAGTATTCCTTGAAGCCTTCACCGATTTCGGGGTGCTTGAGAGCCAGCTCGCAGTTAGCCTGCATAATACCGAGCTTGTCCCCCATATCATAACGCTTACCGTCAAAATCAACACCTATGAGTTTTCCGTTTTCTGCAAGTGTAGAAATTGCTTCTGAAAAATAAACCTCACCTGATTTGGGGTTCGGAGGGGTATCCTTTATGATCTGAAATACATCGGGTGTCATAACATTTCTGCCGAGTATTGCAAAATTGGAAATAATTTCATCCTCTGTGGGCTTTTCAATTATTTTATGAACGCTGTATGTACTGTCATCAAGGGCTGTAACATCAAGAGTACAGTATTTCATTACCTGCTCACGGGGACATTCCTTGATGCCTGTAACGCATTTGCCGTATTTTTCATAAGCATCAATAAGCTGACCGATAACGGGGCGGTTCTCTGAAATGATAACATCATCACCGTAAAGAATTGCAAAGGGTTCATTGCCTACAAAGGCTTCAGCCGCAAGAATGGCATGTCCGAGGCCCTTTGTTTCCTTTTGTCTTACATAGTAAATATTAGCCATATCCGCAACAGCATGAACCTCATTATAAATATCTGCCTTTGCGGGATTTTTCTTAAGATTTTCTTCAAGCTCAAAGGAGTAGTCAAAATGATCCTCGATTACGCCTTTTCCTCTGTTTGTTATGATAAGAATATCCGTGATACCTGCTTTTGCACATTCTTCTACAAGATACTGAATTGCAGGCTTGTCAACTATGTTGAGCATTTCCTTCGGGACAGCCTTTGAGGCGGGAAGAACTCTTGTACCGAGTCCTGCAGCGGGGATGATTGCTTTTGTTACCTTCATTGTAATTCTCCTTTACATCATTGAACTGAACATAATTATATATGCGGGTAAAAAGCTTATAAAATAAATTATACCGACGGCGAGCACACCGAGTATTGCACCGCCTATTGAAACGCCGCCTCTTTCGTGAAGAGTTCTTCTGTAGGTTGGCATATCCGAGCACTCACGGCGAATTTTCAGAATATCTGCTTTTATCTTCTTTTTATATAAATAGTCGGCAAAAAATGCCATAAAAAGATTAAAGACAAGTTGAATTATACTGACGACTTCGTAAATGATATTTTTTGTTTTATCAGCCTGTGATAATTCCATCGACATATATTTTTGTGTGATCTCATTGGTTTTTTCTTCAAATTCGGCAATTGTTATACTTCCGTCAACAACATCACCGTATATCGCACCCATTTCAGTATATGTCAGTCTTACAGGCTCTGTCACACTGCACCAGGTCTGAATTCCGGAAAAAACAAGCATTATGAGAAGAAACAAAAGTCCCTCTTTAAACATTTTTCGGTATAAAAACCAGATAGGTCCAAAGAGAAAAGCCCAAATGGAAACAGAAATCTTTCTGTCAAATCTTTCCATATTCATGAATCTTCTTATATATCTGCCCGATTTCTTTTCACCTATATAATCGGAATATTCTGCCACGGGAATACCGTCAATAAGGATATCGGGACGAAGCCCGCCGTAACGACGGAATAATTCATACATATCCTCTTCACGGACAGTTCTTCTTTCTTCGTTTTCGGGAATATCCTGAAGCGGGTTGCGGCATTTCAGGCAAAGAGCATCGTTGCCGTAATTAAGAGTACCGCAATGATGGCATACTACTGCATTCTCACCGTTCTTGAAACGGTAATCAGACGGTACCGGCTCTGGCTGATGTTTCTTCTTAGGCTCTTTAGGTCTTAATTCTTCAGGGAATACCCATAAAAAGCCGTCTTTATGAAGATCTGCATTTTCGCAGTCGCCCTTATTAAACCAGCAAACTCTGTGATGCGGAGAACCGCATTCGGGACATACTACCACATCATCATTTTCAGTAAAAGCTTTTTTACATGACACACATTGTGCACCGTTAAATCTCATATCTTCACTCCAGAAGTTCATTCAAAATAATTATATATATATTTTATACAATTGGGCTTAAAATTTCAACAAATTTTATAATATTATTGTATATTTATTTATAGTAAAATATTTGACAAAAGCTCAAAAAATAAATATAATGAAAAAGTGTGTTTGAAATTATGTGATTTTTGAGGTGATATATATGCTTCAGTTTGAAGAATTAAGACTTTCTCTCCTTGAACAGGAGTCGCCATTAAAGGAACTCAAAGAAGCTCTCAGCATTGACGCACTTAAGGAAGAGATAGCAAAGCTTGAGACCGAAACTGCAAAAGAGGAATTCTGGAACGATGTAGCAAATTCCAATAAGGTTCTTCAGACACTTTCGGGACTTAAAAACAAGGTCAAAAAATATGAGGATCTTGTTGCTGATTATGAGGATACCCTTACTCTTATAGAAATGAGCAACGAAGAAGAAGACGAAAGCATGATAGATGAATGCGTTGAAAGCGTTGAAAGAGTAAAAGAGGAAATTGAAAAGCTGACTCTTGAAACTCTTCTTTCAGGACAGTATGACAATAATAATGCTATTCTTACCTTCCACGCAGGTGCAGGCGGTACAGAAGCTCAGGACTGGTGCCAGATGCTTTTCAGAATGTACGGTCAGTGGGCAACAAAGCACGGCTTCAAGTTTACTACCGTTGATTTCCTTGACGGTGACGAAGCAGGACTTAAATCCGCTGTTGTTGTTATTGAGGGTGACAATGCTTACGGCTATCTTAAAAGTGAAATGGGTGTTCACAGACTTGTCCGTGTTTCTCCCTTTGACTCATCGGGAAGAAGACACACTTCATTTGCATCTCTTGAAGTTATGCCTGAAATCGACGATACAATTGAAGTTGAAATCCGAGAAGAAGATATCACAATGGAAGTTTACCGTGCTTCAGGTGCGGGCGGACAGAAGGTTAACAAAACTTCCTCTGCTGTTCGTCTTATCCATAATCCCACAGGTATCGTTGTTTCCTGTCAGGTCGAAAGAAGCCAGCATCAGAACAGAGAAGTCTGTATGAGAATGCTTAAATCCAAGCTTATTGAGATAAAGGAAAGAGAGCATCTTGATAAAATAGAAGATATCAAGGGTGTTCAGAAGGAAATCGGCTGGGGCTCACAGATACGCTCTTATGTATTTATGCCCTATACACTCGCAAAGGACCACAGAACAGGCTTTGAAAACGGTAATATCAACGCTGTTATGGACGGCGAAATTGACGGCTTTATCAATGCCTACTTAAAACAGCAGTCACAGGTCAAAAATGACTGATAATACTTTGTGCGGTTGAGAAAAATAAATGGCAGTTAAATAAAAAGCGCCTTAATTATGACAAAAAAATGTACAAATTGAGAAAATGTTAACAAAGTGTTCATATTTATGCACTTAGTTTATGAACATTTTATGTTATTATCTGTTTGCAGCAAAAACTGCCTTATAAAGATTATTCCTTTTATTTATTTTCTCTTCCCCAAAAGGAAAAACCCGATTTGATCGGGTTTTTCCTTTTTTTGTGTGATTTTTTTTGAAAATTGGTGGATGATATAAATTAACTCTAATAAAAATGTGCTTCGCACTCAGGGAACCCCCGGCGAGGGTTCCCTAAAACCTTCCTGCGCCTAAAAAGCATTAAGAATTTCGCTGTCTGCGGACAGCGACGAAAGGCTCCGCCTCTCGACACCGTGAGCTTTTGAAAAAGCTCAAGCAAAACTTTTAATCGGCGCTCCCGCGCCAAGAAAAATCTTGGAGCTTTCTAAAAAAACTTTATTTTGCATAAATGCACAAAAACTTTTGCTTGAAAGTTGAAAAATTGTGATTTATGTGCTAATATCATAGTATAAAGTATAGGAGGTGTTCCCCATGGGAAAGTATCTTTTAGTAAATGCCGATGATTTCGGTATGTGTCACAGTGCCAATGAAGCTGTTTTTGATTTGTTCGAGTCAGGAAGATTAAAGTCTGCAACCATTATGATGCCCTGTCCGACGGCAAAGGAAGCCGTGGATTTTTCAATAGCTCATCCCGAATATGCTATAGGCGTTCATCTTACCATGACAGCTGAATGGAAGGATTACCGCTGGAAGCCATTGACTGACGGAAAGTCCCTTGTAGATGAAGAGGGCTTTATGTGGCATTCTGCAATACAGGTCGGCAAGAACGGAAAATATGAAGAGCTTGAAAAGGAAGCAAGAGCTCAGATAGATCTTGCCCATTCATGGGGTATGAAGCCTTCTCATGTAGATAATCATATGGGTTCGCTTTACGGACATCTTACAGGCAGATTCAGTCTTCTTAAAATGACGCTTCGTGTCTGCGGCGACTACGGCTATGCCTACAGAATGTTCCTTGAACACGATAAGCGTATATGCCCCAGAGGTGTGCCTTATTTTGCATATGCAGCCTGTACAAAGATATCAAAGTATTGGGGCAAGAAATATAATGTAATTATGCCCGATTACCTTTTATTCCCCGATTGGGGAGTAATGCCCAGGGATACATACGAAAATTACAGAAAGAAAATTCTTGAAATATGGTGTGACTTACCCGAGGGTGTTACAGAAACCTTCGTGCATCCCGCCGCTGAAAGTGACGAGCTCAAGTCCATTACAGGCAACTGGTGGCAAAGAGTATGGGAATACCGCCTTATGAAAGACCCCGAAACAGAAAAAATACTGAATGAACACGGAGTAGAGCTTGTAAGCTACCGTGATTTAATAAGAATGAAAACAGAAAAATAAGTAATAGCTTTAAAGCCGAAGAGGGTAATGCCTTTTCGGCTTTTTTCTCTTGTAATTTATATAATTTCGGTATATAATTATGATGAATGATTATTTATGAAAGGCGGTATATCGTTTATGAATGATATCAATAAGCTTTATTCTCTCTGGTGTGAAAAGGCAACAGAAAAGGAAGTGCTTGATGAACTGAAAGCAGTTGAGGGCAAGGAAGATGAAATTCTTGACCGTTTCTGGCAAAATCTTGCGTTCGGTACAGGCGGACTCAGAGGAGTTTTGGGAGCCGGTACCAACAGAATGAATGTATATACCGTTTCACAGGCAACACAGGGACTCAGTAATTATCTCAACGAGGCATTCAAGGAGCCTTCAGTTGCAGTGGGATATGATTCAAGAATAAATTCCGATAAATTTGCAAAGGCAGCAGCCTCAGTTCTTGCTGCAAACGGAATTAAAGTATATATTTTCAAAGAGCTTATGCCCACTCCCATAGTTGCATATGCAGTAAAGGAGCTCGGATGCTCTTCGGGTATCGTTATAACCGCAAGCCATAACCCTTCAAAATATAACGGTTATAAGTGCTATGACGAGAGAGGCTATCAGATGACCGATGAAGCTGCTGAAAGAACTCTCGAGTATATCAATAAGTGCGATATTTTTGAAGATGTAAAGACCGTCGATTTCGAGAAGGCAATTGAAGAAGGAACTATTGAATATATTGAGGACAGCTTCCTTAATAAATACTTTGAGCTTGTTCTTTCAAGAAGCATCAATCCCGAAGTAGTAAAGAATTCAGATTTATCTGTTATTTATACTCCTCTTAACGGCACAGGCAATAAGCCCGTAAGAAAGATACTTGAAATGGCAGGAATCAAAAATGTTACGGTGGTACCCTCTCAGGAAAATCCCGATGGCCGTTTCCCCACCTGTTCATTCCCCAATCCCGAAATCAGAGATGCTTTTAATGAAGCATTAAAGGTTGCCGAAACAAATAAGGCTGACCTTCTTCTTGCAACAGACCCCGACTGTGACAGAGTAGGTATTGCTGTTTTAACCGAGGGTGAATATAAGCTTCTTACAGGTAATGATGTAGGATGTCTTCTTGTAGACTATATTCTTTCTCAGAAAAAGGAAAAGGGCACTCTGGCGGCATCTCCCATAGTTATTAAATCTATTGTTACCTCCGATATGGCAACTGCAGTGGCTGAAAGCTACAGTGCTGAAATTCATAATGTTCTCACAGGCTTTAAGTATATAGGTGAACTTATGACACTTCTTCAGGAAAAGGGTGAAGAAAACCGCTTTGAGCTCGGCTTTGAAGAGAGCTACGGCTATCTTTCAGGTATGCACACCAAGGATAAGGACGCTGTCAATGCTTCAATGCTTATCTGTGAAATGGCAGCATTCTATAAGTCACAGGGCAAGACTCTTTGTGATGTTATGAAAGGACTTTATGAGCGTTTCGGTTACTGGAACAATGCACTCTTTAACTTCGGCTTTGAGGGTGCAGACGGTATGAAGAAGATGCTCGGCATGATGGATTCACTTCGTGCAGAAGCACCCAAGTCCCTTGGCGGAAAAGATATAGTGATCGTTGACGATTATAAGCTCGGAACTACCACTGATGTTAAAACAGGCGAAAAGACAAAGCTCGATTACCCCTCATCAAATGTTATCGTGCTGCAGGCTCAGAATAAGGATAAGGTAATTATCCGTCCCTCAGGCACAGAGCCCAAAATCAAGATATATGCAATGGTACAGGGTGAAAACGAAGCCGCAGCAAAGGCACAGACAGAAGAATATAAAAAGGACATCATGGCAGTCCTTGGCATAGGAGAATAATAATGAATAAGAAATTTGCAAAAATAGTAGCAATAGGACTTGCGGTTTTAATGGCAGGCAGTGTCTGCACCGCCGCTCTCGTCGCATTTCTTTAATGTTTCGAAAAAAGCAGGGGGCTATGAAAAAGTTATTTGCCGCTAAATCATAATTTATCTGACGAAAAGACGGTTAATTTTTACTAACCAAGAGGTACAAAATAAATCTCCAATTCGTAGGGGAGGGGTTCCCCCTCCCGCAAGTGAGAGAAGATAATTGATTATATAAAGATTGTTTATGGGAAAGTAAAAGTAAATGCTTATATTTTTATAAAACAAAAAATTTTTAAAGTTACAACCCATTGGCAACGGGAGGGGAGACCCCCCCTCTACAAATGTAAAGGCACCTTACTGCTCTAAATTATGATTTGTTTCAAAAAATATATAAAAACGGTCTCAAGCTTACTTTGGGTAGGCTTGAGACCTTAAATTTTGAGGAAGGTTTTTTAACACTCTTTTTTATTTATAATTTCTTACAAAATGCTTATAGAATTTTATTGCATCCTTAATACAGGGGATATCAAGGTTTTCGTTGGGACAGTGCACAAGTCCCAGCTGTTTGTTTGAGACTTTTAAGGGAGTAAACCTCAGTGTGCAGGGGCTCACAGCTGTCATATGTCTTACATCTGTTCCGCCTGTTGGGAGAATGAAAGGCACAACGGGGCAATCGGGGAATATTTCTTCAATGCACTTTTTTGTATACGTAAAGCCTGGTGTACTGATGTCGGCAGGCTCATGATACTCGTTGTTCTGTCCCTCTTCTACAGTGACCCCGTATTCTTTTGCAAGTGAAATGAAGGAATCAAGGTCTTTTTTGAAATCTTCACTTGAAACAGGCTGTAAATAAGCCGTTGCCGTGCATTTTTTTGATAAACTGCTGCCCTCAATTTTTGTAAAGGAGCAGGTTGTTCCGATGAGCCCCTTTGCCTGCGGATTGAGTTTCGGCATTACCTTTTTAACGACGGGACCGAATACTCCGAGATGCGAAAAAACAAAACCGAGAGGGAAGCCCAGGTGCGGTGCTATAAAGGTGAACATATCCTTTACCTGTTTGTTGAGCCGTCTTATAAAGATATCGGAAGACTGCACTGCTGCAATAAAATCGGTCATCTGTTCAACCGGATTTTTCTTTTTAGCCTTTGTAATATCCTGATAAATGCTGTCTGTGGTTGCTGTGCAGTAAAGGGTGTATCTGCCTTTTTCGTGGATGCCCACCATAGCACATTTTCCCGATTTTACACCGTCAACAGGCGGCTCGGTTATTGCACCGCCCTCGTCAAGAACTATCTCAAAGCCGATACCCTGTTCTTTGAAAAATTCGGTGGCTGAGGGAATGCCGTCACCTGAGTGTTCTTCGTTGTGCGAAGAACCTATATAGAGATTACAGGCAGGTGAAAAGCCCTCTGATAAAAGCTCCTCCAATGCCTGAAACTCCGAAAAAAGTGAGGTTTTTGTGTCAAATACACCTCTGCCCCAGATTTTACCCTCATGTTCTTCACATTCAAAGGGTGGATATTTCCATTCACCTGTGGCTTCGACAACATCATGGTGTGACATGAGCATGATGTTTCTCGTTTTGTCCTTACCCTCAATTTTATATATCCAGCAGTCATCTGAAAATATTTTAATTTCAGCGCGTTTGTGTATTTCTGGGAAAAGCTCTTTCATCACTTCACGCAGCTTCGTAAACTCGTCAGGTGTAAATGAGCCTCTTACGGAAACGGTTTTACACTGTATCATTTTTCTGAGTCTGTCAATATAGTATTCTGTAGTAAACTTCGGCATTTTTTCTCCGCCTTTCATTTTACTAAAAAGCTTTCCGCCAGATAAACTGACGAAAAGCTCTTTTTTGATTATTTATCTGTAAAGTGATTATTAAAGAAATAATAGTTTTGCTGTGAGCTTAAGGCTTTTATTGAAATAGAAACAGTAGGATCTTTTTGTTTCTCACCGTCATTATTTACATAAAGGTTTGTTTCGCTGTTTGTGTCTGTACCGATGTTGTATGAAGCACAGACGGGTTCAAAGGTATCTGTTGTAAAATAGTAATCAACAGTGCAGGTTGTAGTGATCTTTGCATCCATTGCCATAAAATTCGACAATTCCGGAAATTCAGCAAACATATCATCAAGGGAGTTGATGCTTTGACTGATTTCGTCATTATATTTTGAATTGAAAATTCTTTCAATTGCTGAATTATCTTCAGGTAAATTTTTAACGGATGCTCTTTCCGGAATAATAGCAATACTTACTTTGTAAACATCGCCGATATTAGCATTTTTAATGCTTGACAGATCGACTGTTACACCGGAGGTGGTGACATTATACGATGAAGGAAGCTCCTTTATAAAATCGATACCTGACATTTTTGTTATGGAAATAGATTCTACATCGCTTTCCTTGAGATCGCTTATATAATCTTCACCATTTACCGGGAAAGTATTTTTATTTATGTGACGGTTATTTGTGAAGTATGAGTATTCAACCTCTGTACCTTCAGTTATATCGCTGTTGAGCATACCCTGAAGCATCTGAGCTAAGCCCCAGTATATGAAATTTTTTTCAGTTGCTTTAGCTTTTTGTGTAACAGTAGTTGATTTCGTAAAACCGCTGAAGTAATTACGGCTACCGGATGACTTAAGCACATTTACCAGCTCATTAAAAGAGGGAACGAGTGTTTCTCCGCAACAGTCAGGGTCAATACAAACAATACCTGTTTCAATGCTTATGCAGTCGCTGTTTGTCTTGTGGCCGTTAAAGGTGTAATCTTTTATCTGCATTTCATCAAGTCCTACAGATACACGAAGTATGATTCTGGCATCATCGGCTTTGATTTTTCCGTTATAATTTACATCTGCGGCTTTTAGTTGTTGATGATCTAAGCTTTCAAGTTCAACTGAATATCTTAATGCAAGCCTTGCATCATTTGCCTGTATTTTTCCGTTACCGTCAATATCACCCATTGCCAGTGCCGCTTGGGCACTGACAAAAAGTGAAGAAAAGCAAATAACAAGTGCAAGGATAATGCTGATTGAATGTTTTTTCATTCAAATCACCTTTCTTTTAATTGAAGAGATGGGGGAAGAGATATACTGTGGTGGTTGTCATTTTTATGTCGGGATCAAAACCACCGTTAAAGTTTATGAGACCGAGAGGGATAGTTATATCAGCCTTTATTTCAGCTCTTTCATCAATGTCATAAAGAGCTATGATAGGATCAAATGTATCAGCCTTGAAATAATATGTAACTCTCGCATCTGTGCTGAATTCCTTAAGATCTACCGTAAATTCGATACCGTCAGCACCTAAGTCATTATTACCCTTGAAGTCATTCAAAGCAAGCTGTGCACTGCTTATGATATCATATTTATAGATATTGCTCAATGCAGTTCTTGTGTTCTGAGGCAGCTTCTTGACTTCAGTGTATTTTTCGTTGTTTATATTGATTGTGACTTTAAGAATATCACCGGAAATGCTTGTGTTCTTATATTTTTCAATAAGCTCAATTTGCTGCTGATTTGTATATGTCGGATTAAAACCGGAAAGAACTTCACCGATATTGATACCGTTAAGCTGATTTACTGTGATACCCTCTATATCCTGTTTTTCAAGTCTTGAAACAAATACTGAATTCTGAATAGGAAGAGTATAGCTTACTCTGCCGGTGGTTGTAATTCTTGAATATTTATCCGGTTCATTAGCCATATTGTCGAATTCTTCCTTAAAGGAATCTGTAAACATACCAAAGTCAAAACGGGAATAAGTCATTGCAGTAGATGTCTTGTTCATTGTAATGAGCTGTTCGCCTCTGGTGTTGACATAGTATTTGTCTGTATCTTTTATGCGGTTTGCGAGTGTGTTGAAAACATCAAGGGTATTTTCATGGGTACCGCCGCAACGGTTGCAGAAGAAATTATCCATATGTGCATTAAATGCAGCTGCGAAAATATCGAAATCGTGTCCGAGAGCTTCTTTGCCGGGAATGTCCTCACCGCAATCCTTACATATTTCGGATGTTGTACATGTCTGCATAGTACCTTCTTTTTTGGAGTGTCCCTTTGCAGGAAGGAAAATTTCAGAACGCTCAAAGGATTCTCCGCATTTTGTACAATTACCTGAAAATACGAGAAGACCGCTTGTTGTGCATGTGGGGTCAGAAGATTCTGCTACATTTTTGGTAGCCTCATGACCTGTTGTATATTCACGGACATATTCTCTGGAATACTCTGAGCAGACGGAGCAGGTCTCTCTGATTACCCAGTTTTCTGTACAGGACAAACGGCTCACAGTTTGAGCTCTTGTTTTGTGCATTTCTGTTCTTGACTGTTCTTTTTCACAAACAGTACATTTTACAATTTCTATATTGTGCTCATTAGAACTCTTTACAATTAATTGAGTTTCAAATTCTTTACATTCTGTACGGTTTATAACTTCGTCTTCGATAACATCATGACAAACGCTGCATTCACCGTCTCTTAAACCTGTTTCCTCGCAAGTTGCAGGTTTTGTTACAGTCCAGTCGTAAGAATGATCTGTCGCAGGTTTATAGTTTGATTTCTCATCAGCTTCGCAGGTGGAGCATACTCTAATATCATAGCCGGGCTCGGTGCATGTGGGAGGAACGGTTTCTGCATCACCAAAGGAGTGACCTGTTGCATCATCACCCGGAATCATGCTTTCAGTCTTGAAATAATTACATGCTATGCAATGCTCTGCTGAATAGCCGTTCAATGTGCAGGAGGGAGGAACATCTTTCCACTCGAATTCTAAGTGATTGTCTTTATCAAGGTATTCCTCTCCGCAAACATCGCATATCGCAGATATTGTGCAGGTGGGCTCACCGCCTGTGTGTCCGAGAGGCTCACCGTCAACTTCACCGCAGACTGAACATGTCTTAGCTACTGTACAAGAAGCATCTGTCCAGTCATGGTCGGTAATATTTTCTTTGTCACAGATGTCACAGTTGTGATTATTGTCATCTCCGTCTGTGCAAGCTTCAATTGTTTCACCGCAACCGTAATCGCAGACATGATCATTATCGCTTGCAGAATCAGTATGTGTGCCGTAAACTTTGTCACAACCGTAGTCGCACTTGTGATCGAGATCTTTATCTTCGCAAGTGCCTATAGTTTCTGAGCAACCGCAGTCGCAAACATGATCTTTATTTTCATCAGTGTGGTTATTGTAAATTTTACCGCATCCGTAATCACACATAAAATCATTGTTTGTATCTACGCAATCACCTATAGTTTCTGAACAGCCATAGTCACAATCATGATTCTTGTCTGTGTCTTCATGTGTGCCGAATTCTTTACCGCAACCGTGGTCGCACTTGTGATCGTGATTTGTATCTACGCAATCACCTATAGTTTCTGAACAGCCATAGTCACAAGCATGATCTTTGTCTGTGTCTTCATGTGTACCGAATTCTTTA
>JAFXFC010000014.1 GCA_017513525.1 Clostridia bacterium
AGTGTAAAATGTTTGTAGGACATCATAGCTTCCTCCTGTAAGAGTTTGTTTGGTCACTTACATTTTACACTAAGGAAGCTATGTTGTCTTTATTTTTTTTGTACTGTTGCACTTGATATGATAATTCGCCTCTCCCCTCCCGAAGTGAGAGAAAACAATTAATTATAAAAAATTGTATATGGGAAAGTAAAAGCGACCGTTTTTGTTTTGAAAAACAAGTAGTTTTTAAAGTTACAACCTCTCGGTTACGGGAGGGGAGACCCCTCCCCTACAAATGTAAAGGCAGCTTACTGCGATAAATTATGATTTATTATAACACATATTTTTTATATATAAATACTAAAATACTTGACATTTTCTTGTTAAAGGATTACAATCAATTGGTTTTGAAAAATAAAATGGAGATGTTTTTATGGAAACCTTACTCGCATTGTCTGTTGCACTGTTTGCAGGACTTATGCTTTCGCGTCTTGCAAAATTGGTTCAGCTTCCCGCTGTAACCGCATATCTTGTTGCAGGTATTCTTATAGGCCCCTATCTTTTAGGTGCATTCGGCTTAAAGGGACTGGGCTTTATCAGCATGGAGGATATTGATTCCTATTCAATCATTCCCGATGTTGCTTTAGGCTTTATCGCTTTTTCTATCGGTAATGAATTCAGACTGGCACAGTTAAAGCAGATAGGAAAACAAGCTACCGTTATCGGTATTTTTCAGGCTGTCATGGCAACCGTTCTCGTTGATGCCGCTCTTATAGGAGTTCACTTTATAATTCCCGATAAATTCCCGCTTCCCGCAGCTATAGTTCTCGGTGCGGTGGCTTCTGCTACAGCACCTGCCGCTACACTTATGGTTGTCCGTCAGTATAAGGCAAAGGGTCCCGTTACCAATATTCTTTTACCCGTTGTTGCTCTTGATGATGCCGTAGGTCTTGTTCTTTTTGCGATTTCCTTCGGTATAGCAAAGGCAATTTCTCACGGTAATGCGGATATTCTTTCCGTTATTGTAGAACCCATTCTTGAAGTTGTGCTGTCCCTTCTCTTAGGCCTTGTAATGGGACTTCTCTTTACTTACTTTGAAAGATTTTTCCATTCCCGTTCCAAAAGACTTGCGATGTCAGTTACCTTTGTTCTTATGACAGTTGCTCTTTCAATGGTTGAATTCCATATTGGTCCCGTGCATGTTGCATTTTCTTCACTTTTGGTGTGCATGATGCTCGGAACGGTTTTCTGTAATTTCTGTGATTTTTCAGAAGAGCTTATGGACAGACTTGACCGTTGGACTGCACCTTTATTCATACTGTTCTTCGTTTTAAGCGGTGCAGAGCTTGAGCTTTCCGTTTTCAAGGATTATATGATAGTTCTTATAGGTGTCGTATACATAATAGTACGCTGTCTCGGAAAATATTTCGGTGCTTCTATCAGCTCAAGACTTACTAAATGCGACCCTAATATCGTAAAGTATCTCGGTATCACTCTCTTCCCTCAGGCAGGCGTTGCCCTCGGAATGGCAATCAAAGCTGAAACCCTCGGAGAGCCCGGTATTATAGTCGCTAATATAACTCTTTTCTCGGTGCTCATTTATGAGCTTGTAGGTCCCTTCCTTACAAAGCTCGCTCTTCAGAAGGCAGGAGAAATTACTCCCGAAGGAAAGACCAGCGCAAGAGAAACAGTCAAACAAACAAATTAACTTATATAAAAAAGCTGCTGAAATACTTTTTCAGCAGCATTTATATTATTCTGCAATAAATTGCGGCGGCTATGTAGGATACTAAGTCTGCTGTGAGTGCAGAGGGGAGTGTGTGTCTTGTTTTTGTGATGCCTACACTTCCGTAATACACTGCCACTGCATAAAAGGTGGTTTCACTGGCCCCCGCTATTACGCTTGCTGTTCTTCCGATATATGAATCGGGTGAATATGTGCTTAATATTTCCTCTAAAACGGCAAGACTACCGCTTCCCGATAAAGGAGAAATAATACATAAGGGCAGAACCTCTTTCGGAATTCCGATAAGTTCAGTTAAAGGTGCTAAAAGCTCCGAAATAAAATCCGTACCGCCCGAAGACGTGAGCATTGTCACCGCCACTGTAAGAGCCGTAAGCGCAGGCAAAAGATCTGCTGTTTGCTTTAATGCTTTTTTTGCTCCGTTTAAGAAAAGCTCAAAGACAGGCAGTTTTTTAATAAGTCCGTATAAAACTATGAAGGCCGCTGTAAAGGGTAATACCGCACTTTGAAAAAATTCCATATCCGCACCTTAAATCCCCGTTGATTTTATTGACTTATAAAAGCCGTTATATTATAATAATTTATTACAGAAAATATTTATTTATTACACTCAAGAGGAGGAGCATACATGGATAAGACACTTTTTTATGATGATGCTCATGTCTTTTCTCGTTTATCGGATAAATTTCATGAAAATAACAGTATACCGCAAAATGATTTCAACCGTTTTCCCGTAAAGAGGGGACTTCGTAATTCCGACGGAACAGGTGTTATGGTTGGTCTTACAAAGATATGTAATGTTGAGGGCTACTATATTGATGACGGTGAAAGAGTGCCTAAAGAAGGCCGTCTTATTTACAGAGGTATAGATCTTAATGATTTTGTCGGCGGCTGTAAGAAGGATGATCGTTTCGGCTTTGAAGAGCTCATTTTTCTTCTTATTTTCGGTTCGCTTCCTACTAAAGATGAGCTTGAAGGCTTTTGTAATCTTCTTTCAGCAAACAGAGAGCTTCCTCTGGACTTTGTTGAAGATGTTATAATGAGAGCACCCTCACCCAATATTATGAATAAAATGGCCTCATCGGTAACGGCTTTATATGCCTATGACGATAATCCCGATGATGTATCCGTAGAAAATGTATTGCGTCAGTCAATTCAGCTTATAGCTCAGATTCCTGCAATCATGTCCTATGCTTATCAGGTAAAGCGCAGATTTTTCTATAAGAAGAGTATGTATATTCATCAGGTGAAGCCCGAACAGAAAACAGCAGAGGTTGTTCTTCGTTCCATTCGCTCCGATAAGACCTTTACGGATAAAGAGGCAAAGCTTCTTGACTTGTGTCTTATGATACACGCGGATCACGGCGGCGGTAATAATTCGACCTTTACCACACGCTGTATCTCTTCAACAGGTACAGACACATATTCCGCAATAGGCGCGGGTATCGGCTCACTTAAAGGCTTCCGTCACGGCGGAGCAAATATCAAGGTCACCCAAATGGTAGACGATATTTTCAGAAATGTCGGAGATGTTACAGACGAGGATGAAGTAAAGGAATATCTTCGCAAGATCGTAAGAAAAGAAGCAAATGACAATTCGGGACTTATTTACGGTATGGGTCATGCGATATATACCTTATCTGACCCGCGAGCCGTGCTTCTCAAGCAGAATGCAAAGGAGCTTGCAGAAGAAAACGGACTCATAAAGGAATGGAAGCTTCTCGATGCTATAGAAAGACTTGCTCCCATAGTATTCGCAGAGGAAAAAGGTATGCAAAAGCACATCTGTGCAAATGTTGACCTTTATTCGGGACTTGTTTACAGAACTCTTAATATTCCCGAAGATTTATATACTCCCATGTTTGCAGTTGCAAGAATTGCAGGCTGGTGTGCTCACAGGCTTGAAGAAGTTGCAACCTGTTCAAGAATTATGCGTCCTGCTTATAAGAGCATTGCCCGTCCGCAGAAGTATTCTGAGCTTGTGAACCGTACCGAAGAAAACACTGACAGCTCAAAGCTTTATATACCTAAAGAAGAAAGGTGAAATTAATGAAAATTAAAGGAAAATCAGGTATCAGTCTTAAAACCGTCGGAATAATATCAGCAGTTTTATTCGGACTTTTATTCGTTATAAGACTTTATCATACATTTGCTCTTACAGACAGTGCTACAGGATTTTTTACCGAAAATAATTTCACGGTTATATTAATGTATATACTGGCTGTCGGTTCGGTTATTGCAGTTTGCATATTTTCATATATCTGCTCTGATCTGCCGTCGGGAGACATGAAAAAGAAGCCCTCGTTATTCTATACGGCAGCGGGATTTCTGTTTGCTCTTACGCTTTTATATGACGGAATAAAAAATATTCTTATTATAGTCGGAACTAAAGGCAGTTTTAATATAATAAAAGAAGCCGTAGGCGGAAATATCGGTCTTTTGTCTACTGTTTTCGCTCTTTTCGGCGCATTTACCGTTTTTGCCGCTACCGTCATTTATGTAAAAAGCGGTACTCTTACCGGAAAGCTTAAAATCCCCATGCTTTTCCCCGTTATCTGGGCATTCCTTGAAACACTCGGCTTTTTCTCTGTTACCGTAAGCTATGTAAAGGTTTCTCAGCTTCTTCTTTCAATTTTTTTCACCGCATTTCTTATGGTATTCCTTTTTGAAAATGCGAGAGTTACAACAGGTGTCGGAAGACAAGATGCCCTTTGGTTTTTCTATGCTTCCGGTATAATTACAGCAGGTCTTGCCCTGTCTTCCGGTGTACCGTTGTTTTTAGCAAATCTTTTTGCCCCCGAAAAGCTCATATCCTACACACCCTTTGAGCTTTATACTCTTGGCGGCGGAATTTATGCTCTCGCTTCAATGCTTGTAAGAGCCGGTGTAAAAGAGAAAACCGAAGAAGAAAATATTGTGACGGAGAACGAATAAAGTGGACTTTTCACTGTTTTTTCAAAACTGTATGATAGCCGCCGAACAGGTGGTAATACTCTATTTAATAGTTGCGGTAGGTTTTATCGCAGATAAAAAAGGTGTGTTTACGGAAAAGACCGCAAGGGCGGCAAACGACCTTTTGTTTTACATAATAACTCCGTGCGTTATTATAAATTCATTTCTCACAACGGAATTTTCTGCCGAAACCTCAAAGGGCTTTGCTCTTGCGGCTCTCGGTGCAGTATTTACCCATGTTCTCGGAATAATTCTTTCTATACCCTTTTTCAGAAACAACGAAAACAAAAATAATGCTGTTTTCAAATTCGCATGTATTTACGGCAATATGGGATATATGGCACTGCCCCTTGCTCAGGCGGTGCTCGGCAGTGAGGGTGTTTTCTACTGCTCGGCAGGTATTATAGTATTTCAGGTATTCACCTTTACTCACGGCGTATGGCAGATGAACAGAGGTAATTCCGAGGGCGGAAAATTCAATCCGAAAAAGTTAATCTTAAACCCCGGTGTTATTGCAGTTTTAATCGGCCTGCCGTTCTTCCTGCTTAAAGTAAATATGCCCGAGGTGGTTATGTCCCCCATTTCCTTTATAGGCTCAATGAATACACCTCTTGCAATGCTTATGCTTGGTACTTATATGTCTAATGCGGGACTTAAGACCATTTTCAAGAATAAAGAACAGTATCTTGTGGCTTTAGTAAAAATAATAGCAGTGCCCGTGGCATTTTATGCTGTAATGAAAACAACAGGACTTCTCTCAGGTGCACTTTTCACAGCCTGTATGATCCAGTCCTCAGCTCCGAGTGCCAATAATACCGTAATGTTTGCCGCAAAATACGGCAGAGATACAGGTGTTGCTTCAAAAACCGTAGCATTCGTAAGCTTTGCTTCAGTTCTTACAATGCCTGTTATGATAGCTCTTACTCAGGTGTGATAATATGGACGAAATTTTTAAGGGACTTCCCTTTGGCTTTTGTTCCTTTGATGAGATAAAGGATTCTCTCATCTCTTGCTCTGCAATAAGAAGAATTCCCGAAAATGCAAAAACCGTAATATCAATTCTTTTTCCCTACTATCTCGGAGAAGAGTTTTATAAAGATGCCAATGTTTCGAGATATGCCGTAAGTGAAGATTATCATATTATTACGGGAGAAATAATAAACTCTATTGCTGAAGAACTCAAAAAAGAATTTCCCGAAAATGAATTTGAGCCCTTTGTAGATAATTCCCCTCTACCTGAGGTGCGTTGTGCCGTAAAGGCAGGGCTTGGTGCTATGGGTGTAAATAATCTCTTTATAAATAAAGATTACGGCTCATGGGTATTTTTGGGAGAAATAGTAACAGATAAATATTTTCCGCCCTTTGAGGGAGAATATGCCCTTTGCGGCGGCTGTAATAAGTGTATAGAAGCGTGTCCCGGCAAGGCTCTTACGGGCAAGGAGATAATTAAAGAAAAATGTCTTTCATTTTTATCCCAAAAAAAAGGGGAGCTTGACGAAGACATAAAAGCAAAAATTGCCGAAACGGGCTGTGCCTGGGGCTGTGATATCTGCCAGAAGGTATGTCCGCTTAATAAAAACGCAAAAATAACCCCCATAAAAGAATTTTTCGATACCGCTTCCCCAAATGTCACAAAAGAAACTGATATAGAAAACCGTGCCTTTTCATGGCGCGGAAAAGCGGTAATACATAGAAACCTTGATATTATAAAAGGGGAAAGATGTCCATAAATCACCGTCTTTGACGCAAGTATAATTTTAGGGTGCCTGCCACGAAAAAACTAATAGAAAAATTATAGTTTTTATCCACGCAGTAAATTAAAATGCTTTGTTTTCGCCGCTTCGCAGTACCAATGTACGGCTTGGCAGCGGCGAAAACAACAAATACGGCAATTTCTGAACACTTTCCCGTGCAGAAAATTTACTGTGTGCAGACCTTGTTAAGTGAGTTTCCTCCGAACCGTTCAGGAACTGCTTCTGATTACCCGGAAATTCTCATATTTCACGAAATTGCATCCGAACTTCATTCGGCACACTTCCGTAAAATGTGGGCATTTATCAACCGTCAGACCACACTTTCAGATATCACAGAACTAAAAAAACCAAAATGCGAAAAGGCGGTGAGCCGTTCGCACATAAAGCACACACTTTCGTAGTACTACGGCAAGGGGACAAAAATTGCCCTATTTGTTGTTTTCGGCTTTGGCAGGCTGTACGACGGTACTGCGAAAAGCCGAAAACAAAGCACTGTAAACTACCTTAGAGGCAAAAAGCTTACCTTAAAAAATTAGTTCTTCAGTGGCACAAACCCTTATATTTTTACCCGTGCGGCAAAGAGGGTGATTTTTGCACCCCTTGCCCGATAAATTATGAAAAAGGAGAAAGATATGAAACTTATAGTTGCAATTGTAAACAAAGATGATGCATCAGGTCTTACTTCCAAGCTTAATAAAGCGGGCTTTATGTCAACAAAGCTTTCGACTACAGGCGGATTTTTAAGAGCAGGAAATGTGACTCTTCTCATTGGTGTTGAAGAAGAAAAAGTTGAACCCTGCCTTAAAATTATGGAAGAATGCTGCTCCAAGCGTACTCAGATAGTCAGCACCTCTGCAGGTAATCATGCGGATCAGTTTTTTACCTCTCTTCCTGTTGAGATAACAGTCGGCGGTGCTACTGTGTTTATTGTTGATGTAGAAAGATTTATTAAGATGTGATAAATATGTTTTTTTCAGATATTGAAATTCCTGAAAATACAAGAAAAGCCGTAAATTCGGCGGCGACACTGGGCAGAATTCCCTGCAGTATTCTGCTTTCGGGAGGAAGTGCATCACTCAGAGAGAAATGTGCACTCGAATTGGCGTCGGCGGTGCTTTGCACAAGCATTTCCGATGAAAAGGGGCTTCCCTGCGGAAAATGCAGTGCCTGTCTTAGGGTAAAAGCGGGTATTCATCCTGATGTTTTTAAGGTCGTTCCCGAGGACGGAAAAAAACTGCTGTCAATTAAGACAGTAAGAGAAAGCTGTCTTTCAAGGCTTTCCGTGTCGCCCACGGAAGGGAAAAACAAGGTCTTTTTGTTTCCCGAATGTGACGAGCTGCAGACGGTGGTTCAGAATGCACTTCTGAAGTCCATAGAAGAGCCGCCCGATGATACCATGTTTATTTTCTGTGTGAACGCAAGAGAAGGACTTCTGACAACCGTTATATCACGCCTCACCGAATATCCTCTCGGAGATACTCTTTCGTCAAAAAGTAAAAAGGATGATGAAAAGATAATTGAAATCGCCGACGGTATTGCCCATGCACTGTCAAACGGTGATGAGTTCTCGGTTATGCTGGCGTGTGCACCCATGTATAAAAACAGAAAAATGATGGCTTCAGTAGCAAAGCATCTGATTGCAATAATAAGAGATGCCATGGCACAGAATTCAGGTGCACCTCTTCTTTCGGGAAGTGATATGGCGGCATATGCTCTTTCAAGAAGCTATAAAATATCTTCACTCTTGCAAATTAAAGAAATTATGGATAAAATAATATCGGAAGCGAGTTCCAACGCAAACGAAAATCTTCTTATTTCACGGTTTTCTTCTGAGACCGCCGTGATAATGAAGGACAGAATATAAAGAAAGGGCGAAGGATTTTTCCGACGCATCAGAAATATGGCAGAAATTATAGGTGTAAAATTTAAGGATACCGGCAAGGTTTATTATTTCGACCCTGCGGGACACACTGTTGAAAAAGGACAGTTCGTTATAGTAGAAACTGTAAGAGGTGTGGAATGCGGTGAATGTGCCGTTGAAAATAAAGATGTTGAAGAAGAGGTTCTTGTAAAGCCTCTTAAGAGCATTATCCGTGTGGCTACCGAAGAAGACCTCAAAAATGTCAAGAAGAATAAGGAAAAAGAGAAAAAGGCATTTTCTATTTGTGAGGAGAAAATAGCTCAGTTCGGGCTTGATATGAACCTTATAGATGTAGAGTATACCTTTGACGGAACAAAGGTGCTGTTTTTCTATACTGCTCCCGAAAGAGTGGATTTCAGAGAGCTTGTAAAGTGTCTTGCTTCTATTTTCAAGGTAAGAATAGAGCTTCGTCAGATAGGTGTAAGAGATGAAGCAAAATTACTCGGAGGTCTTGGAATTTGCGGCAGGGGCTTCTGCTGTAAGGAGTTTTTGCACGATTTTCAGCCTGTTTCCATTAAAATGGCTAAGGAACAGGGACTTTCTCTCAATCCCGTGAAAATCAGCGGAACCTGCGGCAGACTTATGTGCTGTCTGAAATATGAGCAGTCTGCATACGAGCATCTTCTGAAGATAACGCCCAAGGTCGGTGCTATTGTAGAAACCGTTGACGGCAGGGGAGAGGTAGTTGACAATAACCTGCTTACGGGTATGCTCAAGGTAAGACTTGACCGAAATCCCGAGGCAGCCCCCGGTAAATACAGCCGCCGCGATGTAAAGCTTATCCGTGATGCACAGATAAAGCTTAACCGCGAAGAACTTGCAGCTCTTAAAGATATTGAATAATTACAATCAAAAAAATTTTTAAAAACATATTGAAATTTTTATTTTATATGTTACAATGAAGAAAAACCTAAAGGAGGAACTTAATTATGTCATACAAAATTACAGATGCTTGTATCGCTTGCGGTGCTTGTGCAGCAGAATGCCCCGTAGAGGCTATTTCTGAAGGCGATATCTATGTTATTGATGAGGATGCTTGCATTGAATGCGGCGCTTGTGCAGATGCTTGCCCCGTAGAAGCTCCCGTACAGGACTAATTAACAATACATTATTCAAGCTCCCGCCTAAGGCGTTGTGTTCGTAAGGACACAACGCCAGTTTTATTCGCCTGTGGCGAGTTGTATTGCTGCGCAGTGTTATTATGCTTCGCATAGTGTTATTTGCTTCGCAAGTTTCATGGCGAATAAAATAAAACTGAAACCGTAGGTTTCAATATCACTATTGCATAAAGGCAATAATATCACTCCGACACAGTCGGAATAACACTTGAAAAAGCTTTTTGTTTTATATAATTTATATAGAGGTGGTATTTATGGCGGATAGCATTTTAAGAGATAAAGCTAAAGAATTTGCAAAAGAGGTTATATTTCTTTGCAGGGAAATGAAAGTTAACCAGAAAGAATCCGTTTTAATAAATCAATTGCTTCGAGCTGCAACCTCTATCGGTGCAAATATACACGAGGCACAATATGCACAAGGAACGAAGGATTTTATATCAAAGTTAGAAATAGCTCAAAAAGAGTGTTATGAAACAGAGTATTGGTTAGAACTTCTTTTTGAAACCGAATGCATAGCCGAAGAAAAATATAAAAAATTACATAATGATTGCGGTGTAATCAGAAGGATGTTAATTGCTTCGTTAAAAACAATCAAGGCAAAATATATATAAAATAGCGAACTTACTTGCCATAAAGGTGAAGTTCTGGAAAAATAAGAGAGCCAACACAGAAAATCTGTGTTGGCTTTTCTACTGTCCTTAGCAATTCTATTTCAAAAGGACGGGAGCTTGTGTTTCATTATAAGGAAATTTTTTTCCACTAAATAGAGCGAAGCGGAACAAGCCGAAAGGCTTCCGAAACATTTACCGAAGGTAAATATATCACTCGCCAAAGGCGAATATCACTGTGCGAAGCACAATATCACTCGCACGAAGGTGCGAATATCACTGAAACAATTTAACAGTACCGCTGTTAAATTGTTTCCAGTCCTACTGAAGCTCTCAGGATAGTTCTTGCATCCTCGGATGAAAGCTTACCGTCTTTATTAACATCGCCTCTTGCTTTAAGAATCGGTGTTATTTCTTCAAGATTTACTGAAGCACGAAGAACAAGTCTTGCATCGGCGGCAGAAATATTTCCGCTTTCGTCAACATCACCTAATGTGGGAGCAGAATAAATATATTGGAATATATCTCTTACTTTACCAAAACGGTCGGCTTCTTCCTTACAGCCATAGGCTAAAATCAGAATTTCGCGTCCGTCCTTTACTGCATTTGCCACAAGGCATTTTCCTGCGGAATAGGTTGTTCCCGTCTTAAGTCCGTGTGCATAGGGATAATAATAAGGGCTGTTGGGATTAATAAGCTCATTCGAATTATTCCATGTGATATTCTCGCCTGAATAGAAATAGAATTTATTGCTGTGAATATTTGCAATTGAAGTAATAATAGAATTTTTAACGGCTGCAAGGGCAAATTTTGTCATATCCTCTGCCGTTGAAAAGTGATTCGGATCATCCCAGCCTTCGGGGTTTACGAAATATGTATTATTGCAGCCGAGCTCTCTCGCATATTCGTTCATAAGGTTACAGAAGTAATTTACGGCTGCGGTGCCGCTTAAAGCGGAATCTCCTGAATGAACTCTTGCCACATTTACTGCAACGGTGTAAGCTGCATCATTTCCCGAGGGAAGAAGCATTGCCGCAATAAGTGTGCGAAGCTTCAATTGGTGTCCCGGTCGGATCAGAGAAAGGCTGGAATTCGGTTTTACAAGATAAATTTCATTTCCTACCGTAATTACATGATCAGGACTTAAATATTTAAGAGCCACAAGGGATGTTACAAGCTTTGTTGTGCTTGCAATTGATATGTGAGCCTTTTCATTTTTTGCGAAAAGTGCTTTTCCGTTTGTAACATCATATACAACAAGTGTATTTATGTTTGTCGCAAATTCGGAAATTTTCTGCTGATATTCCGTAAGAGCACTTGCAGGAATTATGACGCTTACAGTTATAATAAAACAAAGAACAAAAACCAAAACGGTCTTTTTTGCAGTTTTCATTGAAATTCTCCCATTATCCTTTTTCGACAAAAAGTATAACATATCGGGAGAGTTTAATCAACCGTAAAAAGACCGTTTATTGTTGGTAATTATTTAAGAATATTTAAACTTCTGATAATTATTGCTTCTTTTGATTTACCCTGAAGTGTCCAGAAGGTACTTACAAGCTGTATTATTACAATTAAAATAAAGCAGACAGCAGCTGCAAGGGGAATAATAAAAGTCCATGCGCCGATAAGTGAGAAAAGCCCCAGTGCCGCCTGACAGATTGTTATTTTCAAGCCTTGGTATATATGGAATTTAAGATATTCCGAGTCTTTATTTACGAGCAGGGCGATTATTATACCGATAAAACCCAAAAGATATGTAAGTGCTGCAAACAGTCGGTATTCGCTTACATCTTCTTCTGAAAAAAGCGCCGTTCTGTCCCATGGATCGGGGACAATTTCTTTTTTACTCTGATTTTTTTCATCGGTATTGCCGTTTGTCATTTTCTGCTGAAGATCAAAAATCTGTTTTTGCTGCTGTTTTATCTGTTCTTCAATAGCTTTTCTGTATTCGCTGAAGGGATCATCAGTTTTTGCAGTGTCGGAATTTGTTTCCTTTGAGCTTCCGTCACAGTTTTTTCCGCAGTTGGAACAAATAAGCTCGTTATCCTCGCATTGATAACCGCAGGTGTTACATATTTTCATAATACCACTCCTTTTGTCTTTATTTTACAAAAGGAAGCTCTTTCATTCAATAGACTTAAGAGAATATTAAGAATTAAATAATTTCTATTTCAACGCCTGTATAATAATGCTTGATTATTTCCTGCCAGGTGTAGCCCTGACGGGCAAGATAGTCTGCGCCGTACTGTGACATGCCGACTCCGTGACCGTAGCCTTTTACGCTGAAGGTTATACCCTCATTATTCATACTGAGTGTAATAGCATTTGAACGAAGAGAAAAAATATCACGAAGCTCTTCTCCGCTGAAAGATTTATCGCCTATATTTATTGATTTTAAGGTTCCGGCTTCGGTATATTCGCCCGAATCAAACCACAATGTCTTATCTTCGGGAAGAGTAACGCCCTGTTCTGTCATAGCCGCATGAAATTCTTCAAAACCAAGCTTTAATTCGGAAGAATATTTCGGAGAGAGCTTATCTCCGGAGCTGTCAACACTTACAAGATACGGGAAGCCTCCTATCCAGACATTTTCTGCATTTTCAGTAATTCCGGGACTAATTGCATGATATACGGAAACTATCAATTCATCCTCATAGGTTATTGAATAATCTATTGCATTATCGACGGCAGTACAGAGCTTTTCATAGTATTCATTAAAATCTTCGCCCCAGCGTTCTTTCATTTCTTCTTTATCCATATATGCCTGATGCTTGGTTGAGTCTGTTGAGATAACAGCACCGTCAAGAGCTTCATCCGCACCGCTTAAAAGCTTTTTCCTCGCAAGGGTGGCGGCGGTAACCGTACCGGCAGACAGTGCCTCGGAATGGAATTCTACAGGCATTTCTGCGGCTACTACTCCTATTATATATTCTCTGAAATCCAGTGTTTCGGTGCGCTCATTCTGTGAATTATATACCTTTATTGTATCAAAAGAAATATCCCCGATGTTTTGCGGCACGGAGTGAAGCTCAGGTATACGGTTTATTGAAGTATCTGAGAAAATACCGTAAACACAAAGAGGGACTATAAGAATACTCAGAGCCGTAAATAAGGACAAAATAAGATACTTTTTCATAACTTCCACCTTTTTGATAACAGTTTTTCAGCTAAAAGCCCGAAAAAAAGGGCAGTTATACCCGTCAGCCACACAGGAATGAGAATGGAAAACGGACTTTCGCTTCCCGCGGCACTTCTGAGTGCGGCGGTCGTGGTCGGAATAAGTGTCAGTGCCGCAGAATTTATTACCACAAAACGCACGGTTTCGTTATCGGCTATGCTATCCCCCGAAAATTCCTTCATTCTCCGCATGGCTTCAATTCCCAGTGGTGTTGCCGCATTGCCGAGTCCTAATAAATTGGCAGTGATATTGGCACATATTGCAGAGCCGGCAGGGGTATTTCTGTATTCGGGAAATAAGAGCTTCATAACAGGGGAGAGTAATTTGTTTATTATTTTATCAAGCCTTGAAGAAGTGACTATTTCCATTAAGCCGTTCCATAATGCCATGGTGCCCAGAAGCTTTAAGCTTAAATCCACAGCATTTTTTGCTCCCTCAAGTATTCCTTTTGAGAGAGCATCGGTATTTCCCGTAATAATTGAAAAAATAAAAGAAAGGGCAATAATTGAAGCCCACACATAATTCATCATGTTAGAATATATGTAAAAGGGGAAATATATATGACAAGCTTGATACTCTTAATAACCGTAATATTTTACTGAATATTGCAATATACAGCTGTAACTTTCAATAATTGTTGACTTTTATGGTAAAATATGTTATTTTTGTATCAGAAAACCAAAAGAAAGGATGAAAGATATGAAAGCAACAGGAATTGTAAGAAAATTTGACGAAAACGGAAGATTTGTTCTTCCTATGGAGCTCAGAAAAAAACTTCGTCTTACTTCACAGGAAGATGCACTTGAAATTTTTGTAGAAGATGATATGATAATATTAAGAAAATATGAGCCCTCCTGCATCTTTTGTGCAAGCATGGAAGACCTTATAGGCTTCAAGGAAAAAAAGATTTGCAGAAAATGTGCAGAAAAAATAAATATTCTTATTGAGGAATAAGGAAAAGGAGCTGTAAAAGTATGAAAAAGACATCAAAATTATTGTTAACGGTTTTGGCTGTTATGTTGTTGTCTGTGGCACTTACGGTTTTTGCTTCCGCAAATACAGGTATAAATGCACTGTATGTTGATGCCGAAACTGCCGAAAGCGAGAATGATCTCGGTTCAGTCAAATGGTATCCTGCAACAGACGGAAGCTATTATCTGTTTTTACCTGCAGGAACAGACAGAAGCGAGCTTACGGTATGGTTCACTGCAGACGGTGAAGTTCTTTGTAACGGAGAAAAGCTTATAAGCGGTGAAAAAACATCCGTTTTTGCCGAGGGAGAAAGCTTTACACTTACCTGCGGAGCAGAAAGCTATAAAGTTATTGTGATGACCGCCGACAATTCAGGTACGATTTATATTAACACCGAATCGGGCAATATGGATGCGGTGCATAATGACAAGTCCTATAAAGAGCCCGGAGAGATACTTATTCTTGACGAAAACGGCGAAGTTCAGTATGACGGAGTTCTTGATTATATCAAGGGCAGAGGTAATTCTACATGGACTCATCCGAAGAAGCCCTATAATATCAAGCTTGATAAGAAGACGGATCTG
Source organism: Clostridia bacterium (assembly GCA_017513525.1). GTDB lineage: Bacteria > Bacillota > Clostridia > Oscillospirales > Acutalibacteraceae > RUG806. Next base: position 14,814 of record JAFXFC010000014.1, read on the forward strand.
TTCGGTTTAGGTAAAGACAAAAGCTGGTGTCTTCTTTCGAACCATTCCGATTCTTCATTGATAAAGAACAGAGTTGTTTTTGACCTTGCAAGAAATTTAGGTGTTGATTTTACAACCGACAGCTATAATGTAAATCTTTACCTTAACGGTGAGTATGCAGGTCTGTATCTTATGACTGAAAAGGTCGATATCGGCGAAAACCGTGTTGATATATTTGATCTTGAAGGTAAAACAGAGGAAGTAAACGACAAAGACCTTGAAGATTATCCTTTGGGCGGAAAGCAGAATTCATCAGCTAAAAGCAATATAAAATATGCTGAAATTCCCAATAACCCTTCTAATATTACAGGTGGTTATCTTCTTGAAACAGAAAAAACAAACAGATACAAAAATGAGGTTTCAGGCTTTGTTACAGACAGGGGTCAGGCAATTGTTGTAAAAAATCCCGAATATGCTTCAAAGGCTCAGGTTGAGTATATCAGCAGTTTTTATCAGGATTTTGAGGATGCTCTTTATTCGGGCACGGGCTACAACGGGAAGGGCAAGCATTATTCCTACTATATGGATATGGACTCACTTGCAAGAGTGTATCTGCTTCTTGAGTTTACTTCAAACTTTGACGGCTGCAGCTCAAGCTTCTTCCTTTATAAGGATGTTGACGGTAAGCTTAAAGCAGGCCCTGCGTGGGACTATGACTTAAGTCTTGGCTACAGTGCTCCCAATAACCTTATAAACCATGTTCCGAATATGGGTGATCCGAATCTTCTTTATATTCAGACCTGCTTTATAGGCAATCATGCAGAGAATAAAAAGTCACTTCTCGGTCAGGCATTTACTCATAATGATTTCCAGGAAAAGGTTCAGAAGCTCTGGACAGAAAAACTGATTGGGCTTTATCCCGAATTCAGAAGTGAGATAGAAGCAGCCAAAACATCTATGAAATCTTCCGCCGCAATGAACGCCATTCGCTGGAATATTTTTGGCACAACCTCCACGGATACTATCAGTAATAAATATAACAGCTATATTGATAATATCCTGAAGTTTACAGATGCAAGAAGAGAATTTCTTGGCGATGCTTATAGCTATGATACATATTTTGTAAAGTATGATATCGGCGAATACGGAAGTGCTATTGTTCACGACAGTACTTTATATTCAAAAGGAAGCACAGCAACTGTTCTTTCTGCTCCCGAAGCAACAAGCACAAACCGCATCTTCTCATATTGGTCAACTAAGCCCGACGGACTCGGTGACAAGTATGAAGCAGGAGATAAGATTACCGTAACAGATAACGTAACTCTCTTTGCTCAGTGGGAAGATAACGGCTTCTTTGCAAGAATAATAAATGCCATAAGAAGCTTTTTTGAAAGAATCAGCGAATTCTTTAAGAATTTATTCTCATAAATAAATAAACAAAACGGCTTCTCCGCAAGAGCGGGGAAGCCGTTTTAACGTATGTATATATGTAATTAAATTGAAAATGCCTGATAAACGCCTTCTTTTTTCAGATATCTTTCAAATACATCATCAATATCTACATCTTTTTCATGCTGAACATTGAGATGTATTGTAAGGCTTTTGTTATCAGCGGAGCTTTCGACTACAGAATCGAACACCTGAACACCGTTTGCCTTAAGAAAAGCCTTCAGCTCTTTTATAGCAATCGGAGTGTTTTCAAGCTGTACGAAGCAGGGGACAAGGTTATCATTGGCGAGTACCTTGTCGAAGCCTATAAGGAATTTATGGAAGACTATCTGAACGAGCAAGAGAAGAACAACGGAAACTATAGATATAACATAAAGACCTGCACCCATTGCCATGCCTACTGCCGCTGTGACCCAGATACCTGCCGCTGTTGTAAGACCTTTTATTGAAATTCCTTTTACGAATATCATACCTGCACCCAGGAAAGAGATACCCGTAATGATATTTGAAGCAACTCTTGAAACATCTACCTGTACTGAATTTAAGAAAACTATATCCAAAAAGCCGTATTTTGAAATTATCATCATAAGGGCAGCACCCATTGCAACGATAATGTGAGTTCTGAAGCCTGCATCCTTTTGTCTTAAGGTTCTTTCAACACCTATTATTCCGCCGCAGATACCTGCAAGAATAATCCTGATAACGAGAACCAAATCAGAGTAGCCGTTAAAAAATTCTATTATTTCCGACATGTATTATCCCTCCGATTAAATTGATAATATAATTATATATTCTGAAGCTTAAAAAAATATGAGAAGACAGAAATTTCTATCCGAAATTCTGTTCCGAAGTGATTTCCTCAGAGAAGCTCTGAGCTTCGGTTGTAATAACTTCATTGAGTTCGGTTTCTTCTTCAGAAGCTGTTTCTACCTCGGTAATGACTTCCTCTGTATTTTCGTAAACAGAGGTTATGCCGTAATATTCTTCAAGGCAAAGACCGCTGTTGTGAATTTTTTCAGCAGCTGCGACTCCTACATATCTTATATGCCAGGGTTCATACATATAACCTGTCTGAGCCTCCTTACCCATAGGGTAGCGGAGGATAAAGCCGTACTTCCAGCAGTTTTCGGCTATCCATTTTCCTTCTGCCGTGTCTGCAAAGGCAGAGGTTATATCATTAAGGTCAATTGCAAGACCTGACTGATGCTCTGAATGTCCGGGGCGTGCGGAATATCTGTCAGCTGCCTCTTTGCCGTCTCTGTTCGAGTATCTTGTGTAGAGACTTTCCTGTAATTCATAAGAGCGGAAGCCCGAAGCGTTCCATATTGTGAGATTTTCATTTGCGGCAGCAGCCTGCAAAGAGGAAAATGCACTCTCACATTCAGGGAGAAGCTCACCCGGATTATAGCTGGAGGGAAGAGAATATGTTTTATTTGCAACAAGCACACCGTCAACATAGGTTATTCCGTCTTTTTCGGAGATAGCGAAGCCTTTTGAGGTATAGCCTACAACCGTACCGGGAAGAGTAGTTTCCTCCTGAGAGGGCTCTTCGGTGGTGTTGTCCTCAGAAGGGTCTTCCTGCGGGGCTTGTGTTTCTTCATTTTCGGGTGAATTGTTATTAACCTGTGCTTCGGTGATAATGTCAGGCTCTGTTGTAGTTTCTGTATCATTTTCGCATGAAGAAAAGAGTAAGCTTAAACAAAGCATAAGGGATATAAGGGCTATATATTTTTTATTCATTTTGCTGCCTCGATATCTTAGAATTAATACTTATATATTATATACCGAAAAAAATTAAAGTCAATTAAATAAATAGCCTTTAAAAAAGAAAAAATTTGTGATAAAATAACAATATTAATATGCTGAGGTGATAAATATGGTAATTCTGGTAAATTCAATTAATAAGGCTTTAGCCGTTATATTTTCTTTTCTGCTGTTTTTTACAGGCAGTCTTAACAGTATTTTTAATGGCGATGTCGCTTCATATGAAAGCGAACACGCAGTTATAGGTCTTGAAACACTTACCCGTTCACAGGATGTTACAACAGACGGAGAATATTTCTATTTCAGCGGCAAGGGTGCACTTGAAAAAACAAATCTCTCTTGCGATAAAATCATAGCTCTGAATTATAATGCTATTCCCGATGAATTAAAGGAAAAATACAATTCACAGCACATAGGCGGTATAAGCTATTATGACGGCATTATTTATGCCGCATTAGAGGACAGCAAAGAATGGAATTATCCAATTATTGCCCTTTATGATGCTGAAACTCTTGAATACACAGGCACTTGCTTCGAGCTTCCCACCACTTTACAGACAAGAGGTGTTCCGTGGGTAGCCGTTGACGGTGAAAACGGTGTAGCATACACGGGCGACTCAAGAAATTATACGGAAATTTATAAATTCTCTCTCAGTGATTTTACTTATATTGAAACAATAACCCTTTCTTCTGAAGTAGAGAAAATTCAGGGTGCTGAAATAGCAGACGGAAAGCTTTATGCCGGAACAAACGATATGAAGAGAGCCGTATTCACAATTGATCTCACAACAGGCGAGATCACAAAGCTCTTTGACAGAATAGCCTATGAATATAAGCTCATAGACAATTTCGGCGGCGAGGGCGAAGGACTTACTCTTCTTCCCATGGAAGACGGAACTTATATCCACACCCTCCAGCTTGGTGCACTGTTTGTTGACAGCTCACTCAGACACTACAAATCATAATTTATCGTTTCGATAAATTATGATAGTGAAGCACACATTCTGTGTGTGAAGTATTGCTACGCAATGTGAAGTAACCCTTACGGGATGTGAAGTGTTTGCTTTGCAAACATATCGGAAGGGCTTCGCCCTTGAATCATATAGAGCGAAGCGGAGCAAGGCGTCAGCCTTTCTTTACTTTTGTCGATAGACAAAAACTTCACTTTTGCGAAGCAAAAACTTCACTTTCACTTTGTGAAAACTTCACTTCGCATCTTTGTGCGAAACTTCACTATCATAATTTGTCCCCGACAAATTATGATTTAACAAAAAATGCTCCCTTAGCATTGTGTTCTAAAGGACACAATGCAGCGATATAAATCCCTAACGGGATTTTCGATATACGCCTTGGGCGTTCGATATGTGCTGCGCACGCGATATGCCCTGCGGGGCGTGAAGGGATTTATATCATATCGCATTTA
>JAFXFC010000027.1 GCA_017513525.1 Clostridia bacterium
CGGCTCATACATTCCGCCCGAACTTCAAACTGCTATGAATGAGATATCCGAAAACTATCAGACAATCTGCAAGTCAAGAAAATTTATAAACGAGCTTCGCAGAATAAGAAAAGAGTTTCAAGGCAGACCAACACCGATTTCGCATCTTGCAAGGCTTTCTGATAAAATCGGAACGGGCGTTCAGCTTTATGTAAAGCGTGAGGACTTAAACCATACCGGAGCACATAAATTAAATCACTGTATGGGCGAGGTTTTGCTTGCAAAATATATGGGTAAGAAAAAGGTTATTGCAGAAACAGGCGCAGGTCAGCACGGTGTTGCACTTGCTACTGCTGCGGCATATTTCGGTCTTGAATGTGACATCTATATGGGTGCTGTTGATATTAAAAAGCAGGCACCAAATGTTGCAAGAATGAAGATACTCGGTGCAAGAGTAATTGAAGTAACTGACGGACTGCAGACACTCAAAGAAGCGGTTGATGCGGCATTTATGGCATACTGCAATGAATATAAAGATGCCATTTATTGCATAGGTTCTGTTGTAGGACCTCATCCATTCCCGATGATGGTAAGAGATTTTCAGAGTGTTGTAGGTATTGAAGCAAGAGAACAGTTTATTAATATGACGGGAGAATTGCCTGATGCCATTGTTGCTTGTGTTGGCGGTGGCTCAAATGCAATGGGACTTTTCTCAGGCTTCTTAAATGATCCCGTTGACATTTACGGTGTCGAACCATTAGGACGCGGAACAGCGCTCGGTGACCACGCTGCAAGTCTTACCTACGGAACAGAAGGTATTATGCACGGCTTTAACAGCATTATGCTGAAAGATGGAAACGGTGAACCTGCACCTGTTTATTCTGTTGCAAGCGGACTTGATTATCCGTCAAGCGGTCCTGAACACGCATTTTTGCGTGATTCAGGCAGAGTTAAGTATGATGTTGTAACTGATGATGAGACCATTGATGCTTTCTTTGAACTCTCAAGGATGGAAGGCATTATTCCTGCAATCGAAAGCTCACACGCAGTTGCTTACGGTGTGAATCTTGCACAGACAATGGGCAAAGGCTCTGTCCTTATCAATCTTTCTGGCAGAGGTGATAAGGATATGGATTATATCATTGAAAAGTACGGCATTAGATAACTGAATGATTTCGCAGACCGGCTAAGTATTTAACTTGGCCGGTAATATAAATAGTTACTTGTGCGCAAAGGGCGGATATAAGAAATTGTATTTGTAAAGCAATGTAAAATAAAATATATTATGTAGATTGAAATTTAGATACAAATATGATATAATATAAAAAATCAAATAGCAAGAAGGTAGGTGCTATTATGAATATATTACATATGAAATATGCAGTTGAGGTTGCAAAGGCAGGTTCTCTCAACAAAGCATCAGAAACTTTGCTTATTGCAGTACCTAATATCAGTCGTTCGATTAAGGAACTTGAAGCGGATTTGGGAATAACAATTTTCGACCGGACAACGAAAGGCATGTGCTTAACACATGAAGGCGAAGAATTTATGAATTTTGCTAAAGGGATACTGAACCAAATCGAATCTGTTGAAAAGTATTACAAATATGGTGCTCCGAATAAACAGAAATTCTCTATTTCTGTTCCACGTGCTTCTTATATATCGGAAGCCTTTGCTGAATTTTCACGAATGCTAACAAAGGATTCGGCCGAAATATTTTATAAGGAAACAAATTCTCAGAGAACCATTCATAACATGCTTAACCATGATTACAAGCTTGGGATTATCCGATACGCAGAAAATTATGATAAGTATTTTAAATCAATGCTCGATGAAAAAGGTTTTGTATATGAGCTTGTAACAGAGTTCAGCTATTCACTTATTATGAGTGCAGATAATCCCCTTGCACAAAAAGGAGAAATAACTTTTGATGATTTGACTGACTACATAGAAATTGCTCACGCAGACCCATTTGTTCCTTCTATGCCTTTATCAAAAGTTGTTAAGGAAGAATTGCCGGATAATATCGATAGAAGGATTTATATTTTTGAAAGAGCAAGTCAGTTTGATTTGCTTGATAAAAACCCCGAAACATTTATGTGGGTATCTCCTGTTCCGAAGAGCTTGCTTGAAAGATACAATCTCGTTCAGAAGAAATGTGTAGAAAACAAAAAATTATATAAAGATGTTTTAATCTATAAAAAGGGATATAAATTAACTGAACTTGACCGCAGATTCATAACAAAACTGTGTGAAACAAAGAGAAAAATATTTAACTAAAAAATTTTTTTGCCTGACTTTTTCGAAGGTCAGGCTTATTTTTTTGCTTTATTCCGCCATTCGATAAAGGGGTTATCGATATTGATAATACCGATTAAACATTTTAAGAATTCCCAAGAATAAAAAAGAATGTTAAAATATTAACGAAGTCAAGAGATGGGAGGTATCAGTATGGAAAAGATCGCTGTATCAAAAGCAACTCTCGGCAGACTGCCGCACTACTTGCAACACCTTCGTACAGTGTTCAAAAACAATGATGAATACATTTCCGCAACCTCAATTGCAAAAAGCCTGGCACTTGGAGAGGTTCAGGTCCGAAAAGACCTTAACTCAGTAAGCGGTGC
>JAFXFC010000055.1 GCA_017513525.1 Clostridia bacterium
ATCTTATCGGCAGGGAGAACTGCATCAAGAAAATATCTGCAGATAATATGGCTCGGTGTTATGAGCTGCGGACAGGTGTGAGTGTCACCGTCATCAAGAAGCAGACAGTTGCCCTGATAACAGTTACAGCATCGGCTTTTAATCATTGTCTTGATTTCTGAGAACTGCTTAAGGGTAAGGTTGATTGTTTGCATAAGGGGTACCTCCTTTCTTTAAAAATTTAGTTGTACTGCGAAAAAAATGTGACGCAGTATTCATATTCCCAAATTCACGGTTTTGGGTATAAAAAAGCACCTGCTACTTTTGAAGTGACAGGTGTATGTAACGGATTGAAATTTGTGGTGGGGTTATGGTATAATGAGTTCGATAAATAAGAATTTGACAGTATTTATGCCAATGTTAACTTGCGTTGCTTGCAGCAACGGTGCTTCTGTGGCAAAATAAAAGCAGCCAAGAACGAGGAGGTACAACTATGCTTAACGAAAACATTAAAGCCTTGCGTAAAACAAAAGGACTCACGCAAGATGAATTGGCAATCAGATTGAATGTAGTTCGACAAACTATTTCAAAGTGGGAGAAAGGCCTTTCTGTACCAGACGCAGAAATGCTTCAAAAAATAGCTGAAGTATTTGAGGTCAATGTTAGCCAATTGTTAGGCTCACCCATTAATCAAAACGAAAATGTAGATATCATTGCAGAGCAGCTATCCAGAATTAATGAGCAGTTGGTTGTGAAAAACAACCGAAGCCGCAAAATATGGAAAACCATTGGAATCATTCTTGCTATTATCATTGTAGGACAACTGCTCTTAGTTGCTCTAGGTTTTACAGCATATAAGAGTTACGAAGTAAATACGGATACCTATGAAGAGTATGTAGAAGAATTTGTCGATGACTAAACAGTTAGCCAAATTCCAATTTGTTAAGTTCAAAATTTTCCAAACTGCTCTCCCTGTGAGGGCAGTTTTTGTATGCTCTTCAAAAAATGTGACGCAGTATTCATATACCAAAATATTGAAATTTATCTACCGTTGTAGTATACTTGTGATAATCATTTTAGGAGGTGAAGCTATGACCGGTGTAAGATATAAAATACCTATGCTGTCCGCAAAAGCAATTCTTGCTTACGCAAAGCCTGTTGGCGAGGATATATACTCTTTTAATCTCAACAAAGCGGAAACTGCAAGCGTATTATTAAATCACGGCGATACCTATCAGGATGATAATGCCGTTTTCTATCAGCTAATGTCTATGCTTCACAGAGACGGTTATTCGCCAAAAGGTGATGAGCTGATAATTGATGATTTGTACGACGCTATTATCTATCTTGATTTTGCAGGTATCTTTGACAGAAGCGCAGAGTACCCAAAAAATGCACTAAGACAGAAAAAAGCTGAATCCATGTTTCGCCCTGAAGGTATTACTCTTGACCTCGGTGGCGGTCAGCATAAATATCATGCCTTTGAGCGTTCTGCATCAATGAGCAGAAACGCAAAGCTGTCATTTGTCCGTGCTGACCTCTATGATGAAATCACAAGAAGAATAACCCTTAACTTAAAAATTGATGTCTGTGAGCTGTCAAAGCTCTATGCATATAACGGACTTCTCTTTTCGTCAGGTATCAGAGTTGAGCCTGATGATAAGTTCTTTCTTGAAAATGTTGCTATTGTGCCTAACCCTAAACATATTACAAACGATGTTTCTTATGTAACTGTTACTGACGTTACAGGTGAAGGCAGTATAAGAAAATATGAAAGAACAGAATGTACAGGCGATATTGAAACTACACGCTTTGACGGTATGGGACTGATTTCACCTGAATTTGCCCGTGAGCTTGACAGTAAAATAGGCAGTAAAAAAGAACACACCTCTTTTCAGATTCGTATGCCATATATAAAGGGAATGGTACATAAAGCCGATTTCAAAGCCTTGTTTAATGAAGCCGGCGTTAAAACAATAACCGATATATGGGGAAGAAAGCACAATGTAAACAGCCTTTGTATGATACTTACAGAAAGTCAGTTCAAGGGTTACAAGTGGCTGAAACAGTATAATATTTCTTGGCAGACATATGTTCAGCTCTGCCGAGCTTATGAGCACACCATATACATCACAAATGTAAGTAAGACAGAAGCTGAGGATACAACTGAGCTTAACTATCAGTTTCTTAATACGGTAAAAATGCTTTCATCTGAATTCAGACCAGATGATTTACCTTTGGGTTGGGAGCATTCTCCCGCAGAGGACAAAAGAATGTGGCTGACAAAACCAACCGAACAGAGATACTATGACCTTCGCAGTGATACTGATGCCCGTATAAGGTATTTCACCGATAAGGCTGATGAATGGACCTTCGGAAGAAAGAGCCGCAGTTATCATCTCGCAGAGCTTTTAAGAAGAAATCCTAAATTTATTAATGAGCCGTATTTTGTCTGTCAGCTTGACGATGCGGCAGAAAGCCTGCTTAAAGATTACTCAATCGGTCGCTTACTTGTTGACGGTGATAACCGTTTCTTTGCGGCTGATATTATGGAATTATTCTATGAGCTTATCAAAGATAACGGCGGAAAACCTGATATTTACTCGGACATAAGAAATGAATTTCTTGATACGAATGAGTTTTATGCTCCCGGTGCTGTATATTCAGAGCAGGATATCTATGCTCTTCTTCGTAATCCCCATATTGCACGAAATGAAGAAGCACTTGTAAAACCTTTAAAGAAGGTAGGCACTTACAGAGAAAAATACCTTTCAGGTCTTACGGATGTAATTATGATAAACTCTGTTTCACTTCTTGCCGAAAGACTTGGCGGTGCAGACTTTGACGGTGATATGATTAAGACAGTAGCCGAGCCGAAGCTTACATCTTGTATTGCAAATAACTACAGTGAGGGTGATTTCTCACTCGGCGGCAATTTGCCTTTATTAAGCATACCCTCCGCCAAACCAATCATTGCAGATGCAAATGATTGGTACAAACGCTTTGAAACAATACGAAATACTTTTTCATCCCGTGTCGGTCAGATTTCAAATGCGGCACTTGACAGAAGTATAATAGCCTATGATGAAAACACCGATGATGAAAAGAAGGAGCAGTACCGCAAGGAAACAGAGGTACTTGAAATACTTACAGGTCTTGAAATAGACTCTGCAAAAAGCGGTATAAAGCCTGATTTGACAGAATATCTTGAAACTAACAAAGCTGAAAGAACATCCTTCCTTAAATACAAGGCTCTTATTGAAAAAGCAGAGGGTAAGCGCCGTTGGTACGAACCTACCTTTGATGAACGCTTCAAGAAATTCTTTGAAGGTCAGAATTGGGATGAGGTCAGCTCTAACCTTGAAAAGCTACCGTATTTTGCAAGAGACCTGAAAAAGAATACACCAAGGGCAGACTGTCATCAGGCTGATGCAAGTGAGCTTTTCACCTTTGCAAAACCCGGTTGGAAAAAGAAGCTTGACCCGAAAATTCTTGACTATGTAGGCAGAGTAATAGCAGATTATGAAGAGTGCCTTAAAAGAATAAGGGCAAGACGACATGCCGCAAGTAAGCTCAAAGCAAAGCACAATGACATGAATCGTATTCTGTATATGCAGAACAAGGAAAACTATTACGAAGCAGACGAGCTTGCAGCCGTATTTATCAGCCTGCCCGAAGAAGAGTACAGAGAGTATTATGACATCTTTGCTGATTTCCATTTCGGCGGGTACAAGTTGTTGCCTGATATTATTACAGAAACACGAAACTACAACATCTCTGCAAACGCTTCGGCTATGCAGTATCCCAACGATTCTGAGGAGCTTACCTTAATGGTAAAAGCCTATCTCAGAAATCCCGTAGGCAACTACCGTGAAACCGTTTCAAAAGAAGCGGCA
>JAFXFC010000015.1 GCA_017513525.1 Clostridia bacterium
CCTTCATTCTCCTTAAGCGATCTCGTAGACCAGTAAATATGACGAATTAGTTTCTACTCTGTCTTCCTGTTACTTCTATCATAACACAAAAACAAAGTTCTCGGATTTTTCTACCACTTACTTTTTATCATGCCTCCTTAATAAAAACTAAAGGTATATTAACACAAATACTTTATTTTTGCAACATATAATCAGACATTATACCCGTAAAGACGCTTTATAAATTTGTCAACTTTCATTTTTTATTGAAAATTTTTGTTCTTTACAAAACAAATGTTTTAATATAAAATATTTTTAAGAAAACAAATAAGGGGAATAAACAATGAAAAAAACATTATTATCTTTAATTTCATTATGTCTTATGTTTATTCTCATTTTTACGGCAAACGGCTATATACTTGGTGATATTAATATAGACAACAAAATAACAGCTTTGGATGCCCGTTTTGTATTAAGGGCTTCTGTAGGTTTAGATGACGGTCTTACAGAAGAACAGCTTCTTGCTGCAGATGTCGACGGTAAGCCGGGATTAACTGCTAATGATGCAAGAATGATTTTAAGAGCATCCGTCGGTCTTGAAAATTTACATGTTCACAAATACGGAGAATGGAATATAAAAAAAGACGCTACCTGTGAAAATAAGGGACTGCGTGAATGTGCATGTGATTGCGGAGATACATTATCTGAAGAAATTCCTGCAGATGAACATAATTTTGAAAATGACATTTGTGTTTATTGCAATAAAAATATCTCTGATGTACTTCCAAGACTCTATTTTACTGGAAATATCAGCGGAATGACAAGCAAATCCGATGTAAGAAATATTGAAATCAAATATTCTTACGGTGCAGAATCCTTTGAAGGCTTCGCCACCCTCAAGCTTCAGGGAAGTTCCAGCTTAGCATATGAAAAGAAAAACTACACAATAAATTTCTTTGAAGATGAAGCTCACGACGATAAATTAAAGGTTGATGTCGGTTGGGGAAAACAGAACAAGTATTGCTTAAAAGCAAACTGGGTAGATAAAACCCATTCAAGAAACATTGTTACAGCAAATCTTGTTACAGAAATGCAGAAAAAATATGGCTTACTTGAAGAAGCACCTGCCAACGGTGCAATTGACGGTTTCCCCATTGAAATTTACAGTAACGGAGAATTTTTAGGCATCTACACATTCAATATTCCTAAAGATGAATGGATGTTCAATATGGATAAAAATAATCCGGATCACCTTGTTTTCTGCGGTGAAAACTGGTCTCCCGGCACATATTTTACTGCAGCTCCCGATTTTTCAACATGGGCGATAGAAGTCGGTGAAGAAAATCAAGAATCCTTGGATAAATTAAATAAACTGTTTGATTTTATTATAAACAGCTCAGATGCAGAATTTAAAGAACAGTTTGAAGAACACCTGAATCTTGATGCAACATTAAACTATTATATAATGGCAAATTTTGCTTATCTCCAGGATAACCTCGGTAAAAACATGTTATTGGTCACATATGACGGAGAACTTTGGTATCCCTCTCTTTATGATCTTGATACAAGCTGGGGAACTGATTGGAACGGTAAATCTTTGGTTGATTATAAAAATAACTCAACACCTTTCGGGGTCAGCAACCTTTGGATCAGATTCAAATCTGCATTCAGTAACGAATTAAGTGACAGATATTTTGAATTAAGAGAAGACATCCTTTCATATGACAATGTAATGTCAAAATTTGAAGATTTTAAAGCATCTATCCCAGAGGAAACCTTTGAAAAGGAAATTGCAAGATGGGGCACAAATATACCGGGCTTTGACATTTCACAAATTGAAGAGTATCTTGAATTTACGATCACTAAGCTTAATGCAGAATATGCAGAAATGAAAGCTCCCGATATTGAAGATGATCCTTCTACTGAAGAAGAATCCACTACTGAAGAAGAGTCCTCTGCTGAAGAAGAGTCCTCTGCTGAAGAAGAGTCCTCTGCTGACATAGAATCCACAACACAAACTGCATAAACTAAAAAGCGGTGCAAAAATAAAAGGACACAGTTCGCTGTGTCCTCTGTTACTATTATGGAAGAATTAACCGAAATATCTCTTGAGAAGTCCCTCAAATGCCTTGCCATGTCTCGCTTCGTCACGAGCCATTTCGTGAACTGTGTCGTGAATAGCATCGAGATTAAGCTCTTTTGCGCGCTTTGCGAGGTCAAACTTACCCATTGTTGCGCCGTTTTCAGCTTCTACACGCATTTCAAGATTTTTCTTGGTGGAATCGGTTACAACTTCACCGAGAAGCTCTGCGAACTTTGCTGCATGCTCTGCTTCTTCCCAGGCTGCTTTTTCCCAATAAAGACCGATTTCGGGATAGCCTTCACGGTGAGCAACTCTTGCCATTGCAAGATACATGCCTACTTCTGTGCATTCGCCTTCAAAATTAGCTCTGAGATCCATAATGATATCTTCACGGACACCCTGTGCAACACCAACTACATGCTCTGCTGCCCATGTTCTTTCTTCCTTCTGTTCAATGAACTTTTCTGCAGGCACACGGCACTGAGGACATTTTTCGGGAGGAGTATCTCCCTCATGAACATAACCGCATACTGAACAAACCCATTTCTTTGTCATAATAAAAAACTCCTTTACTGTTTTATATCTTAGAACAATTCTAATTTTAATAGAATTGATCTAATTTGTCAATAGTTTTTTTGAAATTTTTCAAATTTTTTTATTTAACTGTTTAATTCATTCCGCTTATGGGAAAAATACTGTCAGAAACAAAATAAAGGAGTGTTAAAAATGACAGTTAAACGGGGAGATATATATTACGCAGATCTGAGTCCCGTTATAGGCAGTGAACAAGGCGGAGTAAGACCGGTACTTATAGTTCAGAATGATGTAGGCAATAAATATTCACCGACCGTAATAGCAGCAGCAATCACAAGTCAAAAATACAAAACAAGTCTGCCCACGCACATCAGCGTAAACGGCGGCGGCTGCGGTCTTGCTAAGGATTCCATAGTTTTACTTGAGCAGGTGCGAACCATAGATAAAACCCGCCTGAAAGAACACATGGGAACGCTCGATAACACTGAAATGAACAGAATCAATAAGGCCCTTAGTGTAAGCTTCGGTCTGGGATAATTTAATTTACATTTATATCTGCCGTAACATCAGCTTACGGCAGATTTTTTAATCTCTTGAAAAATACATACAATTAAAAAAAACTGCAGGGCATACTGATGTCCTGCAGTTTTTTTCATATTACGGAGCAAAGCCGCCGAAGAAATCATTGAAATAATCCTCAAAGTATTTGCCGAAATAATCATCATAACCGCCGCCGGGATATGTGCCGGGAAGAGTTTCTTCTTCCTCTTCCTGCTGTATCATAGTGTCGCCTCTGTCTTCAACAAGAGTAACGGTTACTTTAAAATCATCAAAGGTATAATCCTCATGGATTCTGATAATTGAAAGAGTCAATTTATCTCCGACATTTGATTCCTCAATAAGCTCAGAAAGATAAGAGGGATCATCAAGATCCTTACCGTTCACGGCATATATCATATCACCTTTCTTTACATCGGTGCCGACAAGTGAGCTGTCAGAGGAGATTTCATGAATAACGATAGAACCTGAAGGAAGTCCCTTGATAGCTACAAACATACCGTAAGAGCTGTATTCCGTTGCAGCAACATAGGTAATACCAAGCTTAGGTCTGTTTGAAACATAGCCGTGCTCCATAATTTCATTTACTATTTCAACAAAAACGGAGGAAGGCACAGCAAAGCCCATTCCCTCGTATTCGTCAGCTACTATCTTCATGGAATTAATACCGACTACCTGACCGAAGGAATTTACGAGTGCACCGCCGGAATTTCCGGGATTGATAGCTGCTGTATGCTGAATACATTCTGTAGTATAACCTGTTGCAGATGAGTTTACGGGTCTGTCAAGAGCGGAAACAATACCGTTTGTAAATGAGTTTGCAAATTCAACGCCGCCGGGGTTTCCTATTGCATATACATAATCTCCGACTGCTATTTTAGAGGAGTCACCTATCTCCGCAAGCGTAAAGCCTGTTTTTTCAATTTTGATAACACCGATATCGGTTCTTGCATCATAACCTACAACATCTGCATCATATTCACTTCCGTCATGAGCCTGAACACGGATATATCCCGAAGAATCGCTGATAACATGAGCACAGGTTATAATATAGGTATATTTATTGTCATTTGACTCCTGGAAAAGCACACCTGAGCCTTCGGATGCCAATGTCTTTGAATTATCATAAACCAAGATACCTACAGATGAAGGAAGTACCTTATTAAATATACTCTTAGGTGTCATTTCACCTACGGAATTCATCTCCCCTGTTATAGGTGAAGAATTTGTAACAATCTCTTCTACATTCTCGGAAACCGCAGCCGTTGTGTTTTCCGTATCGGGAACTACGGGATTTTTGTCACCTGCTACGACTGCAATAAGTGCTATTATAAGAAATACACAAAGCACACCTGCTACAATTGCAAATATCTTTGAGCCGTTTTTCCCTCTTTTACCTGCACCGCCGTCTTCGGGATAGGCATAACGGTAATGCTCAGAAGAGGGGGAAAATCCGTTATTATTCTGAGCTCTGTCATCAGAATTGCCGTAAGGATATGCTCCCTGTCCGTAGGGATAATTACCGTACTGATTCGGCTGCTGTGAGTAAGGAGAATTATTTGGGGGATTATATCCGAAGTTTCCGTTTGAATTACCGTAAGGATATGCTGAGTTATTTTCGCTTCTTTGATTTTCAGTATTTTGTGACTGATTTTCAGAAGGCCCAGAATGCACCTGGGCTTTTCCGTGGTATGTTCCGTCAGCATTAAATACAACACCGTCGGAAGTCTTTTCACCTTTAGATTCGGCAGCTTCTGTTTCCGACACTTCATTCGGCTTTTCTGTGCCGTTTACATTAAGTTCGTCAAATTCGTTCATATATTTCTTTCCTTTCCGAGTTATGAAAGTATAATATTACCATTTGTTTAAATTATCATTAAATTTTTACTGCAGAGGAATACTGATAATAAATTCAACAAATGAATTTTCCTCACTGTTTACTCTTATTGTTCCTTTATGAAGTTCAATAATACTTCTGACAATATAAAGTCCCATACCAAAACTTTTTGCATCAAGTCCGCGGGACTTATCAACCTTATAAAATCTGTCAAAAATAAGTCCGCATTCTTCCTGTGAAATGCCTTTTCCTGTATTTTTCACGGAAAACACAGCTTCTTTCTTTTCTTCTTTCAGTGAAAAAGTTATAATTCCGCCGTTCGGAGTAAATTTCACGGCATTATCTATAAGATTATATATTATCTGGTTTATAAGGGTTTCATCAGCAAGAAGAATAACATTTTCCAGAGAATCAAGGCCTTCAATAAGAATATTTTTGTTTTCAATATATTTTTCAAAGCCGATAACTGTTTTTATAAATATATCACGGACTGAAAAATTACTTAAATTAAGAGTAAGTTTACCTGCCTCAATTTTTGACATATTAAGCATTGCAACAACAAGACGGGATAATCTTTTCACCTCATCTGATACTATTGAAAGATATTTATTTTCATCCTCCTGCGGTATTGTTGAATCTAAAATTCCGTCCACGAAACCGCTTATTATTGTCATAGGAGTTTTTAATTCATGGGAAACATTTGCAACAAAGCTGCTTCTTGACTCTTCTAAAACAGCAAGGTTATCAGCCATTCTGTTTACCGAGTCCACAAGCTGGCCTAATTCGTTATAAACATCAAAGGTATTTATTCTTGCTGAAAAATCTCCACCTGCATAATGCTTTGTCGCTTCCGTGATTTTTTTCAACGGGCGAACCATTCTGTATGAAACAATAAGAGAAAGCAGGAATGAAAGAATAACAGCGATAATACCTGTAAATATCATTATACGCAAAAATTCGGTAGTATACGGAAGAAAAGCAATACTTTCTGCCTGAATAACGACAACGTAATATTCTCTTTCCTGAATATTAACGGAGGTTGAGCCTAAAAGATAATTTTCCTCTGACAAGCCTGCAAGCTTTCCTTCATAATTAAAACACTCTTCCTCTGAAACAATTATTTCATCTATAATGCTCTTTGAAAATCTTACATAACGGTGGAGCATACACACGCTGTCACTCTGATTTTCGGTTTTCGGATCATGACATAGTAAAATTTTGCCGCTTTCGTCAATCAGAAAAACCTCTGTGCTGGATGACTGTGCAACAGTCATCATAATTTGGTGAATAAGTTCCTCAGGAGAATTATTTTCATTATTTTTGCTTTCTGCAGAATCGTTGATAATTAAATTAACGCCCTGAGCAACACTCAGAGCGTCATCATTAAGCGCTGTGAGCATATCATTTTTCCAGAATCTCATAAAGAAAAACAAAACTGAAAAACTCAAAATTGTAAGGCATAAAAGTACCGAAACCGTAGTCTGAATAAAATACCATTTAAACATACTGCCTGATCGGCGTTTTTTCTTACCTGACATATCAATAGCTCACTTAATATTATAAAATATTATTTTGTTTCAAATTTATAGCCTACACTCCACACCGTTTTGAGTTCCCATTTGTCGGAAACACCCTCAAGCTTTTCACGAAGACGCTTGATATGAACATCAACGGTTCTGGAGTCACCGTAGTAGTCAAAGCCCCATACCTCATCAAGAAGCTGATCTCTTGTAAATACACGGTTAGGATTGCTTGCAAGATGGAAAAGAAGCTCAAGCTCTTTGGGGGGAGCATCAACATGAACGCCCCTTACTTTCATTTCATAATTTGTTATACTGATAGAAAGGTTATCAAAGCTCACTTCTTTCGGAGATTCTGCTGCAGGAGCAACTGTTCTTCTGAGAACTGCCTTAATTCGTGCAACAACCTCTTTTGTTTCAAAGGGTTTAACAATGTAATCATCTGCACCTAGCTCAAGACCGAGTATTTTATCAAAGGTTTCACCTTTTGCTGATAACATAATTATAGGAACATCACTGGTCTGTCTGATTTTTCTGCATACCTGCCAACCGTCAAGCTTCGGAAGCATTATATCAAGAAGAATCAATGCGGGCTTAACTGTTGTTACACTTTCTACCGCAGCCATGCCGTCATTTACAATTACAGGTACATATCCTTCTTTTGACAGATAAATTCTTAAAAGTTCACAGATATTTGCATCATCGTCAACAATAAGAATTTTTTCATTCATCTTTTTTCCCTCCCAAATAAAGGTCCCCCAAGACCTTTAAATCCGCCTCAAATGACGGACCAAATAAGATAAAGCACTTATAAAAGGCTTTAATCAAAAGTGACGATGCTATTCATTCCGTCGTCAAAATTTACATCAAGCTCAATACCGGCAATTCCGCCGATTTCGGTATTTATGACAGAACCTATTTCATCAAGCACCGAAATATAGAAACTGTCATCAGTATTTTCGGAAACTGCCTCAGAACCGGTAACAGGTTCAAATGTCGGAGCGATAAAAGAAACAACACCGGATAAGCCTGCAGGAAGAGATATATATGATTTATCAAGCACTGCAGATATTACGGAATTAAGACCGAGAGATGAAAGAACATCTGCCACAAGAGAATCAGAAGATACATAAGAGGGATCTTCTGAACCGGGTTCTGTTACAGGTGCATCACCTTCTATATCGGCATATGCCCCTTGATGAACATTGACAGTGTATGTACACTTTGAAGCTTTTCCGCTTCCGGAGACTGTTACTTCAACGATCAGTTCCTGAACATCTTTATCTCTGGAAATCGCAATCTCGTTATAGTAATTATTTTTAACAGCAGCGCCGTTTACACTGACAGTAAGAGAATATGAGGAATTATTGGTGCTGTAAGCCGTAGGATATACCCAAAGGCTGTCACATCTGCCGTTAAGATAAGCATCATAACAGCATATATCAGCATAGAAATCATCAGTTGCTACATCAAATATATCAGAATTCTCAGCAACGATCTCAAAAGCTTCTTCGTAAGTAGCATTATCTTCTCTTACGGAAACACCGTTTTGTCTACCTATAAGCTGAAGAATATAAAATGCAGTGGAATCATTATTTATTGCTTCGCCGAGCTTTTTGCTATCGATAGAAACTGAATATTTCTGACCGAGAAGTGCTGCGATATATTTAAGATTAAGCTCAGAGAAAGAAAGATCACTGTCAACCGATATTCCCTGTCCTTTAACAGTCATTACTGCAATAAGGCGGTAAACCTCATCCTCAGGAGTATCTGTTGCAACATCATAACCGTTTGACCAAAGAGTCATTTTTGATGCAGCAAGGATATATTCATCAAGAGAAAGCAGACTGCTGTCAGGCATCCACTCTTTAAGGGACTCTACATTCATACCTGTAAGAGTCGACATATAAGAAACAAGAACTTCTTCAAGTGAAGCACCGCTCTCATATGAATTGGCACTGAAAGAGCCGCTTGTAAGAGAGGTAAATAATGCTCTTGCCATTATAAGCTCGTCTGATCCGGCAGAGGAAGGATAGCTGATGCCGATACCTTCAAGATATTCTCTTATATCTTCATCGCTGACATCTGCAGAAAGAAGCTCTGACTTAGCATTAAGTATCTCAAAGAAATACATATAGCCTGCACGCTGAGAGCCTGTATCAAGGTTATAAAGAGAAGTGAAGTATTTCACATCCTTCTTGAAGCTGTCAGGTGTTTCGGTATAAGGATAATCTGCAACCGGAACAAGATCTACTCTTTGAGCCATTCCCTCAACGGTAGTCATATCCTCTTTTATTACAAGATCGGTAAGCCATGCGATATCTGCCTCGTCATAGTCATACTGTGTTTCAAATGTAAAAAGAACCGCTGATGCAAAAAAATCAACAGACAAAAGAGTTATGCACAACAAGACTGTGAAGACTCGCAAAAGGAGTTTTCTTTTTGACACGACTGCACCTCCATAAAGAATCTCAAATAAAACAATATACGAAGATATTATATCAAATTGAGTAAGAATGTCAAGTATTAATATATTATATTTATATTAACAAACTTTCAAATTAAATTAAACAGAGAATTGATAAACTGTTTCCGATACATATTTTTCTGTTGATTTATAAAAACATGAGGGGAAATCAGGATTATGAGGGGTGTCGGGATAATACTGTGTTTCAAGACAGAAGCCGCTTCTCTTTTCCATTGGCACACCGTCTTTGCCTTTGATACCTTTGAGGAAATTTCCTGCATAGAACTGAACTCCGGGCAAAGTTGTATAAACATTCATTTTTATTCCGCTGAGATCTCCTACAGCCTCAGCAATATTTCTCAGCTTTCCGTCCCAATTATTTATACAGAAATTGTGGTCATATCCGCCTGTGTACTGCAGCTGAATGTTATCATCATCAATATCTTTTCCGATAATACGGGGGCTTCTGAAATCAAATGCAGTGCCCTCTACTTCAATATTATTTCCAGTGGGAATGCTGTTTTCATCTACTTCGGTAATACGGTCGGCGTCAATCATAAGAGAATGAGAAAGAATGTCGCCGTTATTAAAGCCGTTAAGATTGAAATAAGCATGATTTGTAAAATTAAGATATGTATCCTTTGATGAAACTGCCTCATATTTAATATGTAAAGCATTATCATCTGTGAGTCTGTAAATAACCTTAATTTCTTTTTCACCGGGGAAACCGTGGCTGCCGTCAGCTGCAGTGTAAGAAAATTCTACACTGTCTGAGTCTGTAACCATTGCTTTCCAGAGAGAAAGTCCCAGTTCACCGCCGGAATGAAGGCAGGTAATACCTTTTTCATTTGCCGTAAGCTTGAAATTCTCGCCGCCGATATCTATTGATGCCCCGCCGATACGGTTACATACAGGGCCTACTACTACTCCCTGATAATCGGAAAGCTCCAGGTGATCCTTTACATTGTCAAAGCATAAAAGCACATCTCTCATTTCTCCGTTTTTATCTTCAGCATAAAAAGAACAAAGAGTTGCTCCGAGCGTAAGAACATGTGCACTGTAATCATTTGAATTGGTAATAATATACTTATAAACTTCTCTGCCGTCAGGCATTTCACCGAAAAGAATTCTTTCAACAGACATAATAACGATCCTTTCAATATAATTTCAACTTTAAATTGTAGTATAATAAAGCAATAATGTCAAGAAGCACAAAAAGTGAGATTAAAATTTATACATTAAATCTGCATAATTTTACATTTATTAACAAATTCTGTCATTAAGCCTTGATTTTTACGCTTTTGTTTATAAAAATATAACAAACAGATTAATATAATTTTCTTGACTATAAATATTTTATGAGATATACTTTAAGTTATAATATTTAAGGTGGACAATTATGAGTTTTATTGAACTTGATTCGGTCTATAAAAAATACAGCATGGGTGAAGTTACCATAAACGCTCTTGACGGAGTATCATTTTCCGTCGAGCAGGGTGAATTATGTATGGTAGTAGGTCCCAGCGGTGCCGGTAAGACCACGGTGCTTAATATCCTCGGAGGAATTGATGACTGCGATGACGGTAAGGTCAGAGTCGGCGGTGAGCTTATAAATCAATTCAACTCCAAAAGAATGGCATTATACCGCCGTCATGATGTCGGATTTGTTTTTCAGTTTTATAATCTTGTTCCGAATCTTACAGCCCTTGAAAATGTGGAATTAGCTTCTCAGATAAGCAACAAAGCCCTCAACCCCGTAAGAGTGCTTGAAAGAGTAGGCCTTGCAGACAGAATGAACAATTTCCCGGCACAGCTCTCGGGCGGCGAGCAGCAAAGAGTTTCAATAGCAAGAGCGCTGACAAAGAATCCAAAGATCCTGCTTTGCGATGAACCTACAGGTGCTCTTGATTATAACACAGGCAAGCAGATCCTGCAGCTTCTTCAGGATACAAGCCGAGAAACCGGAATGACAGTTATTATAATCACCCATAATACCGCTCTCACTCCGATGGCAAACCGCGTTATCACAATGAGAAACGGTCGGGTTCACAGAATTGCAATTAATGACAATCCCCTGTCTGTTGACAGAATTGAATGGTAGTGTGACAAAAATTAACCCCTAAGGAGGCAACCCTCTTTGTCAAAAGCACTGATAAAAGACACCCTTCGCACAATAAAAAATAATTTCAGCAGATACATATCTATCATGCTTATAATTGCCCTCGGAACAGCATTTTTCGTGGGCATTAAAGCTACTGCACCGGATATGTTTGCCACCGCTGAAAAATATTTCACGGATTACAATCTTATGGATATCCGTATTCAATCCCTTGCCGGTCTTACTGACGAGGATATTGCTGCTGTAAAAAAATTAGAAGGTGTTCAATATGTTTCAGGGCAAAAATTTACTGATGCTCTGGTTCGTATTAACGGTGAGATAGAAGCCGATATAGACGGAACACAGATAAGTGCCCGAGCATACAGCATTTCGCCTGAATATATTTCTGAATTTTTAGTAGGAACAAACAACGGCTCATATATGAACCGCCCTGAACTGATTGAAGGCAAATACCCCTCATCAGTCAATGAATGTCTTGTTGATGCCAGCCGTTTGTCTACTCCCGAAAGCTATAAGGTAGGCAATACAATTACCCTTGAAACAGAAAGCGGAAATGCTCCGTCAACACTTAACACCAATACTTTTACAATTGTCGGAATTATCCGCTCCCCTTATTACCTGTCATTTGAAAGAGGTAACACAAATGTAGGAAGCGGAAAAATCGGTACCTTCATAATAATCCCCGAAGAAGCCTTCAATATGGATTATTATTCAGAAATATATGTAAATGTTCAGGGAGCTGATTATTTCGATCCGTATTCAGATCAATATTTTGAATATATCGCCCCTATTATAACAAATATTGAAGCTATATCGGCAAATCAAATGAAAATCAGAGCAGCAGCACTTCGCCCTGAGCTTCAAAAATCCATTGCCGAAGGTGAAGCTCTTATTCAGAACAGCTCATCAGAGGTTTCCGAAAAGCTTAAAGACCTTGATGATACAATAGCACAGCTTGAAGAGCTTGTTAATAACGGTCCTCAGCTTTTACAGGATGCAGAGCAAGAATTTAACGATAAATTTTCCTCTGCACAAGGAGAACTCAGTAACAATACTGCCGAATACTATGCCGCTATTGAAGAATATTCCCGTCAGGAAGAGCTTTATAAGAAAAATTTGGATCTGTACAACACAGAAGATCTTAAGCATACACAAGCTAAAAATCTTTATGATTCCACATATGCAGATTATCAATCCGCAAGAAGTTCCTTAAGTTTCGTTCAGCAGACGATCAAAACAACTGAAAGTCTTATCACTGCGGCTGAAGCTACGCTTCTGAGAATTGGAGATATCCAGACCGATGCTTATTCAAACGAGCAGATACAGTCCATCATTAACATGATGCAGCTTACCTATCCCGAGCTTTACAATGCAGTAAAATCTCTTACAACGCAGGGACTTGCAACAGAAATCGCAGCATCTCTTCAGCCTTATCTTGACTCACAAAAAGCAAACCTTGCAAGACAGCAAAAAGAATTGGATGAAAAGAATGCTGCCCTTGACACATTAGGAGAACAGCTTGCAGCAAAGGAAAAAGAACTCACACAGGCAACCCTTGATCTAGCAAACGCAAAAACTCAGCTTGATCAGGCAGCCTCCGATCTTCAGTCGGCAAGTGCTCAGCTCACATCCTACGGCTACAACATTCAAAGCAGCAATCTTCAGCTTCAGATAGAAAAAATACAAGCAGAAGCAAAGCTCAATGAGCTCAGAAATCAAGTCACAAATGCCCCCATGAATCTCGCACAGGCAAAAGAGCAAAGAGCATCTGCAATGACACAGCTTGATGCTGGATTAAGAAGTGCACAGGAAGAGCTTTCATCTGCAAAATCACTTTTCGGCAAGCTCGACAAAATATCATGGAGCATATATGACAGAAACGACACTCCCGGTTATCAGAGCTACGGTCAGACTGTCAACAATATTGAAGTTCTTTCAAACATATTCCCGATTTTCTTCTTTATTCTCTCTTCCATGATATGCCTTACTACCCTTACCCGTCTTGTGGAAGAGGACAGAGTTCTCATAGGAACGTATAAAGCCCTCGGATATACACAAATATCCATAGTGGCAAAATATGTTATTTACTCGCTGAGTGCCTGCTTTATAGGAACGGCACTGGGAATCGGAGTTGCAGTATTCCTGCTGCCCTTTATCATAAATTCCGCATATTCCGTCATGTATTCCCTGCCCGGGCTTATTTATGTATTCCCTTGGTGGCATTCACTTCTGAGCCTTCTTATTTCTGTTTTATGCACAGCATTTGCCACAACGCTCGCCATTTTCAGAGAGCTCCAGACAAATCCGTCTGTTCTTATGCGTCCTAAAGCTCCGAAGGTCGGAAAACGCATTCTTCTTGAAAAGGTACCTCTCATTTGGGAAAAACTCAGTTTTACAGCAAAGGTAACTGCGAGAAATCTCTTCAGAAACAAGCAGAGATTTACAATGACCCTTTTCGGCATTGCAGGCTGTACCGCACTTCTTATTGCAAGTCTCGGCATGCACAATTCCATAAGCGCGATACTCACAAAGCAATACGGCGACAATGCTATTTCAAAATATGATTTCCAGATAGTTTTTAATACAACTCAGACCACATCGACCCACACCTATGAATTCAATGAAGCCGCAGGTGATGCGAGAATAAGCTCACTTATGCTTACAGCGATGAAATCCATGGTCGGAAGCAGTGAACGAAGCGACAAAACACTGGATGTATATGTTCTTGTTCCGGAGAAAAGTGCTTCACTCTCAGAATATATCGATCTTCGCAACAGAAAGACCGGAGAAAAATACATTCTCGATGATACAGGTGCAATAATCACCGAAAAGCTTGCCGCTGATACAAAAACCAATGTAGGTGAACAGATTCAGTTTACCGACGGTGAAGGCAACACATATTCTGTAACAGTAAGCGCAATAGCAGAAAATTACACTTTCCATTATATCTATATGACTGAGAAGACATATAAAGACACAACAGGTGAAGCTCCCCAATTCAACTATGCAGTCGGAAATCTTTCCTCTACATTTGACGATGCGGATCAAGAAACTCTTGCAAACGCAAAAGGACTTATTTCCACCGACCTTATGAAAACCGACGGAATTACAGCAGTTGCATTTACAAGTGATACAACAGAAAGTATTTCTCAAATAACAGATGCTCTTTCACTTGTTATTCTTCTTTTCTTTGTATCGGCACTGATACTTGCCTTTGTTGTTCTTTATAATCTTTCAAATATCAACATTATTGAACGAACAAGAGAAATTGCAACACTCAAGGTATTAGGCTTTGTAGATAACGAGGTCAGCAGTTACATTTACAGAGAAAACATTTTTGTGTCCCTCTTCGGTATTCTGTTCGGTGTTGCACTTGGTATCCTGCTTCATTATCTTCTTATTTCATTCACAGCCATTGATACGGTAATGTACGGCCAGAATATCGCATGGTACAGTTTCCTCATAGCAATAGTAATCACGGGAATAATTATAGTTTTTGTAAACTTATTGCTTCACAGAAAGCTTAAAAAGGTCGAGATGGTGCTTTCGCTTAAATCCGTGGAATAAAAATACAAGTACAAAAAAAGTGCTTCAACCGATTTCCGGCTGGAGCACTTTTATTATTTTTCACCTGTTATAACATTCAGACAATATCCGTCAAACATTTCAATGTGACATTTGTTTTCATTGAATACTATGCGTTTCAATTCCCCGCATATGCCTTCACCGGTGCATTTGAGGTATGCTTCTTTATAAGTCCATATTTTAAAAAATCTTTCGCTTGTGCGACAGTCTTCAAGAATATCAGGGCAATAAGCATTTTCACCGAGAACATACAGAATTTCTTCTTTAGCGCAAATACGGCGTAATATATTGGCTTTAACAGGTCTTATCTGTTCAATATCAATACCGACAGGAAGTTGTTTATTAACAGCAACAACGGCATAATTTCCCGAATGGCTGATATTAAAATTATATTTTCCGTTAACTAGGGAAAGCTTGCCTCTTTCATCAGAAGCAAAAATTTGCAGTTCGGGCTTCACTCCCGTTTTTTCGGATAAAACCCTTCTTAAAAGCATATCAGCGGCAATACAAAGCTTTTTATCCTGTTCCGTCTTAAAGGAATCGCATTTTTTCTTTCGTTCTTCCGACATAAGAAAATAAGCCGCACGGAATTGCCTGCAGCTTATTTCATTAATGTTGATTTTATAAATTTCCGTGCCGTTCACGGAATCAGTCCATATACTTTTCAATGATTTTAATAGCATCTGCGACTGTTTCAAGTCCCATTGCTTCTTTATCGGGAATTTCTACATCGAATTCTTCCTCAATATCAACTGCAAGGTTAACGAGTTCAAGGGAATTAAGTCCTAAGTCCTTGCGTATATTTGTTTCAAGTGTAATGTCTTTGGGATCCATATCAACAAATTCGCATATAATATTTCTCATTTTATCAAGCATTTTCTTGTCCTCCGAAATTTATATTATTTATTGATTTCAGCATAGTAACGCTCGATTACCTTGCTTCGTATTACTTTTCTTGTAGAATTTATCTCAAATTCCTTGGTTGTAATATATGTATCCTGAACACGCTTATAAACAGTAAGGTCCTTATTGGCATTGAGGATATCCTTTTCAACCATTGCTTTGATTTCTTCCTCGCTCTTATTATCGACATCTTCGGGACTTACATAAAAAGCACCTGCGATAATTTTCTGTTTTCTTCCGCCAACCTCTTTTTCTGCTTCAAAAACAACAACATCGTGAAGATAGCTTACAGCTTCCATATAATAGCTTTCAACCTCTTCGGGGAAAACATTCTTACCGTTATCAAGAATTATAAGATTTTTCTTTCTGCCAACGACATAAAGGCGGCCTTCTTCATCTGTTCTGCCGTAGTCGCCTGTTTTGAACCAACCGTCTTCGAATGAAGCCTTTGTTGCTTCTTCATCCTTATAATAACCTCTTGTAACATTTTCGCCTCTTATCCATATTTCACCCACGCCTTTATCGTCGGGTTCATGGATCTTAAACTGAGCCTTGGGGAAAGCAAAACCTGCACAGTCGGGACGGGTGCCTGCATCAAGATTAAGAGTAACGGTGGGAGAAGATTCAGTAAGACCGTAACCGTTATAGATAGTAAAACCGAAGTCACAAAGACAGGTAATATACTCTACTCTTGTGGGAGCGCCGCCGCAGGACATTGTGGGGAATTTGCCGCCGAATTTTTCAGCAATTGTCTTGAAGAGTACGGGACGAAGGTCAATTCCGATTTTTCTTAATGCATTTGATACCTTAAGAAGCTTCTTAAGAATCTCTGCTCTTCCCGTCTGCTCTGCAGTTCTCCAGATAGTATTATAAATAGTATCAATAACCAAGGGGACTATTGCCATTGCATCGGGCTTATAGAACTGAACATTATTCATAAAGTTCTTAAGAGAATCATTTATAAATACGGGGCAATTCATATAAAGTGCAGTGAGAATATTACAGCTGAGCTCATACACATGGTTCATGGGAAGAAGCGAAATAGAGCTGTACTGTGTTTCAATAGTTTCAAGAACACCGTCTGCATTCTGTGCAAAATTTCCGTGAGAAAGCATAACGCCCTTATTTGCACCTGTGGTTCCCGATGTAAAAACTATCGCTGCAAGGTCATCCTTTTTGATTTCGGTATCAATATAGCTTGTGTCCCCTGCTTTTATAAGCTCTTTTCCTTTTTCAATAAGCTCATCAAAGAAAAGAAAATCGTCATCAAGCTTCTTATTTGTGCAAATTGCAGCTTTACATCTTTCATCGTGCTCGAGATGATATTTTGCTATTTCTTTATATGCACGGGAGAAGAAAATTCCTTCAACATCAGCTTTTGTAAAAAGTGCACTGATGTCGGCATCGCTGAGCTCCTTATCTACGGGAACAGCAACACCGCCGCCGCAAGCAACAGCGAAGAAAGCCACTACCCAGCGGTATGAATTTTCACTGAGAATTCCGAGATGCTTTCCCATAAGCCCCATATCCTTAAGAGCTGTACCCAAAGCAAAAACATCTTCACGGAATCTTTTTACAGAGTATTCCGTAACCACATCTTTTTTCTTTTCAACCATGCAAGTGCGTTCACCGTAAATCTCCATACGCTCTATGAGCATTTTAAGAGTTAAAAGCTCACCTGTCATATGTACCGTATGACGCAGTTCATCAAGTAATTTTCTGTCTTTTTTATCCATGTTACACCTCTGATAATTAGTTAAGACTGTCGAGAAGCTCGCCTATAGTAATTTCGGGGTTTTCTATACCTTGTTCGATTATTTTAAGGGTATTGTTATGTAATGCATCAAGATGTCCGGGATTAATAAGCTTTACTCTGTACATATAGTGAAGAGCAATACTTGCACTCTGAGGATCGGGATAGCATATAGCATAAAGGGGGCTGAAGTATCTGCCGAGATTATAGGTCTTAAAATCAAACTTAAAGTCCTTAAACTCTGTTACGGGGATAGGAAGCCATGAGAACATGAGGGATGCAGGTCCCTGAATAAGAGAATAGTTATACATTTCTCTGAACTGATCACGGGCAACAGTATAGGGATATGTCAGATGACGGTACAAAGAAGTTCTCACTGCAAGGAATTCATCAAGCGCCTGTGTAAAGGTCATATCTTCATTAATAACTGTGCGTACCTGTAAAGGCTGTGCCATACAACCGCCTGTTCTGAAATCCTTATGTTTTATTCTCTTGCTGCACATGAGAAGCTGCATTCCGTAAGGATCTCTGCCGTTAAGCCATGAAAGGTGCGTTCTCATACCGAGAAGCAATAAGCTTTCGGGAGCAACAGAACGACTCTTACAGAATTCGAGAATTTTCATTGAAAGCTCGGGGCTTACTTTTTTATTTATAACCTCTGCCTTATCAAGCAAGGGGCTGTAAGCTGAAGGAACCTTAAGCTCGGGGTTCTTCTTCTTTTTGCGTTCCTTTTGGAGGAACTCGGGACCGTGAACACCGCTGTATGTAGGCTCACCAGCACTTAAGAAATATTCATGATAGAATTTCTTATCTTTTTCAAAACGTTCTTTATCTGAACATCTCTCATGCTCTTTTATAATATAGTCTTCATACTTAAGCAAAGGTGCGGGCATTTCCTCACCCATTTTAAGTGCCTTATAAATTGCAAGAAGATCAAGATAGAATACAAGTATACCCATGGCATCCATTGCCATATGGCTTGCATTAAGATATATTCCTTTATAACCGTTATAGGAATTAAAGAAATAAATTCTGTAGCATTCATCCTTCAAAAATCTGACGGGAGTCTGAGCATCCTTTGTAAAGAACTTATTCTGCTCATCTTCTGTCTTGAAAGAAAGCACCTTTACGGAATCTATTTTATAGCTGTCAAGAAAATACTGCTGAATTTTCTTTTTGTCCTTCTTAAAACGAAGGCGCATTGAGTCGTTACGCTCAATTTCTATATTAAGTGCCTTGGTAAGAGTATTAAAATCAACATCCATATCAACCATAAATGATGTGGGTATCTGAATTATCTGCTTATGAAAAGTGTACTTCTGCATCAGATACATTGTATCCTGTGAGGGGATAAGATCATAAAGTTTATTCATCCGTATTACCTCTTTACTATAAATTTCAACAGTATAATTTTAACACATAGTTTTTATTCTTGCAACAGACAAAAACAGTTATTTTGTCCGAAAATATACATATTTTATTAACATTAATGCTTTTTTTATCATATATTTGACATATTAATTAACATATTGCAATTCTTTTGTTAATATGTTGTTAAAATTTTACCGCAGTCATACAAACTGCGGTAATAAAAGTATTTTTTATTCAATACCGAGAACCTTGTAGTCCTGAGCAGTAACAGCATCAATAAGAACTTCATCTGCAATCGGTGCTGAAAGTGAAATCACTGCATTTCCCTGTTCATGGCTTACAACAGCTTCATTAACACCGTCTATAGCTTCAAGAGTTTTTTTGACTCTTGCTTCACAGTGCATACACATCATACCTTCGATCTTCATTGTTTTTGTCATTATTTTTTCCTCCTGAACTGAAACTTTTTTTATTCTTCTGTCATTTTTTGAAGAGCTTATATTTTTGAAGTTAAGTCTTAAAGCATTGGATACAACTAAAAAACTGGAAATACTCATTGCAGCAGCCCCGAACATGGGGTCCATACTCCAGCCGAAAACGGAAATAAACACTCCCGCGGCAAGAGGAATACCTATAATATTATAGCCGAATGCCCAGAAGAGATTCTCGTATATATTACTCAGCACTGCTCGTCCGAGTCTTATTGCCTTTACTGCATCAGACAATGAACTTTTCACAAGAACTATATCCGCAGCATCAATTGCAACATCCGTTCCGGCTCCTATGGCAATTCCCACATCTGCTTTCGTAAGAGCGGGAGCATCGTTTATGCCGTCACCAATCATAGCGGTAAGTCCGATTTTCTGCAAAGTTGAAATCACCGCTTGTTTGCCTTCGGGAAGAACACCTGCTATAACCTTATCTACGCCCGCCTGTTTTCCTATAGCCTCGGCTGTTCTTTTATTATCTCCCGTAAGAATTACAACGGAAATTCCCATATTTTTCATTTCTTTAATAGCCTTTTGAGAATCTTCTTTAATTGTATCGGCTACGGCTATTACGCCCTTAA
The DNA here is from genome assembly GCA_017513525.1 of Clostridia bacterium. GTDB lineage: Bacteria > Bacillota > Clostridia > Oscillospirales > Acutalibacteraceae > RUG806. The sequence goes on from JAFXFC010000015.1 coordinate 19,779, forward strand.
ATACACCATTTTCGGCAAAGAAAAGCGGGGTCTTGCCTTCTTCAGAAAGCTTCTCAGTTAAATCTTTTATTTTTTCGGAAAGCTTTATGAATTTTGATATATATGTGATACTTCCGCCCGTAATTTCACCGTTTTCCCCAAAAGCGGAAACTCCGTTTCCGGGAAGAACACGAAAGTCAGTTACGGCTTTCCTTTCAATGTTCATTTCCCTTGCCTTTTCACAAACGGCTTTTCCGAGAGGATGCTCACTTCCGTATTCGACCGAATATGCAATGCTTAGCAGCTCTTCTACACTTACTCCCCCTTCGGGAATAATATCTGTAACCTGAGGTTTTCCTTCTGTTACGGTGCCTGTTTTATCGAGGGCAATTATCTTTATTTTTCCTATGTGTTCAAGACTTGCGGCAGTCTTAAAAAGAATACCGTTTTTAGCTCCTACACCACTTCCGACCATAACCGCAACGGGAGTTGCAAGCCCCAATGCACACGGACAGCTGATAACAAGAACGGAAATTCCTCTTGCAAGGGCAAATCCGACACTTTCCCCCATAATAAGCCAACCTGCCACTGTAATAACTGCAATTACGATAACAACAGGTACAAAAATACCTGAAACCTTATCGGCTGCCTTTGCAACGGGTGCTTTTGTTGCAGCCGCATCACTTACGAGCTTTATAATACCCGAAAGCATAGTATCACTGCCCACTCCCGTGGCTTTACATTCAATTACACCCGAACGGTTTATTGTTCCCGCAGAAACTTTATCGCCTTCCGATTTTTCTACGGGCTCACTCTCGCCTGTCAAAGCCGATTCATCGACGGCAGAAAAACCTTTTAAGACTACCCCGTCAACGGGAATACTCTCCCCGGGACGAACAATTACAGTATCCCCCACGGAAACCTCAGAAATATCAACCGTCTTTTCTTCTCCGTTTTTTATAATAACGGCAGTATTTGGCGCAAGCTTCAGAAGACTTCTGAGCGCATTTGTAGTTTTTCCTTTTGAATGCGATTCAAGCATTTTGCCGACCGTAATAAGCGTCAGTATCATAGCCGCCGATTCAAAATAGAATTCGTGCATACATTCCATTGCGGCGTGACTTTCGCCAATAGAATCAAGGTATGTCATTCTGAAAAGCATTATAAGTGAATATATAAACGATACACCCGAACCCATTGCTACAAGAGTATCCATATTCGGTGATTTATTTTTAACACCCTTCACACCGTTTATAAAAAACTGTTTATTGATAATTAAAACCGTAAGAGCAAGAAGCATCTGTAAAATACCTTGCCCAACAAAATTATTCTGCAAAAATAACGGAAGCGGAAAAGAGAACATCATATGCCCCATGGAAAAATACATAAGCACCAAAAGAACTGTCACAGATAATGTGAGTCTTTTTACAAGTGCCTTTTCTTCCGAATTTTCTGTTTGAGCTTTATTATCGCTTTTCTTTTCCTGACCTTTTTCTTGAGCCCCATAGCCCGCTTCTTCTACTGCTTTTATAATGCTTTCAGATGAAACATTTCCCTCAACAGACATGGAATTTGTCAGAAGACTCACAGCACAAGAGGATACCCCGGGAACCTTTCCCACAGCTTTTTCGACCCTTGCACTGCAAGCGGCACAGGTCATCCCCGTTACATCAAACTGTTTCATAATATCCTCCTTTCATTTTACGGTTAGCATTGGCTAACCTGCAAAAATTATTATACCACTGAGAACAAATTCTGTCAACAAAAAAAAACGGGCAAAGAAATGAATTCTTTGCCCGCAACATATTATTCAGTTCAGTCTTTCAATAGGATTATAACCGAGTGCAAAATACTTAAATGCCCAGATAATGGGATTAAACTTAAAGAAAAAGTCATCAATTACAGTTACAAGGCTTCTGAGGAAGGTTGAAATATCGTGAGTTTCGGGAACATTTACGGGAGCAAATTCCTCACCTTCAACATTAAGCACCATAGGCTGTGCATAGCATATTCCGTTATCGCCTGAAAGATAAAATCTTACATAGAGATAAGGTTCATTAAGAAGCTCATCATTGTGAAGATCAAGTGTAGCCTTACCGTCAACAAGATTTTCTCTTTTGATAACATTACCGTTGGAAACCCATGTAATGATATTTGCATTTGTACCCTCTACCGTGATAGTATCGGCATCCTGATCTACCGTAATTCTTGATACATTAGGTGTATTATCAAGCCAATAAGCTTTTGTATCGTAAACATCCTGCTCAACGAAGCCCGGCATTTCTTCCATACCGTTGAGCTCAACACCGTTTGAGAAGTGAGAAATTGAGAAGAACTGACCCTTTTCCTGACTCTCTCTGAATGCTTCAAGAGTAAATTCGGGCATCCAACACATTGTATATGCGTCGTTCACGGATGTTTCACTATGTGAATCTGCGAATGTATTGCCCCACGGAACAACACCGTTGGGAATGGTCTTCTGAAGTATCTGGTCATAAAGAATTCTGTCACAGCGGGTATGTGCATCTGTTGCGGAGTTTATACCCATACCGAGAGATGAACCAGCATAATCAATAAAAAGTCTTGCAAACTTTGTGGGATAATAATCATTAATAAGCTGACCTACATATTTTTCAGAATCCTTATCAATATATACATATTCTCCGACATGAGATAAATATGAAAAACCGCCTGCTTCCATAACACCCTTTGAGGGAGTTTCATAATCACCGAACACACCTGCAAGTCCCTGTCCGTAGTCTGAATAATAGCCTGTAAGATGGCAGTCTGCAAAAGGAGTTGCCATATTAAGCTCAATTCCCTTAGGAACATCAAGCATACCGTTTTCGTGAGTTCTTGTAAGAGTATATCCGTCTTTTGTTGTATAGGTTATATTCTCGTTTGTGCCGTCAAGATATGCCTCATAATCTTCCTGAGTAAGAGGAATAACATCAGCCATATTTGTTCTGTCTTTCTTGATAAGGCGAAGAAGAGGAATGAGTTCAGGCTCATTGTTCCAGCCCTGATTTATGGTTCCGTGGTCAGTAAGAGCCACAATATCAAAGTTTGCGGCATAGTGAAGTCTTACAAATTCATCTATTGTAAGAAATCCGTCTGAAGCATTTGTGTGACAGTGAAGCTGAGTTTTATACTCTCCCCAACTGTCCCAGTCAATTTCTTCATAGGGGTTATCAATAATATAATTCTTTTCATCTGCCGCCGCAAGAACAGGCGCCATTGTGAGCATAATAAGAAGCACCGATAAAAAAACAGAAAGTGCTTTTTTGTTTTTAAGAGAAAACTTTTTCATATTAACCTCCTAATAAAACTGATACAGTTATTATAACAAAAGGAATTTTTTGCTTCAATGTCTAAAATAAACAAAAAATACTCTTTATATTTGTGGGTCAAACACGGGCATAAGCTGAAGCTTGAACTGATTTATTCTGTGAAGATAGTCTATTCTTTCTTTAGTGTTTTCGTCGTCAATCTCACCTGTTCTGATATATTTATCAAGAACGGCATAAGTAAAGCCGAGATTATCTTCGTCCGTTTTACTCTGAAGCCCGTCTATGGGCACTTTCTCGACAAGTTCTGAAGGCAAACCCATAACCTTTCCTATTTCTTTTACTTCCTGTACCGTGAGAAGGCTCATGGGAGAAAAATCCCCTGCCGCATCTCCGTATCGGGTGGAATAGCCTACCCAGTCCTCGGACAGATTACAGGTATTTACAACCCTTCCGTTGACACTCTGGGACACAGCATAAAGAGTTGACATTCTGATTCTCGGAGGAAGATTTGTATTACTCTGAACCGAAAGCTCCAATACGGGAGAAATACTGTTTTTTATACCCTCAACCGCATCCTTGATGTTAATTTCATAATGCTTTATTCCGAGATGATTTACGAGCATATAAGCAGAATCAATATCATGCTGCTCTCCGCAGGGCATTAAAACTCCTATTACGCGGTCCTTTCCGAGAGCCTCAACGCATAAAGCTGCGGCTACAGAGCTGTCCTTTCCTCCCGAAATACCAAGCACGGCATTACAGCCCTTCCCGTTTTTTTCAAAAAAATCTCTTATCCATAACACACAGGCATCTTTAACCTTAAGAGCATCAAACATATATATAACCTCCGTTTTTTTCTTGATATTATATTACCATACACCTGATCATTTTACAATAAACTGAGAAAATTTATCAGAATTCTATTGATTATTAAATGCAATTAATATAAAATATTAACACAATTTTAATAAAGGGTGTGTTATTTTGAATTTTTCTGACACATTAAAAAACGCAAAAACATCAGTCAGTGAATGTACTGAATTTGCGGTAAACGGAATCACAAATATCTGTAAGCTCTACGGCCCCAGACCCTGCGGTGAAGAAAGCGAAAAAAAAGCACAGGAAACTATGCTCGAAGAATTAAAAGCTTTCTCAGATGAAGTAAGAAGAGAAACCTTTAAGGTAAATCCCGATGCCTTTATGTCTTTTGTACCCATTGCAGGCTCATGTCTTATCGGTGCTTCTGCATTGAACCTTGCAGCCGCTTTCAAAAAGCCCAAAACCGCTCTCGGTTCAGTCGCTCTCATAGGCGGTGCACTCTCAGGCATTACAGGCGAATTTCTTCTTTACAAAAAAATGCTCGACCGCTTTTTTAAGGAAAAAGAATCAGGCAATGTTATTGCAGTAAGAAAAGCTACGGGGGATACAAAGAGAAGAATAATTATTTCGGGACATACAGACTCAGCCCCCGAATGGACTTATACATATAAGCTCGGTTCACACGGTGTTATTATGGTTGCAGGCTATGCTATTGCAGGTCTTGCCTACACTGCCGCAACTTCAGCAATTGCACTTACAAAGAAAAACAGCTCCATTGCAAAGAAAATGGCTCTCGGTCAGGCAGCTTTCCTTCCCGCTTACGGTGCTTTATATAAATTTACAAACAATAAGCGCTATGTAGACGGTGCAAACGATGACCTTACAGGCTGCTATGTTGCATCTGCAGTTATGAAGTATCTTGCAGAAAACGAAATAAGCTTTGAAAACACCGAAGTCGTAGCAGTTCTTGCAGGCGGCGAAGAAGCAGGTCTTCGAGGCTCAAAGGCTTTCTTTGAAGCTCATCCTGAAATGAAGAATGACGGTATTGAAACAGTATTTATAAGTGCTGATACTATCCGTGATGAAGAGTATATGATGATATACGAAAAGGATATGACGGGTATGGTCAAAAACGACAAGCGTGTTTGCGACCTTCTGAAGCGTGCAGGAAAAAAGCACGGCAAGGATATTCCCATTGGTGCTATTCCCATAGGTTCAACAGATGCGGCAGCTGCTTCACAGGCAGGTATCCCCGCAGCCTCGATCGTTGCTATGGACCCCGCTCCCGCAAGATATTATCACACCCGTCTTGATACTGCAGATATTCTCGTACCAGAATGTATCGAAAAGGTAATAAATATTACACTTGAAGCGATATTTGACTTCGACGAAAACGGCATATAACAAAAATCCGCAACCGAAAAGAGTTGGTTTCCTAAGGACAGTATTCAATAAAAAATGCGGAATTTGGCACACAAATTCCCTGCTTGCAACAAAATAAGACAAAACTACCCGAAAAAGAGTTTTCGCTTCTCTTCTTCGGGTAGTTGTTTTTTTTTGCGATATATTGCTCCGCAATGCGATATTTTTTCCTGACGCAAAAATCGATATATTTACCTGACGGTAAATGCGATATGATATAAATCCCTTCACGCCCCTCAGGACATATCGCGTGCACAGCACATATCGAACGCCCAAGGCGTATATCGAAAATCCCGTTAGGGATTTATATCGCTGCATTGTGTCCTTTAGAACACAATGCTAAGGCAGCGGATTTTTTATGCTTTTTGGGCATTGATATTCACTTTTTCTATTACCATAACAAGAATGGGAACTAAAACTATCTGAAGAATTATTCCCGGAACGGCATTTGTAACGGCACCTGCAATAAATGCTGAAAAACCGAATTTTGTAGCATCAAAGCCTATAAGAGAAAATTGAACTATCCCCCATATACCTCTGCCCGCTATCATTGAAATGAGAAGCGAAATATAAATAAAGCCTTTTTTCTTGGGTAACGCTTTATATAAAAGACCTGTCATAAAACCGTATACTGCAAGTTCAAATGCCATTGAAACAGCATTCGGGAAAAGTACGGGCATGCCGAGTGTTAGTGAACGAAGAAGCGGAGCGATAATACCGACCGCGACTCCCCACGGTGCTCCGCAGACAAAACCGCAAAGAAGCACGGGAATGTGCATCGGACAAAGCATATTGCCTATCTGCTGTATTTGCCCCGTAAGAAACGGCAACACATAAGCTAATGCTAAAAATACCGAGGATAATGCAAGTTTTATGAGATGCTCATTTTTTTTCATAATAAAATTCCTTTCAAAAAAAGAAAAGGTGCAGTTATTCCCTTCTGGGATAACGACACCTTCATAGTATCAAAAAAAATATATAAACAATGAGAAACTTCTGTTCCTATGCAGTTCTTCTGAACAGCATTGCTATTATACAGTAATCCTTTTTACAAATCAAGAATTATTTTTAAGAATTTCACCGAGCTTATTAAGGGCATCTTCTATCAGCTGTGAAACAGAAAGCATGGGGACCCCTGCAACTATATTTTCACATTTATTCATGGGAATAAGAATTCTTACGGCATCACAGCTTCCCACTGCCCTTGCCATTTCAGGAGTTATTTCTCCAAGCATAGAATCGGAAATAACTATACCGATAGGACCTATAATAATATCAGCCTTTTTTGAAGCTACTCTTACGGGATTTTCTCCGGTAGCAGCCTTTTTTGCACCTGCCTTTACCATAGCAGCCGTAGCAGTAGCATTTGTACCAACTGCTGTAATTTGCACTTCAGGAAAACGCTCAAGAACAGCTCTTATAATACCGCTTCCCAGCTGCCCTCCCTGTCCGTCTATAATAAGTAAATTCATAGTTTTTCCTTTCGTCACGGAAGAAGCTTATATTCAAATCTTGTATATTCTCCCGTTACATTTTTTCCTGTCAAGAAATTTCTTGCCTTAAATATAACTTTATCGGAATAAACCTCACAATAATATCCGACACCTGCATCCGTGATGCCGAAATTATTTTCTTTTCTGTAACCGGGAATGCTTATTGAAACAACATTGTTTTCCTTATTTAATACAGCTTCAACCTTATCGCACACACCGCCGTGAAGATGTCCGTTTATGAAAAATACATTCTTATATTTTTCCATTACGGCTCGCACTTCGTCATTCTGCTCACCCATATCACCTGTTTTCCACACTTCGGGAAGTCCGTGAGTAAAAGCGAAAGGCTGATGACACATTACAAAGCAAGGCTTACCGTCCTTTGTTCCTCTTTTAAGCTCACTGTCAAGAAACGCTATCTGTTCCGGATTTATATGAGCCTTTTCAAGAACTCTCTTTTCCGTGGAAAGAACAATAAACGTATAACCGTTTATATCACAAGAATAATAAGTCTTCGTGTCAGTTTTTAAGCCCAGGTACTCTTTTACCTTTTTCATAACTATCTTTGAATTTTTATTGAAGAAAAATCTTGCATCATGATTTCCCATTGTTACAAGAAGCTTTATCTTATTCCTATACTTATCGAAAACACCGAAGAATCTGTTATATTCACTGTTAAATCCGTAATCGGCAATATCTCCTGCCATCAAAAGAGCATCTATCTTTTCTTTGGAATTAAAGATATCAAAAAAAGTATTTTCGAGATTTTTTTCGGCACTTTCACGGTCAGGAAGATGTGTATCCGCAATAGCAGCAAAGGAAAGCTTTACAATGCTGCTGTCCTCAAATACTATAGGCTCGTCCTTTGAAACTTCATAAACCACATCATATTTCGGTGACATGGCCTTAAATTGCTTTACATATTTATCAATAAAAATTTCAGCTGACATCTTATCTCCCCCAAAACTGAATTGATATACTAATTAAATATAACATATCACGAAAGCAATAGCAAGTCAGAACAAAAAAAACATATACATTATAAAAACTTGTCTTACAAATTTCATTAAAAACCTTGACAAACACTTGAAGTAATACTATAATGAAATTCCACACTGTGGATGTGCCGGTGTGGCGGAATAGGCAGACGCAAGGGACTTAAAATCCCTCGTTGGCAACAACGTACCGGTTCAAGTCCGGTCACCGGCACCATATGAATCAACCTCTGAATCCGAACCATTGTTATTCGATTAGAGGTTGATTCTTTTTTATTTTCAAATTATAATAAAATAAGCTAATACATATTTCGAAAGAGTTTATTTAAATAAAATAAGTTTTATCACCGCAGATAATATCAGGGAGGTTCCTATGAACATTTTACAGACAATTGTTTCTTATCTTGCAATAGCGGCAGCTTTTATTTCTTCTTGTTTTTCGTGGGGAGAAACGACAATGATACCGTATACAAATGATTACAAGATTCCCGACAGTATTCCTGAGTACAGTGTGATTTCTACCGAAGAGAAAACCGATTGGACGGCAAAATGGATCTGGGATAAGGAAAATCTTACTAGGAAAAATGTCTGGATGTGCTTTACTAAAAAGGTCAGTCTTGAAAAGAAGCCCGAAGAGCTTATTGCTGACATCTCAGCCGACTCGAAATATTGGCTTTATATAAACGGAGAAACCGTTGTTTTTGAGGGAAGCGTGAAACGAGGCCCCGATGAAAACAGCGGCTATTATGACAGTACAGATATTGCGCCTTTTCTTAAAGAGGGTGAAAATTTAATTTGTGCTCTGGTGTGGTATTGGGATGATGAAACAAGCTATTCCTATAACGGCAGCGGTCAGGGCGGATTCCTTTTTGAAGCTAAAAGCGAGGATATCACCATAATTTCCGACAAAAGCTGGAAAGTAAAAAGAAACAGCGCTTTCGTTGACAGCTCTCTTTACCCGCCTAATTACAGACTGCCCGAATACAGTATTTATTTCGATGCAAGGAAAGATATGGGCGATTGGAAAAATGAAGCTTATGATGTTACATCCTGGGAGAATGCCACCGAATACGCCGTCGGCGGCGAAGGTGCTTACGGTAAGCTTTATCCGAGAGGAATTCCAATGCTAAAGGATTACGGTCTAAAAGACTATGAAAATTCAAATATTTGCGAAAACTATACCGCAAGTAAGCTTTTCGGTGAAAAAATCACCGTAGATATACCCTATAATGCACAGCTTACTCCCTATCTTAAAGTCATAGCACCTGCCGGAAAAAAGATTCGTATAACAACGGAAAACACGTTAATCGGCGCAGTTTCTGCGACCTATATAACTAAAGAGGGAGAGCAGGAATTTGAGGCTTTAGGCTGGTTTAACGGAGAACATATTACTTATAAAATACCAAAAGGCGTTACAGTTGTTTCTCTCATGTACCGTGAAACGGGCTATGACAGCGAATTCAGCGGTGATTTCAAATGCGATGATGAATTCATGAATTCTCTGTGGCAAAAATCTATCAGGACTCTCTATGTTACCATGCGTGACAATTTTATGGATTGCCCTGACAGAGAAAGGGCTCAATGGTGGGGTGATGTTACAAGTGAAATGATTATGACAATGTACGCTTTAGACAGTAATTCCTACCTGTTGTATCAGAAGGGTGTTGAGGCGATGCTTTCTCACGCCGACGACACAAAAGTGCTTCAGACTGTAGTCCCCATAAACGGTGACTATTTTGAGCTTCCCGTTCAGCAGCTCGCAGGAATCGTAGGCTTTTACACTTACTATGAATATACCGGCGACAAGGCTTTTATCGAAAAGGTTTATGAAGCTTCCCTCGACTACCTGAAGCTTTGGGAAATCGGTGAAAATAATCTTGTCGTTCATCGCGGCGGTTCATGGGATTGGGCTGACTGGGGCAGTAAAGCAGATATGACGGCAATTGAAAATGCCTGGGTTTACTATGCTCTTTCTGCCACTGAGAAAATGGCACAGCTTTTAGGAAAAGACGAGGACATTTCATTTATTACTGAAAGAAAGAGAATTATCGAAGAGGGCTATAAGACTCTTTGGACAGCGGAAGGCTTCAAAAGTGAAGACGTGAGAAAGCCCGACGACAGAGCCAATGCCCTTGCAGTTTTGTCGGGACTTGCGGGAGAAGAGCAGCATGATACTATTTTGAATGTACTCCTGACCACTAAAAATTCAAGCCCGTATATGGAATACTATGTTCTTGAAGCTCTTTGCAAAATGGGAAAATATGAAGCGGCATCTGACAGAATTAAAGACAGATATGAGGGTATGATGAGTGAAGATTACTCCACTCTCTGGGAATTCTGGGACTCATGGCGAGGCACTAAGAATCACGCATGGAGCGGCGGTCCTTTGGTTATTATGAGTAAGCACATTGCGGGTATCGCTCCCTTGGAAGCCGGCTATGAAAAGGTTAAAATCGAGCCTCAATACACGCTGTCCGATCATCTTAGCTGTACCGTTCCGAGCGTAAAAGGGTTAATCTCTCTGAAGTATGAAAAGACTTCTGAGAATTACAATATCGACCTTACACTCCCGCAAGGTATGAAGGCTGTTTTATATGTCCCTGACAAAGCTGCAGTAAATATCAATTCAGAGCTTTATTACCAAAACGGTGAGTATGTAAGCGGTGATAAAATCGGGGAAATAGAAATTGTAGAAAAAGTACTCGATAACGCATAAGGTAAATTTCAATTTATCAAATTAAATAAACATTCTGAATTCTGTATGTGATTGCGGAGTAACTCATTATTAAGCTTAAAACCTAAAGAAAACGCCATCCCTGAAACTATTGTTTCAAGGATGGCGTTATTATATTTGTTTTATATAGTTTTTTGCCGTTATGCGAGATCTTTCAGTAATTCAGGAAGATTGCCAAGATCTGAAAGAACCATAATTAAAGCCTTAAAAAACCACATAATGCGATGCAAAAAATCATTTCCGGAGGCTTTAACAATCTCAAGTTCCTGAGTGTTTTCAATAAAGTCTGTGGTTTTTATGAATGTAAAATCACATTCTGCTGCGGAATGGTCGGATATTACTTTTTCGTTATCATCAGTAACTTCAATATATCTGAAATCACTTACAACAATATCGACACCGCCGCCGGATTTGTACATAAATCTTTCAACTGAGTCCCAATTGCCCCAGGCAGGAAGACCTGTTATGTGCCAGTTATACATATTGAAATAATCACCGTTGTTGTGATATTCTATCCAGGCATCCTTCAGTCCGCACTCAAGATAAAGGGTTTTATAAAGTGCACCGTCATCTTCGTGAGTATGTATATGGTTGTTGAAATCACCTGTTACAATTACAGGTCTGTCATTCTCAGCAGAGCGTGCTTTTATAAATTCGGCAAGCTGTTTGTACTGACTTGTTCTTGCGGCAACTGAACCAGCCCCGGCGTAAGCATCTGCGTGTAAATTATAAAAATCTACATAAATACCGTTACCGATATCAATAACTGTGTAGACAAAGCCCTTCGGAGTGAGTTCATCGGAGCCGTCTGAAAGAATACCGTAGGCTTCGTTCCATGCAACTCTTGTTTCATTATATACGGGCATATTTTTTGTAAATATATTAAGCCCGTCTCCGCCGGGAATACTGCCCGTGTGGTTTGTCAGATAATTAAAACCGCTCATACTCTCAAGAAGACTCTTGTGATATCCGAAATCCTCCTGAACGGCAACTATATCAAAATCGTTCCCGGAAAGATATTTACCGGCAGCCTTCTGGTTAGCAGCCACATTTTCACCGGTAAAAGCTGCAAACGGCAGCCCCGCAACATTGAAATTAACTGTTTTGAGAGTGTACTTTTCGGCCTCATCGTAATCGTAAACTTTTATATCAAAACATTCTGTAAATGCTTCTCCACCACATATGTAGTTGAGTTTCCAATAAATCTTGTTGTAATCTCTGAAACCCTGAACATCTTTGTCCTTCAGATAATCTCTGTATAAAACACCGTATTCATCTTGTTCAGCGGTTATTTCGTTGCGCTTAAAGGTCAGAGGCTTACTATAGTCAATATTGCCGTCCTCGTCTTTTTCCCAATAATTAGGGTTTTTTGTGTCGTTAACAGAAAAACCTCGCCAATCGGTTTCACCTGTGAGAGATACAAGACATTCTATTTTTGTAGTTCCGGCAGGAAAGACAAAGGTATAGGAGAGGTCGTTGAGCTCACGGGATATGGCATAATCGCCGACAACGCTTTTTTCTTTGATGTCATAAGACTGATGACTCGGGAATTCCATCTGATAAAGAGTTGATTTGTAAAGGAATGGTGCCATTTCAACCTGAACACCGTTTTCGGTTTCAAAGCTTTTAGCAGTAGCCGTTATGCCGGCTGAAAAGGGCATAGAACACAAACAACTCAAAGTAATTACAATTGTGAGAATCAAACAAAGTATTTTTTTCATTGAAATCTCTCCTTTAAATCAATATATTAAACTGCGTACCGATATATTTTACACCTAAATTATTAGTAAATTGTGAACAAAAGGTATTTTGTGTGCTTAATACCAGAAAAAAGCAGGTGCTGTATAATCACTGTTCGACAAAAAAGATCCGCCTTACTTTTTTAAGTGTGGCGGCCTTTATGTTATTTTGCAGGTGGAACATTGATAACAAGATCTGTAAGCGGGAAAGAACAGCACAGATGTATGCAATTGAATTTATGATCCGCAAGTCTTCTGTATTCAAGGTGTTCGGGGACATAAACCTTTCCTGAAATAAGATGCGAATGACAGAAGCCGCATTCACCGCTTCTGCAACGTGAGGGTGCCGAAATACCGTTCTTTTCAAGTATCTGTAAAACAGAATCGTTAGTTGAGCCTGTGACTGTTTTTGTTTCGTCCTTGACAGTAACGGTAATTGAAACCGTATCGGGAATGTCTGTCGGGTAATCCTCTTGAGTTTTCGGGTTGTGGAATTCACCGAACATCTCATGACGGACATATTTTTTCGGAAGTCCGAGCTTTTCGAGCTCCTTATCCACAAATTCATACATTGCCTGCGGGCCGCAGATGAATACGGAATATGCCTCATTTTCGGGGGCATATTTTTTTATAAGCTCTGCAGTAATAAAGCCTTTTTCAAAGCCGTCACCGCAATTCTCCTCATCGCTTAAAGCATGGATAACCTTAATTTTACCTGTTTTCTTTATCTCTTCAAGCTCATCGTAAAAAAGTATTGAGTCCTTGTTACGGCTGCCGTAGATTAAGGTCATGTCAAAATCCTCATCACCGTCGAGAATTGCATTTGCCATTGAAATAAACGGAGTGATACCGCTGCCGCCTGCAAGACAGATCACTTTCTGAGCATCTCTTAAAGGCTGATATTCAAAATGTCCTTCGGGAGCAGAAACTTCTACCTCTGTGCCGACTGTCCAATTATCAAGAATGTATCTTGACATTATTCCGCCTTCTACAAGCTTTACGGTGAGCATATATTTGCCGTTTAATGCGTCCTTTGGTGAAGAGGAAATCGAATATGCTCTTGTTATTTTCATCCCGTCGATATCTGCGAAAACGGTAAGATATTTACCTGCAGAAAAATAAGCGAGCTCCTTTGTGCCTTTTGCGGCGTTTGGCACTAAAACAAAGCTTTTACAGTCATCTGCTCTTTCTATTATTTCTGCAACCTTAACAAACTGCTTTTTAGGATGAAGAGCACGGGCAATGGCTGTAGCATTGTCGGGAGTTTCGGGAAGACGAGCCATTGCATTATTGAAAGTATTCTGACGGTTTTTGAGAAGGGATATAAATTTTGTTGCTTTAAGTGATTTTAATTTACTTGCCATTTTATTTGCCCTCCTTTAATGCCTTTATTGCTATTCCTGCGGCTTTTTCACCCGAATAATAAGCACAGCCGTAGCCGTCGCCTCTTTCCTGTGTTGCACCGCAGAAAAGGAAGTTTTCAAAAGGCTGATCCTTAATATACTGCGCGGTTCTCGGAATCATGCTGTCCCATTTTTCGAGCATATAGCCGTATGGCGTTCCCCAAGGCGTGTTAAGATAACGGCTGAAGGTGGGAGGCAGAGCAATCTCAATTTCTTCTATATAGGGTGTAATGGAGATATTAAGAGCCTTTTCGCAGGTTTCTATCATATCTTTTGCTACTTTTGTTTTGAATTTCTTATAATCCTCGGGCTTTATATCCTTCATAACATCGCCGTGAGTCATTGTTGTTAAGAATAACTGACAGGTGCCCTCGGGTGTGCAATCGGGAATTATCTCATTCAGGCAGTTGATGATACAGTAACCGCTGAAGAAATCCTTGGTAAGTGCATACTGCTTATCGGAATCGGAGTCGGGAGCAATAAATACCGAATAATCAGTAATACCGAGCTCTTCTTTAGTTTTATTCATGCCGAGATACACCGTTGTGAGTGTAACAGCGGTTTTTCTTGCATTGAGCATTTTAAGCTGTTGCTTGGGAATTTCCGTTTCCTTAAACAGATCTCTGAAAACCACCGCAGGATAAGAATTACATATAAAGTATTTTCCGTAAACCTCTTTTTCGCCGTTGATTACAACACCTGCAGGTTTTCCGTTTTTCATAATCACCTTTGTGACTTCTGAGTTGTACCATATATCTCCGCCGTTATCTCTTATAACCTTATCAATGGCAAGGCTCATTTCGTGGCTTCGAAGTGTCGGTATTCCCGTACCGCTCTTAACATAGCTGTGAAGCACCGTCATATAATATAAAAAGTCAAAGGTTGAAGCCGGCGAGCCCATATAACACCAATAAGTGTTAAAAATATCCTGTGCTTTTTTAGGCATTCCGAGCTCGTCAAGACCCTCTTTGAGTGTGTGAGAAGCCATACGCATAATATCGGGAAGATCTTTTATTGAGAAAGGCAGCTTCGCAGGATTATCAAGAGCGTCAAAAGCCTTGAACAATCTCTCTGAAAGATCAAATGCCTTCATACAGCTTTCATAAGAGCCGGGAACTATTTCCTCGAGCTTTCTTGCAAAGTTTTCGAATCCCACGGGCATACGGGCATCTACCGTGACCTCAACACCGTTTTCATTGATAAATGTATCCTTATCGCCTTTCTTTGCGGGAACAATAAGACGGAATGTGGAATTATGCTTTTTCCAGTCAACATCTGCGCCCCAGCGAGTGAACATCGCTTCAATAGAGCCCACCTCTTCGGGTGTGCCGATACCTGCAAGTTCGTGCAGTGATGGTTCAAATTCAAATCTTCCCCTTACAAAAGAAGAAGCAGAACCGCCCGGAATGTTATGTCTTTCAAGCAAAAGTGTTGAAAGACCTGCTCTGGCACAATCTGCTGCCGCTGCAAGACCGCCGTTTCCGGCACCGATAATTATAACATCATATTTTTTACTCATTGATGTGCCGCCCCTCGTAAATTTAATAAATTAATTTTATCACCATAAAAATATGTTTACAATAGTAAAACACAACTTTGGAAGAATAATCAAAAATAACGGCTTTCGCTTATCTAATTTAACCATAGAATTATTGAAAATTATGTGATAAACTGATAGAAAAATACATAAAGGTGCAAAATATGAAATTAAGCATTTTTGAGAGTCCCATAAAGGTATACGGTGTCCCGAATTTTGAGAAGAACAAAAAATTAGAGAGATTTCCCGAGGATTTAAGAAAAAAATTGACTTATCCTGAAAATACTCTGTTGGAACATCTTATGACGAGAACTACGGGGGCAAGAGCCGCTTTCAGAACAAATTCAGAAAATATTAAAATTGAAATGAAATTAAAAACTCTCGAGCATGATGCGGGAATGTCAAAATTTTCCTGCTCATCTGCCGCCGTATATACGGGTAGAGGTGAAAGTCTTACCTATAAGGGACTTGCCGTTCCCGGCTTTAATGATATGACAGGAGATATTTCCTTTACAAAATCTAAAGACACGGAAGATATTATGATATTTTTTCCGAGAAATGAAATAGTTGAAAACATTATAATTACACTTGATGACGGTGCTGAAATTTATGCCCCCACCCCCTATAAATATGAAAAGCCTGTTATCTTTTTCGGCTCTTCCATTACAGAAGGCGGTCATGCAGCACTTGTTACAAACGCATATACGGCACTTTTATCGCGGTGGCTTGATTTTGAATATTATAATTTCGGCCTTTCGGGAAGCTGCCGCGGACAGCTTGAAATAGGTGAATATATATGCTCCCTTGACCCGTCGGTTCTCGTGTATGACTATGACCATAATGCTCCGACTGCAGAATTTCTCGAAAATACCCACGAAAGATTTTTTAAGCTTATAAGAGAAAAGAAGCCATTTCTTCCCGTTATTTTTATGACGGCACCCAATTATGAGCATATGCCCGAAGCCGACAGAAGAATAGAAATTATAAAAACAACATATGAAAATGCAAAAAAATCGGGTGATAAAAACGTTTATTTTATTGACGGTAAAAGCTTTTTCGGAGAAGATGAAAGAGAATTCTGCACAACAGACACCACTCATCCGAATGACCTCGGCTTTCACCGCATGGCAAAGGTCATAGAACCCGTCTTAAAGGGTATTTTAGAAAAACTGTAAAAATAGCTGAATTTTGTTTATATTAATAAAAATAAAAAAAGAAAGAACTTTATCACTCTCTTGACCTCTTGAGATTTCTATTATTGCAATTTCTCAGATTATATACTATTATAATAATAATATATAACCGGTCAGGAGAAAAGCTATGAAAAATATATATTCTGTGCCGATAGATACTGTTTTCGGTAAAAAATCAATAGAAGTCTATAACTGCGATATTATGGATTTTGATGAGGAAATCGATGTACTGACTGTGTCCGCGAGTCACAGAGCATATATGCCAACTTCTCGTTCATTGATAGAATCTCTTCAGGAAGAAGGCATAAGTGTGCAAGCATTATCCTCTTCACCGCTTATTGACCTCAGAAATCTGTGTAACGTATGGCTGTCTCAACGCATAAACAGGAACAGTAAGGGCATAAAGCATATCGGCTGTGTTGAGTTTGAATATTATTATGACAGTGAAAATCAATGGGTTATCAATGATTATAAGCTTCTGTATTCACTGAAATCCTATTTCAGTATGCTCAGCATTGCTCAGTCCTATGATTTAGATATGAAAACCATTGCTTTGCCCTTTATAGGAACGGGAAATCAGAACGGTGATGCCTCCTCTATAATTGCCCCGGTAGTTTACGAGTGTAAAATGTTTCTCAAGACAAATCCTAAGGTAAAGAGAATAGTATTTATTGAAAGAAGCCCCCGTAAGGCAGAATATATTGCAAGCTATCTGAGAAATATATCTCTGTTGTGGAAAAAAGACCGTAAATTAGCTGAAACGCAAGTTTTTATTAGCTATTCATCAAAGGATGAGGAGATCGCACAAAAACTCCATTCTGAATTAACACAGAAAGGAATAAAGACCTGGTTTGCTCCCAATAAAGTCAAAGAGCAATACCCGGAAGAAATAATGGCAGGTCTTGCAGAATCGGATTATTTTGCAATAATACTCAGCAAAAATTCTATGAGTTCACGACAAGTTCAAACAGAATTGCAGACTGCTTTTGAAGATAGTGAAATGAAAATAAAACCGATTTTTATTGAAAATACAACTCCGCCTTCCGGCTTTGATTATTTCCTTAAAATATGGCAGCACAAAAACGCTTTTGATCCTCCAATAGACAAACACATAGCAGATTTTGTTGACGATCTGATAGAAGAAGTAGCTTCGGCAATCAGTGAAGATCAGTAATCTCCCCGCAATCTGTTTACAAAGTTCATTCCAGCAGGAATGGGCTTTGTTTTTTTACTTTATAGGAAATTCCTTCCTATAAAGTAAAAAGATTTTATGTCCCTCCGAACGGAAAGCAAGCTTTCCTCGGAGATGGACCATTCGAAAACGGTCGCCGTAAGGCTTCGGCGAAGCCGTTTTCTTGTAAAAAAAGCAAAAACGGTATAATTAAAAAAATTACCCTCGAATCAAGATGAAACGAGGGTTTGTCATCAATATGAAGGCCGCTGTTGAGCATCTTTTTTGTTAGTTTACGGGATAGGTATGTACATTTTCGTAGTCCATATCTGCACAAAGATTAAGTGTGGGATTGCTTAAATCATAAATTGCAGACCACTGAGTTGAATATACTCTGCCTTTTTCATCGGGATCGGTGCCGACTATTCTTGCATCATGAAGAAGCCCCATTCCCTCTTCGGCACTTAAAACTGCATTCTTTTCGGTAAGTGTATTAATAAGTATCTCATAACGGTCAAGTCCCTGTTTTTCATACTCGAAAGGTACATCGTGAAGATAGAAATTGGTTGCTGCAAGAATACCGTTCTCTTTCTCTGTGATTACCATTTCATTATTAACATATGATACTACAATACTGTTGCCTGTTGCATCTGCAATCTGTAAATGATAACAGCCCTTTGCAGCTGCGTGCATATCAAAAGAGCGAAGCATTTCAACAGCTTCATCGACTGTTGCACAGTTATCAAGGAGTGCTCTTATGGCAAGTGTTGTGCCGACATCGGTTTTTCCGTTATCCTGTGCGGTAGCAGGCGCCTGAAGCTGTAAAACACCTACGGCAAGACCCTTTTCATTTACACCGTCAAGCGGAAAATAAGCCGTTGCAAGAGTATTTATTCTGTCTAAAATTTTATCGGGAGTAAAGCTTTCATTGTAGCCTAAGAAGCTTAAATTTACGACTGAAACGGATTTATAGCCGTCCTTGGGTTCAGTTTTTATAACAGCAAGGTCAGTTGTCTGATTGTCAAGATTTCTGCCGAATATATATCCGCCCTCGGGAGTTTCAGCAATAAATGTAGAGCAGGCAAGATTCGGTATTTCATAGGGAACGTCTATGGGAAGACCTTTGAGCATAACCTTTAAGATATACTGAACGAGCTCTTCTTCAGTTGCCGCACCGCCCGAAGCTAAAAGCTCATCAAGCTTATAGTCCGCTGCATAATTGATTTCATAAATACCTGTATCGTCTAATTCCTTAACTGAAAGCATTGTGCGAAGCTCTCCCTGAAAAACAGCAAGAGCCGCTACTATTACTACAAGTAAAACAGATATGACCGCAATCGCAATTTTTGTTCCTTTTTTCATTATTACATCTCCTGAAAAGTTTTATTAATATCAATATATAATTTAATAACACACTTGTCAATAATAGATTATTCTTCATTAAAAAGCGGGGTTGAGAAATATCTTTCAGCGGTATCAGGAAGCACAGTTACAACGGTTTTTCCCGGTCCGAGCTTTTGGGCGAGTTTTATGGCAGCGGCAACATTCGTCCCCGAAGATATTCCGCACATAAGCCCTTCTTTTGAAGCAAGGTCCTTTGCTGTTCTTAATGCTTCTTCGTCGGAAACTATGTATATATCTTCATAAATTTCGGTATTGAGAATTTCGGGGATAAGTCCATCGCCGATACCCATCTGTATGTGTGCACTGACGGTTCCGCCTGCAAGGATTGCGGCATTTTCGGGTTCAACTGCCCATATTGTCATATCGGGATTTAAGGCTTTAAGAGTTTCTCCGATACCTGTTATCGTACCGCCCGTCCCAATTCCCGAACAAAATCCGTCAATGGGACCGCCTACCTGTTCAAGAATTTCAAGTCCTGTCTGATGTCTGTGTATCATGGGATTTGCGGGATTTTCAAACTGCTGGGGAACAAATACATTGGGATCGTCTTTTTGCATCTGCAAGGCTGTTTCAAGGCATTTTGCAATTGCATCTCCGATATTTCCCTCATCATGGATAAGTACGACTTGGGCACCGTAATGTCGCATAAGCTTTTTTCTTTCAATGCTCACAGAGTCGGGCATGATTATTCTTACTTTATATCCGAGAACAGCTCCCACGAGTGCCAACCCTATCCCCTGATTTCCCGAGGTAGGTTCTACTATAATGCTGTCTTTATTAATTCTGCCGCTTTTTTCGGCATCCTTTATCATATTGTAAGCAACTCTTGTTTTAATTGAACCGCCTACATTAAGACCTTCATATTTTACCAACACACGAGCGCAGTTTTCCGGCACCATGTGATTTAACTGTACTATAGGAGTGTGTCCTATAGCATCTAAAATGTTCTGATATATCATAAATTAATTCTCCTAAATAAATCTAATGTTTATTTTAACTCAAAATAAATATAACTGCAACATAAATCATTATTTTTTTTATAATATTATATGAAAGAAAAAAAATGCTGCAACAAGAACGCTTGCTGCAACATTTATATGTTTTATGTATCAATAAAAATGTTAAGTTTTTCATCAATAAGTGCATTAGGATTTGAATGTCTTACATTTTGGCACAATGTCTCAAACAATTTTTTGTGTTTGGTGTAAAGGCAAGAAAAAGAAAATTCTTTTCTGAAATGGTTTGATTTCAGTTTAATTCTTATAACTCCAAATAAGGGCAGACTGACAGCTTTTATCTGATAGACATCTTTATAAGGTATAACAATCGTTTTTTTGTGCAAATCTTTTCCTACTGCTTGTATTTGAAATCCTGTTAATTTCATTGACGAATCAGAAAGCTCTACCTTATGAATACCGAAAAAAGCGTGAAATAAGAAAAGCACAACTGCAAGGAGAAAAGTAAGTTCATATCCTACATAACGGCTTCCGTATAGTTGACCGAATGTGGGATAAAAAAGTTCAGCAATAATTATTGCAATTGCAATAAGAACAATATCAACACCTATCAACACTAACCATCTTATTCTGTGTTTCATAATGCCACCGATAAATTAAAGAAGATCGTCAAAATAAATTATATTGGAGGCTACACACTTTAATTTGCCTTCTTGTTCTTTTTTGATTATTTCAACTATTCTGTCGTTAATGGGAGTTGGAACTCCGCATTTTCTGCCCCATTCGCAAACAACACCGTTTATTGCATCAACTTCACAGGGCTTACCGTTTTTGATATCCTGAAGCATTGAGGGCTCAATAGCTCTGTGTTTTTTCATTGCAATGGGAAGAAGAAGCTGTGCAAAGGTGCGTTTGAAGGCATTAGTATAATAGAAAAGCTTTGTGATATCCTTACCCTGCACAGGTACAAATTCGGCACCTGCAGCATGGCCGACATCAATACATTCCTTCATACAGCGGACAGCAATCTTTTTTGCATCTTTGTTTTCTGATACATCACCGAAAACACCGCCGACAACTGTTCCGAGTCCCGAAAAGGTTGCATTTATAAGAAGCTTTGACCAACGGGCACCGATAAGATTCTTTTCTTCATGAACGGGACACATAAGCTCAAGTATTTCTTTAACTGTGTTAAACTGTTCGTCTGTAATACCCTTCATTTTACCCATGTGGAAAGAAAGACTGTCGGGTTCGCTTGTAAGAGTGCATACACCGGGAGCAGTAAGAGCGGCACCCCACTCAACGGTACAACCCATTGTGTGCTCTTCACCTACTATTTCTGCGATACCGGGCTCAGGAATACCGTTCTGAAGTGTTACGATAACACCGTTTTCTGTCAGAAAGTCCTTGAGCATGGTAACAACTTCTTTATTATAAAGCTGTTTTGTCATAAGAAAAATGACATCATATTTTTTTGTCATTTCATCGGGTGTAAATGCAGTTACGGGTACTGTCATATCAACAGTTCCTGTAATTATTGCACCCTTTTCGTTAAGAGCGGCTACATGAGCTTTATTTCTGTTGATAAGATCTATTTTGCCGCCGTTTTTTGTAATATAAGCACCGAGAACCGTGCCGAGAGAGCCGGCACCGTAAATTGCACAGGAAACATTTTTCATAAAAAAACCTCCGATTTTTTTGTTTATAAACTGTAATATTTTTATAAAAATTAAATTTGCTCAAAACTATTTATCAATAATCAGTAACAGTTCCCTTTTCGGTCTGGTAAAACTAACTTAATAAGGTCAGCAGAAAGTAAATTCTCTGCACGGGAAAGTGTTCAGAAATTGCCGTATTTGTTGTTTTCGGCTTTGGCAAGCCGTACATTGGTACTGCGAAAAGCCGAAAACAAAGCACAACAAACTATCTTTGATGCAGAAAACCAAGCTGAAAAGAATTAGTTCTTAGGTGGCACATTCCCCTTATTATTTTACCCGTGCGTCAAAGACGGTGATTTATGAACATCTTTCCCAATATATTTCTGTAGATTTTTTTAGTGCTTCTACGGAAAAAGACGGAATTCTTCCCAAACCATCGGGACCTACATTCAAAAGATAATTTATACCTAAGCTGTTAAGCTGTTGTCTTCGGGAAACTATTTCCTCGGGGCTTATCCAATTCCCGTCATAATACTTATATCCCCATGAGCTGTTAAGAGTGCCTGCGGTCTCATAAAGACCGTAGGGAGAATATTTCATTCCGTCAAGGCTGTTAGGATCGGAATTTTCTGTCGGCTTGAATTCGGTCGGATATTCGTTATCTCCGAGTGAAACATAGTCATATGCACCGTTACCGATTCTCGAATTGATAAGACAATCGGGCTGATAATGCTTTACGAGGGCATTTAATTCAAGGCTTTGCTCTTTTGTTATGGTATGAGGAACATCGAACCAGATAAGACACAGTTCTCCGTAGCGAGTAAGTATTTCCTTTACCTGCGGTTTTATTTTTTCTTCAAAGCATATCGAAAAATCCTTTTTGCTTCTGTCGGGAAAATCCCAGCTGTTATCCCATGACACTCCCGAACAACCTGAAAATTTATCATATCCGCCGCCATGCTCATGATGCCAGTCAAGCTCCTGAGAATAATAAAGACCGAATTTAAGTCCGTATTTGTAGCATGCTTCACCAAGCTCTGCAACAATATCCCGTCCGAAAGGCGTTGCATCAACAACATTAAACTTATCAACTTCCGACTCAAACATAGCGAAGCCGTCATGGTGCTTTGAAGTAAAAACGAAATATTTCATTCCGCAATCCTTTGCAAGTCGTATCCATTCATCCGCATTGAAATAAATAGGATTAAATATTTCTGCGAGCTTTGAATATTCACTGTTATGTATCGGCATAAAGCTTTGTATCCACTCCGCATAATCGTTTACTCGGCGGTTTTTCCACTCACCGCCCAACAGCGAATACAGCCCCCAATGAGCCATCATGCCAAAGCCCGCATTCTTAAACCATTCTCTGTTATCCATTTTGTTCTCCTGTAGTTTTACAGCGACTTTATAATACCTTTATACTTATTTATGAATGCGGCATTTATAATATCTCCGCCGTCAACATTACTGCTTGAAAAGACTTCGGGAATAACTCCGTCAGAAAGCATTTTTTCGATACAGCCTGCAACAACAGCATTGAGTATCGCTGCACCTACAGCAGTTGATGTGGGACAGGCATTTCTTCCTATTTCTTCAAAGCTGACACTGGCATCTCCGACACATCCCATATTATCAAGAACAATATCCGCAAACTCATAAAGCTTTTTGCCGCTTTTATGTCTTGAGGGACTCGATTTTGAATGATTAAGATTAGTAAGTGCAATAACCTTGAGTCCGTTTTCTGAGGCTATTTGTGCCATATCAACGGGTGTACCGTTTCTGCCTGAATTTGAAATTATTACTATAACATCGTTTTCTTTCATGGAATAAGTATCAAAAAGTATTTTTGCATAACCCTCAAGTCTTTCAATTTCGGTGCTTTTTGATGCAGATTCATGAAGCATAAGTGCCGTTTCAAGCACAGGCTGAAGCTTTACAAGTCCGCCTGCTCTGTAAAAAAGCTCTTCAGCAAGCATATGTGAATGGCCTGTTCCGAAAAGAAAGATATTATTTCCGTTTTCGAGTGCATGAGCAAAAACTTTTGAACTTTCCTCAATAGCAGAAAGCTGACAGGCAATAATATTTTCTAAAATTTTTTGTAAATTCGTTAAATATTCAAAGGGCTTATTCATATATACCTCCGATTGAAAAAAAACTGTTTATTACAGATTATCATTAATATAAGCAAAAATCAATATTTATGCTTGTCTTTTTACTGAAAGAGTAGTGTAAAATACCGGTCTGTTCTATATAAAACTGAACTCGCGAGGATAGTGAAATATTTGCCTTACGGCAAATGTGAAATAATGACCTACGGTCATTGTGAAATTTTCTGCTACCGCAGAAAGTGAAATGAAATAAATCCACCCACGCCCGCAGGCATTTCACATTGCGAAGCAATATTTCACACGCGTAAGCGTATTTCACAAATCCCGCAAGGGATTTATTTCGTTGAAAAAACGACAGGTCGAAACCTGTCGTTTTTTCTGGCTGGGGAGGCGGGATTCGAACCCACGGATGCAGCAGTCAAAGTGCTGTGTCTTACCGCTTGACGACTCCCCAATATTAAACTTGTTAAAAAAAATCGCAAAATCTATTGACTTTGCGATTAAAAATGGGGTGGATAATCGGATTCGAACCGATGGCCTCCAGGGCCACAACCTGGCGCTCTAACCAACTGAGCTATACCCACCATACCAAGGTGTGCGTATCGCACACTGCTTGATGTATTATATAGTAATTATAAGTTTTTGTCAATAGAAAAATAAGATTTTCCTGTTATTTTTTTGTCCATGTTCCGAGAGAAAAACACAGAAGCAACGGGAATATTTCAAGTCTGCCTAAAAGCATTGCAGCTGAAAGCACGATTTTTGAAAATACAGAATAATCGGCATAGTTACCCACAGGACCTACAACACCAAGCCCCGGACCTATATTATTGAAACATGCAACCGCAGCGCTTATATTTGTTTCAATATCAAACTTATCAAAGCTCAATAGCAAAAAGATTACAACAAGACTTGCAGCATATACGGTAAGATATGAAGCTGTGCTTGATAAAGTCTGCTCATCAATGCGCTTTCCTTCAAGCTTCAATGTCTTTACACTTCTGGGATGAAGAAGTCTTGTAAGCTCTCTTCTCATTCCTTTTATAAGAATAATAACTCTCGAAACCTTCAGTCCGCCTGCAGTTGAGCCGGCACACGCGCCCATTAGCATCAATACAAGAAGAAGCGTTTTTGAAAATCCCGGCCAGAGATTAAAGTCTGCCGTAGCATAACCTGTGGTGGTCATTATTGATGAGATCTGAAAAGCGGAGGCTCTCAAAGCATCTGAAAAGCTGTCATACATGCCCATAATATTAAATGTAATTGCAACACATGAAACTATTCCAACACCTGCATATACCCATAATTCGGAGCTTTTAAGCACTGATTTCACTCTCTTTAACAGCAACAAATAATAAAGATTGAAGTTAATTCCAAACAGGAACATAAATACTGTTATCACCCACTGAATAAGAGGTGAATAGCCTGCAATCGAGTCTGCTTTTACACCGAAGCCGCCCGTACCCGCAGTACCGAAGGTATGAACAACAGCCTCAAAAAGAGGCATTTTACACAAGGCAAGAATTATTATTTCTGCAAGTGTCATTCCGATATATATAAGATAAAGAATTTTTGCGGTTTCACGGGCTTTGGGAACAAGCTTATCAACAATGGGACCGGGCATTTCGGCACGCATAATATGTATCGATCGGTCAGGAAGCCCTGTCGACAGTGCCATAACAAACACCAGAACACCCATACCGCCTATCCAGTGAGTAAAGCTTCTCCAGAAGGCTATTCCTTCGCTTAATGCTTCAACATCTTTAAGAATAGATGCACCCGTTGTTGTAATTCCGCTGACTGTTTCAAAAAAAGCATCAATAAAAGACGGTATTTCACCCGATATAACAAAAGGAAGACAGCCTATAACAGACATTATTATCCAAGCAAGGGACACTATAACAAAGCCTTCTTTTGAGTAAATGAGCTTATTTTCTGTTTTACAGAAAAATGTAAGCGGAAAAGCAATAACAACCGCAACTGCAATTGTTATGAGAAATGAATATACTGAATCATTACGGTAAATAAGGCACACTATAAGCGGCAGAAGTAAAAGCGCTGCTTCTACCCATATGATTTTTCCCAATGTGCTCAAAACCATTTTTTTATTCATTGAAAACTACCCTTGTCCTTATTTCATAATATCGGAAAGATCCTGCAATTTCTTCTGTCCTGCAATGATTATTACCTTATCTCCGGGGAGAATAACATCATCACCTGCAGGAATAATAGCTGTTCTGCCTCTTATAATACCTGCAATAAGTATCTGCGATTTAAGCGACAATTCCTTCAGAGGGGTCTGTACTCCCGCAAAATCAGGGCTTACTGTAAATTCAAGCGCTTCAATATTGGAATCCATAAGCTTATAAAGTGTTTCTACCTTACTGCCCATAGAATTTTCAAGAGCTCTCGCATATCTTGTGAGCATGTTGGCGATCAGTTTTTTCGGAGAGATAACACAGTCAAGTCCCATGTCATCTGCAATCTGTGCCAATTCTTCACGGTTTACCTTTGAAATTACCTTCGGAACACCTTTTCTTTGTGCGAAATAGGAAATAAGTATATTTTCCTCGTCAATACCCGTAAGAGCAACAAAAGCATCGGTTCTTTCAATTCCTTCTTCAAGCAGGACCTCCTGCTGTGTGCCGTCTGCATGGATCATTGAAACAGAGGGCAGAAGCTCACTTATCTCCTCGCATCTTTCAAGGTTTTGTTCTATTATTTTAACATTATTACCCGCATTAAGAAGTCTTTTTGCAAGATAATATGAAATTCTGCTGCCGCCGAGTATCATAACATTTTTCGTCTGCTTCTGTATCAGATTGAGTTCCTTAAGAAGCTTCAGAATTTCTGTCTGATTTGCAGTAAGACCTATTTTATCTCCGCCCTGAAGTGTAAAATTACCCGAAGGAATAAACACCTTACCGTCACGCTGAACAGCACAAATAAGGAAATTTGCCTTGAACTTTCCTCTCATTTCACTTAGTGTCATTCCGTGAAGCGGACTGTCCTGCTTTAATTTCAGCTCTATCATTTCAAAGTTGCCGCTTGAAAATGTTTCAATTTTAACAGCAGAGGGCATTTTCAGAATATTATAAAATTCCTTCGCAGCTCTGTATTCGGGATTTATGGGCATGGAAAGAGAAAGCGTTTGCTTCATAAAAGTAAGCGACTTATCGTTATAGTCAGTTTTTCTGATTCTTGCAACCGTATGCTCAGCACCCATTTTTTTCGCAAAAAAACAACTGAGCATATTAAGCTCGTCCGAATTTGTTACTGCAATGAAAAGGTCTGCCTTATTTGCGTCTGCTTCTTCGAGGACATCAGAATCTGCACCGTTACCGCAAACACACATAACATCATATATATTATTTATTTCTTCCAGGACTTTTCTGTCGCTGTCAATAACAACTATATCGTGTTCTTCGGAAACAAGGCTGTCAACAAGAGCCGTTCCTATTTTTCCGCATCCGACAATTATAATTTTCATCGAAAACAACTCCCCTTTCGGTATTTTGTTATTATACAACAAAAAATCAGATAATGCTACTGTTTTTTATTATTTTTAATTGACTCTTTATTTACTGAAAATGTATAATCAGAATATACTTTTTAGGAGATAAAAATATGAACGAATATAAAAATCCCTTTATATATGAAAGAGCAGACCCTTTTATTACAAAAGGACCTGACGGTTTATACTATTTTACTGCATCATACCCTGCCGTGGGCGATGCTCTTCACGGATATGACAGAATAATTTTAAGAAGAAGCAAAACCGTTAAAGGACTCGCGGACAGTGAGGAAAAAACGCTCTGGCACGCACATAAAGACGGCATAATGTCACGGCATATATGGGCACCCGAAATTCATTATATAAAAAACACCTGGTACATCTTTTTTGCCGCGGCTACAGATAAAAACATATGGGATATAAAGCCATATGTTCTTCGATGTAAAGATAAAGACCCGTATACCGATAATTGGGAAGAAATGGGTGTTGTGAAAAGAAGCGAAAACGATGAGCTTTCCTTCCGCTGCTTTTCTCTTGATATGACATATTTTGAACACGGCGGGAAGCACTTTCTCATCTGGGCACAGATTGAGGGAGCTTCATCTCTTTTTATGGCTGAAACATATGAAGATACTCCGTGGATATTAAAATCAAAACCGATACTTCTTACAAAACCGGAATACGACTGGGAAAAGGTCATTCATAAGGTAAATGAAGGTGCAGCGGTACTTAAAACTGAAAATAAAATATATGTATTTTTCTCAGCTTCGGGAACAGGTGCAGAATACTGCATAGGAAGACTTGAAGCAGACATAAACAGCGATTTGATGGATCCCAATTCATGGAAAAAGCTCCCCTCCCCTGTTCTTTCAACAAGTGATTTAGTCGGTGAAGTGGGTCCGGGACATAACAGCTTCGTAACTGATGAAAACGGAGAATTGCTTTTGGTATACCACGCAAGACCATACTCTCACTTAGAAAAAAACTGCGGCACATACTGCAGTGAATCACTTTATGACCCCTGCCGTCACACAAGAATCAGGGAAATTACTCATAAATTTCCGTCTTTGACGTAAAAATAATTTCAGGGTATCTGCCACTTATTCGGTGGTAGATACCCTGAATAATTTACCATGCGTCAAAGAGGGGGATTTTTGCTCCACTTGCAGAATTATTCTTGTTCAAGATATACTATGGGGCAGGGGAAATACTGATCGTTGTTTGTCATGTAGGCAACTGCCATTGTGGGAATGTCAATATTATCAATAGCTTCGCCTTCTTCAATAAATGTGTCAGAGCCGTATACAAAGCAAGGAACATTTGCACCTGAGTGACCGCCGATCAGCCATTTATAGGAACCGTCATTCTGTTTTGTAACGAAGCCTGTTTCGTGGTCTGCGGTAATAATAACAAGAGTGTTACCGTCTTCTTCTGCAAAATCAAGAACCTTACCTATAGCCTTATCAAATTCAAGAACAGCTTCCATAGCGCCATTGCCGTCCTGATCATGTGAACGCTTGTCGATATGAGCGCCTTCAAGCATAAGGAAGAAACCGTCTTCATCAGCATTTAAAAGGTCAAGAGCTTCAACTGCAAGCTCGGAAAGAGTGGGCTGATCGCCGTTATCAAGACCTCTCCACATTGTGTCAGAGTGGAACTGACCGATAGACTTCTGACCGGGCTCAAGTGCCTGAACCTCTGAAAGATTATCAACAAAAACCTTACCGTTTTCTACTACTTCAGCTTCTGTTACTTCACCTGCTACAGCACCCCAGATGAGGTCTATATCGGAAACTACCTGCTGAGCGAAGATTTTATCTGCTAAATCTCTGTCACGCACATGAACAGAAAATCCTGCGGGAGTAGCACCCATAATGGAATCTGAAGTTACAATACCTGTGCTTTTTCCGTATTTCATTGCAACCTCTGTTATAGAAGAGGGATTTGCAATAACACTGAGAGGGTCAGTGGGATAAACACCGACATAGCCGTTTATTGTGCGGTGACCTGTTGCAAGAGCTGTAGCACCTGCGGCAGAATCAGTAACAAGAGAGCTGCCTGAACGGGTCTTTGATTCACCGTGATATTCGGTCCGTGTTATCATCTGAAGCTCTACACCGTATTTATCCTGTGTGGCATAAAGATGATTAAAGCCCATTCCGTCACCTATCATGATAATAACATTCTTGATTTCTTCTGCTTCATCCATAGGAGCAACAAACTTAAGACCGAATGTTGTAGCAAACATAATAACAAATGACATAATGGAAATAACAATTTTTGTAAACATAGAAAATTTCTCCTTTGACATTTATAAATTTATTTTATCAAAATTAAAACAGAACTGTCAATGTATTTATAAACAAATTATATTTATCTCCGTTGTGCAGGTTGATTTTTTTATATGTTTTTGTTAGAATAGCCTCGGTAAAAATGCGAGGTATTATTATGGAAAACAATCTTACTAAAAAAGATTTTGCAAAAGGCCGCCTTTACATAATCGGAACAGCGCTTTTATGGGGACTTGCAGGGGTCTGTGTTAAGTCTATTCCATGGAACTCTATATCAATTATGGCTGCGCGCTGCGGAATCGGAATAATAATGCTCGGGCTCTGGAGAAAAAGCTTCAGTCTTCATTTTAATAAATATACCCTTTTCGGTTCCGTTATGATGAGCTGTACGGGAATACTTTACATGATGGCAATAAAGCTATCAACTGCGGCAACGGCTATTGTACTTCAGTATATGGCTCCGATTTTTGTATTTTTATATGCCGTTATTTTTCAGAAACGGAAAGCGAAGCTTTCGGAAACTCTTATTGTTCTTCTCGTTTTCGGCGGCTGTCTGTTATCCTTTATAGATGAACTGGACCCCACAAGGCTTCTTGGAAATACCTTAGGAGTACTTGCAGGAATATCCTTTGCAGCACAGATTATAGGCTTCAGTGACAAAAGAGCCGATTCATCTGAAGCTATGTATCTCAGCAATATTATAAGCTTTATAGTATGCCTTCCGTTTATGTTCTTTGATAAGAATATGGGGTTTTCACCTGAAATCATTTTCTGGGTATTGGTTCTGGGCATATTCCAATACGGACTTGCAAACATATTTTATGCTAAAGGCTGTCAGATAATAAATAAAATCGAAACCTCTCTTCTTCTTACCATTGAACCCGTTTTTAATCCTATTCCCGTTTTTCTTGTAACAGGAGAAAAACCCGGTATTCTCGCACTAATAGGCTTTGTAATAGTAATCGGAGGTATCACTCTCTACGGTGTTTTACCTGTATTGGAGAAAAAGAAGCAAACTCAAAAAAATATCTGATTAACAGAAGCACCCGTCGAGTTTTCGGCGGGTGTTTTTTACAGCAATTCAAAATAGTTTTTACGGCAATCAAGTATTCCCTCTTTTCGGAGCTTACTAATTTCTGCAGAAAGTCCGCTTCTGTCTACTTCAAGATAATCGGCAAGCTCTTGCCTGTCAAAGGAAACAGTAAAGCTGTTTGCTCCTTCCTTTTTTGCCTGAAAGCCTAAATATGCCAAAAGCTTTTCTCTTGTACTTCGTTTTGATGTAATTTCAATTTTCTGATGAAACAAAAGTGTCTTTTGTGCCAGGTCTTTCATAAGATTAAAAATCATCTGCTGATGAAAAGCGCAGTTATTGGCACAGCTGTAGAGTATTCGCCTGCTGTCAATAAGCATAATTTCGCAAGGCTCATTTGCTATAACTGAAACAGGAAGTGACTGAACCTCTGCACAAGCAAATGCCTCGGCAAAAAGCTGTGAAGGTTCCACAACACTTAAAATGCTTCTGTTTCCGTAATAATCTACCTGAACTATCTGAGCTGAGCCGTTGAGAACTATTCCGATATACTTTGAGGGCTTCCCTTCTGTGAGAATAGTATATTTTTTATCAAATTTTTCTGTCTTTGCACCTAAGCAATGAAGTAGAGCCAATAAATCTTTTTCTTCTATTCCCTCAAAAAGAGGACATTTTTGCAAAATTTCAAAATATTTTTTCATTTTTTCTTCCTTTTGTTGAAAATTCAACATATATTCTGTGTTGATTATACTATACTAAATACAGAAAGACAAGGAGGTTTTTAAGTGAAAATCGCATTTTTTGATACAAAGCCCTATGATAAGCCTGCTTTCGATAAGTACAGCGGTGAATACGGCATAAATATAAAATACTATGAAACAAAATTAAATGAAGACACAGTTTTTCTTGCAAGCGGCTGCGATGCTGTCTGTGCTTTTGTTAATGATACAGTAAATGCCGAGGTAATTGACAATCTGACGCAATTGGGAGTAAAGGTTTTAGCACTTCGTAGTGCCGGCTTTAATAACGTTGATATAAAGCATGCTGACGGCAAAATTCATATCTTAAGAGTTCCCGCATACTCCCCTTATGCCGTTGCAGAACACACAATGGCGCTTCTTCTTACATCTATCAGAAGAATTCATAAGGCCTATATACGCTCAAGAGATTTTAATTTCAGCCTTTCGGGATTTACAGGCTTTGATCTTCACGGAAAAACAGTGGGCGTCATCGGAACGGGAAAAATAGGAAAAGTATTTATTGATATCTGCAAGGGCTTTGGCATGAAGGTCTTAGCCTATGATAAATTCCCGCAAAAAGAAATTGAAGACGGTGAAAAAGTAAAATATGTAGAGCTTCAGGAATTATTCTCCCGTAGTGATATAATTTCACTGCACTGCCCTTTAACAGAAGAAACACACCATATAATTGATGAAAAAGCTCTTTCCGTTTGCAAAAAGGGAGTTGTAATTTTAAACACTTCAAGAGGCGCGTTAGTGGATGCAGAAGCACTGCTTAATGAAATCAAATCCCGAAAAGTGGGAGCCGCCTGTCTTGATGTCTATGAAGAAGAAAGTGATCTTTTCTTTGAGGATAATTCGGGGCACATTTTAGAAGACGATACTTTAGCCAGACTCATTTCAATGCCGAATGTTATAGTAACCTCACATCAGGCTTTTTTGACAGAAGAAGCACTTGAAAATATAGCAGAGACCACTATTGAAAATTTAGTAAGCTTCTTTGAAAACGGCGAATGTAAAAATGAGATACGCTATAAACCCGAAAATGATGAATAAAGGAGAATATGTATGATAAGAAAAATCATAAAAATAAACGAAGAAAAATGTAACGGCTGCGGGGCTTGTGCTGATGCCTGTCATGAAGGTGCGATAGCAATGGTAAACGGTAAAGCAAAGCTCATAAGAGAAGATTATTGTGACGGACTGGGAGACTGCCTGCCAAGCTGTCCCGTGAATGCTATAACCTTTGAAGAAAGAGAAGCACCCGAATATAACGAAGAAGCCGTAAGACAGGCAAAAATGCAGAAATTCGGCGTAAAGCTCCCCTGCGGCTGCCCCGGCACTCAGTCAAAAACAATAAAACGTGAAGAATTGCCCTCTGTGAAACCTTCCGCCGTTACAAGTCAGCTTTCGCAGTGGCCCTGCAAAATCAAGCTCGTCCCTGTTAATGCTCCTTATTTCGATGATGCAAATTTACTTATTGCGGCAGACTGCACAGCATTTGCTTACGGAAACTTTCACAACGATTTCATAAGAAATCATATAACCCTTACAGGCTGTCCGAAGCTCAGTGCAGAAGATTATACCGAAAAGCTTACGGCAATAATTAAAAATAACAACATAAAAAGTGTTAAAATAGTTAGAATGGAGGTTCCGTGCTGTAAAAAGCTTGCCGATGCAGCAATAAGTGCATTACAAGCTTCAGGCAAATTTATTCCATGGCAGGTAATAACAATTACAACTGACGGAAAAATACTTGATTAACTTTATTGAAAACAAAAACTACATATGATAAAATAAATTAAATAAATATTCGGAGGAAAAAAAGATGTTTATAACAAATGATATAAAGTATATCGGTGTAAATGACCATAATATCGATCTTTTTGAGGGACAGTATACAATCCCCAACGGAATGGCATATAATTCATATATAATTCTTGATGAAAAAATTGCCGTTATGGATACTGTTGATGCCGCATTTACTCATGAGTGGCTTGACAACATTCAGAACACGCTTTCTGAGAGAAATCCCGATTATCTCATAGTTCAGCACATGGAACCCGACCATTCCGCAAATATCGTAAATTTCTTAAAAGCATATCCCGATTCAAAAATCGTATCAACTGCCAAAGCATTCAGAATGATGAAAAACTTTTTCGGAACAGAATTTGAGGACAACAGAATAGTTGTAGGTGACAGGGATACTCTTTCTCTCGGAAAGCATGAGCTTACATTCGTTACTGCTCCCATGGTGCATTGGCCTGAGGTCATAGTAACATATGACAGCACCGATAAGGTTTTATTCTCCGCTGACGGATTCGGAAAATTCGGTGCACTTGACATAGAAGAAGACTGGGCATGTGAAGCAAGAAGATATTATTTCGGTATTGTAGGAAAATACGGTGCTCAGGTACAAAATCTTCTGAAAAAAGCCGCAAATCTTGATATTGAAATCATCTGCCCTCTCCACGGTCCCGTACTCAAAGAAAATCTCGGCTACTATTTAGGCCTTTATAACACCTGGTCTTCTTATCAGCCCGAAGAAGAAGGCATCGTAATAGCATATACATCAGTTTACGGAAACACAAAAAAGGCTGTTCTTCAATTGGCGGATAAGCTCAAAGCCAAGGGCTGTCCTAAAGTAGTAATAAATGACCTGGCAAGATGCGATATGGCAGAAGCAGTTGAAGATGCATTCAGATATAATAAGCTTGTTCTTGCAACAACGACATATAATGCAGAGATTTTCCCCTTTATGCGTGAATTTATCAATCACCTTACAGAGAGAAATTACTCTAACCGTACAGTTGCTTTCATTGAAAACGGAAGCTGGGCACCGCTTGCCGCTAAAGTTATGAAAGGAATGTTCGAAAAAAGCAAAAATCTGACTTTCACTGAAAACACTGTTTCTATTATGTCCGCTCTTAATGAAACAAGCACTCAACAGCTTGAAGCTCTTTCAGAAGAACTGTGTAAGGATTATCTTGCACAGCAGGATTCAACGGCAAATAAAAATGACCTTACCGCACTTTTCAAGATAGGCTACGGTCTTTATGTTGTAACATCAAATGACGGCAAAAAAGATAACGGACTTATTGTCAATACCGTTTCTCAGGTTACAAATACGCCAAACAGAATAGCTGTCACAATAAATAAAGAAAACTACTCACATCATATTATCAAGCAAACAGGTAAAATGAATGTTAATTGCCTGACAGTTGATGCACCCTTTAAGGTTTTTGAAGCTTTCGGATTCCAAAGCGGCAGAAATGTCGATAAATTCGCCGATTGCGAACCGCTTCGCTCCGATAACGGACTTGTATTTCTTCCGAGATATATAAACTCATTTATGTCACTTAAGGTTGAAAATTATGTTGATCTCGGAACGCACGGAATGTTCATTTGTGAAGTAACTGAAGCGAGAGTTATTTCCGACAAAGAAACCATGACATATGCTTATTATCACAGCAATGTAAAGCCCAAGCCCAAAACAGAAGGCAAAAAAGGATATGTGTGCACTATCTGCGGCTATATCCATGAGGGTGATACTCTTCCCGATGACTTTATTTGTCCTCTGTGTAAACACGGCGCAGCTGATTTTGAAGAAATAAAGTAACTTCGTAATTTAATACAACAAAAAAAAGACTGAATTAAGCCGTAAAAGGTTTAATTCAGTCTTAATTTTTCATTAATGCTTATTCAGCTGATTCAGCTTCTGCTTCGTTTGCCTTTGCGATAAGCTCGTCGATAGACATTGTTACGGGAGCTTCATCCTCTTCGGGAACTTCTTCTACTACAGGCTTCTCGGGAGCGGGAAGAAGGGCCTTCATTGAAAGGCCGACCTTTCTCTTTTCGGAATCAATTTCAATAACCTTAACTGAAACTGTCTGACCGATAGAAAGAACATCCTGAGGCTTTTCAATTCTTTCATTTGCGATCTGAGAAATATGGATAAGACCTTCCATACCTGAGAAGATTTCAGCAAATGCACCGAAGGTTGCAATCTTAACGATCTTAACTTCTGCTACTGTGCCTACGGGATAATCTCTCTTAAGGATTTCCCAGGGATTATCTTCAATTTTCTTGAAACCGAGAGAAATTTTACCCTTTTCTCTGTCAAGAGCCTTGATATATACTTCTACAGTGTCACCTACATTAACAACATCGGAAGGATGCTTGATTCTCTTCCATGAAAGCTCTGTTCTGTGGATCATACCTGTAACGCCTTCGATATCAACAAATGCGCCGTAATCTGTTAAAGATCTTACAACACCTGTGTACTTCTGGCCTTCTTCTACTGCTGCCCAGAACTTTTCTTTGTTAGCCTTGCGAGCGATATTGTTTGCTTCACGGATGGAGCCTACTGCTCTGCGGCGGCGCTTGTCTATATCAATTACGACAAAATTAACAGTCTTGTTGAGCATTTCTTCGAGTCTGCCGGACTTGGGCACACCTGAAAGAGATGCAGGAACAAAAATTCTTATGCCGTTAACAACAACGATAAGTCCTTTGCTGATAACCTCAACAACGACACCTTCAAGAATCGTTCCTTCCTTATTTGCTTCAACGATACTATCCCAATACTTTACGGCATCATAGCGACGCTTTGAAAGCATTATTGTGCCTTCTACATCATTAGTTTTCATAATGATAAGATTAAGCTCGTCGCCTACCTTAAGCTCTTTCATGGGATCAGCGGTAGGATCTGCACTGTACTCGTCAGCAGGGATATAACCGGTCTGCTTTCTGCCGATATCAACCTGGATTTCATTGGGAGCGATGTGCATTACCACGCCGACTACTTTCTGATCATTGCTCATGCTGTTGAGAGATTCCTCAAGAGCCTGTTCGAAGGACATTTCCTCGGTGTTCTCAATAGCTTCAACCTGTCCCTGGTTTTCAACTACTGATTCGATGTTTACATTGGACTCAGACATTGTTTTAATTACCTCCTTAATTATACCGTCCGGAGTGGACGCTCCGGCAGTAACTCCGACTGAAAAGACATTGTTAAAATTAATTCCCGATAACTCGGATGCCTTTTCAATAAGATAAGTTTCAGTAATCTCACTGCAAAGCTTATAAAGCTTTTCGGTGTTGGAGCTGTTACGCCCGCCGATCACTATCATCATATCATTCTCTTTGGCAAGGGCTATTGCCTCTTCCTGCCTCAAAGCGGTAGCATTACATATTGTATCAAATATTTTCAGGTTTGTATAGAGGCTTTTTGCAATTTTTTCACATTTTTTAAACTCTTTTTCTTCAAAAGTTGTTTGAGATACCAAAGAAAAAGTATCTTCCTCTGTGAATTTGTTGTTTTCCTTAATAGCTTTCAATTCTTCCATATTGGAAAAAACAAAGCTTTCGGTGGTGCAGTAGCTTCTAATTCCTATAACCTCGGGATGATTTTCGTCCCCTGCAATAAGAATTTTATCTCCCGCAGCAGAGCGTTCAGCCACTATTGAGTGAATTTTTTTAACAAAAGGACATGTAGCGTCAAAATATTCTGTTTTGCTGTTTTCTATTTCAGACAGAAGCTTCTTTGTTATACCGTGGGTACGGATAATAAGGGTATATCCGTCTTTTACCGAAGAGATATTATCAGCAACATAAACTCCCCTGTCTTCAAGGAATTTAACAAATATCGGGTTATGAATAAGGGGGCCTAGCGTACAGGCATTTATACCGTCAACTATGTATTTCTCTGCCTGCTTTACCGCACGGGCTACTCCGAAGCAAAAGCCTGCGGATTTTGCGAGTGTTATTTTCATTTTATAACTTCCTTTGCAAGTGACACTATTTTGCTGACGACCTCTTCTAAATTCATTTCAGACGAATCAATAATAACTGCATCATCGGCAGGCTTTAAGGGCGCCACCGCTCTATTGGAATCGTTATAATCACGAAGCTTAATTTCTTCAAGAAGTTCATTATAATCCTTTGGAGTTCCCTTTTCTATAAGCTCCTTATATCTTCTCTCAGCCCGAACTTCTGCGGAAGCAGTAAGAAAGATCTTAAGCTCGGCATCAGGAAGAATAACGGTGCCGATATCTCTTCCGTCCATAAGACAGTTATTTTCTCTTGCAAACTTTTTCTGCATATCAAGAAGAAAGCTTCTGACTTCGGGAATAGCAGAAACATTTGAAGCCGCCATAGAAGCTTCGGGAAGCCTTATATCACGGCTTACATCCTCACCGCAAAGTATTACTCTCTGTTCACCGTCAACAAACTTCAGAGAAAGCTGAACCTCGGGTAAAACAGAAATTACATCCTGTGCATTATCGGTCTTAAGTCCTTTTCTTAAAACCGCTATACCTATACTTCTGTATAATGCACCCGTATCAATGTATATAAATCCGAGCTCTTTTGCAATCATTTTTGCAGCTGTGCTTTTGCCTGCACCTGCAGGACCGTCAATTGCAATATTTATCATTTTCCTTACCTCTTTTCTACACTGTTACCCGCAAGGGCGCCCGTTGAAAATGCTATCTGAAGATTAAAGCCGCCCGTGTAGGCATCTACATCTATTACTTCACCTGCAAAATAAAGCCCCTTTATTTTCTTGGACTGCATGGTCTTCGGGTCAATTTCATTTACCTTTATACCGCCTGCGGTCACAATTGCTTCTTCTATAGGTCTTGTGCCTTTTATTGTGCAGGTAAGATTTTTAAGAAGCCATAAAAGGTCTTTTCTCATATCTCTTGTGATTTTATTGGCTCTGAGATCGGGCTCTATTCCCGAAAGACTTACTATTACGGGAATAAGCTTTCTCGGCAATAGCTCCTGCAAGGCATTTCCGAGTGCCTTATTCGAGTATTTAGAAAAATCTTTTATAATTCTCTCATCAAGCTTTTCTTCACTGAGAGCAGGCTTCAAGTCAATTGAAAGCTCATATTTTCCGGGAGCTATATCTCTTAAATGTGCGGAAGCGCTTAATATCATGGGACCGGACACACCAAAATGAGTGAAAAGCATTTCTCCGAAATCGGAATACACTTCTTTATAGGTATCAGTATCTCTTATTGAAATAGAAACATTTTTAAGAGAAAGTCCCTGAAGCCGTCTTACCCAGTCTTCTTGGGTTTCAAGAGGAACAAGTGAGGGGGTGGGCGGTGTTACGGTGTGTCCTACACATTCACTCAAAGTATAACCGTCACCCGTGGAGCCCGTAAGAGGATATGAACAGCCGCCTGTTGCGATAATTACATTGGGGGCGTTATATTTATTTCCGCTCTCACACACGACACCCGTAATACCGTTTTCATCGGTAAGAAGTGCCGTTACTCTCTCCCCTGTCACGATTTTAGCACCGCTGTTTTTAGCGTAGCCAACAAGAGCATCAACGATATCAACAGCCTTGTCCGATTCGGGAAAAACACGGTTTCCTCGCTCTATTTTAAGGGGCACTCCCTGACCTTCAAAGAGATCCATTGTATCATATGGCATAAAACGGGAAAATGCACCGTAAAGAAAACGGGAGTTTCCGGGAATAGCCTCCATTAATTCATTTATTAAAGTGCAGGCATTTGTAACATTACATCTGCCCTTACCCGTTATCATTAATTTTCTCGCAGGGCGGGGATTTCTTTCAAGAACAGTAACAGAAAGTCCCCTTTCGGCAGCCTTACCTGCCGCCATAAGACCTGCAGCACCGCCGCCAATTATAATTACATCCGTTGTCATAAAAACACCTCTAAATATTTATTATAGTATATTTAAGAAATGATTGCAACACAAAAAGAAAACAGTCGGGTGCGGTTCAGAACCACCCCGACTGTGCATTAAACTAATCAGAGATTTTTTAAATATTCGATTACGAGTGCGAAGAAGCCTATTATCCGTTTGCCGAAAAAGGTATCTTTTTCATATGCCATGTAGGCTTTGCTTTCACTTGTATTTGTGTCGGCTTCAGGACAATAATATCAGTCATTATCCTCTTCATAAAGAGAAAGTATTTTTTCAAAAACTGCATCGTCTTCTATTTCGGAATATTTTTCGGGCTCTTTTCCGTCACGCTCGGTGAATTTCATTATAGTTATCATATCGTCCCCGAGCTCTAAGAGAACTGCGTATTCCTCACCGTCTAAAACATACATTTCAATAAACTCAAATTCGGCTTCGTTTTTGCCGTCAGTTAGAATAATTTCTCCGTCTTTTCCTTTATTTATATATTCCATAAAAAAAACACCGCCTTTTCGTATATCATAACGAAAGGCGGTAATTTTGTCAACCGACGGCACCTGATATTTTTATGTTTTCGTATTTACCCGCACACACTTCAGTGACCACATCGGAAATCGTCAAAACATTAGTATCGTTAAGTGCGGCAGAGGGCACTACTATTTCAACGCTGTTTTCGGAAATAACCGCCACACATTCATTTCCTGTTTTTCCCGTAACAAGGCTTTCGATATCTGTTTCCATTTTAATTACATTGCTTATTTCTTCAATGGCTTTTGCAGTGGAAACAGCGGCATCGCTCTCCTCACCTGCGGATGTGAGCACCGTCTGAAGCTCTTCTATTGCAGATGCGTGAGCAGCATCACGTTGGAGCTTTACAGATGCGAAATATTCGCCGTTATCTGTATTACCCACATACTGTGCTTCGCCGTCGGGCGCTTCTACCGAAATACCGTTATCGGGAGTAATTCCTCCTTCGGGGAAAATCTCGGTATCTGTTCCCGCATAATACCAGTTTACAAAAACCGCAAGACCGAGAGCTGCTACAAGTGCCGCTAAAACTATCTGTTTTTTACCTAAAAGTACATGCATGTTAATTCCTCCGTTTATTCCTGCATTAATGTTACCCATATTTTATTTGCTGAAATACCAAGCGCCGAACATACGAGCTTTGTTATTTCCTGTTTTACAACATTTGACGAAGCCCCCTGACAGGATATTCCCACACCTCTTACGACAGGCATTATGACCTTTGTTGTGAGCCCGTCGGTATCTCCCGAATTTTCAACAAGCACATATTCGTCACTGTATTCATAAGAATCGGCACTGCTTTCACTTTCCGTATTAAAGGCAATAACCTTTTCTTCAAGACAGTCAAGTGTTACAAGTACCTTTACATCTCCGACACCGTCAACGCTTTTAAGTAATGTGACAAGTCTTTTTTCTATACTCTGCTGAATGGCATCCACATCTGAATTTTCACTTTTTTCGCTTTTTACATTTCCCTCTCCAATGGTCGAAAAGCACAAAAGCAGCATTCCGAGAATTCCGAGAATTACGATAAAAATAAGCTTTTTGTCCTGCTTTATCTTTTTTATGAAATTTTCTCTGAATTTATTCATTCACATATTCCACCTTGATATCGGGCATCAGAGAAAGAGCATCAAAAAGTGCTTCTCTCATTTCTTTTTCACGCTGAGGCTTTGCACTGAAGGTGAGTCCTATATATTCTATGTTTATGCTGCCGTCCTCTTTTTTATCAATAAAAATCTCAGTTTTATACGGTACATTCGTATATTTTTTTACTTCCTCATGAACCGTGTTTTCCACAGCCTTTTTTGCTGAGTCTATAAGTGTATCGCTGAAATCCTTGATTTCAGGCGGTTCTGAGAACTTAAAATCACTGCTTTCAAAAGACGAAAAAACGCCGAACACAGGCATACATACCATGGATAAAACGAGAACCGAAACTATTGATTTTGCCACCTTTGACACATTCCCCGAAGGAAGCAGAAAACAGTATATAAGACTGCCTGCACTTATAAACAAAAGCATAAGTCCCCAATTTTTTATATTTTCCATTTTTATCCCTTACTTACTGTTATAAGAATTGCAATGCTTATTATAAAGACAAATGAGGTATAGCACAAAGCACCCATTATAACGGAAAGAACACCGTTCATATTTTCTGAAAATTTTTTAATTTCACCGTTTTCCATTATATCCGCAGAAAGTGACAAAAAATACAGTGCCGCTTTCCACACGGTAACATTTATAATTGCAGGAAGATTGATAACTATAACGGCGGCAATACCAAGCATCCCTGCCGTGTGCTTAATAAGTCCCATGCCTGCCGCTATGGAATTGAGCGCTTCACCTATTGCAGAGCCAACAACAGGTACTATATTTCCTATAAGAAACCGAACTCCTCTTATGGTAACAGTATCTGCCGCGCCTGCTATAACACCTCTTACGGAAAGAACGGCAACAAAAATGCCTGCAACAAACGCCATAAATAAATTCACTGTTTTTGAAAGTGTTTTTCCGATTCCGTCAAGCTTCATAACGGGACTTATAGCCCCCGCCGCACAGACCGCTATCATCACAGACGAAAGCAGCGGGAAAAATTTTTGAAACAGCACAGTTACAATTTCGGCAAAGGAAAAAGCAACCGTATTGAAGCTTAATGCAAGTGTCGGGTTGCCGCTGAAAGCAATGATACCTGCAAACACGGGAATCAGAACCAGCATAAAATCCTTTGTTACAAGAAGAGCTGATGCACAGCGGGAAAACATTTCACCCGTCACACTAACTATTGAAAACATTATTATCATCAGAGAAATGCTCTTTCCCATCATGGAAAGCGAGCCTTTTTCAGGCAAAAAACCGTTTATAACAGTAGTTATAAAAAGAAGTGCAAGACACATTCCTACAGTTTTTAATGGTAAGCTCAATCCCTCAGAAAAAAGACGGAATACTGTTTTCAATGCCTTTTCGGGAGATATTTCTGCAAAATCTTCACTGAGTCTTCCTGTTATGCCGAAATCCTCAAGCAGTGACTTTGTTTCAGGTGAAAGTGCATCCATAATATCATCATATCGGAATTCTGCTGCTTCAGCTTCAGAAGAAAAGGAAAACAGAGAAAATATAATAATAAGAAAAAAGAAGATTTTTTTCATACATTATTTACCAGCTGAGCGACAAAGCCTGTAAATCCTTTTATTATCGGTATACTTGCCGCTGTAATTATAACCTTTCCTGCAAATTCCACTTTAGATGCCATGGCAGCCTCCCCCGAGTCCCTGCACATATCAGCCGAAAACTGCGTTACAAGAGATATACCGAGAACCTTTATAAGCACCGTGATATATTCTGCCGTGATCCCTGTTTCCTCAAAAAATAAACTAAAAACCTCAAGTGCGGCTTTTATTTCATCTCCCAGCATAAATATAAGAATTACCAAAGTGATAAGTTCACTTATAACGGCGAATTCCGGCTTGTACTGTTTTAAGAGGGTATATACCAGTATTTCGCATATGATAACTCCCGCTATCTTCAACATCACAAATTAAACACGCTCCTGACATATGAAAAAAGTGAGCCTACATATGGCAAAACCATCATTATTACGATTATAAGACCTGCAAGAGTGGTTATCATTGTATATTCCTCACGCCCCGAACGGCTGAGAACCTGATTGAGAACTGCTACGATAAGTCCCACTGCTGCAACCTTAAAAATGACCTCTATATCCGTATATATCTCCCCTTTATATTAAAATCAAAAAGACCATAGCGGCAGCAAGAACTCCCGACATAGATATAAGTGTTCGGTTTTTATCCCACTTTTCTTCTTCTTTAAGTGCATATTTCTTGAAATAAGAAGAATATTCACTGCACTTTGAGAAGAAATCTTCTTTCGAGTGTTTACCGAAGGCTTCTGAAAATGACAATAAAAGATCTTTTGAAGGGACATCCAGAAAATTTATTTCCCTGCTGTTGCTTACACTGTTTATCCATAAATCCTTTATGTTACAGCCGTAACTGAAATTTTCACTGATAAGAGGCAAAAAAGAAAGAGATGAAAACTTCCCCCCGCTATTCATTCTTTCTATTGCTCCCGCAATATCCAATGATAACAAGGAAGATACCGAAGAAAATTCATTAAAAAAATCTGACAGAGCCCTCAGTATTCCCAATTTTCTTTTGTGCGCATATGAAAAATATGCTCCCGTCAGACTAAGTGACAGACAAAGTGCCGTAAGTCCTATATATTTCATCATTTATTTCTCCCGAATTGTAAACAGATATAATTTCACCGGGGTTTTCCGATGATAAAAAAATCACTTTTCCAAAAACATTTTCATTAAAAAGCACACGGAACTGTTTTCTTCTGATAAGTCCCTCTAAATTACTTGCATGCATTGATGCTATTAATGAAACACCGCTGTTAAGACCTTCTAAAAGAGCATTGCTTTCATGAAGTGTGCCTATCTCATCGCATATCATGTATTCAGGGGACAAAAGTCTTATTGCGTGCATTACTGCAAGTGACTTTTCCTTTCCGCTTATAACATCAGTACAAGCACCGAGATAATAACCGCCCGAAAGCTCTCCCCGTTCATCAATGACACATACTTTTTTATATTCACCGAAAACACCGTCGGAAAGCTTCCTTGCGATATATCTTAAAAGAGTGGTCTTCCCGCTTGCAGGTGCGCCTGCAATAAGAATACCGCCGTCTGCATCATAAAAAAGACTGTCTGTTTCCTTTGAAAAAGAGATATCTTCACCCACGGGAATTCTGATAGAAACAGAAGTTATTCTGCCCTTTCCGAGCTGTTCTCCCTCACCCTTTGCACATATCCCCATGCGGCAGGCTCCGGCATATGTAATAAACCCTTGTCTTAATTCCCTTTCATGGGAAAAACCCGAAAAGCCGATTGCACGGTCTGTTATTTCTTCAAGCTGTTCCTTTGTGGGAATAATACGGCTGTCCGTGGGGACTATTTCCGTATCACCGTTTTTTCTTATGAAGCGTATACCCTGTTTTGTATAAAAGAAAAGAGAGGTATCGGCAATAAGCCTTATTTCATATATCGATGAATAATATCTGCCTGCTTTTATAAGCGGGATTTTGAGCTCTTCGGGAAAAACCGATAAAGCATCAAGAAACATATTTTTCATAATATCTCCTTTCTTTGCATTGTATGTATTCTTGTCCCTTCATATGACTTTGCTGACAATTTCCGACATTAAAATACCGATAATTTTTTCACAGAACAAAAGAAAAAGCCGCTGCAACGAAGTACTACGTTGCAGCAGCTTTAGGCCTGCTTACTTTTATTTTATTATCAGTCAAGGTAACCCATTGCAACCCAGCCTGTAACACCGCCGAAGGTTGTTTTACCCCAATATTTGGTATAGCTGTCAGTGGAATTTGCATCATAATAAACTTCATCTATTGTAATTTCAGATTTATCGGGAATCTGAGCTATAGCCAGAGCATCTACACTGTGTCCGTCACGCATATTAAGGTGAGGCTGTGCATCTACTGTATATTTTCCTGTTGCA
This sequence comes from Clostridia bacterium, assembly GCA_017513525.1. Lineage (GTDB taxonomy): Bacteria > Bacillota > Clostridia > Oscillospirales > Acutalibacteraceae > RUG806. The sequence goes on from JAFXFC010000015.1 coordinate 64,514, forward strand.
TATGCTGAACCGGCATTACTTGCGGAAGTAGTAGTTTCGGGAGCAGCAGTTGTCTGCTCGGGGGCCGCTGTAGTCTGTTCGGAAGCAGATGTAGTTTGTTCGGGAGCTGCAGCTGTTGTTTCTTCCCCTTCAGTTGTATTTTCGGGAGCTGTTGTCTGCTCAGCGGGAGTGACAACACTTTCGGAATAAGCATTTGCAAGATATGTCATAGATACCCAGCCGTCCCATCCAAGATAAACTGTTTTACCCCAATACTGAGAGCCTTCTTCAGCAGTAGCATCATATTTTACTTCCGTAACGGTAAGGAGAGTACCGTTAGGAATATCATTAACAATTTCTGCATCCTTTGTTGCATCCTTACGATGTCTGAGAGTTCCGTTAGCACCAACATTTACGGTATACTGACCGGGAGTATATTTTTCTTCGGGAGAAGTTGTTGTTTCTGAAACAAGAGTTGTTGTCTCTTCGGGGATAGTTGTTGTTTCATCGTTACCTGATTTTGAGCCAAGCAGTAAGGCTGCGAGAACAACCACAACAATTAGGGCAACAATTACAGCGCCGAGAATTATTTTTATAGTTTTTTCGGGATTGCTCTTCTTCTTTTCTGTTTCAAGAACCTCTTCCTCTTCAAAAAGTTCCTCTTCAAAATTATTATCGTTCATTTTTATTACTCCTTTATAAAAACATTGCAATATATAATATCACATTCTAATATGCTTTTTCAAGAATATTTTTACATCATCTCTCAAATTACATCAGAAAAAGCAATTTTGTTACCCGAAAATGCATCCGCATCAAAGGATTTTCCGAGTATCTTAACGCTTTTGACAAGCTTTTTGGTTCTTACAAATTCATTCTTTCCGGGGCAGAACGGATAAATTCCTATTGAAGAAAATACATACCATAAAGCCATGGATCCGTTATCTTCATCGCCGGGGAAGCCGTCATCTTCAAAAGAGAATACTTCTCTGCACATTTTTTCCACCCAGAAAGAAGTCTTGTCAACTTCACCCATTTCGGAATATATATACGGCAAATGGAAGCTCGGCTGATTTGAAATAGCGCACTGACCGAAATCGGCGGCCGCCATTTCCGTCATTTCATGGATTTCACAGCCGTAACCTGCATTTTCATATATAGGGGGAGTGCTGAAAAGCTCGTCTATTTTCTCAAGAAGCTTTTCTTTTCCTCCGTAAAGAGAAGCGAGTCCTTCCATGTCATGGGGCACGGCAAAGGAATTCTGCCATGCAGAGCCTTCCGTATAATCTCTTCCCCATGAAACAGGATTGAAATCGGGACGGAAAGTGCCGTCTTCAAATTTTGCTCTCATAAAGCCTGTTTCAGCATCAAAGAGATTTTTGTAATTATCGGCTCTCTTATAATATTCTTCCGATATGTCATTCTTGCCGAGCAGCTCAGCAATTTTTGCTATGCACCAGTCACCGTAAGCCGCATCAAGAGTAAGGTTTACGCTTTCCTTGTGTGCTTCAATGGGCACAAAACCGAGCTTTACATAGCTCTCAGCGCCGCTTCTGCCGTAATCGTCATCAGGAGAATTTGTGTTTGCGTGCTTGAGCATTCCCTCAAGTGCCTGTTCCAAGGTTTCTTTATCCATAAGACCCTTTACTGCAGCATCACATAAAACGGCATCGATAAGAGTACTTGGCATACAGCCTCGCTCACCGATAGAAGGCCAACGGGGCAGCCAGCCGCATTCAAGATAATCGTTAACGAATGCACGGCACATTTCTTTATATTCATCACGTGCAACAAGCGCATAGAAGGGATAACAGGTTCTGTAAGTATCCCAGAAGCCGTTATCTGTATAACGGACACCTTTTATTATCTTGCCTGTAGACGGTGAATAGTGTACTTTTTCACCGTTTTCATCTATTTCATAGCATTTATGAGGATAAAGAAAAGCGCGGTACATACAGGAATAGAAGGTTTTCATCTGCTTTTCGTCATAGGCTTCTATTTCAACTCTTGAAAGATAATTTTCCCAGAGTTCTTCCGCTTCGCTTTTTATATCATCAAAGGTTTTTCCGCTGAAATCCTGTTCCATATTAAGCTTTGCCTGCTCGAAGCTTATGTAAGATGTAGAAATAACAGCTTCTGCATAGTTCCCCAAAACCTTAAGATGAATTCCCGTCATATCTCCTTCGATATTATTGGAAACACTGCGGCATTCATCACAGCCTACAAGGTTTTTATCCTTTGATATCTGACCTTCGCCAAATTTTACAAGACAGTACATTCTGAAATTTACTGCCTTATCATCGTTACAGTTTGTAACAACAGCATAAAGCGTATTTTCTTCGGGCACATATTTGAAGCTACTCCAATCTCTGAACGGAAGAACGGAGAACCAGTTATCTTCGCTGTCATCAAACTGAACTCTCACAGCACCGCCTCTTTCAGTTGGCGTTACTTCAAAAATGCTTCTGCTTTTAAGGAAATTCAGTTTCATATATGAAGGTGTCATAACAGCCGCCGAGGGACGGTAACCCGACCAACGGTTTTCACCGAAAAGCGGAGTGCGCTTCTGCGGCATAAATACAACCGTTCCGTAATCTGCTATCCAGGGACTGGGCTGATGTGTTATTCTTACACCCTCAAGGCTTCTCGACTCCGGATGAAAAAACCAGCTGTTTTTACTTGCTGTCTGAGGAGCAAATGCACACATTGCAAAGGGGCGCTGAATAAGAGGCAGGGTATTTCCGTTGGAAAAACGGTGCACGGATGCACTTCCCTGTTTTATATTTACATACTGAGAATAATTCATAAATCTGCCTTCTTTCAGAAAATGCCCGGAAAGGTGAGTTTTCCGGGCAAATATAATTTATTCTGTTACTTTGATATCATAGCCGTGTTCCTCAAGGAAAGGCTTGATACGCTGAGCGTGGTTAAGAAGTGAGCTTATTGACATATCGTGATTGAGTGCATCAATAATAAGAGAAATATACTTTGAAAGGTCAACCTCGCAGAACCATGCTCTTTCGAGAAGCTCGGGAGAACGGTAAATAAGATTTGTTGTAAATACACGGCTGATATAACCATTTTCATAAGCCTCATCAAAGGCATCAAGTCCGTTGCAGAAAAGACCGAATGCACAACAAACATAAATATTTCTTGCACCCATGTTCTTCAGACGCTTAGCAACATCTATCATTGAGTCACCCGAAGAAATCATATCGTCAACAACGATAACATCCTTGCCTTCAAGGTTTGAACCTAAGAATTCGTGTGCAATAATGGGATTTCTTCCCTTTACAACTCTTGAATAATCACGGCGCTTGTAGAACATACCGAGATCTATTCCGAGAACTGAGGAATAGTAAACACCTCTGTTGACACCGCCCTCATCGGGGGAAATGATCATAAGGTTATCCTTATCGATTTTAAGGTCATCTATATTATTCACAAGAGCCTTTATCATCTGATATGTAGTGTATACATTTTCAAAGCCCTTTGTGGGAATTGCATTCATAACTCTGGGGTCATGAGCATCAAATGTAATTATATTATCAATTCCGTAATAATCGAAAAGCTCCTGAAGCATAACCGCACAGTCAAGAGATTCTCTTGCTGTTCTCTTATGCTGTCTGCCTTCATAAAGCATAGGCATAATAACGGTAATTCTTCTTGCCTTGCCTGTCATTGCGGCAATGGCTCTCTTAAGATTTGCGTAATGCTCATCGGGGGTATAAGGCACGGTGTAACCGTAAACCTCATGAGTAACACCGTAATTGAAACAATCACAAAGGATATAGATGTCATATCCTCTTACGGATTCCTTAAGCGTGCATTTTCCTTCGCCTGTTCCGAATCTGGGAAACACTGCTTTGAGAATGTAGGAATCTCTTTCATAGCCGTTAAACGCTATTGTATCCTTGTGTTCGCTTTCTCTTTCATCTCTCCACTGCACCAGATACGAATCAATCTTACGTGCAAGCTCTTCACAACCGGGAAGTGCAATAATTCCGAGAGGACCTGAGGGAATGGTTGTAAAAGTGTCAGTATAAACCGGCATAACAAAATCTCCTTTTATACATCTTGTTTTTAAGCTTTTCGGGAATCGACCGAAAAACTATAATACTATTTTAACTTTTTTTAAAAAATTTGCAAGACTAAATACAACATTATAAGACAAAAAATAAAGGAATTTATTCTGAAACATTTGTATATTTTTACTTAAACATTATTCATTACAGTGAAAATAAGAAGAAGCAGTCCCATAATAAGCGGCTGATGGGCTATATAAATATATAAACTCCACTTTCCTATCTTTTCCAAAAAACTTATTCTGAAATTTAAGATCTTCATGATTTTTTCGCTTCGGGAAAGAATTTTCCATAAGAAAAAACCGAAGAAAAACATAAATATCCACGGTATAAGAGGATAATAATCAGAGGAAATAAAACCGTAAAACGGGAAACCTAAAAGAGCAGTAAAATAATTTCTGTAAAGAAATTCAGGCAGTGCTGCAATTTCAAAAGAATAATAGCCGAGCACCCCGCGGGATACTTCAAAGGTAAGTAAAAACAGGATAAAAGCTATCACGGCAAACGGAGTAGCAGGCAGCTTATCAAATACCTTTTTTAACGGTATCATTATAAGTCCCGCAAGTCCCATGAATGTCAGAATACCGAAATATATCGGCATATCGGGAACAAAAATAAATGTTACAAGACTTACAATAATCGACGCGCCGAGTATAAATAAAGCTCTTTTTAACGGCTTTCTGCCGAAATGTATACACATTCCCGAAAGACAAATAAAACAGCATGCACCGAAATCTCTTATAATATCAACAACAAGCATCAGTGTTGCATCCACATCAGCACCGAAAAAAGCTACAATATCAAAAAGGGTATGATAAAAAATCATACCCAGAATGCAAATACCTCTGACAGCGTCCAGAAGATAGTAGCGTTTATTCTGCTCAGTTTTCGCAGTAAGTTCCATCAACAATACCCTTCATAAATTTGAGAATATCGGCATAAACCTTATCGTTGTCATCCTCGTTGAGTATCTCATGCCTGTCGGCAGGATAAAGAATGACTTCAGGCTCAATTCCTTCTTTAACGAGAGCATCAGATACCGCAAGAACTCCTCTGCCGAACATACCTACAGGATCCTTTGCTCCCGAAACTATAAGAATGGGCAAGTTTTTGGGAAGTCTTGAAGCCCAATTAAGAGCACTTGCCTTTACGGCTAAAATTATAACCTCTTTTGCAAGTGAAGAACTGAGAGCAAAGCCGCACAAAGGATCTTCTCTGTAATTATTTCTGTTTACAGTACTTCTTGAAAGCCAAGCGAGTTCATCATTATCCTTAAACATTCTTCCGGTAAATTTACCGAAAATCGCGTTTATTGAACCGGGAGTTCCGGAATTCTCGGGCAGCTTATCCAGCAGCTGCTTCACAGGATCTTCAAGCATCAGCACGGGAACGGGAAGCTGTCCCGTTCCGCAATAAACAGCACCTGAAAGCCTGTCTCCGAAAGCGGCTGTATATATTCTTGCGAGAAAAGAGCCCATGGAATGACCGAAGAGAATATACGGAATTTCAGGATAACGCTTTGCCATAATATTATGCAAAGTGTTCATATCTCTTACCATGTTAACATTATCACCGTCAAAAACAAAGCCAAGCTCTGCTTCAGAGGGAGAGGTTTTTCCGTGTCCCAGATGGTCATTTCCACATACAACAAAGCCGTTTGAAGCCAGAAATCGGGCAAAATCGTCATATCTTCCGATATGCTCACTTAATCCGTGAGCGATTTGAACAACACCCAAGGGTGCTGCCTCGTCATCCTGCCAGATAAGAGCTCTTACTTTATTAACACCGTTTGAAGAAGAATAATATGCCTCTTTTCTTATAACAGCCAACTTTTTCGCCTCCGAAAATTATTTCCAAAGATATACTCTTGTTTCATAGGGTCTGAGAGTAAACCCGTTGTCGATTATTCCGCATGAATCATAGTTATTCAGTACAAGCTCTGCTTTGGAAAGATCAAATCCGTCGGGAGCCTTGAATGCTACTGCATTTTCATCGAATGAGCATACAACAAGAAGCTTCTTATCATCAAGATGTCTTGAATAAACATAAAGCGACTTGCTGTTTTTATAGTGTTCAACATAAGATCCGTATATAGCAACATCATTTTCCTTACGGAATTTAAGAAGCTTACGGTAATAATTGAGAATTGAATTTTCATCGGCTTCTGCAGCGGCAACGTTAATTTCCTTATAATTCTCATTAAGAGTAAACCAAGGCTCAACAGTTGAGAAGCCGGCATATGCTGAATCATCCCACTGAACGGGAGTTCTTGAATTCTCACGGGAGCCTGCATTTGCAAGCTTAATAAATTTCTCACCTTTAATACCGAATTTAGCAAAAAGCTTTTCGTTATTAAAAGTAATCATATCCTTAAATTCATCAAGAGATTTCAGCGTAACATTAGTCATACCGATTTCCTGTCCCTGATAAATAAAGGGGGTACCTCTCTGAAGGTAACACATTGTTGCAAGCATTTTTCCGCTTTCTACTCTATATTTAAGGCTGCCGTAACGGTCAATAATTCTCGGATGATCGTGATTTTCAAGATAAAGCGTGTGCCATCCTTTGCCGTTCATTGCATCATACCATTTAGAATAGCATTTTTTCATTCTTTTAAGACTGAAGGGCGTCTTGATCCAGTCTGTCATAAAACAGTCTGCCTCAAGATGGTCAAAGCTGAACATGGTTTTAAGAACCTGTCCTTCGCCTTCAGTTACAAATCTGAGTGCCTTTTCTGTAGTGATAAGGGGACCTTCACCTACTGTAAAGCAATCGTATTTTGAGAGTACATCATCATGGAATTCTTTAAGATATTCATAAAGATGAGGACCGCAGTTATAATGCTCCATACCGCAGGCAACGGGAATGGGGAATCCGTTGGGAAGTCCTTCTTTTTTGGAAAGATATGTAATAACGTCTTCTCTGAATCCGTCAACACCCATATCAAGCCAGAACTTCAGAATATTCTTAACTTCCTCACGAACCTTGGAATTATCCATATTAAGGTCGGGCTGTCCTTTTGTGAATACATGAAGATAGTATTCATCTATTTCGGGAACATATTCCCATGCACCGCCTTCAAATGTGGAAAGCCAGTTATTAGGAGGCTTTTTGCCGTTTTTACCCTTACCTTTACGCCATATATAATAGTCATGATAAGGATTATCCGGGCCTTTAAGGCTTTCCTTAAACCATCTGTGCTCGGTTGAGGTATGGTTTACAACAAGGTCCATAAACACCTTCATACCGCGCTCGTGTGCACCGTCAAGAACCTTTTTGAAGGTTTCCATGTCACCGTATTCGGGATTAATATCCATGTAATCTGCAATATCATAACCATAGTCTGCATTGGGCGAGGGGTAAAGAGGTGAAAACCAGATTGCATCTACTCCGATGCTTTTTACATAGTCAAGTTTTTCATAAATACCCTCAAGGTCACCTATACCGTCACCGTTTGAGTCCTTGAAGCTTCTTGGCCATATCTGATAAACTACCATTTCTTTGTACCAAGCTCTGTTGATTTCTGCCATGTCATTTCCTCCAATCAAATTAATGCTTTTCCAAGTTCTCCGATATTATTAAAAGCCACAGTTGCTTTTATATCCGATTTTTCATAAAGTTCGGGAGTTGTAACGCCCGTGAAAACTAACACTGCTTTCAGACCGTTTTTCGTTCCTATTGCAATATCGGTTTCAAGCCTGTCACCGACAAAGGCAATTTCTTCTCTTTTACAGCCTATTTTATTTGTCACATAATCAACCGTAAACGAATTGGGTTTTCCCATTATAAGATCGGGCGTTCTGCCCGTTGAGCGCTCAAACAGCGCTATCATTGAGCCCGTATCGGGCATAAAGCCGTTTGCAAGAGGACAGTTATTATCGGGATGCGTTGCAATATATTCTTTGCCTGCGGCAAGAAAATTCGCAGCCTTATTTATTTTTTCATATGTAAGCGTGGTATCAAATCCGAGAACTACGATATCGGGATCTTCGTCGGTCAGCTGAATACCTGCTTTTATGAAATCGCCCGTGAGATTTTCGTTACCCAATAAATACACTTTTTTTTCGGGACGGTTTCTCTTAAGAAAATCTATTGTCACGTGAGAAGAAATGATAACACTTCCCTCTTTCGCATCATAACCGTATTTTCTGAGCTTTGTGAGACACTCTTCTTCGTTATGAGAAGAATTGTTTGTAAAAAAGAAAAATCTTTTTCCGCTTTTTTCCACACATTCAGAAAATTCTTTTGCACCCGGAAGAAGTGAATCTCCGAGATAAAATGTTCCGTCCATATCGACAATAAAACATTTTATATCCTGCAACACATCAATACAACTCATTCATTTCACCCAAATTTTACAAATTCATATTTATGATAGAATAAATTCCTAAAAAAAGCAATACTTAAATTAATTAACAATAAAACATTTAATTTTGAATTTTTACTTGATTTTCAATATACTTTGTGATAAGATATCCGAGATTAAACGCAATGAACAAGAGAGTAGGTCTTGTTTTTCGGTTACAGAGAGAAGCTGTCTGAGGCTGTAAGCAGCTTTACCGCAAAAAGACTGAAGTTCACTTGGGAGCGGTGCACTGAAATCGTCAAGAGAGTAGGCAGCAACGGAATTATCCCCGTTACAGGATAGAAGAGTGTTTACCTTTAGGGGTAAAAATCAGGGTGGTACCGCGAAGACTCGTCCTTCGTCCCTATTTTGGGACGGAGGCTATTTTTTTTGAAAGGAAGATCACAATGAAAGATCAGCTTGAAGCAATCAGAAGCCAGGCGCTCGAAGCTCTTTCTGTTGTTGAAGATTTAAGTGCACTTGATGCACTCAGAGTCAGATACCTCGGCAAAAAGGGCGAGCTCACGGCTATTCTCAAGCAAATGGGCAAGCTCACTCCCGAAGAAAGACCTGTCATCGGTCAGCTTGCAAATGAAGTAAGAACAGCAATTGAAAATGTTATTGAAGAAACAGAAGCAAAGCTTAAATCAGAAGCTAAAAAACAGCAGCTCTTAAACGAAACTCTCGATGTTACTATGCCCGGCACAAAAAATACTGTCGGACACAGACATCCTCTTTCCATAGTTCTTGATGAGGTTAAAGAAATATTCATCGGAATGGGCTTTAAGATTGCAACAGGTCCCGAAGTAGAATGGGATTACTATAACTTTGAAGCTCTCAACATTCCCGAAGGACATCCCGCAAGAGATACACAGGATACTTTCTATATCACAGAAAAGATGCTTCTGAGAACTCAGACTTCACCGTGTCAGATAAGATATATGGAAAACAACAAGCCGCCCATCAGAATGATAGCCCCCGGCAGAGTTTTCCGTTCCGACCCAGTTGATGCTACACACTCCCCCGTTTTCCACCAGATAGAAGGTCTTGTTGTTGATAAGAATATCACTATGGCAGACCTTAAGGGTAATCTTCTTACCCTTGCAAAGAAGCTTTACGGTGAAGATACTGCAATAAGACTTCGTCCTCACCACTTCCCCTTTACTGAGCCCTCCTGTGAAATCGACGTTTCATGCTTCCGCTGCGGCGGCAAGGGCTGTCCCATGTGTAAGGGTGAAGGCTGGATAGAAATTCTCGGTGCAGGTATGGTTCATCCCAAGGTTCTCGAAAGAGGCGGCATAGATCCCGAAGAATACAGCGGCTTTGCTTTCGGTCTCGGTGTTGAAAGACTTGCCATGTTCCGTTTCTCGGTTGATGATATGCGTCTTTATTTCGACAACGACGTAAGATTCTTAGAACAGTTTTAAGGAGGTGCAGGATTTTGAATTTATCAAGAAGATGGATGCTCGACTATGTTGATGCAACAGATATAAGCGACAAGGAATTTGCCGATGCGATGACTCTTTCCGGATCAAAGGTAGAGTGTTACGAAAAGGAAGGCCACGGTCTTTCCAATATCGTTGTAGGTAAAATTCTCTCTCTCGAAAAGCACCCCGACTCTGACCATATGTGGATTTGTATGGTAGACACAGGTGAAGAAGAACCCGTTCAGATAGTTACAGGCGCTCAGAACCTTACAGTCGGTGACTTTGTTCCTGCTGCCCTTGACAACTCTGTTGTTGCAGGTGACAAAAAAATCAAGAAAGGTAAACTCAGAGGAGTTCTCAGCTGCGGTATGCTTTGCTCAGTTGCAGAACTCGGCCTTACACTTCACGATTTCCCCTATGCAATAGAAGACGGTATTTTTGTACTCGGTGATGACTGCAAGAAAGTTCCCGGTATAGATATAAAGGAAGCTATCGGACTTAACGATACAGTAACAGAATTTGAGATAACTCCCAACCGTCCCGACTGTCTTTCAGTTACTGGTCTTGCAAGAGAAGCCGCCGTTACCTTCGGCAGAAAGCTCACTCTCCCCACAAATGAATACAAGACCTGCGGCGGTGATGTAAAAGAGCTTCTTCATTCCGTTTCAATTGAAGCTCCCGATAAGTGCTACAGATATGCAGGCGCTGTTGTTAAGAATGTAAGAATAAAGACATCTCCCCTTTGGCTCAGAGAACGCCTTCGTGCTTCAGGTGTAAGACCTATTAACAATATCGTTGACATTACAAACTATGTAATGCTCGAATACGGTCAGCCCATGCACGCATTCGATTTAAGATATTTAGACGGCGGCAAGGTTATTGTAAGAAACGCAAAAGACGGCGAAAAGATTACAACTCTTGATGCTCAGGAAAGAACTCTTACTCCCGATATGCTTGTTATTGCTGACGAAAATAAACCCGTTGCTGTAGCTGGTGTTATGGGCGGCGAATTCTCAGGCATTATGGATGATACAAACACAATTGTTTTTGAATCCGCTTGCTTTAACGGACCTTCCGTCAGAATTACCGCAAAGAAGCTCGGCATGAGAACAGAAGCTTCTGCAAGATTTGAAAAGGGACTTGATCCCAACGGCTGTCTTACCTCTCTTCAGAGAGCACTTCAGCTTGTAGAAATGCTTGATGCCGGTGATATAGTCAGCGGTATTATTGACGAATATCCCGCACCCAAGGCTCAGACAGTGCTTGACTTCTGCCCCGATTGGATAAATGAATTTATAGGCATAAATGTAAGCGCAGACGAACAGCAGAAAATACTTGAAGCACTTGAATTCGAAGTAAAAGACGGAAAAGTTTATGTTCCCTCATTCAGAATGGATGTTGAACACAAAGCAGACCTTTCCGAGGAAATTGCAAGATTCTACGGTTTCGATAAAATCGCAACCCACTTCCTTACAGGTGAAGCAGACGGCGGCTTCAGCGATGAACAGAAGTTTGAAAATCTCATGGTCAATACCGTGCTTTCTCTCGGTTTCACAGAAATATGCACTTATTCATTCATGAGCCCCAAGGCATATGATAAAATATGTCTTCCTGCAAACTCACCTCTCAGAAACAGTGTTGTTATAACAAATCCCCTTGGTGAAGACACAAGCATCATGAGAACAACATCCCTTGCTTCCATGATGGATATAATTTCAAAGAACTACAACAACAGAAATCTTTCGGCTTCTCTTTTTGAAAATGCAACTGTTTATACTCCGAACGGTGAAGACACACTTCCCACGGAAACTATAATGCTCACTCTCGGCATGTACGGCGGCTGTGATTATTTCACTCTTAAAGGTAAAGTAGAAAAGATACTCGAAACAGCAGGTGTTTCAGATTATGATGTTGAGCCTGTCCGGGATGATGCATCTTATCATCCCGGAAGAACAGCTGAAATCCTTGTTGACGGCAAGCGCCTTGCAATTCTCGGCGAAATCCACCCCGATGTACTTGAAAATTACTCTGTAGGCACCAAGGTTTATGTAGCACAGATAAATCTTAATATGCTTTATGAAATCAAAAACACATTAAGACTTTATAAGCAGCTTCCCAAATATCCTGCTCTCACACGTGACCTTGCTTTCGTATGTGACCGAGATATGCCTGTTCTGAAGCTCGAAAAGCTTATGAAGAATGCGGCAGGTAAAAACCTTGAACACATTGAGCTGTTTGACGTTTATCAGGGCGGCAATATCGCAGCAGATAAAAAGAGCGTTGCTTTCAGTTTAAGACTCAGAGCAGCAGACAGAACTCTTACAGACGAAGAAGCAGACTCCGCAGTTAAAAAGATACTCAAAGCACTTGCAGAAGTCGGAGCTGTTCTCAGAAGCTAAATAAATGTTATTCAGCGAAAATCAACTTCGGCGGATTTTCGCTGAATTTTTGATTTAATTTTATTTTCCTCTTGTATTTTTTAGATTTATTGTATATAATGAGATAATAGATGTGGTATTATAACTAATCGGAGGTGTTCTTATGAGCGGCAACACAAAACCCATTACCATAGGAAAGAATAATGAAAACGATATCAAACAGGTTATCACGGCAGTTTATGACGCTCTGAATGAAAAAGGCTATGATCCTATAAGTCAGATAGTCGGCTATCTCCTTACGGAAGATCCCACATACATTACAACTCATAACAATGCCCGTAATCTTATAAGACACATAGATCGCTTTGAGCTTCTTCAGATACTGCTCAGAGATTATATTGATGCGGACAATTCCTGATACGGGATATAAGAAAGGAATACAAAATGGCAAAAAAAGAATTTCTCACATATAAAGGATATCCTCTTGTAAGAAGCGGAAAAACAATTTACTACGGCAACAGCTACGATCCGTTCATAATTATGATACAGGTAGCTACTACCCGTCAGCAGGGTGATGTTGAGATAGCAGACAAGGTTCTTGTTCAGCTTCTTAATACAGATCCCGATATCCGTCCCAGAGAGAGAATAGTAAAGAAGAGCGAAAAGAAAGGTCTTTATGCTGCTATGGATATCGCAGCAATATGGCTTGAAAGAGCAAATAATCCCAAGACATAAATAACATAAAACCGAGCATGAACGGAGCTTCTGTCTGAAGCTCCTTTTTTTCTTTTTATTTATTAATTGACATAAATAAACTACAATGTTAAAATATAATTTGGTATATTACGGAAAAGCGGTGATAAGAGTGAGAGATATCGGCATTAATATTTCATCAGATGTTGTTTACGGTGCAGAAAGCTTTATTGACTGTGTAGCTGATACAGGCTTCAACAGTATTTTTACCTGCGGCAATGACGATAAGTTTATTTCCTTTGTAAGCCGTAAATGTTCCGAAAAAGGGCTTCGGTATGAAACACTTCACGCACCCTTCAAAATGATAAACGGTCTTTGGTATGAAGAAAGCGGTAAAGAAGTTGTAAGTATTCTTAAGCATTCCGTGGAACTGGCAGAAGATAACGGAATAGGTATAGTTATCGTGCATTTAAGCTCCGGTGAAAACTGTCCTCCCGTTACCGATGCGGGGCTTCGCTTTTTTGATGAACTGGTGAATTTCGCGCAAAATAAAAATATCACTCTTGCAGTTGAAAACCAAAGAAAACTCGGCAATATTTCAACAATACTTGAACTGTACAAAAAAGACAGTAATGTGGCATTTTGCTGGGATGTGGGACACGAAAAGTGTTTTGCACACGGAAGAGAATATATGCCCCTTTTCGGTGACAGATGTATAACAACTCACATTCATGACAATTTTCAGCGTTATAATATTGACGAGCATCTTATCCCCTTTGACGGAATTATTGACTACAGAAGAACTGCTGAGCTTCTGAATCTTTATAAGTACAGCGGAACACTTATGTTGGAGCTTGATCTGCCCAAAGCAGATTCGGATAAATATAAGGATTTGACCCTTACTCAGTTTGTGCAAAAAGCATACGTAGCGATAAACCGTTTGCGTATAATTTCAGAATATTAAGAGGTATTTGTATGATCGAACTTCGAAAAAAAGAAAACTGTGCATTTGATATGATAGCCCTCGGCGAAGTAATGCTGCGTCTTGATCCTGGCGACACAAGAATTCGCACCACCCGTTCTTTCAGAGCATGGGAAGGCGGCGGAGAATACAATGTAGCAAGAGGGCTTCGCCGTTGCTTCGGCTTCAAAACCGCAGTTGTTACTGCCTTTGCCGATAACGATGTCGGCAGACTCATTGAAGATTTTATTCTTCAGGGCGGTGTTGATACTTCTTTTATAAAGTGGGTTCCCTATGACGGAATCGGAAGAACTGTCAGAAACGGACTTAATTTTACAGAAAGAGGCTACGGCATCAGAGGCGCAAACGGTGTTTCCGACAGAGGAAATACCGCAGTTTCTCAGTTAAAGCCCGGCGACATTGACTGGGAATACATTTTCGGAACACTCGGTGTTCGCTGGCTTCACACAGGCGGTATTTTTGCCGCTTTATCAGAAAGCACCGCAGAAGTAGTTATAGAAGCTGTTAAAACAGCAAAAAAATACGGCACAATAGTTTCCTATGACCTTAACTACCGCCCGTCTCTCTGGAAAACAATCGGCGGCAAGGAAAAAGCACAGGAAGTCAATAAGGCAATTGCTCCCTATGTAGATGTTATGATAGGTAACGAAGAGGATTTTACTGCCTGTCTCGGATTTGAAATTGAAGGCAACGACGAAAATCTCAAGGAGCTCAATATCGACGGCTACAAAAAAATGCTCGGTGAGGTTACTAAGGTATATCCCAATTTCAAGGTAATTGCAACAACACTCAGAACAGTCCGTTCAGCATCCGTAAATGATTGGAGTGCTATGGTATTTGCCGGCGGCGAGGTTTATAAAGGAATGGAATTACCTGCACTCGAAATTTATGACAGAGTCGGCGGCGGTGACTCTTTTGCTTCGGGACTTATTTACGGTCTTATGACATATGATGATGCCAAGGTTGCAGTAAATTACGGTATTGCACACGGAGCACTTGCAATGACAACACCCGGTGACACTTCAACGGCAGTTCTTAAAGAAGTTGAAAATATAGTTAAAGGCGGCAGCGCCAGAGTTAACAGATAAGGAGAAACGCAAATGAAAATGACATTCCGTTGGTACGGACCAAACGACAGCATTTCCCTCGAAAAAATAAAGCAGATTCCCGGCATGACAGGCGTTGTAACTGCAGTTTATGACACTCCTGTCGGAAATGTATGGAGCAGAGAAACAATAGCCGCTCTTAAAAAGCAGTGTGATGAAGCAGGACTCGAAATGGAAGTTATCGAATCTGTTCCCGTACACGAGGATATTAAGCTCGGAAGAGGAAACCGTGATATTTATATTGAAAATTACTGCGAAAACATCAGAAGACTTGCTGAAGTCGGTGTAAAATGTATCTGCTACAACTTTATGCCCGTTTTCGACTGGCTCAGAACCAATCTTAAGACAGTAGCTGCTGACGGTTCAAACAGCCTTTCTTATAATCACAAGGAAATAATGAGCCTTGACCCTAAGAACCTTTCGCTTCCCGGCTGGGATGAAAGCTATACTTCGGATGAGCTCAATGCTCTTCTTGAAAGCTACAAGGATATTTCTCACGAACAGCTTTTCGACAATCTCGTATATTTCCTCAAAAAGATAATCCCCGTTTGTAACGAGGTCGGAATAAACATGGCTATTCACCCTGATGATCCGCCGTGGGATGTTTTCGGACTTCCGAGAATAATCTCCTGTGCCGATGATTATGAGAGACTTTTTGCTGCAGTTCCCGATGACACAAACGGTATCACCTTCTGCACAGGTTCACTTGGTGCCGGAAGAGAAAATGACCTTATTAAAATGGCATACGATTATTCCAAGAGAAATAAGATTCATTTTGCACACATAAGAAATATCGCTTATTCAAATGAGCTCGATTTCAGAGAAACAGCACATCTCACAAAAGCAGGAAGCCTTGATATTTACGGCATAGTAAAGGCTCTCGTTGAGGGCGGTTTTACGGAATATGTGCGTCCCGACCACGGAAGAAACATCTGGGGCGAGCAGGGAAAACCCGGTTACGGACTTTTCGACAGAGCGCTCGGTGCTTGTTATATAAACGGACTTTTTGAAGCTATAGAAAAAGGAGCAAAATAAAATGAAACTTCCCTTTAATGTTGATTTATCAGGCAAAATAGTAGCACTCACAGGTGCGGGCGGTGCTATAATCAGTCAGTTCGCTGAAGCTATGGCACTTTGCGGCGCAAAGGTAGCTCTTCTTGATATAAACTATGAAGCAGCAAAGGCAGTCGCTGACAGAATAGGCGAAAATGCAATTGCAATTGAAACCAACGCATTAAGTAAGGATTCTCTTAAAAATGCAAAAGCTGTTATTAACGAAAAGTTCGGAAAGGTCAATTTCCTTATAAACGGCGCCGGCGGAAATAATCCCAAGGCTACAACTGATAACGAATATATGACACCCGACATAGGCGAAGAAGTAAAAACCTTCTTTGATCTTGATGAAGCAGGTCTTAAATTCGTATTTGACCTTAATATCACATCTGCTTTTCTTACAACTCAGGTATTTGCAGAGGACATGCTCAAAACAGGCGGTAATATTATAAATATTTCTTCCATGAATGCATATCATCCTCTTACAAAAATACCCGCTTATTCTGCAGCAAAGGCAGGTATATCTAACTTTACAGAATGGCTTGCAGTTCACTTTGCCCCTATGGGAATCCGCTGTAATGCTATAGCTCCCGGCTTCTTTGTAGGAAATCAGAACAGAGCGCTTCTTTTTGATAAGGACGGCAATCCCACTCCCAGATCAAATAAAATTCTTGCAGGCACACCTATGGGCAGATTCGGTGATGTAAGTGAGCTTGTAGGCTCTCTTCTCTTCCTCAGCGATGATAATGCAAGCGGATTTATCACAGGTATCGTAATTCCCGTTGACGGCGGATTCAATGCCTACAGCGGCGTTTAAGAGGTAATATCTATGAACACAAATGAATTTATAAGTCAGTATAAGGTAGTTCCCGTAGTTGTATTTAATTCTCTTGACGAGGTTCGTCCGAAGCTCTCAGCTATGGTAAAGGGCGGTCTTCCCATTGCAGAAATTACCTACAGAACAGCATGTGCAGGTGAGGCTATAAAAATAGCTATTGAAGAATTCCCCGAAATGCTCGTTGGTGCAGGAACGGTCATCAATAAGGCTCAGGCTGAAGAAGCGATCGCTCTCGGTGCAAAGTTTATTGTATCCCCCGGTTTTTCCGAAGAAGTAGCAGCCTATTGTAATGAAAAAGAAATTCCGTATCTTGGCGGTTGTGTAACACCCACAGAGGTTATGACAGCAATTTCCTACGGCTGTAAGATCATCAAATTCTTCCCCTGCTCAAATTACGGCGGACTTCCCACAATGAAGGCACTTTCTGCCGCTTTCCCGCAGGTTACCTTCCTTCCTACAGGCGGTATTTCCGACACCAATCTCGCAGAATATCTTAAATGGGAAAAGATATTTGCCGTTGGCGGCAGCTGGATGATGAAGGGCTCTCCCGACGAAATTGCAGAAAAATGCAAAGAGGCTGTAGAAATAGCAAAAAGTGTTTGATACAAAAAAAGGAACTTGCTCAAAAAAAGCAAGTTCCTTTTTTATATAATTTAACTTATTACGTATTTGTCAAATATTAGTTTTAACATATCAAGCAAAGCTATCAAAGAACTGATACCTGTCCAGCAAAGTAAGAGCTTTATGATACCTTTTTTTGTTTCGCCCATCATAAAATTATGAATACCAAAGTTGCCGAAAAGAAGACATACAATTACAAGCATCCATTTTCTGGATTTATATTCTGCTGCTTTTGCAGCCGCTTGCTCTCTTTCTTTTTCTTGCTGAATATGTTTTTCATGTTCTTCCTTTGCCTTCTGTTCTTTTTGTTCTTCTTCAATTTTTTGTAATTCTTCTTCAATCTCCTGATAATATTTATCGGGAACACCTGCATCCTTAAGGTCACCTATAGGAAGGTCAAGAACTGAAAAAAACTTAAAGTAAGCTTTGAATACATCCTTCACATTTTCATCACACATCGGTGCATCCGTAAAAACGGAATTATTCTTTATAAGCTTTGCCAAAGACCACGAGGGGTCAAATGAGTATTTATAATAGTGTGACAACTCATAAACAGGACATTCTTTACTGAGCTTTTCAACTTCATCTCTATCAAGAGAATATCCGAAGCCCTGACGCTGATTCCAACCTTTTCTCTGCTCAAATCTTGCTTCCTGAACTCTTTTAGCATGAGCCTGTTTGTTCTGTGCTTCATAATAAGGCTTCATCGCTTCCCTCAGCAGAACTTCATGCAATGCCGCAAACTTCAAGGACGGATAATCTTTTCCTACTTCCGATATTATTTCTTCGGGAATTCCGTAAATTGAATTATTGTATACTTCGCCGTCATTATCTGAAAGCACCATATTAAAAATATCACTGACCATATACAAGCGATGATTTCGATTTGCTATAAAGCCGGCTGCTGCATTGTAAGTATCAACAACTTTCTTAAAAGAAGCCACATAGCTTTCGACAAGGTCTTTTTTCAGGTATTCTGCGTATACTGCCTGAAATTTCTGATAGTCTTCTTTTCTACTTTCATCAATTATCTTCGCGGCTGCATCTAAATTTTCAGATACCTGTGCCGTTATCATTCTGCCGTCTTGAGTTGACAGACCAAAAATAGTATAGTCATTTGAAACAACTCTTGACTTTCCGAACCATCCGCAGGGAGATTCGGGATGAAGATCAATAAGCTCTTCAAAAACCTGTAAAGCCTTTTCCCATTTCTCAAGTTTCATAAATGCAAGTCCGCGGTCGACCGCAGACTGAATCTCAGCATTACCCGAAAGGTCTTTGCCGAGATAATCAAGATCAAATAACTCTTTCATAAAATAAGCATCCTCCTTATTTTTGTATAAATTATACTCTATATATAGACAATTGTCAACTTAAGGAGTATATTTGCTTATTTTTTATCTAATTTGATTATATGCAAGCTTCCGTGTTATGCAAAATGCCACAAAAAAAGAGCTGTTTAGAAACAAACAGCTCAAAAAAATACAGCAAACTATTAGTCTTTTGTATATTTGATAATATCCGTGATATCGCAGTCCAGAATATTGCATAAATCATTCAGCGTTGCAGTAGTCATAGGTTTATTGTGCTTTATGCGATCAAGCAGACTCCTGCTTAAACCGTATTGATTTATCAACTTGTATGTTGAAATATTTTTTTCCTTTATGGTTTTATAAAACGGGGCAAAACTAATCATACAAAAAATCCTTACGCTTAAATATGGTATACTTCTATATTGAATATTATAAAATATGCCATATGTATTGACAATTCTCCATAAATAGTGTATTGTCTTTTTATGGAGTATATGCAATTTGATTTACTCGGATTTTATAAATGGAGGATTTATTATGCGTCGTTGTCTTTGGTGTTTCTATTTTTGTAAACGGAACGGTATTCCATGGTGTGCCTACCACAATTATTCCACAAATGAAAGCGGTGGAACATCTTGCTCTGCATTCAAAGCAAAGAATTGAATAAATAACAAAAGCAACCTCTTTGCACGAGGTTGCTTTTATTATTCATCAAAATTTTCTTATTTATCAAGCTGTAGCTCTTGTAAGAGTCAGAACTGAACCGTCTGCCTTTGTGAGTGTAAGAGTGTCACCCTTAAGCTCAAATGTGTAAACAACGGGATCATAAAGCTCTGAATCAACGGTAAGATTCTTATCACTTATTGACCAGGTCATGTTAATATCAAATAAACCTGTAAGCTCTCCGGGCACTGTTCCTGTTCCGTCTGCATTGAAAACAAACTTTTTCTCTGTAACAACAGAAAGAACTGTTTCAGTGTAAGTCCATGTACCTGTGATTTTTTCCTCTACGGGTGTGCATGCGGCAAATGCTGTTACAAGAACGATAAGAACAAGAGCAATACTTAATGCTTTTTTCATATCAGAGTCTCCTTTCTGTAAATTAATACATATATATTATATTAGAAAATTTTTGCTAAATCAATCTTTTTTTGCATTTTGCTGTTCATTATATTTTTCTGCCTGAAGACGGAACATGTATGCGTATTTACCGTCAATTTCCATAAGCTTTTCATGAGAGCCGTGTTCAACTATCTCACCGTTTTCAAGCATATATATTTCATCTGCCATAACAGTAGTGGAAAGACGGTGTGAAATAAATATAACCGTTTTATCCTCAGAAGCCTTACTCATAGAGTGATTAAGAGAATATTCTGCAACGGGGTCGAGATTTGCACTGGGCTCGTCAAGTATTGCAAAGGGGCAGTCCTTATAAAATGCTCTCGCAATTGCTATCTTCTGTGCTTCACCGCCTGAAAGAGATACACCGTTCTCATCAAACTCTCTTAAAAGAATACTGTCAGTATCTTCGGGGAGCTCTCTGTCAAAGCTTGAAGCCTTAAGTGCCTTTTTTACATTTTCTTTATCGGGGGTATCATTCATTGAAACATTTTCACCAAGTGTTGCACCGAAAAGGGAAAAATCCTGAAAAACAGCGGCAAAATTCTCATGGTATGATTTTATATCCCAATCTCTGATATCAATACCGTTTACCGTGATCCTGCCTTCTGTTACATCATATAACCGCAACAACAGATTTGTAAGTGTAGTCTTTCCTGCTCCGTTATAGCCAACAAGAGCTATCTTTTTATAGGGGGATATTTCAAGATTTATGTTTTTAAGCACTTTCTTTTCGGTACCGGGGTAAGCAAAAGATACATTTTCAAATTTTATTGTAACGGGCTTATTGAAAACGGTTTTTACATCCCCTGAAAGTATCTTTTCCTTTGCATTCATAAATCTCTTGAATTTTTCCACATAAAGACCGTTTTCACGGATACTTATTGCAAACCAGCTTGTAATTGCAAAAACACTGTTACTGATAGAAGCGGCTCCGTTAAAGGTTGCCGCAAAATCCCCCATACCTATCTCTTTAGTAACTATAGCCTTATATCCCATAAAAATAGTTATGCCGAGATATATAAGCATTGTCATGGGAAGAGATTCCTGACAAAAATACAGCTTCCACTGCTTTGAAAGATACGGAGAAATAGTAAAAATTCTGTCAAAAATATTTTTATTATATCTTGCTTCTATCATTTTTCCCGCACCGGAAAGTCTTAACTCCTTCGCATAGTCCTGAAGATAGAAAACGCGGCAGAAATAGAGATTTTTTCGATCAAGCGGAGTCATGGCCTCGGTTCTCTCAACATTTACCTTTGCAATTTTTCTTCCTATAGGTGTCATAATTGCAACACAAAGTGCAACAAAAACAAGGCACATCGGGTCAATTGTAATAATAACGGTTCCGATAGTAAGCACACCCGCTATATTTGTAAGAATATCCTGTGTGTTGGATAAAACAGCCTGTGCCCTGTCATTCATTGAAGTCATGGCAAGAACTAAGTCATTATAATATTCGGGGTTATCGTATGCCTCAAAATCCATTTTAGCGGCTTTTTCATAAATAGTCTTATAAAGACTGAAATACAGCTTCTCTTTTTGCTTCGGCATTGATACTTCATAAAACAACGTTGTAAGCAGATTGCCGATAATAATAAACAAAACAAAACCGATTAAAGCAATAAATATTCTGTGATAATCCTTACCTTCACTCACTACATCTATAATATATTTGAGAAGCACAACATTTGTGAGTGTCCAGGGAAGAGTTGCGAGAACATCAAAAAACAGATATCCGAAAAGCATGAAAGGAGTATGCTTTCCGATAAATCTCAGCATATAAATATAGTTTCTTAAAGCATTCGATTTTTCTTTTTTATTATTCTTCATCTTCCCCCACCTCCTTGTAGCCTGATGCCTGAAGGGTGAACATTTCGGCATATTCTCCGCCTTTACTCATTAGTTCCTCATGAGTACCGACTTCACTCAATTCACCTTTTGAAAATACGAGTATCTTATCGGAGCGTGTAGCACTTGAAAGGCGGTGTGAAATGTAAATTACGGTCTTTCCCTTTGTACCGGAAATGAGAGCATCATACATTTTGCTTTCTGCTACAGGGTCAAGTGCAGATGAAGGTTCGTCAAGAACCGCGATATCAAAGTCCCTTGCAAAAAGACGGGAAATAGTGACCTTCTGCGTTTCACCGCCCGAAAGAAGAACGCCCTCGCTGTCAAATTCCTTTGTAAGAAGAGTATTTTCCTTATTGGCAAGACCTGAGATCTTCTCATATACACCTGCCATCTTTAACGCATTAACGGCTATATCGGCATTTTCTTCGGTGACTTCCTCGGTCAATACATTTTCCGAAACCGTCATTGCAAATACTCTGTAATCCTGAAATACGCTTGCAAATTTCTCACGGTAGGCTAAAAGCTCATAGTCTTTAATATTTCTGCCGTTATAAAGTATCTCACCCTCTGTTACATCATAAAGACGCATTAAAAGCTTGGAAAGAGTGGTTTTTCCTGCTCCGTTATGTCCTACAACGGCAACAGTCTGTCCTTTTTCTATCTTAAAAGAAATATTTTTAAGAATATCTTTTCCGTCTTCTTTATATCTGAAAGAAACATTTCTGAATTCAAGACTCTGGAAGTCATCCACATCAAAACCGCCGCCCTGAATTTTCGGCTCATATTCAAGAAAATCTCTTAAATTCTGTACCCATAAGCAATGCTTTTGCTGCATTGCAAAATAATGTGCCAAATGATTGAGCTTATTTCTGCAGGTAGTAATTGCAGATATAAGCACCGAAAATTCGGAAATCGGCAGATTTTCAAGAACTATCAGTCTGTAACAGCCGTAAATGAGACCGCCTGCAACGGGAATTATCTCTCCGAAATAATCTGAAATACATTCGAGCAGAGCTATTTTCCAGCCGTATTTTTTTATTACTTCAATGTTCTTTTTTATTGCACTGCGAAATCTTCTGTCCATTACGACAAATATATTTGTTGTTTTAATCTCTTTTGCAAAATCCTTTAAGAGAATTGTTCTTCTGATATAATCCTTTTGTCTTTCAAAAGGTGTCATATCCTTTTCTTTTTCAAGCTCAACATTATTTTTAATAACCCTGAACGCAATAACAACAACAGGGCATACAATAAACACAAGTAAAAACGGGTCTATTGAAATGAGATAAATAACAAGGAAAATAAAGCTTATAAGAGAACCGATAGTCCAGGCAGAGCCTTCAATAATTCTCTTGAAGCCGCCCTTATCAACGACCCATGTAGCACGGTTATATTTATCAAAAAAGTCGGGGTCCTCATAGCATCCAAGCTCTACCTGCTGCGCCTTTTTAAATATAAGGCTGTTTATGTAGCTTTCACATTTTATCTCAAATTTTATTCTGACGGTATAAACATCCACATAACCTATAAGATCAATTAACAGCTTTCCTAAAACTATAAGACCCATTCTTATTGCAAAGTCAGTGAATGTGCCGTTCCCCTCAATAATTGAAAGTGCCGTTTCAAGAAAAATAACATTTATGACAACAGAATAATATACATTTTCCGCAATATAAGAAAAATAAATTATAAGAAGCGACAAAGGTGCACACTTAAAGGCACAGCCGAGCATAAAGGCTGTATTTTTAAGTATATGCGCCTTTTGCTTTATTTTTTTCGTTCTTTCTTTTTTCATCGTTTTATCTCCGCTTAATTTATGTAATAAATACTATAATAAAACTCAAAAATTGTCAATCAACATACTAAAAAATGCTTAATAAAACGCAGAAATGTCTTGACAAATTGTTCCTACAATTGTAGTATAATATTAGATACTACAATTGTAGGAGGGATATAAAATGAAATTATCCGATAGAGAATGGACAGTTTTAGAAGTACTTTGGGACACAAAAGGTGCAGAGCTTGGAGAAATCTCGGAAAAGCTCAAAAAAGAAACCGATTGGAGCAGAAACACCGTACATACTTATCTTACCCGCATGGAAATAAAAGGACTTGTTACAATAGATAAGAGTATCACTCCGCACATTTATAAAGCAGCTCTCAGCAAAAAGGTCTGTCAGACCAGCGAAAGAAAAAGCTTTCTGCACCGTGTTTACAGCGGCAGCACAAGTGATCTGATAGCCGCTTTCTTAAAAGAAGAAAAGATTTCATCTGAAGAAAGGGATAAGCTCAAAAAGCTTCTTGACGATATGGAGGTGTAAAATATGCGTGATATATGGGAGGTTATTCTTCAGACTTTCACCGTTTCGACAGTTGCAATATATATACTTTTAATAAAAAGAGTATTTCGCGATAAATTGCCTCCTCTGTGGCAGTTTTCAGTATGGTCTGTTCTTTTGTTTTCTCTCATTCTCCCCGCTTACGGCGGCGGCATACTTTCCTTTATAACGGAAACAATAAAAACATTATCAGCAGGTGAATATTCCATATCGGCACCTGTATGCTTTTTTCCGCTGATTTTCGACCTTTCACCGTTAAACTTTTTCGATATTCTGTTTTTGATTTATGTTTCAGGTGTGGCTGTGTTTTTGGCAAAATACATTTTTTCTTATATCCGCCTGCGCAATATAATAAAAAATTGCCCCGATTCTTCAGAAGAAAACAAAGCAATAATAGAAGAAGTCGCTTCGGAATATTCTCTTACAAAATGCCGTACCGTAACATTGAAGGGACTTTCTTCTCCCTTTGTATGCGGTATTATAAAACCTGTTATGGTATTGCCCCAAAATACCGTAGATAAAAAGATAATACTTCACGAGCTATTACATCTGAAATACAAGGATATCATTTTCGGTGCAATAATATGTATCTTCAGGTGTATTCATTGGTTCAATCCTTTTCTTCAATATTGCTTTAACATAATAAACAATGACATTGAAGTGCTTTGCGATTCAAGAGTAATTGAAAAATTGGACGGCGAGGAAAGACGGGAGTACGGTAACATTCTTCTTTCTATGGCTAATGAAAAATATGCCTCTTTTCCCGGAACCTCCTCAGCAGCAAACGGCGGTAAAAATATACGATCAAGAATTGAAGCACTTGTCAGGTTCAAAAATTATCCCGTGAGCAACGCCTTTATCTCAGTATGCATTACAATAATTCTGGGAGTATGTCTTTTAATCAGAGGAAATGCTTCTGATTTATCGCCTTATATCAAGGTACAGCATGCAGCCGATACAGGCGTTGCTATGGCGGCTGCAAGAAGTAATTACTGCACAACTCCTGCAGGAGCATTGGACTCCTACGGCAAAGCCGTTACAGAATCCAACGGCATATACCGTGCGCTTTGCGCTCCGATAAAAGAGCATGAAGAGCTGTCAAGGGGTATAGAATCAGCCATGAGAGAAAAAGGCAGACCCTTATGGGACGCAGGACTTGAGGGAAATGCTGCAAACGGCGGAATCTTCTATATATATAACCTTCTTGAAAATGCTGACGGGTCATATAATGCTGATATAATCATTGAAATGCATTATCATGCCCCCGATGAGGCTAATAACAAAAAGTTAGCTGTTCAGAAGCTTCATATTTTCAAAGAAGATATGCGCTGGGTAGTAGTGCCCATTTCAGATTTCAGTTATACTGTCACTTACAAAATGTTAGGTGTGTGGGGATGTGAAGACCTACCGGGGATAGTATATAAAGCTCAAACAGACGACTTTACGGTTGAATATAATTATCAGATATGCTCTCAATTCAGCCAATCGGCGCAAGGAACTCGGCTTCCTCTCACATCTTCAGATTTTGAAACAGCATATATTTCCAATCATTCAAGAGTAATTTATAAAGGAAGCGAAGAAAACAAAAAGAATATTACAAAGCTGGGACTTTCAACAGCCGTTCACAAAAAAGACAGTGAAATGCCGGAGTTTAGCAGTACTTTACACGGCACATTTTCTTCAACAAGTAATCAGGGTACATCCGTTTCGTCATCGGCTCTGTCTGAAAATTGGGAAAACACAGTCTCCTTTGCCGGCGGCGGACATACAACAGATCCTAAAAAGGTTCAGAAAAAATTACCCGAATGCATTGCCGCAGGACTTTATGTTAACGGAGAGCTTACAGATGAACTGATTCTTACAAGGGAGGGAGCACAATGACCGAAAACCAAAAGCTTTATTCAGCCATAACAAAGATTGCATGGGGATATATATTTATACTTGTGCATATAAAAATAAATACAATGGACCTGTTGCCGTCCTTCGTGGGTTATGGCATGATTCTTTACAGCCTTACGCTATTAAAGGATAACTGCAAAACAATAATGCTGCTTCGTCCGCTTGCCGTAGTTTTAATTATATGGACGGCTCTTTCATGGGTACAGGAAACCATTGGTGCGCAGTTGATTCCTTTTATAAATTACATCAGCTTTATAATAGAAATAATCGAGCTGTATTTTAATTTCCAGCTTCTTACCGATCTCAGCCTTTTAGCTTTACAGCATCAAAAAGAAGAGAACATTGCAAAGAAGCTTATAACAAGAAGAAATATTTACACTGTGTGTACCACATTTTTATTCATTTTAAGTTTCGTAATGCAAAAGTTTTTCCCTACGGGAGCGGATATCGTGGCAACAATATTCTTTGCAACGGGAATAATAACGCTGATAATAATGTTTATGATAGTGTCTGCACTGTTCGGACTTCGAGATCTTTTTAAGGAAGACCCGCCATCCCCTGAAATTACCGCATAACTAAAGCCGAAACGGCTTTCCGTTTCGGCTTTAGTTTATATTATTATAATTATTCCGATAATAAAAATTACTGCAATAATAAGTTTCAGTAACGGTTTTTTTGAGATAAAGGGCAATTTTTCAAGAACGAAAAATAAAAAGAAAAACATAAAAAACAGCATAAACGGCATCAATATCTGCAAGCCTTTTCCGAACAAAAGAAAAAACACAATAAAAGAAATGAACAGTCCGAAGGCTATAAATAAGGCGGCTGTTTTCATTGACTTTAATAATTCTTTTTTCAATTTACCGCCTCCTTAAGATAATTCTTTGTTTCCTCCATAACTTTACTGCTGAGCCAGAAATCATTGTGTCCTATTCCCTCAACCGTTCCAAATTCAGACTCAGAAAAAGCTTCTGAAAATCTTTTTGACGAGTTAAACGGTATCAGTTCATCAGAGGGAGATGCGATAATCAACGGCTTGATGCTTATATTTTGGGCATATTTTTCGTTTTCAATATTGAATGACACAAGGCTTTCAAGCGGACCGTGGAAAATATCTATAACATTATTATAAAGGTCCGCCCCGTCAGCATACGGAGCATATAAAATAAGACCTTTTACATCTCTTTGAGATGCAAGATATGTAGCAGGTCCCGTGCCTACGGAATAACCGAGAACTATTATATCATCTGTTCTTTTTGAAAGCTCATCATACACATCGAGTGAAAACGCAAGAAGCGTTTTATCTGTGCATTTACCCTCACTTTTTCCGTATGCGGGATAATCAAATACTGCAAAATTAAAACCATCAAAAGCACTGACTTTTGAGGACTTTATCATCCGTAAAAGCCTTGTTGCGGCATTTTCATAATTTCCGTAAAAATATAAAACCGTGGGGGCAGACTCACCTGCATTATTATAAAACCAACCGTTTATATTTCCGTTTTTACCCTTAAAAGTAATTTCTTCAACATTTTCTTCCCCTTGAAGCTCAATATATGAAGCTTCATCAAAATGAGGCTGAAGAATAACGGCGGGGGCGAAGCTATATATTACTGCCGATGTAAAAACAGAAATATTTATTATAAATAAAATTAAAATCTTAATTGTTCTCACTACCGCTTTTTTGCTTTTCATCACAAGAAGCACAATGACTTCTGAGATAAAAGCAATAATTGCAGCTGTTATTAAAACGGGCGGAATATTCTGAAATCTGCTATTCTTCAATAGCCACCCCAGAAGCACAGATGCTGCCGCAAGGGCAGCACCTATAACTATTTTCAGAATATCCGTTTTCTTTTTTTCTGACACAAAATCACCTTATTCAAAAATTGAGAGTATGATTTCTTTAAGTTCTTTGTCACTGAAGGGTCTCGGATAACCGACTATTTTTGCTTCTTCCTGAGCTCTTCTTATGATTTCGGGAATATCTTCTTCATTTAAGCTTATATTTTCTGCGGAAATAGTAAGATTCTTTATAAGCTTTTCAATGGCTTCTATAAACGCTACCGCATTTTCTTCATCAGAAGCATCTATTTCACCGAAACCGCAATAAACGGCAAGTTCTGAAAGCTTATCTGACGAAAAAGGAAGATATGCACGAAGCACGGGAGTGAATGAAACAGCTATAGAGAGTCCGTGAGGAATATGGCAGAATTCTCCGAGTCTGTGAGCTATCGCGTGAATATAACCTGTTCCTATTCTTCTGAAAGAGAGTCCCGCATTAAATGCCGCATTCTGAAGCACTTCACGCGCTTTTATATCAGAAGGATTTTTATAGGCTCTTTCGAGTGTAGTGAATATATCCTTACAAACATCGAAAGCGAGTTTTGCATCTTCTTCAAAAGAAGGAGCAAAAAGGCTTATATAGCTTTCGACTGCATGAGATAAAGCATCAATTCCCGTAAATGCAGTGCTCATAGGAGGCACACTGAGAGTAAGCTCAGGATCAAGCACTATCACATCGGGCAAATATTTATCACTGACAAAGGGACGCTTCTTGTTTTCTTCCTCTTCTGTTGCAACTGCAAAAAATGTAACCTCAGAACCCGTTCCTGCCGTGGTGGGAGCCAAGAACAGCGGAACACTCATATTTGCATTGCATTCAAGCTTACATATATCGTCAATAACACTGTCTTTATTTGCGGCACGAAGGGCCACTATTTTTGCAGTATCAAGCACGGAGCCGCCGCCGATACCTACAACACAGTCACAGCCGTTCTGTAAATAAAGCTTTAATGCATCATCAGTATTCTTAACAGTAGGCTCACCGAATATCGAATCAAATATCGGAGGCTCTTTTTCAAAGGAATTAAGAAAAGCATCTATTCCCTTGAAATTATGAGCATTGGGAAGAGTTATAACAAGAGGATTCTTAACACCGAAAGCAGTAAGCTCATCTTTAAGAACGGCAATTTTTCCTGAACCATTTATTACCTTGCTTTCGGTGGGCTTTGCATTTTTAAGAACACCTAAGGTGAGCTTCTGAATGGGATTTAATATACCCCCCGTTTTTCTCATAGGCTTAATTTCTGTTCTGTCAAAATCAAGACAAGAGGTCACAGTGAGATACTTTTCATCGGGCAGAGACCACTGAAAGCCTGTTTTTTCAAGAAGAGAGAGTGTGAATTTATTATACATAGGCACATTCTGTGAACGGCCCGAAATTATCATATAGAAAAGATATACATGAATATCCCGATCATCAGTATTGGCAAATGCAGTTTCTATCATTTCGGTAGTTGAAACATGACGGTAAGGGATATTAAGACGCTCGAACATATCTATCGAATCAAGATATTTATGGTTAAATAAATGATAAATCTCATTTGTCCTGTTAAGCAATGAAAGCTTTACAAAAGCATCGGCACATTCGTCAACCGCAGTAAGATCCATGGGATATTTATCCATATTTTCATGATAAAGTCCGAGTTTTAACATTGCATGAAGACGGTGCAAAAATCCGTTATCAGAGGAATTTTTCTGGAAATTGCCGTCAGAGGCTCTCCATGTGAGATTACCGATACGGTATATATTTGCTTTAAGTCCCTTTACTCTCGCTTCAATTACTGCTTCTTCTGCTCTGTATTTACTGTGAATGTAAACATTATCGCAGTAGTGCTGACCGATATTAAGTATATGCTCATCAAATTCGGCATTTTTATAGGTTTGTCTTACAGTTGCGGCACCGTGAACACTGACGGTAGAGGTATGCTGTAATACAGCATCTGCATTAAAGCAAAATTCAATAACATTTTTTGTACCTTTTACATTTGTGCGTTCAAGGTCACTGTAATCTCCAGCATGATGAACATTTGCGGCAACATGATATACGACATCAACTTCATTTGCCAATGCCTCATAGGCTTCTTTTCCGAGTCCAAGATGTTCTGCTTCAATATTGCCCTTAATTATCTTAACATTTGTCATGTCAAGTGAATTGAAATAATATTCTGCCTGAGATATAAGCTTTTTCTCATTTCTTACAAGACAATATACCTTAAGTCCTGCAGAAATAAGCTCTTTTAAGATATGAATACCTAAATACCCTGTAGCACCCGTAAGCAATGCACAGGTATATTTTTTATCGAGCACTTCCCCACTCTCGGTTTTCAGAATAAGCTCATTGATATTTTCAATTCCGTCTTCTTCTGTTTCATTGTTTTGTGAAAGCTTCTGACTTAGTGCCCAAAGGAAAGGATTATCATAGACCGTCTGAGGCTTTATATTAAGAGAAACCGCAAGTTCAACTGCATTAAGAGAGTCTCCGCCGATAGCAAAGAAATTATCGGTCATACTAATTCCGGAAAGTCCCAAAAGCTCTTTTACGGCATCTGAAACTTTAATTTCTTCGACTGTTTCGGGAAGTACGGGATCGGGCTTTTTAACTGCACCGTGAGTGCCTCTTTTAATCTTTGAAGAAGCTGTTCTTTCAAAGGGAGTATCTCTTAAAATATATGCTGATACTCGCTGAAAGCCTGCAAGGGTAGAATTTACTCTTATGAGCACTTCCACCATTGCTTTATCAATATCAGTTATATTGTTTTCGGCAATGTATGTTTTATTCGGATATATTTCGGCATAAATAGCGCCGTTTTCACCAAAGCATACAACTTCCTGAACAATTGGCTCAAATGAAAACTTATCTTCAAGCATTTCAGCAGAAACATTCTCACCGTTATCAAGAAGTATAAGATTTTTGCATCTGCCTGTGATATAAAGATAGCCGTCATCATCAAAGTGACCGAGATCTCCCGTATGAAGAAAGCCGTCTTCAGTAAAGGCTTCCTTTGTAGCTTCGGGATTTTTATAATAGCCCTGCATAACACTGGGGCCTCTCACAAGGATTTCACCGTCAATTATTTTTACTTCCATACAAGGAATAGGCATACCGACTGAGCCGTGACGGAAATTACCGATAGCATTGTTTGAAATAATGGGTGAACACTCAGTCATTCCGTAACCGTTAAGAACAAGAATACCAGTGGCATTAAATCTTTCATTAAGAGCGGCATCAAGAGGCGCACCACCTGAAATAATATCCATGATATTACCGCCTAAAAACTCCTGAACAGCATCACTTTCTTTCATGTCGGGCTTTGATGCGGCATATTTGAGTGCTCCGCCCATAAGATTTTTTACAATCTGCGGAACAGCAACGATACTGTCAGGCTTATATAAACGAAGATCAGCTACAAGATTACTCAGATTATCATTTACACAAACAGTTTTGCCCTTGCAAATACTTTTTGTAATATTTGCAGTAAAACAAAATCCGTGATATATAGGAAGACAACAGAACATTTTTGTTGTAGGACACGCAACATGAACACTTGTTGCTGAATAAACAAGATTCTTGTGTGAGAGCATAACGCCCTTGGGAAAGCCTGTTGTGCCTGAAGTAAACATAATAGCACAGGTCTTTTCCGCTTCGGGTTCTTTATCATAAGAGCCCGCATATTCATTCAATATATCGGAAAAATTGAGAACATCATCAGAATCTGAAGCATCATCAACGGAAATAAAAAGCTTTATTCTGCTGAGCTTCTCCTTTGCAGCCTTATATAAGGGTTTGCTTTTTTCATCGAAAACAAGAACATCAATATCAGCAAAATCCATTAAACGGCAGTTCATATCAACAGTTTCTGCAGTTGCCAGAGGCACAATAATACTTTCTGTTGCAGCAGTACCGAAATATGTAACTATCCAGTTATAGCTCGTAGGCCCGATAACGGCAACATGAGCCCCCGGAAGGCCGCGGTCTTCGAGCATTAAACTGAAAGCATCACAGTCTTTTTTCAATTGAGAATATGTTTTAGCTTCGATACCTCCCGAAATTTTCTGCTGAATAAAATCCCGTTCAGAAAAATTCTCGGCGGCATAATCTACCATATGTTTAAGATTGCGAAGTCTTGTAAGATCTTGAAAAATCATTTCATTTACTTCTTTCGGATAAAAATATTAATAATATTTTAACATAATGTTCATTATTTGACAAGCATCAAAATTTTCTGAACTGTATAAAAACTACAGTTTAGAAGCAAATCGGCAGGCTCTGATATAACACTCGGTAAAGTAGTCCAACAGAGGCATTCTCTCGTATTTATCATTTTCGTGACGCTCAGGCTTTGAATGCTTATTCAGTTCAAATGTCAGAATTCCCTTATATCCGCAACGCTTAAAACGGGTTGCGAGTTCATCCCAATCTCTTATACCGTCAAAAGGCAACAAATGAAGATCATCATGCCAGGTTATTTGTCCGTTATAATCCTTGATACCGAGATTATCGTTTATATGAGTGGCAATCAGCTTATCGCCCCATTTTCCGAGAAGATCTTTTCCGAAATTGTAGCACATCTCGTGTCCTGTATCGAGACAAAAGCCGACATTTTTTCTGTCTCCGAAAACATCTAAAAGCTTTTCGAGATATTCCTCTCCCTCGGTGTTTTCAAAAGCAATATTGACTCCGCATTTTTCAGCCTCATCAATTATCCTGCCGTAACGGATGAGTCCTTGTTCGGTTATATCAACTATCCCGTCAAAGCCTATATAGCAATGTGATATCATAAGTCCGATTTCGTTTTCACTGCAGGAATGTATACAGTCAATAAGCTCTTTTTCAGCAGCTGCGGCCTTTTCACCGTCATTTTTCCATAAATCTGCAACTCCACCGAACGGAGCGTGTACAGACTGATATATCATACGAAGATCTTTTGCAAGACGAGCCCATTTTTCAATCGGATAATCATTTCTCCAAGGTGTAAAAAACGCTTCAAAGCCTGTTTTATGAAGCATTGCTATCTGTTCTTCAAAAGAAGCACCGAAGGCTTCGGATGTATTCATACACAAAAGATGTTTATACATAAAAATCGCCTCTAAAAAACTTATATTGATATAATTATATCACACAACACATACTGCCGCAACAATAAAGCGATTTATTAGTATTCATATTAAAAATTATTGACATAAGAAAAAAGATTTGTTATAATTATCAAACAAAAAATAATTACCGGGGTGTGGCACAGTTTGGTAGTGCGCTTGGTTCGGGACCAAGAGGTCGTGGGTTCGAATCCCGTCACTCCGACCAACGAAGAAGCCTTATATATCAACAGTTTGCGTGGTATATAGGGCTTCTTTGTTTTTTCTGTTTCTTCATAAAGCGGAAACAAAGCGGAAACAAAGATATAAAAATAAGGTGTTACTTTTTTCAATATCCAACACTTTATATAGTAAGCAATATATTTATGCGGAGCGCATCATTGTTGAGGTGCTCTATATTTTTTTATTGCTAAAAATATGAAGTAAAGGAAGAAAAAAATGAAATTACCCGATATCCCGGCGGTTGAATTCAGAAATCCGCTGCAAGTGACGAGAAAAATTATTTTTTCAAATGGATACGAATTTCCGATATGTCCTCGATGTAAAATTACAATAGAAAGAGAGTACATGAGCTTTTGTGACAGATGCGGTCAGCGATTGAACTGGAAAGGATACAGCAAAGCCGTCATAATAAGAAAATAAAATAGAAAAATCGCCCTCAGAGAGATTACTTTCTCCGAGGGCGATAGTTTTACTGTATGCCGAGCTTTGCTGCGATGTATACGACTAAAACCGTACATACTGCCTGAATGATACTTGAGATTGTTGTCGCATTAAACTTTTTCTTTTGCTGCAGAGTGTTCTTGATATCTGCAATATCCTTCTGTATCAATGAGAAGTTAGTTGAACCCTTCGCCAGTTCATCTCGCACGGATTGGCGGCATTCATCACAGTCTTTTCGAGGCATAAAAACCTCATTCATGTATTCCTTATCTTCAGGTGTAAGATTCATATTATCACCGCCTTAAAATCCCGATTTGTTTGTAGGGTTATTAAGAATACCGAAGCCTATAAGAATGGAGCCGACGGCATTAATAACAGTTTCCCATGTTTCTGATGTCAGTCCGATTTTTTCGAAAACTCCCGTGGCGTTAAGTATCACACCCACGGCACCGAGAACCGAGAGCCATAATGCCCATGATTTCCAACGGTTTTGTGTTGTAGCTTCTGTTGTTGTCGCTGTTTTGATTTCATTGCTCATAATAAAATTCCTTTCTGTAATAAATATTATTCTGTAAATCCGACAGAGATTATAAATCCCTGCCCTGCATTACACGGATTGGGGGTTATTTGAACTGAATTAATATCAGGTAATGTAATTACTTCCCACTGAGAATATAATATAGTGTCTTCAGTTGGAAACGCACTGTTTTCAGTGTAAAATATTCCGCCGCCGTCGAGTTTTGTATTCCAGCCAATAAAGTTATATCCTGCTCGTTCAGGAATAGGCATATCCCACTGACCGAGATTACTTCGTTGCTCAGCTGTAATAGAATCGCCCATATATTCATACTCTGCAGGATATACACGAAAATTGCTGAACAAAACGGTATTGTTTGCACCGTTAGCATCGACACGAATTTGTGCTCTCGTTGAACCTTCAGGAGCTGTAAATATTCGTGACAAAACACCACCGCCATTGGACGAGAATCTATTTCCACCGTCAGTAAACTCAAGACCCAGTCCTGTGCTGGTATCACTATGAAAGAAAATATAGACATCCCAACCGTCTCCGTCAATATCAATATCAATCTTATATGATTTACCGGCTTCGACTTCAAAAAACGGAGAAGAGGCTGTACCCTCGCTTACACCGTCATTAGAGGTAATCGTAAAGCCTATATTGGTTATATTAGATACAACGGCGTTTGAACCGGAAATACCATTATCTTTCCACTTTTGGAAGTTCAATATTGAGTCGTATGTAACATACGCCAATCTTTGAAATATAGCAACAACCGTTGTATTTTTTGTAACTGATATAGAAATAGGATTTGAAGAACCACTTGTAACGCCGTCAATCAACCAGTGTGAAAACTTGTATCCGTTATTCGGTATAGCAGTAAGCGTTGCGGAAGTGCCATATTCATAAGCTCCACCGCCCGAAATTGAACCATTTTCAGCACTTGCAGAAATTGTATACTTTTGCCTTGTAGCAGTATATTGTGCGGTATATGTCGTCCCTGATAAACTCCAGCCACTGAAAGTATATGAGTATTCGGCGGTAGAAGGTCTTGTAGGATTACTCGGCGGTGTAGGGGAAGTCCCTTGCTCCACCATTTGAGTTTTTAATACCGTGCCGTCATAGTTTTTGTAGGTATAAGTAATATCGGGAACTGTATAATCCACAACTACCTTAAAGTAGTAAATAGTAGCACTTCTTGCACCTAAAGTGTATGAATTTCGTACGCGAATATAAAATTCAATACCTGTATAAGTTTCGTATGGTTGTCCTGTTCTCCATGATGCAATTTCATCCCTTGTCCAAGTGCCGATTCTTGTTCCTGTAAAAGAATGAACTTGCAAAGTCGAGCTATTAAACCACACTTCATTGTAATTTGTACCCTGACTGGCATATGAGCCATTTTTATATTTTCGACATGCAATAACATAAACATCAACATATGATGAGCTTTCCGTTTTAGCACGGGTTTCCAACTTCACGGAGTTAATAACGGATCCAACAGGAATTGAACTAAAATCAAATCCGCTTATTCTGAAATCTGAATAGCTATTGGTCTTAACATCTATAACACCGTAAGATGAATCACTGGAGTCAAAAATATTGTTCCTATTAGTAATAGTAGCATTCGTCGGTTCCAACGGGAATACTGAGGGATACGCAGTTATAGTATGAGCACCCATTATTCCACCACCCTCAGCAATGTTCTGTCGATTATTGTTTCAGGCGGAACAATTGCAGTAACTTCAAGAGTAAATGTACCTGTCTTTTGCAGTGAAACAAGCATTGATATATTTGTTCCGGAGATGTCACATACTCCACTGCTTATAACCTCACCTTTACAACCGAGCAGCTTCCAGGTTGCAGATGTGACGACGAGAGTGTCGGTAGAAGGTGATGTACGCACGGAGTATTCAAACTTCCTGACTTCACCTTTTTCAAATATAAGATTTTCCACAAGCACACACCCTTTCAAGTTTTAATTCGGTTTTTCGATGAATAAAATTCAAGCTGCACATTGACGGTCGAAGCCAAAGGGTGCAGCTTGTTTTGCTGAGGTGAAGACAGGCTCTGCCATTGTGCATATAGAGTATGCCGGTCCAATATGCTCTTTCACCGTATATGTTTTGCACATATATTTCGACAGCATACTGTCCGTCTGTAAGATCAGGCGGAATATTAACATACCATTTTCCGTCAAGTCTTTGAGTAAACTCAATATCAAAAGCATCTGCTCTACCCCATACTCTTGTTATAAGTGAAGCCATTACTCTACCTCAACGGTAATAGTAAATGTTGTACCACCGTCAACAGGATTCGGGGTGATAATAACACTTTTAATAGTGGGAACATCCGCACTGAAGTAGATATTTCTTGTAACACTTGAAGCCTTACCAGCACTATCTGTCGTTGTTATCACAATTACCTGATTACCTGAAAAAGTAAGCATGAAATCTTTACTGAAAGAACCATCGTCATTAACAGGTATTGTTCCCTTGTCCTCACCGTTAATATTAACACTAACCTTAACGGGTGCAGAAGTTACATCACTTGTATTACCTGCGACAGTAATAACATTATTCGATGTGTTCAGGCCTTCTGCGGGACTAATAACTGACAGTTCAGGCGGAGCCGTATCAATGGTTGCAGTAACAACTGCTGTTACTGCAGCATTGCCGTCGTTGTCAGATACATCCAATGAAACTGTATATACTCCGTCAGGTATAGGTTCAGACGGAACCAGTATACATTCGTATCCACCTTCAATAGGTGTCACTTCAAGCGACTTACTGCCTCTTATAACAACAGGTTCATTCAAACTACCGCCCGTTATATTTACAACAATACTGTCAATATTTATGCCCGAGAAACCACTTTCCTGTGAAGTGTTATCAAGCACTGTAAATTCGATTTTCTGAAGTTCAGTCGTAATATACTGTCCCTGCGTAGGATAGTTAATTATTGCAGTCGGCTTTACTTTTTCTCTTACGCACATTCGGCAGCCTTCACCGACTACACCTTCAGTTTTATCATTTACAACAGAAGTAGTTCCTGTCACATAAGTTGCAGTAACCTCAATGGGATAATATCCGCCCTCAAGATTAAACGAAGAACCTGAAGGGGCAATGCCCTGAGCTTCATACTTGCCGGTACTGCTGTTGAGTGTCAAAGTATATTCCTGTCCATTGATAAGAGCCTTAACGGAATTTATCGTTCCTGCCATTGCTTATTCCTCCAGTCCTGTTGAAATTCTGAGAGCAGCTCTTGCGTCAGAAGAGGTGATTTTTCCGTCACCGTCAATGTCGCCTGTTTCAAGGTCAATTTCTTCGAGTCCTACCGAGGCACGAAGAATAAGCCTTGCATCAGCGGCGGTAACTTTTCCGTCACCGTCAACATCTCCGACGATAACAGGCGGAATATATTCAAGACCGACATTTTTAAGCAAAGACTTGGCGATTGATAAAGCAATATCCGCAAAATAAGCATCGAATATGGCATTATCGCTATCGCTGTCGATAAATCCGACTTCAAGCAGACAGGAGCTCATATTTGTAAGTCTGTTGACGGCATAATCTGTATACGAGGGAGCACCGAGCTTTACTCCCCTGTTAACAAAGCCTGCTGCAGCACAAAGGTCGTTTACAATTTCTTCTGCCTGACTGAATGTAATTCCGCCGACGACAACCTTCGAAAATACCCATGCTTCAACGCCCTGTGCTTTATTGGGGGCAAAGGCATTTCTGTGAACCGAGATAAAGTAATCAGCTCCCCATGCGTTTGCTTCTCTTGCTCTATCTTCAAGAGAAGGATTTGTGTCATCCTCACGAGAGAGCATAACTTCAACATCTTTCTGTGTTAAAAGAATTTCTTTTACGGCAAGGGACAATCTTAAGCAATCATCCTGCTCTTTTCTGCCTTTATAGCTTGCTCCGATTGAATTACCGCCGTGACCCGGGTCTATACAAAATTTTTTCATGATATTTCCTCCTATAAATTATTTCCATCTGCCTTTTACGCTGATGCTGCACATTCCCTCATAAACTATATTCTCGGTCTGTGAAAAGCCCAACAAGGCTATTTCTTCAAGATGTGTTTTTGAGGCACTTGCACGGATTATCTGATATTCAACATATTCGCCTTCCACAGCTACTCCTGTAGTTTCATCTTTTTTCAGTGATTTCTGAGACACACCTGCCGTAACATTGGGAACGGCGGTAAAAGCAAAGGGAAAAGCACGAATATAATCAAGCACACGAACTTTCTGGTTTGACACTTTTTCTCCCCAGTGCCCGAATTCACCCCAGCATTCTGCAACGCCCGATGCCCATTTGCGGTAAGTCCATAAATCATATTGTCCTTGTTCAATCACATAGTCTGTTAAAGGCAGATCATCCTGTTTCTTTGAAAGAAGCTCGTTAACCTCACTTTTAGTAAAATATCTGTTGTCATGATCATGATTTTTGTCTGCCTTTTTGCTCAATTCTTCCAATAAAGTCGCATGAGTTACAAGTGCGGACGGATCAACCGTAATTTGAAACTCACTCTGATTACTGAAGTCTATGACAGCATAAAAGTTTAATGCAAAATCCCCTACTTCATACTCAGACGGAATATCAATACCTTTTTCATCCTGTAAAATGGCAAAAAGCAAAGGCTCTTCAGCACCAATGTGAGCCCAGATACCTATTTGCTGCATTATATACCCTGTTTTAAGTTCTGCATTTAATATTTGAATATTAACTTTTTGCCCGTTGGCTACCTTTGATAGCCCTACGATATTGAATACCTGCTGTTGATTTATTAGTGTCGTTTGAGCCATTAAGGAAGCCGTATCAACAGTACCGCTGCCGCCGGCTGCATAATCAAGATAAAGCTGCTCACCTGCAAGTACTCTTTGCAAAAGAGCATTACCCGCTGTTGTCACAGCCGTATTATTCCATGCCATATACAGATACCTCCGTTGTCATATTCATTTCAATTCCGGCAAAAGCCACGCCTCCGAACACCCTGCAATAACCTTCAGGAATTGCGACATACTCAACTCCATCCAGTTCCGAGCGCAAATTTTTGTAGATGTCCACACGGCTTAATACACTCTGATGTTTCGTCGGCTCAACCTTTTCATAAGTTGCATCAATAAGCAGTTTAAAGTGATAAGGTTCACCGCCGTACTCAAACCATTCGCTGACTTTGCTGCCGGGATAAACTGCAGATATAGCTTTTTCGACTGCGCTTTTTGTCCCGAGTTTTCTTTGGACATAACGACAGTCTTTAAGAATCTGCCTTTTTTCTTCTATTGAATACTCAGGATCCCACCAGTCAACCTTTAAGTCGTAAGCAAGTCTATCAAGCAGCTCTTCCGGGAGCTCATCTATACGAGAGTAAAGCTCGGCTAATGATATTTCCTTTTTGTAGTTTTCAAGCTCATTAGCAACAACAGTAGCCAGTGCATTCATCTTTTTATCGTTTTTTAAGACGGAAGGAAAAGACTTCAAAAGATTTACAGCCGTAATGCCATATCTTTTATTCATTCTCAAATCCTCCGTTTGTTATATTAACACCGCTAATTTTCGCAACCTGAGGCACAGTGTTATCCTTGCCGTTACGCAGTACAGTAAACTCAGGTGAGTTCAAAACAATTCTTTTTATTCCGGCTTCTGACAGATATTCACGCAATTTGTCAGGGTTTATGTCCCTGCCGAATTTTCCGCTCTGCCATGAGATATAATTCTGAACTGCGGTGTTTACCCTTTCTTCAATATCAGCTGCATTAGCCTTCACGTCAGACTGAATAAAATATGTAAAATCAAGATCGTATTCAACAGTTTCTGCATCTGCAACCGTGAGAAAATCTGTAAGCGGCCGAACTTCAGCATCATTGCAGGCAGCATATACGGCATTTTTTATCTCATCAGAGGCGAGAGAACCGTCATTCATGAGAACATAAATATTAACGCATCCGGCGGAAGGCTTATTCGGAACAACATCAGCTATTTCAGTAGAAACCTGTTTTGCAAAATAAGCATACCCGCCGCTTGCACCCGCGCAAGAGTAACCGTCAACACTTGCTCTCAAAAGTCCGTAGTATTCATCATCCGTTGCTTCATCAGTACCGTTATCGCTTACTGTAATGTTTTCGCATTTCAGATAATAGTCGAACAAATCAACTATACAGTTCAGCTGTCCCGACTCAAAACCGTTGCCTTCAATACCTGCAGTCTGACATCTGAGTTGCACATCCGTAAAAGTTTCTCCTATAGGAATATACGCATCTCTCGTAGTTTCCCATATAAGGGACTGCCCCCTATCTGTGACACGGGTTCCGAGGGGAACAAGTATAGAGGTATTTTGCGGTTCCTGAATATAAAATCTTTCGGTACAAACAGCTCTCTGGGCCGTGGGACGGCGGGTATCATAAAAGAGCTCTCCGAGGGCATCAAGATTTTCATTTTCTGCCCTACTGGGAATATTCTGATTTGCGGCATAGTTAATAAGCGCTCTTTCCTGAACGAGTACCCCGGCTATCCATTGAATGAATAACTTTTCAGGACTTGCGGGATGAACTGTCATTCCGGTCAACGCTTCATATTCTGCCACCAGTTTTGAAACAAGAGTATTGGTATCAGTATCAACAAATTTGAATTCGGGATCTCTATTCATTCTTTATAATCACCTCCACCGTAGGTATTATTTTCCCCGGAGCATCGGCTTCTTTTTCAAATGTAATTTCTTTTACTAATACTCTCGGTTCGTATTTTTCGACTGCTTCCTGAATGCTTGCCATAAGCAGCGGTTCAGCTGCACTCACAGGTTTATGTAATGGGGCAGAAGAAATGCCGAAGCTGCGGTACATGGGAACCGTTCCTAACCATGTGTTAAGAATTATTCGTATATTCTGAATTACCGAAGTAAGAACATCCGTTGCATTGAGCTGTATCTCAAAAGCATCGGAAGCTGATATTTTTAATTTCATATACTCACCTCACGCTTTTGGATATTCAAGCAACTGAATACTCACAGTAGTACTCAGGACCTTACCGTTCTTGCCATAAGTTTTAGGCTTTATATCGTGACTTGTAATTGTCCAGCGATAACTCCCGATAAATTTTGAACCTATAACAAGAGGCAATGTTTTTGCACTTCTTTCGTAATCTATGATTTTTTCGATTTCCGCATCGGGATCTGCACCGAGAAAAACCGAAAGGACCATATCAAAGGATATCTTTTCAGGATCAATTCCGGTAAATTCAGTCAATGGCATGGCACCATATCTTTGATGAATTGCGAACTTCACACTTCCCGTTCTTTTCATATTGCTGAATGTCCGTACCGTATCTGAAGATACTTGAAACACTATATCGCCTAAACAACCTATAACAGCCATATTAACCTCCTTCGATACTTCCTATAACAAATCCGTCTGAATTAAAAACAGGCAGATATAATACAACAACAGTATCATTAATTTTCGGCATCCAGTATCCGGAAGAGGCTAAATGAGTATGAGGACTTTCATTTCCGCCTTCTGACACGGAAATATTTGTTTTCAAATGCTGCAAAACCTTAAGCCAGGCAGAGGTCATATTGATATCATTAAATTTTACACGAATCTGACATTTTGCAGGATCGACCGCAGTCACAGTTCCTATTTGAATCAGTCTTTCAACTGAACAATCCATCAATATCCCTCCAATACCTTTCTTAAATTAATTTGCGTGTTGTAACCGGAGCTTCCAAGCTGATGCTTTGCCTGAGAAATTATATATTTACCGTTCCATGCTCCAAAATCCTGAAGCATAACAGTAAGTCCGGCATGAAGCCTCGTATCCCCGGACAAAGTAAAGCTTGCTTTTTTGCCGTACTTGTTATGAAGTCGCAATAATTTTTTTGCAAGTTCTTGTGCTTCTGAAATGCTCGACACCTTTGCACGGATCTCCAACTGCTGATTTGTTTTAGAATCAGCATCATAATCTTCAACACGCGATATACCCTCAATGAGCTGTCCCGAAGAAGTTATGTATCTCACACGGCAGGATGTATATTTGCTGTCTGCCTTGGCAGTGTTAAGCTTCCATTTCAAATAGGAGCCGTCACCTCGTTTAATGGTTTTAATCTCTGTTTTTTGCTCATATTCAGACTGGTTGAATAAAACAATGATATTATTCGAGACTTTCAAGGAGATCCCGGCATTATGACAAAGAGTAGACAGAAAATTAATGTCACTTACATTAAACTGCTCAACACGATCATAATGCGGATCTTCACCTGCAAGAAACATGCAGGTC
Organism: Clostridia bacterium; assembly: GCA_017513525.1. GTDB lineage: Bacteria > Bacillota > Clostridia > Oscillospirales > Acutalibacteraceae > RUG806. Next base: position 106,952 of record JAFXFC010000015.1, read on the forward strand.
ATCCCATTACACTCTGCCATTTCTTTAGCAATACCTGAAAGATTGTATGATTCCCAGGCTTTATATTTCTTTGTCTGACGTATTTGTGTTGTAAACGGCAGAGAGGTTGCTTTTATTGTTATCACAGACGGCGGTCCCGAAGCATCAACACTGTCGAGCTCAAAAAGGCCGCAGTCAAGAGTTCTGTCACTGCCCTCGTCATCAAAATTCGTCTGAGCTATAACAGCGCCTATTGTAAGACCGCTGCTCTTTATAACAGTTTTATGCTCATTGGCACCGTCAGAAGATACAGGGTAAGCATCTTCCGCATTAATCCAGCATGTGACCTGTCCGGGAACGCCTACACGCTCCCGAAGATTGGTTATTCTTCGTCTTCCTCGTATTACTTTATTATCCCATGTGTAAAAAGTACCCGTCTTTTTGCCGAATGAATAAGAGGTCGTTGAGCTTACATATCCTTTTACTTTATCAAGATACAAAGCTGTACCGGCGACAAGCTCCCCGGAAGAAGCAGTGTCTTGTGCTAATGATACTTGCGGTTCAACAGAATCGGCACTAATTGCTTTTTGTAACCACTCTTGAAGCCATATATCGTCTCTGTCGTGCATTTTTATCTGCAGATCGTCCGTTTCATCCTCTTCATTGTCGGTATATGTAAGAGATAACAAATACGGCAAAACCGACTTCGATATATCTGCACCGTCAAAGATGATTTCGGCAGAGGCTCTTCGTGCAATATCTCTGTCACTCATGCGCTCACCTCTTCCATGGGGGAGCAGTACTGCTAACAGATGCAGGCACATCAGGCAAAGTAAGCACAATACCTGCAGGGAAAATATAATACTCTCTGTATTTGCGGTTACTGTTTATAAGGACATCTAAATACTCAGAGCTTCCGAGCTGAGTAAAAGCAATATTATCCCACATGTCCCCCTGAACGGTAGTATAAGTTTTACTCAATTATAAGCCCTCCTGACTTTATCAATGCCTGACTCTTCAAGTGCATCCATTACATTTTCAATGAGCATGTCAGAGAATTCACGAAGCCTGTCCTCTATTTCTGAAGCATTTCCGCCCTGAACCGTAAACTGCGGAGCTATAGTTATACTGTTTTGCTGTCCCGAAAGACCAACAGCACCTACTGTATCTGATGAATTAAATGCAGATATTCCATCGGCTGTTAAATGATGCTGATATAAGGGCAATAATGACATCATCTGAATTTCTTCTCTTGCACCATTTAACATTCTTCGAGTTTCATCAGAAGGAAATACCGTTTCACCACCGCCGAAATAAACGATTTCAGGGCCTTTTTCACCAACCAAATGCCAACCGGGAGTAGCGTTGGATGTTCCTGCTGCATAAGCGGGACCATATGTTTCTGTCGTATAAGCATTTATATCAATATTCAGATTAGCACTTCCGGCTTCCAAAGCAGCTCTTACCTGCTCAGCTACTTTAACGGCATTCTGAACGGCCAGGACACCGTCTGAGGCTATTTGTTCAGCATAAGAAGACATTGTACTCTTTGCGGCTTCAATTGCCTCTTCGCTCATATCCATTTGAGCTAAGCCATTTTCCATTGCAGAAATAATAGCTTGCATCTGTCCTTCAAAATCAACTTGCCATGCAGTGACTTCACCGGCTGCTAATTCTCTTGCTGCTTTTACTTCTCCCACGGTTTCGGCGAGCTTTGCAATAGCTTGGGTATTTCCGCTGTTTACCGCTTCGGCAAGGCTTGCTGCAAATCCTGCAGCTTCTTGAGTTCCGCTTTGAGCATAAGCTATTATTTCTTCATAATAGGTCTGAGTTACTCCCAGATCATCCGCAGATACACTGCGAAGAATGCTGATATTATCAGCATAGTTTTGCCAGAATGTAAGTTGTGAATTCATTGCAGCCTGCGCATTTGCTACTGTCATATCTGCATTAGCCTGTGCTTCGCTGAACAAATCAAACTGCCCTGCAAAAATCTCTTTCATTTCTGCATAACATTCGGAATAAGATAGAGCCAATATCTGAATGCTTTCAGTTACATTCTCTATAACCGCAGAGTCATTCAAGTAATCATATACTGCTTTATTTTCTGCGATTACAGCATTATACTTAGCGATTGCTTCTTCAGATTCTTTTATTTTATCGTTATATGTTACAAGCGCTTCTTCAGCAGCTCTTAATTCTTTTCCTTCATCAGAAAGATAAGCATTAAGCTTCGCTATGCCGTATGCGAATATTCCGTTTTCAGCATTTGCACTTTCACCGAGTTTTCGATTATATGCTGACTGTGCATCAGCTAATCTTTTCAAAGCAGACTCGTGCTGTGCTACAGCATCTGCCCTTTCTTTTTCACGCTGTACTAAATCTGCTTCTGCCTTAGCAACAGCTTCTTGTTTAAGTTTTTTCTCTGCTCTTTTGGTTTCAATTGCATTTGCAGTTTCCATTGCAGATGCATAATCATCAACATTTTTTGCGACTTCACTATATGAAAGAGCAAGATGCGGGAAGGCTGCATTTAGGGTTTCTACTATGTTCCTTGCTTCTTCCTGCTTCAAAACAGCATCATCTGTCGCCGGGGCAAGTTCGCGAAGACGGTTTATGAGAGCATTCATTACAAGCTCTTCTTGTTGTATTTCTTTAATACTGCGTTTTGTTTCTTCAACAAAATTTGCCGTCTCTTCGTATGCTGCCTTACGTTCTTCAACATATTCACTTAATGTCTGCTTGTTTGCTTCAAATCTGCTATTAAGGTTTTCTATTTCCCAAGCTAAAAGGGCTGCTTCCTGACTGTTCGCTTTCTGCCCATCTGTAAGAGCATTATATTCAGTCTGTAATTTCTGCAGTTCGAAGTATTCTTGCCGTGATGTTTCTGTAAGCTCTCTTAATGCTTTTGCTCCATCCTCAGTTTCATCTTTTGTATTTTTCATTAACACTGTAAGAGAACCAAGGGCTGACACAACTCCGACTATTGCTGAAGCCGCAAGAAGATACGGATTTGCCTTCATTGATGCAGTCAATGCATCCGTAGCCGCTTTTGCAAGTTTAGATACAGCAACATAACCGACTAAAGCGGCTGAAAAACCGCCGACCCCGATACCGAGTGCCGTTATGGCCCTTACCAAGTCAGGATTTTGTTCAATAAATTCTGTTGCTGTTTTAAGAACATCAGTTCCCACCTCAGCAAGTTCTGCCACAGTGGGAGTATACACATCACCTATAGCGGCCTGTAAATTACCGTAAGTATTCTGAAGCATCTGTAATTTAGCAGCAGTTGTTTCATACCTCTTATTGGCTTCTGCTGTAAGAGCGGTGTTTTCATTCCATGCTTTATTTGCCGTGGATACTGCTTCTCCTAAGGTTTCTGCAGCAAGACCGAGGCTTTTAAGCATATTTGTTTGTCTTATTCCGGTGAGCCCCAGATTTTCAAGAACAAGAACTGAGCTTTCACCCTTTGAATCGAGTCTTCCGAGTCCTGATATGAATGCCTGCAGAGCTTCAACAGGACTTGTTTTCCATGCCGCTGAAAATTCATCTGCAGACATTTCCGCAACTCTTGCGAATTCCAAAAGATTTTCATTTTGTGTTTCTACCGCCTTTTCTATACTGGAAAAGGTCTGAGTCATTGCAGTGCCGCCCGCTTCCGCTTCAATACCAACAGAAGACATTGCGGCTGAAAGTGCCATTATTTCCGCCTCACTGAAACCGGCAAGTGTTCCTGCCGATGCAAGTCTTGTTGACATGCTGACAATATCTGCTTCTGTAGTCGCAAAGTTATTTCCGAGATCAACTACAACAGAGCCGAGCCGCGAATAATTCTCCGAAGCTGTTCCTGTTATATTTGCAAATTTAGCAAAGGAGGAAGCAGCATCATCCGCTGTAAGATTTGTGGATTCTCCGAGATTAATCATAACCTGAGTAAAATCCATAACATCATTTGTAGCCACACCGAGCTGTCCTGCCGCTTCCGCAACAGCTGCAATTTCCGTTGTTGTTGCCGGAATTTCGGTAGTCATATTTTTTATTTCTTTAGTAATCGCAAGAAGTTCAGCTTCCGTTCCGTCAACCGTCTTAAAAACACCTGTCTGTTCACTCTCAAATTCAACAGAAGCCTTAACACATTCAATAATTTCTTCTGAAATTTTTTCGAATGCTTTGGCAAGTCCTGCTGCGGCAAGAGCAGCTCCTGCCGCTTCAAGTGCGCTGACACTGTTTTCACCAAAACGTGTTGCTCCTTCAGCGGCCTCTTCCTGCTTTTTCTTCAAAGCATTCATTTCTGCCGTAAGCTCAGCACTTTTATCCGAAAGTGTATCGGTATTGACCCCTGCAGCCTTTAAGGCATTTTCCATTTTTTCAAGGCGGTCAGTCTGTGCACCGAGTGCTGCAGATGTTTTTTCTATCTGCTGCTGTTTTGATAACAGTTTGTTTTCAAGAGAGGATGAAAAACCTTCTGTTTCATTTATCTCTCTTTGGATGTTATCATACTGTTGCTGCAGTACAGCCAATTTTGAGCGTGTAGCCTCAACTGCCCCTTGCTGCTTTTGGAAAGACGATATATCCGACTGAATTTTTGACAGTTCAGCAATTTCTTTTTGCATAGAAATAAGCTCTTGCTGAGCTTTTAAGAATGTACTGTTAAATGAGCCGCTGAGCTGTGCTCCCATTTGCAGCAGTATTTCATATTCTTTTCTGCTTGCCATAATTTACTCCCTTCTCTCATTTCTTTCTGCGGCTCTCAATTTCTTCTTCTATTTCATTATTTGAAATTATCCACCTCGTAAGTTCACGAAGTTTAAGCCCGAGCCAGAAAGAAACGGGAGTATTATTAAGTCTTGCCATAATAAGGCATTGCTTGCGAAGCCATGAAAAAGTATCTTCTTTTACAATGCCGCATTCATTAAAAAAGAGCGTGCCTTACCACGGATCTTGTTATAATCACGAAGAGGCATTGCTGTAAACACATCTGCTCCGACTTTTTCACTGCACGCACGAACTGCCAAACGAATAAGATATTCGCCTGAAAATTCAGGTGTAATAACAACCTTTCCGAGCGAAGAAAGTTCGCTTTCAATTGCAAGAGAATCAGCTCCCGTTAATCCGTCAAAATCAAAGGAAAGTTCTTTATATGTTTTTCCTTCAAATGTGAACGGTTTTGAAAAATTGTGAGTGTATATACCCGTACTTTCTGCCGCTTCTTTTTCGGCTATGATAATTTCATCATTGTTAATGACTTCACGACTTTCATTATTCATAAAGAAAACTCCTATTCTGATAATAATGCCCGAGGCGTTTTACCCCGGGCAGAAAAATTTATTTTCCGAGTGCTTTTCTGACATCCTCCAGATAGTCAACACCGTTTACATAATGAATGAAATTCAAAGGATCTATTTCACGCACTTTTTTGCCTTCGATATATGTAGCCCAATATCTTACGGCATATTCACCCGATATGTCAGCAGGACTTGCAGGCGCTGCGGAACCGCCCTTTGTGCTTTTCGGAATAACAACAAGAACGTGCTTTTCTTTTGCAACCTCAAGAGTTCCTTTAACAGTATTTTCATTCTGAGTTGCGATACGAAGATCAATATTGTGACGGCGGGGTTCTGAAAGCTTTATCGCCTGTTCTGAAAGTGACAAGAAATCGAGTCCTAATGTCATACTGTCATAATGACCGAGGATAACCTCTTCCACATTACCGGCAATGCCTGCACCCGATATAGTCTGTGTCAGAGCCGAAAGATCGGGAAGTGTGACCTTTGCCACACCCACATATTCTCTCGCATCCTCATAAACAGCAAAGTTTATAACACTGTGTTTCATTTAATTTCTCTCCTTTCATCACATTGTGAGTGCTTTTTCAAGATAAGAAGCATCATATTCAAGGACAAAATCTATCTCCTGAGAGGGTGAAGGGGGAGTGAGATATATGTGAAGCTTAATGATACCTGCCATAAGATTTGAAAGCGGATTTTCACTTTCAAGACACTCCACTCTTGCACCAAGAAGATACTCCTGTCCTACAAGTCCGTTAAGCCAGATATTCGCCGTGTCAACAATATTGTCAACAAGTCTTCTCGTCATAGGCTTGTCGAGCTTTGACCAGAATGTTTTTATGAGTGAATTTGCAACCCACCCGAACATACGGCCGATAGGAAGAAAATGGTCCTTAATATCGGTATTTGAGGGATAACATCCGGTGTAGTTACCCCATACACACCAGCCATTCACAAAATTCAGAGCGGTAATGATACCGTTTGAATTCAGAAGATTGGCTTCTGCAAGAGTAAGATCAACTTCCGTTCCGCCTTCAAGACAAAGACCGTTACATTTAAGCGCCTTATTTGAAGGAGATTCATAAGGAACACCGCCGTTTTCCGTATCGGTCTGTGCTATAAGTCCTGCAAGCTGTGAAGTCAGGTGGAATATTCTGTTATCGAGCTTCACCATGGGCCAGCAAATTATATCATCCTTATCGGTGAAATTATTCTTGTTTTTATATTCAATAGCCTCGGAATATGTCAATGCACCGTCTTTGCCGCAGGGTATATCCTTAAGGGCTTTTGCATGGAAAAGTCCGTTGATATTAGCAGCCTTTGCAGTCATTGCGGCGGCAATTGAGGCATTGGAAGAATAACCGGGTGATAACATTTCATCGGGAATAATTCCGCACTTTGTAAGGCACAGCTCAACACTTTCAATACCGGCGGCAATATCAGCAGTTGTGACCTTTGTGACATCAACCTTTGAATATGAAATATTAAGACTCTGAGCACCGTAGGATGTGCTGTCGGAAAGCAGCTCAACAATAAGTGTTTCATTACTGTAATAACAATCATAATCCGTACCGGAAGAGAGCGCGGTATCTCCTGCCTTTACAACAAGAGTTTCATCAATAAGTGCCTCAAAAGGTAATACAGCCTTGTGATCTTTAATAGCAAAATCTGCCGCATCTGCCGCAGTTTTTACCTTTGCAACATCAAGCACATTGCAGAATATAACAGGCTGCAGAGAAAAAAGCTTGAAATGAGAATACATAAATTCACAAAGACCGTATTTCTTCCAGTCCTCAGAATAACCGAGCTTTTCAACTGCTTCATCCCATCTTGTTATAAGTACAGGAACACCTGCCTTCATGGGGGCAGATGCTGAAAAAACAGGCGAAATACCCACAACAAAAGGGATTCCGGATTCAGCAACAAGAGGCGTGCTGACAGCTGTCGCCTGTTCAGAAGTATGAACACTGTGATTCATTAATATTTTCCTCCTTATTTTAACCCTTCAACAGTTTTCTGTAATTCTCATACAAAATGTTGCCGGGTGTTTTTACTTTTACTCTGTCAAAAGCCAGAGTTTTGTCAGAAACGATCAACGGTTTTATAAGAGGATATTTTTCTGTAATCTCTTTAAGAGAATCAAGAACCCTCTCACGGCTCCCCTTATAAATCGTTCCTGACTGAATAACGCTTAAAATGGTAGGACCGATATAAACACAAAAGCCGAAGGCATTGCTGCTGCCGTCGGCTTTCTTCTTTATTTCGGTCTTTTCTGTTTTTGCGGTCACTTCTACATTTGCCGCTGATTTTTTCTTTTCGCTCATAAACTTACCTCTCTTTCAACGGTCGGAATATTCCAGGATGTTATCATTTCGCCGGCATAAAAGGGCGCTGTATCATCGGGATAAACAAGCGTTTCTACACCCTCTTCAAGATCAAGAGCAAACTGCTTTCCTATTATTTCAGTTTTAAGAAGATCTATTCTGAGTCTTTCCATTAGTCCCAACAAAAGCAACGAGCCTTCCTGTTCATCAGAGCTGTAAACACAGAATATTGAGCGTACAACAGTTTTTGCTTCTCCGGTACTTCCGGGTTTTCTGCTGTCTTTTCCTGTGATGATCTGATGAATTATATACGGGGCTTTTTTCTTTGCCGAGGAACTGTCAGGAAGTCTCATAAGATAAACCTCTGCCGTTCTTTTATATCCGCTGTGATAATCATTTTCCTGAGGTTTCACGGGAAGGGGTATATCTTTTACAGACTTCTCAGTAAAAATTTTAAGCTGTTCGAGTAAAATAACCTTATTCACTTTTTAACCTCACCAACCGTTCAATATACGAAGAATATTATCATCAAGCCTTTTTGTAAAAACTTCCATAGCTTCGTCTGTCAGTTTTTCCTCAACCTCTTTATGGCCCAACATCTGCGGAACGGAAAGACCCATTATTTCACGGATCTCATCACCGCCGTCGGAAGCGGCTCCGCCTGTCCTTTCAAAAATGCCGATATGTCCCGATTTCATCTGAGCCACAAAGGCATTATCGAATTTAACGGGAGCGGTATCCTGAAGCAAATGTCCGAAGGCAGCAGCTCCGGGAGAAAGCATTCTCCAACCGTCAGCAGTTTTAACCGGCTGTTTTTTAGTCATGTCCCATGTTGGAGTTTGAGGAGAAGCTCCGTCATATCGGTATAACGGTATTTTATTTCCCGAAAAAGTAACAAAGGCTCTCACTCCGTCGGAATAAGAATATTTAATGCTTACATTTTCATTTGCACGGATATTTGCCTTCGAAATGGCATATCTTTCCCTTATTTTATCGCTGCTTCCTGTTCGGATATTTGAAACAGCTCTCGACATTGCATCCTTCAGAGCTTTTTCTATCCCCCCTGGAATACCTGCAAGCATTTTTTCAGCCTTTTGTACGGTTGAAGAACCTACTTCTTCAATACGGATATAACTCATTCGTCAATAGCCTCCAGTTCTATTCGAAGCATTCCGTCTTCAAGAGAAGAAGATATGACATAAAATTCACGGAAGAATCCGCCGCCGCCCTCTTCATTATTTACAGACAGTCGTTGTCCTTGCTCGGGCCGCAACCCACCGAGATCTGCTTTACTGCAATGCAGCACTGCCGACACACTGTAAAGTCCCTGAGTTCTTTCAGAAGAGCTTTTCTTTCTCTTTTTTTCCTTTGAAGAGGATAAGACTATAGGAATATCGCAGTAATATTTACCGTCATATTTAACCGTTCGCAGATCTGCAAATTCATTGGCGTTCAGAAAAACATTATTATTATCAGCAATAATACTGTCCTTGAAACTCATATAACAGGATTTTCAGCATTAAGTACGGGAGGCTGTTCTTTATCAGATAAAACTGCTTCTAAAGCCTTTATGTATTCATCTTTTCTTCTGAATTTTGAACAGTCTATACCCTTGCTCTTTGCTATCTCCTTGAGCTCGTCAATAGTATGCTCCTGAAGCTGCTCTATTAAAGATTTTGCGTCGGGTGCAAATTCGCCGTTTTCGTTATTTTTGCCGTTTCCTGCGTTTTCATTTTCGGATAAATTGTTGTTCTCATCCTTATTTTCGCCGCTGTTTTCGGGCGGTTTTGAGCCGCCATTGTCGTATTCTTCAACTTCTGTAACAATCTCCGCAATTTTGAGCGATTCAAGACGGACGGCTTCTTCGTCACTTACATCGCAAGTTTCATCAACTTTCACAGGATGGACACCTTTTTTCCCAAATGGCCTGTGACCGTATGTACCCGAGATAATTCTGATTTTTTTCATAAGTCTTCCTTCTTTCGATGAATTAGCCTACTACATCAGCAGCGTAAATATAGGGACAGTAATTCTTAGGTGCTGCAAGAGGACGGGAAGCAAGACGAAGCTTTCTTATATCCTTGGGCTGATCAAGAATGAACTTGGGAACTCTGGAATTTGCGTGAGATACGGGTGCGGTTGAGCCAAAATCAATCTGAGTAATCTGTCCGTACATCATATGACCGCAGGCAGGAGCGGTAACCATAGCAGATGTTGCAGGGAAATACTTCTGTTCATTGTCATCGTCGTCAACATAAGTTTCGTCAACACAGATAAGATTAAGCTTGAAGCCTCCGAAGTTAACAGTTCCCATGAATACAACACCGTCATATTTTGAAAGTTCCTGTTCAATCTTTCCTGTGATAATACCGCTGTTCTTGTCAAGCAGTCTCTGAACCTGCTCATTTTCAAGAATTGCATCGGCGACATCAGAACCGAGAACGAGATCGGCAGCACGAAGACCGCGGCGGGAAAGCATACGGCACATAGCCTTTACATCACCGAAGAAATCACCGCCTGCGGTATCCCATTTCTCGGCAACAGTATAGTTATGTTCACTTGCACCGTCATAAAACTGCACATGAATTGTATCACCGACAGTTTCAGCATCAATAAACTCCTGCATTGTGCAGGCATTATTGATCATTGTCTGTACAGCCATCCATTCTTCCCTTCTGGTGATGAGGTTTTCCATATCGGTAAGGTCATCAAGCTGAAGCTGTGCAGCACGGGCAGCGGGTGTCATGCCGGGATAAAGAGCCTCACCGAAGCCCCTCTTTCTGAGATCATCCAGTGTAAGAACTCTTGAAGGAGCAATAAAAGCGGGCTGATATTCATGAATAGAATAACCTCTGCGCTCAACGGGAATATCACCAACAGAAGGAGACACAACAGCCGCCATTTTTCTGGAACCCTTGCGGTATTCCGTGAGAACTTTGTCAGCCGCAAAAATATCGCCCGCCTCTGTGGGGAAATAACGGTCCTTAAAAAAGGTCTGCTGAGGAACTATTTCTTCAGCAATCGCCATAAGTACATAGGTATCAAAAAAGTTAAGTTCAGGCATTTATAATCCTCCTTATTCCGCTTTAGCTGCGGATTTTAATATAATACCGTTCTGACGGAGCTTGGTCTTGTCTGCTTCCGTCAAAACATATCCGTCCTTCACGGTAAGCTTTGCAGGATCAAAGCAACCTGCAATATAAACGGCAGCAGAAACATCTTCTGCTGTGCCAACAACGGTATCCTCACACAAAATGCAGTCAGGTGTTCCGCTGCCGTCATAAAGGCTTAAAACCCCGTTTTCATTTTTACCGAAAAGCGTACCTCTCTTAAAGGTTGTTTCTTCTGCTGTTTTGCCGATAATACCGGCAGATGTAATTGATCTCGGTGTTATGTCGGTTATAAGACCGTCAAACTCCATTTCACCGATTTTCTTGCCGTGTTCTTTCATTTGTTTCACTCCTTCTTACCGAAAATGTGTTTTACTTCATCTCTCGCATTCTGAAGCTTCTGTGCCGAAGAAAGTTCTTCAGAACTTACCGATTCTTCAGTAGCCACGGGAGCAGCACCTACATCGGCAGCACCCGAAGAAGCGGCATCAATTGAAAGATTTGCGAGAAAAGACTTTCCGTTCTGCTGAGCCTTCTGTGCGGCACGGTATGCCAGCTCCTGAGCAGTGCAAGGGTTATCACCGTATTTTGCACTCTCGACAAGTTCTGTATCAAAAAGACCTGCTATATCATCAATCTCTTTGATACGGTTACGTTCAGCCTGAACAGCCTCGGATATACTGCATTCAGTTGTATCTGCAGTTCCGGAAGGTGTAGCATTTGCTGAATTTGCGGATTTTACATCCATTGAGTTTCCTCCTTCATTTACAGGATTGTCCTGCGTAGTATTATCAACCGCCTTTTCAGCGGAATTGACCGTAGGAATGTTATCGGGAACTATCATACCGGGAGCAAGATGGATCTGATGAGAGCCCACAATAATGCTTCTGCCGTCAGCGGAAGCTGCCATTTTAACAGGTTCAGCATCTTCGAGCAGTTCATCTGCAAAACCTTTAGTCACAGCTTCCGAACCCGTCATATATACGGTTTCGGACATCATTTTTAATATCTCTTCTTCCGAAAGTCCCGTTTTTCTCTTATAAATCGCAGCCTGCATCTTATCCCATACATCATTCTGCTCTGCCTGAGAGCGAAGCTCGTCAGCATTGTAGCCACCCCATATAAAAGACCAGCATTTATGTATCATGATAAGGCTTGAAGGATTTACCTTAACCGTATTGCAGGCGCACATTATAAGAGAACCGCCTGACATTGCAACTCCGTCAACGATGCATATTGTTTCAGCACCGTTTCTTGCAAGTTCTCTCAGGCGGTTGTGAATTGTATTTGATACCCCGGCATCACCGCCGTAAGAGTTCATACGGACAGTAATCTTTTTGCAACAGGAAATCTTCTCTAAGTCTTCCATAAATTCACTGAGAAGAATAAAGTTTCCGGGGACTTCTTCTCCCGTCCACCAATCTACAGGCCGCTGTTCACAAATATCACCGTACATTATTATTTCAGCTTCATTTCCGTCGGATGAAGCCATAGAATATACACTTTTTTGAATATTAATTGCCTTTATGCTCATTGTTATTTCCTCCATAATTTTTTATATAAACTGCTTATAAATATTAAAATTCCCAATCGCTTGGGAATTTAGTACTATTATTCTGACGAATTCTGTAACAACATTTCGTTCTCTCTTGCAAGCTGTTCCATGTTTTCCTGCCAGTCTCCGCCGCCGAGTTCTCTTGTGACCTGTTCATGTGTCTTGATTCCGTGAGATATCAACTCTATTGCCGCATCAGCTTCTTTTCTGGGGTCAAGCTGTCCCTGAACGGGGCCTATCCATCGGGCGGCGGACCAAGCAGCTCTTATAAGAGGGTCATCAAAGAAGCCGGGGGCTTTAATCCTTCCGAGAGCCACAGCTTCACTGAGCCATAATTCATAAACAGGCTGACAGAAATCTCTGACAAACCAAGTTCGGCGCATTTTAAAAGCTTCCCAAGCCTCTAAGAGGGCACCACGGGAAGCTGAATAACTTGAATTAAATTCTTTGATAAGAACATCGTAAGGAATTTCAAGACCGGCACCGACAAGTTTACAAATTGATTTTATAAAAGTCTCGAAGCCTGCCGTCGGAATATTCGGATTACCGAATTTTACGGACTCGCCCTCCTGTAAATGAATTACCGTTCCGGGTCCCATTTCATATTCATTTGCATCATCAGAAATATTATCACGAATATTTTCTTCATCGGGATTTTCCCCCGGTATTCCTGCTATGCTTCCTGCACCCGTTTCATTAAACGGAATTTCAGAAGCTTCTGTGTTTGTTTCTACCCATGCTGTGAAAAAAGACTGCACAAGAGCCGCCATGAGCTCACTCTCAGTGTATCTTCGAATCTGCAACAAAGGCTCAATAACCTGAGAGAGATACGGAACGCCTCTGTATTGGTCGGGGCGTTCACTTTCCATTATGTGAAGAATATTAGGAAGACCGGTTTTTTCTCCCAAAGCTTCTACTCTTACCCATTCTTTTGGCTTACCCGTAAATTCCAAAGGATAAGTATTACAGATATAATATGCCTTTATCTGACCGTTTTTATCAATTTCAACACCGTCATAAATTATATTACCGGCACCGGGTTTTCCTTCGGGTACTTTACCCTCCGTAAAACCTGACGGGGTATACCCGCCGCCGAATTCGGCAGGTGTTGAAACTCTGTCTGCTTCGATTATATGAAGCCTTATCCCGTAAGGATTTAATTTTGTCGGCTCCTGCCTTTTTATAAGCACAAACACATCTCCCGACATAAGCCATGACTTAAGACCGAGCTGTTGCAGTTCCTCAAAAGAATTAATACCTATGGCATCGCAGTTTTGTTTTCGCTCTGCCCATAACTTAAATTCCGATTCCGTCTTTCTCTGCCAATTCTTTGCTTCTTCGGGAGAAAGTCCAAGCACTTCCCTATTAATTGAACTTTTAAGAGTTAAACCCGTACCAACTATTTTTGTTCTGTTGGTATTAATGGCAGAAGTGGCAACAGGTGAAGACATATACAAAAGGCGGGAACGCTGACGTAATGTAAAATTATTACGGTTAATATCTTCATTCGGAGAACCGCTGTTCGGCAAAAATCCCCTGAGAGCCCGCCTTATATGACTAGCTCCCGCTTCATCATATCCCTTTGCAAAAGGAGAAAAAGAACCCTTCTTTTTCTTTGCTCTCATATTTAATCATCATTCCTTTCTGTAGAAAATTTTTATATTTTTTTTACTAAAACACTTGACAAATGCGTATTAAAGGCGTATAATAATGAATGTAAGGAGGTGATAAAAACGAAGCGGTCAGACCTTATAAATCTTTTTAAGAAAAACGGTTGGTACTTAAAAAGAAACGGTGGCGGACACGATATATACACAAACGGAAAAGATTGTGAAACAGTTCCGAGGCACAAAGAAATCAATGAAAATTTAGCGAAGGCAATAATCAAAAGGAGGGGGCTTAAATAAAGCCTCTCTCCGCCCCTCGCATAAAATATATACTAATTTTTTACACGGAGGTTTGTATGAAAAACTCATATCCCATTATCTTAATACCTGAAAAAACAGGTTATACTGTATTTGTTCCTGATTTCAATATCAACACCCAAGGCTCAGATCTTACCGATGCCATTGAAATGGCAAGAGATGCAATAGGTTTAATGGGTTTAGATATGGAAGATGACAAAAAACCGTTGCCGTCTGCAGCTGACATAAAAAATATCAGGTGCAAAGAAAATGAAATCTTATCGCTTGTTGATGTGGATTTCACCGAATACCGCCGCAAAAACGAACTAAGAACAGTTAAGAAAAATTGCACCTTACCGAGTTGGCTTTGTTATGAAGCAGAAAAGGCAAATATTAACTTTTCGCAAGTTCTTCAAGCAGCTCTCAAAAAAGAACTTAATATAACTGACCGCTGAATATCAGCTCTTTTTGCCCCGTTCTTCATCGAATGGGGCATTTCTCATATAAAAGCGTTAATAATCTCTGGGAACTATGCCGAATGCTTTTCTGGGCTTCACAGCCGAATTTATAAGACGAGTTAATGAATCGACCTCTTTTTCTGCTGTCTCAATTTCTTTTTTCAATGTACCGAGATCAAGACGGGTCAGCTGACGGTCATCTATCATATAACTTTTTACCCCACCGTCAACAAGTGCAATATAAGCAGCTCTCAGCTTTTCAAGAGCAGTTTTTCTGAATTGCAGTCTTGCCTTAAGTTCTGTAATATCTGCCATTTTTTATCTCACCTACCAATTATCATAATATTTATTCGCAGCACTTCCTTTTTTTCTTGAAGTGCTTTTATGTGAATTCAGTGCTTTAACGCTTATTGAAGGGGGTAAGCTTTCATTTCTTGCAGCTTTCAAATGACGGTCTATTTCGTCAAGATTTACGGGGAGCGCCTTAAATGCAGCCATTGCATAGTTACGGCAGTCAAGAGGCTCATTTCTTTCGTGCCCCGGTATCTTTTCCCATACCCACGGTTGCTTCTTATTTGCCCGATATACAAGATGTTCCGATAAAAGCCCCTTGAAATATGCAGTACCGTATTCATCAGTTTTCGGGAAATGACAGTATTTCGAACCGGGAGTCTGAACTCTCAGATTATCCATTATGATCTGTTTGCCAGAATCAACACCGATTTGATACTGCCAACAAGTACCGACTGCTCTTTGATTAATTACTATTTTTTGCTGTTTCGGAGGCGCAGTAAACGGTTTATCGGGACCGTACATACCTTTAATGCAAAAAACTTTTTTGCTGACACGGGCTCGGCACTGCAAACGGACATCCTGAGTAAAGTGACCGCCTTCATCAACAAATGTCATTGATATCCGAAGTCCCTTTTCATCCTCAAAACGGTATATATGATCAATCACATTATCAAGAGCTGCCCAGGTTGCCTCTTCATCCGGACGACCCATTATAATACCTTTTCTGATACCCCATGTTTCACCGAAATGACCGTGTCCCACGACTTCATATTCAAGACGGTTATCCTGTGTATCGACTCCGCATGTAAGAACAAGAACACCTTCGGGAAGCTCAGCGGTATATTCTTCACGTCTTGCCATAAGAGAATCTTCATCCTCTATCTCTCCCCTGTCTTCCCATAACTCGCCGAAACAGGTATTATAAACTACTTGCATTTTCTTTGTACTGCCGTAAGCATTTAAGAACTTTCGGATAATAGATTCCCATGAAGCCCAAGAGCTTACAAAGGCATTAAGCCAGAAAGACCTTGTTCCCGTTTTATATGCCTCGGGATTTTGTGCTTCCCAGCGTGCCGGCTGTTTTTTCATTTCTGCTTCCGAAGAAACAGAACCGCACCCGGGACAGACATAATAAATATCAGTAACCGTATATGTCTTCTTACCTGCCGCAATCTTTTCTGCAGATTCATATCTTATATCCGCCCAGCGGATTTCATGATATTCACCGCAGTTCGGGCATTGCGATTTCCAGCGTTCCATGGTACCTGTTGAAAAGGCCGCTTCAATAGCACTTGCATTTTTTATTGTCGGTGTTGATACTTCAACCGCCTTTGCATTATAGAAAGTAGTTTGTCGTGCCATTGCAAGATCCCACGGATCACCTTCATTACCTGCAGACAATGCCCAGCGGTCTCTTTCGTCACCGAAAACATATCTTATAGGCTTCGATGCAAGTGCGTGAGCTTCCGTCGAACCGCACATTGTAAGTATTCCGCCGGGATAAGTCTTTTGCAGTATTGTATTGCCAGTATCTCTGCTTTTCGGATCGCTTACTTTCTTCCTGAGTGTAGGACAGTCTCTTATCATCGGAGCTATTCGGAGTTTTGAATATTCTTTTGCATCAATCGTTGTAGGGTGCACGAAAAGAATACTTCCGGGATCTTCGTCAATGATATATCCTATTGCATTATTAATAAACTCTGATTTTCCGACCTGAGAAGCGGCAACCATAACTATATGCCTTACCGCAGGATCCGTAAATGCATCCATAGGCTCCTTAAGATACGGTGTTCTGCTCGTTCTCCACGGTCCCGGTTCTGCGGCGCTCTCTGCAGATAACCGCCTTTTCTTTTCCGCCCATTCTGTGACGGTAAGATTATCAGGCGGGGCAAAACTCTTAATAACCTCATCTACGGCAACATTTAACTTACGAGCCCGTTTTTCTTCCGACCTGCTTACATCAGTATCTGCACATTCATCTTTTGAGCAACTCTCCTTTTTTCCTATGTCTTCAATATCAAATAAAGCAGCTCTTTCTTCCGAACGGTTATTTTTTTCAGTCGTAATTCTTTCATTTATAACTTCTTTCACATCAAAAAAAGTACTCTTTCATATTTATCAGGCTTCCTTATTTTCGGATGAAGCGTTTCCGGTTTCATCTTTTTCCGAGTAATCCCATTCACGGCGGCTTCGTGCCCTTTCTTTATATTGGCGAGGATCATATTTATAACGGGATAATTCATTGAGAACAAAGTAAATTTCTTTCTTTATTATTTCAGCAGCGGCGGCAGCACTCCCTGCGGCAATAACATCAACAGCAAGTCTTCCGGGAAGAGCCATAAGCATACCTCTTACAGAAAAAACAAGATCCGAAGTCAGGGCTGCTACATCTTCGGAACGGTGCATCTTGCCGTCAAGCTCATCTGCTTCCATTTCTGCAATACGAGCTTTTGACCTCTTATAAAGTGCCTCTGCTGCAAGCTTCTTTTTCTCAGTCTCTTTTTCATCAGCGGATATATCACTTTTAGAAATAAAAGTTATATACCTCTGAACACTGTCAGATAAATTAAAACGCCCTCTCCGAACAGCTGTTATCGTCCCGTCCTGTGCCATTTGCTGCACTCTTCTGGCGGTAACTCCCAATATAGAGGCAAGTTCAGTAGAACCAACCTCAGTATCGGCATTTATCTTAACTGAAGAGTTTTTTGCAACTGAAGTATTTTTTTCCGCTGAATTATTTTTTTCCGCTGAATTATTTTTTTCAACTGACGTATTTTTTGCAGTTGAAGTATTTTTTGTAACCGAAATACTATTTTCAGAGAAATTGTTACCAGACTGTTTACTTTTTGTCATACGCCCCCTCCTTCCTGCTGTCTTTTTGCTTATTGATTCATTTCGTTTTTGAGAAAGATTCATTTTACGAAATTTTTCAGAAGTCCGTTTCGCATTTATAAAGCAGTTCAAATATACATTTTTTCGAAATCAACTTCTTCTGAGAGTCACTATTCCGAAATCGAAAAAATCAATACAATGTTTTAATTAAAATTTAAATCGCACGAGTATACACGACTCACATTTTCTTTTTATGCTTTTTCATAAATTTCACACACATTAGATACTTTTTATCAATAAAAAACCTCTCATTTGCACTCAAATTTACATAAATTCGTAACGAAATCCCGAATTTTTTCTTCCAGAACTACACGACACCCGGGGTCATCGGCCCCGCAAGCCTCTGGGAGGGTGTGTCACAGTACCTTTTAGCGTATTCAAAAGCCAGTGGCAGGACTTGCACCCGCATTTTTACACAGTGAACTTCACTTTGTGAGGTGTAATGTTTTTCTCTTAAACTAAACTGGCTTATAAATCAAAATATATTAAGATATATTTTTCGGCAATAAATAAAGCCCAAGACAATACACCGATTGTCTAAGGCTTAAAAAATAAAAAATATTGCAAAAAGTTAAAAAAAACTCTTGACTTATCACGCATTGTGTGATATAATTAAATCACAGTAAGGGAAGACCTTACGAGTAATAAAGAAAGGAGAACGCAATGGCTAAGAAAAAGAAAAGCAGTTATGAGTCAACAATCGCAAAGTTAGCACTCATAACCGCAATACTTACTTTGATAAGCAATATAATTGAGATAATCAATAACTTGCTTAACAAGTAACAAAACTTCGGGGAGTGGGAACACTCCTGCTCCCCAAGGTTATGATAACAAATTTTCTTACCATTGTCAAACATCAATATGCTTGATATTATTCAGATTATTCTTTCGTCTGTTTCTATTGTTCTGTCTGTTGCCATTATTGTTATGTTCATCAGAAACAGAAAAAGTAACTAAAGCAAGAAAGGTAAAGTAACTATGACACTAAAAGAGGCTCGTTTACTTGCAGGTCTTACACAACAGGAAATGAGTGAGCAGCTCGAAATTCCAAAGCGAACAATCGGTAGTTGGGAAGACGGAAGTCGTCAATGCCCTCCGTATGTTGAAAGGTTAGTTATAAAAGAGCTGCTTCGCATTGCTGAAGCAAAACATGACAAATAAGAATTTGCAGGGTGCTTTGCCCTGCTTTTCTTTTTTTCCACGATATCATAATATCACAGAAATATTGCCCCACAGTACCACATTTTATTTTTTTTCTGATAAAATGCTAAAAAATTTACGGCGAGTTTTGTAAAAAGAGTTTCGGGATAGAAAACAATCAAGGTACTCATAACGAACACCATAACAGATGTTCTGAATAAGAGCTGCTGATATACTGCTATTATTATTACTTGCCTCGTTTGCACTGCTTTCTATCATCTCAATATATTCCCTGTATTTGCCTGCTTTTATCGCACGCTTTTCCGTAGGTGCTGACACTTCATTCTGCCGTGGCATATCTGAAGCTGTGATAGGCGGATATATGTAGCAGTTCTTTAATTCACGCTTATAATCTTCTATCTGTTTACAAAAAGCAAGCAGCTCCTTATATCGCTCAGAGGAAATTCCGGGATAACGATATATATATTCACGCATTTTTCAAACTCCTTTACCCGTAAACAATAAATCTGATTGCAGCACGAAGGCGCACTAAAAACCTGCCTTCATATTTGATGCACGGACAGCCCTTCTTTCTAATGGAGCCGTCAACACCGCATCTTATGTATCCGTTCTCAGACTCTGCCGCATATCGGCAACGCTCCTTGTCTTTATGAGCTCCCACACGGCAGCGAAGAATTTCTATTGCCTTATCAATCACTTTCCTCACCTCCCGTCATTCTTGTACTGCAATGAGGGCAAAAATTTGATCCCAACAGCGAATAAGGATTTGAATTACTATCCGTTCCGAGATTGTCATTCTTACATTCGCATTCGCTGCAGTGCCATGCTCCGATTCCAGAATCATATATCCACTCTCCATGTCTCGCTTTCATAACATCGGCGGAACTCACAAAACCGTGGGCACATTCATCAACGGTCATATTTGTTTCCTCGTCAATATGAAATTTACACACATCATAATGAAAACAATTATTGCAAGTTGCCATTACTTCACCCCTCTTTCTGCGGTGTGTATCTACGGCAAATTTGCTCAACATAATTACAAAGCTTTGCAACAGGTTCACCTGGAACAACCTCTATTTTTATCTTTTTGTTTTTATTGCATTCATCATAATTTTTGCACTCTCTACAAGTTGCCATTACATCTCCGCTCCTTTCAATGCTTGTATTCTTTCTTCTGCTTTTTCAGCATTATAAAATTGTTCTGTAATATCTATAAGCGTGTAACTGCTCTTTGATTTATCTTTATAAACAACCGCAAATTTGCCATTATGAGAAGTACGCTTTTTATCAAATTTTCCGTCTTTTATAAACTGCTCTACCATAGCAACGCAAGGGGTAACGATAACATCAGTGGCAAGGATAAAATGCTCGCATTTAGGAGTTTCTTCTTTCAAAACTACTTCCCTTATGAAGAGCTGTTGTTTCAAAACATTTGCACATACTTGAAAATGAAAACAATCCTTGCATTGTTCTTTAACTTCAATCATCGTTCCGCACCTCCTCCACATAACACCAACTCTGCGGCGCTCTTGTTATTGGAATATGTCCATTGACATATTCACAGTCATAATCATATTCTGATGAATTTACTCTTTGATATTTGAGATGTTCACAGACTTCACATTTTAATTTTTCGCATTTACGGTAAAACTCATATAATTCTTTTGGCTTATCATAGATTTTAAGATTGGAAATGTGCCAGCCGAATAATTCCTTACCGTTAGAATACTTCAAAAGTTCTTCACGTTTAATGCAACCTTGCTGTTCTGCTATATCTGCATTTGCCATTTCACAATGACTGATAATACCGTCACAAATAAATTCACCGATAATTTTGCCGTTTAAAAAGTTATTTTCGTCGTATTCGTCATCGCCGTAACTCATTAACTCTACCGAACAACCGCATTTAATTTCGCCATTCGGCAAGCGGTATAAATCTTCGTTACTAAGTCTCATACCGCCACAGTTAAAAAACTGTTTGTTTTTCGTGCAATAGATATAACACTTAAACGGACCGTCAATTTTTGGTCTTGTTTTTCTTATTTCAAGAAATTTTTTTAATAAAAGAATAAGCAAACACCATTCCGGGCGAATACTGATTAATACAGCCTTCATTACATCACTCCTTTTCTAAAAAAGAAATAGCTTCTTTTTCTGCATCAGTCAGCACTTGCATACTGTTTTGCCAACATTAACACTCCTTTTCTTTTTATTTGGTGGGATAAACATCTTCACCGTTAAATACTGATGGCGGTTATAATCGTTGTAGAACGGTTCGGCTGACACGAAGGTGTATCCATCGTAAATGCCTTCCCATAATGCAGGGTCATTACACATCTTAGCCATAGCATTTACTGTTTTCTGTGAAAATGCCTCATCTCTCGTTTCAACCTCAGGTTGACGCAGGTTCCTTGAAGCTTGAAAAAACTTACTGCCGATAGGCTCCTTCATGTGATACCTTGCAAGAGCTTCTATTCCATCTTTATCAAATTCAAGTGGACTGAAATGTACAATACCCCTTGCCCACAGATTTCTGATTTCTTTTATCCCTAAATCTCCGGAAATAACAATATGATGATGATATCTGCCTTTTCGAGTGCCTTTTTCAGTAGCTGCGATATATTTCAGTTCAGGAAGCCCTTTTTTCTTTCTGAGTCTCTTAAGCCTTCTGATAAAATTACGAAGCTCCTTTAGTGCAGCATCATCGTCTTCGGGCAATGTATTCTTTCTGTATGTAAGCTCAATTTTATAATCCTCAGTCGTAAAATTTGTGTTCATCAGCCTAATAAGCTTCTTTTCCGCATTTTTACGATTAAGTTCTTTTTGACATTCGGAAGTTTCCTTATATCTTTTTCGTCTCTGCCCTGCACGGCCGAAGACGGGATATATATCTATTTCAAGATAGTTGCCGCTATAATATCTCTTTTCACGATAAAAACATCTCATCTTCTTTACTTCCTTCTGACTTTACTCTTATACCGGGGAGAGGGGAAGCACAAAGAAACGAGAAAGAAAAACATCTCCCCCTCTCCCTCGACCCACTCCCCCTCTGTTTTTCTTTCCTATTGTGGGGGGAGAAAATATTTTTATTTTTGCCCTGTCCTATCTTTACTTTGGTCGTTAAGTTAATATTGATTACAAGGTCAAAATTTAAAGGACTGTGCCTTTATTTTTCATCCCATATATAATGTAAAAATATTAAAAGAACCGACATAAAAGGCATTTGCTATATAGCTTCGAGCAGACGAGATATTCGCCTGCTCTTTTTTTTCATTCCCTACCGTGTAAAAATGATTCCGCTTCGTTGGAACTGTTCCCGTTCTCTGCAGTAAGTGTTGAAAGATTAAGAATTTCTCCCACCCCTGCGCAAAAGAATTTATCAACTACATTACACGGAAGTATAACCGCCTTCATGAACATGCCGTCTTTTGCTACTATGTAAGGCTTGTTTTCATCCGTATATCGAAGATAAAGCTCATATCCCTGCTCCAAGGATGCAAGAGGCTTCAGATACTGCTCCTCGATACAAATAAGACCTGCCTCTGTTCTTAACGGAACAAGAGTATAACCGCTGTACTGCAAAGTCATATTAAGCATCAAAGCTATGCTCTCAGCCTGTATACAGTCTTTTCTTTCTATCTGAGATGTGAATTTCAGATTATTTGAAAAATGATACTTAGGCTTGTCTTTTTCAGGAATTTCAAACATAATAAGCAACTGCTCATTTGTCATAAGCGGAAGGCCGTCAACAAGATAAATAGCAGTCCCGTTTCCAAGCCAAAAAGACTTTTCAGTTTCTTCAACCGTATAAATATATTTGTTATTTTTAATAAGTTTTGCAATTGCCTTAAGTTTCATATACGGCACCCCAGTCCAATTCAAAATTTGACATGTCCTCACAGTTAATGCAGCCGCAGGGTTTCTTACAGGAAGTGCAGTTCTCTTCATCCCTGCACCATATATTTGATTTTTTGCAATACTTCTCACAGTTTTCTTCAGCTATGTAATGCGCAAGCTTTTTAAGCTTCTGCGACTGATCCACAAGCAGCTCGATAATATCATTTGTTTTTGTAGTAACTTCCACGGGAAGCGTTATCCGTGAGAGCATCTGCAGATCCTTTATAGCAGCTCTTATTGATTCATCACTTGCCTCAAAGCATGAATCTATAAAAGAATGAGCCTGCACCGACTCAGCACAGTCTTTCTGTTTGTTGCAACATAAACAAGCCGTTAATGCTTTCATTCCTATGCCCCCTGATACACTTCACCGAGTTTATGAATAGCTTCTGTCAGTCCCTTTGCTGTTACGTTGTCCTTTGTACGGATCCTGTTAAGCAGCTCCGTGAGCTTTTCCTGCACTTCCTGAGCCTGACGGAAATATACCTTGAATTCCATAACATCAGGATCATTCATTTTCTGCTTTTTTAAGAGCTCTTCATACTGCTTTTGTTTTTCTGCAGCGGAGCTTTCAGCCTGCTTTTGTTTAGAAATGGCTTCATCAATCTTCTGATTAGCCTGTTCTATTGTCTTTTCAAGCTCATTTTTATGCTTTTCTGCTGACTCTGCCTCGGCTTCAGCTTTTATTCTTTCGGTCACAGAATCGGGGATTTCGGGGTTTTCTTTAAGCCTTTTCAACTGCTCTTTTGCCTTTTTCTCGGCAGCCTTTGCTTTTTCAAGATCAGCCTGCAGCTTTCCTGTACTATCTTTAAGGCTTCGAAGCTCTTCTTCCGCTTCTCTTGCTGCCTCCTGATAGCCTTGTGCCTCATCAAGAAGCTCCTGTATTTCAGCCTTTTCAGCCTCTGCCTTTTCGGCGGCGGCTCTCGCTTCATTTCTTTCTCTTATAGCCTGCTCCAATTCTCGGCTGCTCATTTTTTCAACATTGTTCTCCTGCACGAACTCTTCACGCTCATCAGAAGGCAGTGCTAAGAGCTTCAAAGCCTTGGTATAGCTCAAATTCCCAAGCGATTGGGAATTTGGAACGGCGCCGAAAAGTGTCAATTGCTCGGCGCCGTACTCGTCGAAGATCTTCATATAATTGTCAGCTGTGCTCTGCGAGAAATGCACTTTCTCTTTAAGCCAGGTCCCCCACTCACCGTGAGGAAGTAAGCTCTTAGCTTCGTGGAGTCTTCTGCCGATTTCAACTATATATGTAAGCAGTAAGCATTGCGCCTGCGACATAAGACTGTTGATTTCATTTGTCACAATACCGATATCACGCACATTCTCTGCTTCGATTATGTTTACTTCCTTGTTCATTCTGTTTTCTCCTAAATTCTTTTATGTATGTGAGCCATTTTTCACTAAAGCTTTGAACTTCCGGTGTTGTTTTGCGGTTACAGTGCCCTAAATTCATCGTGATTCTCATTTCCGCCACATCCAAAGTGACAGTATAAAAAGGCACCTGAGGACATTCAGCTTTTCTCAAGAAAAAGATACATCTTTCTCCCTTTGCATGGTCCTTCACATAATTTCCTACACAGTGACTGAGTATTTTTCCTTCATATCTGAGTGTATTCGGCTCAGGTGCGATAAAAATGCAATATCCGTCAGCTTCAAAATAGAAGTCCTCATATTTTTTTGCAAGTCTTCTGAAAGCAGCTCTTTCCTTCTTTTCCTTCTTTGCAAAATCCTTTTCACTGCGTTCATTAATCTTTTCAACATATCTGTCATGGAATACCTTAATATTCTGAGGATACTTATCCCGAATCCTTTCAAGCACTTCCCCGAGATCATCAGCCATCTTCCAATAGTCCTTAAGATAAAACCAGGAGATATTATTTTGGGGATATTTCTTCTGCT
Source organism: Clostridia bacterium (assembly GCA_017513525.1). GTDB lineage: Bacteria > Bacillota > Clostridia > Oscillospirales > Acutalibacteraceae > RUG806. Next base: position 131,719 of record JAFXFC010000015.1, read on the forward strand.
GCTTAAGTAAATACCTGCATATCCTTATGGTAGGCTCGCCGTGTTCAATAATTTCCTTAAAATCATGGATAGTAAGGTTATCAAGAAAGAGCTTGAATTCCTCTGCCCGGGGACCGTCACCCTTTTCTCTTGCCTTTTTATATAACTCAAGCTCCGTGGGAGTCCATTTCTGAGTTTTGAAATAAAGATACTCATCCTTATTAAGCCCCAGCATTTTGGCAGGTTTCTTTTGCTTAAAGTCAAGCCCCTCTCTTATAACCTTTGCAGGCATGCCATAGTTGATACCGTAGGTGTTTTCTTCAATCAGTTGATTAATAAACGGAGAAAGTCCCTCATTTACAAGATTTTCAAGCTGATTATGCAAAAGATAAGACCGAAGATATGTAATGAGATAACACTTACCTCTTTTTGAGTTCTTTATAAAACGATTGATTTTTGCATTCTGAAGACTTGTATCTTCAAAAATACTTTCATCGAGGCAACAAAAATCTACTCCGCTGCTTTTAAGTGTATCCTCACACCGCCTCTTTGCCTTCCACTCACCCAAAGGAATATATTGATGCCCTGTATATCTGTTGTATGAAACAATATAGCCGACATATTTGAAGCACCGCCTTTCTGAAAAGGCATAAGCCTCCCAGGGAACAACCTCGATTTCAGTTTCAGCCGATTTTGTAACACTTTTTGACGTCCGCCACAAAAGAAATACCGGTATTTTATCAATTTTTTCAACGGTCATAAAAAAGCCTGCGCTTAATTCTGTCTTATACCCTATAACCCCCACATGAAACACTTCTGCTTCAGCTCCGCATTCAGGGCAAAGGACATTATTTCCGCTCCACACCTGCTCACCGTTTATAAGCTGAAAACCAAAGGGAGCAGGTGCGTATGCACTGCTACATCCGTTAAATTCAACTCTCGGGAGATAAAATACCTCTTTGCAGGCACTGCACCTGCACTCACACATTTTTTCTTTATGTCCCGTCAGAGGATCCGTTACATAAGCATTTCTGTAAACGACAGCCTCTGCGTTATATGTGCTATGTGTTGACTTATACCATTGAAGAACATCATCAGACGGCATTTTAGGCAGTTTCGAAAGCAGCTCATCCTGATATTTGTTGCTCATATAAAGTCCTCCAGATTGATTATATTGGAAGACTTCTCCGGTTTTCTCTCTACGCTCTCTGAATCATCGGGGATTCCGTAAAACTTCCTTATAATCCCCTCTGCCACATTCGGCGGTACACATATACAGCTTCCCTTCTTCTCCTTGTGAAGCCTGTCCGCCTCTTTCTTAATTTCAGCGGCACACTTTTCAAGGCTCATTTCGGGGACATCTAAATCCGCAAGCACAAGCTCCGTCGCCTTACCGTTATTCCTGCAGATATCCTTTAACTGTTCGCCGACCATAAAAACATCGGTAAATTCTTTTCCTTTCTGCTGAGAAGCTATCTTCTCAAGCAGCTCGTTATATTTATTATCCATTGGCAGATCTCCTTTTCTTTTTAATCCTTACTTGCTGCAACAGCAGCCATTATAAACATCCCTACCATACCGCCGCATATAAATGTCAAAACATAAGATAATACAATTTCCCATATTTCCATGCTTTCCACGCCCCTTTATGTTTTCACTGGTAATTCAACCCACCGAATTGACTGTGTTGGTTCTTGAGTCAACTCCGCAATTCGAAATGATTGTGCATATTTAATTTGAGTTTTAATAGCAGCCCTGATTTCTGCATCTGACTGATACTCTTTCTTAATACCGGTCTGAAACAAATCATTTCCTGTATCTTTCACATAGTTAAGCGTTTCATCCAACGCTTTCTGAAGTTTATTAATATATTTCAGCTTTCCTTCTATGCAATATTGCCGCATGGTTTCAGCTTTTTCTAATGATGTCTGAGTGGATATTACACGTCCCGTACCGTCAACTACCGCATGTGTATAGTGATGATGCATGTTAATAAAAAGAAATCTATCACCTAAATAAAATTTCATTTTCGCACCGCCTTCATGTCAAGCTGAGAAAGCCACCTGCGGCAAAGCTTCATTTTTGCTTTTCTTATAGGCACATAGAAAAACAAGAACACTTTTCTTGCAACATCAAGCAGCTCAGATTTTGTTGCCTCATGTAACTTCTTTGCTCTTTTAATAAGAAGCTTTATGAGCTTATCCTCAAAGCGTTTAAGCTTCTTTTCATTAAAAAAGCACCATATTACAAAAGCTAAAAAACCGATTTCAAGCACTACGGAAACTATCCAATATGTAGCTAAAATCTCAATAATATAGGTCATTTTTATACCTCCTGTTCCTTTTCACCAATAAGTGTCATATACTGCGTGAATGACACATCAATATCTTTGTGTTTATATGCTCGTCTGCCCTTCTGCAGCAGCTCTTTTGTTACTTCTTTCCCGCCGTCACTCTGAACCGCTGCCACCTGCGGGCATTTCAAGTGACAGTTCAGGCGCTTAGCCGTGCAGTTCCTGCAATCGATCCGCACAGTAACGGTAGAGTCTTCAAGCTTTTGTAAGTTCTCATTGGAGTTCATCCGCTTTTCCCTCCATTACTAAGCTGTAAAAGAATTCATCAAATGCAGCTATCGGGATCATTATTTTATTGCCGATCCTGCCGAGTTTCGGGCAACCGTCAAGCTGAGTAATCTGATAGAATGTGTTTCTTCCAATGCTGTATCGCTCCAATGCTTGTGTCACCGTCATATACAGCGGTGATATGCTTGCAGGTTCGTTATCGGCTGCAGCTTTTGTCTGCACGTCTTTTAATTGCTCCAAAAGAGCTGCCGCAATACCGACAAGAGCCTGTGTAGACTGTTCTATGTTCTCCCCTGCCACCTTCAGAAGCTCAGCAAGACTCTTTTCGGGAGCGGTAGGAGCAATATATTTAACAGTGTTGTTCATTGGTTAGGCCTCCTTTTTTTACTCATCAATCGAAAAACCGATAAATCTGTTTTTCTTAAAAAGCATAAAAACATTTTTGTCATATAAATAATCGTATTCGCCCCGCTTTTTTGCTTCAGCTTTAACAAAACGGAAATATGCCTCTGCTCTTGTAAGCAGTCTATCAACATATTTCTTTTGAAGCCTCTTCTTTTTTGCAAAGCGGATATAATGATCTTCTTTCTGTGTCATAAGACCAAAACATATCTCTGCAAGATCCTCTTCGCTGAATCTGTTACAAAGCTCATATTTTTGTGCAATAAACATGGCTTCATTGTTTTTACTCATAATCACACCTCCGCTCAATCAACCTTATCGAATCTTGGCAGGTGCAATACATTCATTATTTCGCAAATGCACCCTATCTGTTCATCAATATATTTATCATCCTCACCGTAAGCCGAATAATGCCGAAGAGCTCGATATATAAGCTCCCGTTCTCCTACGGTCAGGTGCAGTACAATACCGTCATCTTTCTTTTCTAAAAACTTCATCACTTTACCCCTCAATTATGCCAATGGATAATACAGCCATAGTCCCCGGACCTGTAAACATCAAATTTCATATAATCCTGTGGCATATGTGCCATATACGATTGACCGTAGTCATCATAGATTTGAAGCCACGATTCACCGCTAAACACTTTTTCATAATGCTTGTCAATTTCAACATCATCACCGAAACACTCATAGGCTCTGTATCCGCCGACACTGTAGAATTTTAAAAGTGCAACGGATTCGTATGTTCTGAGAACAAGAGAATCTATATCACTATCCCCAATATTAATTTTTTTCAAAATCTTTATAACTTTTCATTATTAACACTCCTGTTTATTGACATCTGTAAATTTTTGATATAAAATACAAATAGGTGTTTTGCCTTGAGACTGTTCCTTTGTGCAGAAAGGTCAGTCTCTATTTTTTTGCAGTAATATTCTTACTTGGCGGCGGCAGCCGCTTTTCTTTTTGCTATTTTTTCGTCAAGTGCTTCACGTCCGCCGGGTTGTTTAAGAATATTCTGCAAAAGACGGTATGTAGCCGAAGCAAGCACATCCTGAGTCCAGAACGGAATTTGCTCGGTATCAATTTCAATACTGTTGGCATTGTCTGCTACTTGTCGATTGACACTCATTTTATAGTCTCCTTATTTTCGATATTCAATTAATAGATATCCTTTATTTTTTTTGCATGTCGTTCCATTATTAGGACGATTAAAGCAAAAAAATTTTAACCTTAGCTGTATCATCATAGATTCCTAAAAGCTCACACATAATATTTACTTGATCTAACCTGAAGCTTTTCTCACTATTTAAATATGCAGAAAATGTGTTTTTCCCTATGCCAAGTGCTTTTGCGACATCTGCATGAGTTAATCCTGCTGCAGTTATTCGATCGCATAACAAAGTTTTATTCAATATCATTTCACCTCATTCGTTCTATTTTTGGGACGATTTCAATATATCATGCAATTGCACATTTGTCAAGCATTTTTGGGACGATTTTGTAAAAAAACGAATTTATATCTTGCAAAAGTGGGACAAGCATGATATATTGTGACTTGGGGTGACTAAATAATGAATAATATTGGTAACAGATTACTTGCTTTGATGCATGAAAAAGATATTTCATACGGAGATTTATCAGAAAAAACTAATATACCAAAATCTGCCATACATAGGTATGTCACAGGTGCTACTGAAAAAATCCCTATAGAAAGAATAAAAAACATAGCTGCAGCATTAGGAGTTTCAGCTGAATATATATTAGGCTGGAATGACGAATCCTCAAAATTAAAAAATCCTACTGTAACATCCGATACAGTTGTCCTTCCAGTTATCGGCAACATTGCAGCAGGATATGATGAAATTGCTATTGAGGACTGGAGCGGCGAAACAGTTGAAGTCCCCTGCTCGTATCTCAAAGGCAGAGATAAAAAAGAGTTCATTGTATTAAAAGTTCACGGAGACAGTATGTTCCCCGAATATCACAACGGCGATAAGGTTGTTATATTAAAACAAGCTACTCTCCCCCGATCTGGTACAATCGGTGCAGTTCTCTATGACGGAGAAAGTGCTACATTAAAAAGAGTGGAATATTTCAATGATAAAATAAAACTCATTCCAATTAACCCCACTTACCCCCCCAAAACCATAACAGGTCCCGACTGCGAATCCGTACGCATAATCGGCATTCCCAAAGTCCTTATTAGAGAAATCGAAGAATAAAAAATTGAGTATCATATACCAATTTTTTTTATGATAATAAAAGCCTAAAGAAAATAATATAAATGACATTTATAAAAGACACCTAAGTAAAACAAAAAAATTATCAATAGTTAGGAGAAGAAAATATGGCACTTATCAACTGTCCTGAATGTAAAAAAGAAATTTCTAATAATGCAAAAATTTGTCCTCATTGTGGAAATTCTATCAATGCAGAAACTTTTGCGGAAATTGATATACTTAACAATGAAGCTGAACTCAATATACAACAAAACCAATCTCAAACAGAAAGTTTAATAAAAGAGCTCAAAACAGAAGTAAAAGTAAAAAATGATAGATTAGATACAGAAACCATCAAAACACAAAATAACATTATATGTGTTAAATGTGGATATAAATTATCCCCTGAGTTCCAGCATTGTCCCAAATGTGGAAAAAAGGCAGATACATTACAAAAAAACAACAAAAAAAAGCTAATTTCTATAGTACTACTTTCAGCAGCAATAATAATCGGCTTAATAAGCATATTTATTTCTTTAAGCGAAAAAAACAGCAATTTCTCTTTCAAAGAACAATTTGATGAATTCGATAATAAAATTTGGTGTGAATTTGCAAAAGATGACAGTTTCATCATAATTGACACAAATTATTTCGACATTGATGATTATTTCGATGACGAAGCTCTCACCGCAATAATGAAAATAAATATTAGGTTGGGATTTTCTGAAGCTGTGCACCAAAAAATGCTGCAAACAAGATCTTTAGACGGTCGCCAGCAAGAAGAAAATGAAAAATTTATAGTCAGTTGGACATATCATCCTGACACCGGTCTTGAGGTTATGTATGAAAGAAAATAAGAATACATATCTATTGAAGACTCACGAAATCTCATAGCAGAAACTATTAGAAAGAGCATAAAAAAGTAGCAAATTTCATTTACTAACAAAAGAACAGCAATCCTTTGTTATTTCACAAATAAGAGTAATCCTATCAAATCAACAATTAAAGATTTATTATAAGGAGCAAAAACAATGGCATCTTTAGCACAAAGAATGAAAGAAGCTATGGATTTAAGAAATATATCTCAGGCTGAAATTGTAAAAAGAACCGGTATTGGAAAATCTTCTATTTCAACGTATCTTTCAGGAGAATATGAACCAAAGCAAAGAAACATATACAAAATCTGCGAAGTTCTTAATGTCAGCGAAGCTTGGCTTATGGGATATGATGCTCCTATGGAAAGAGAAAAACTCACTACTATACCAAATAGTGAGTTAGAATCAGAGTGTATAAGTTTATTTCAGCTATTAACAAAAGAACAGCAATCCATTATTATTTCACAGATAAAAGGAATTCTATCAAATCAATAATTATTAAAGAATAATAAGAATAGAGGCGACTCTTATGCTTCTTGCAAAAGTGCTTAAACAACGAAGAACCGAACAGGGTTATACATTATCAGAAATCGCAACCAAAATGGGAGTATCTGAAGCAACCGTTCAAAGATGGGAAAGCGGAAACATTAAAACAATAAAACATGACAGAATTGCTAAATTAGCTGAAATTCTTAAAGTACCACCTTCTGCTATAATGGGCTGGGATGAAGAATATTCATATGAGCCAACACATAACTCATGTAAAACAACCATTTTTAATATTCGCTTAAAAGAACTGAGAAAAAATAAAGGCATCTCTCAACAATATCTTGCTAATATAATGGGAATATCAAAAAGCAGCATAAATATGTACGAAAGAGGAGAACGTGAACCAAATTTTTTAACACTGCTATCTTTTGCAAATTATTTCAATGTTGATATAAATTATCTCTTAGGTTTTTCAAGTAAACCCTCTTGCGAACATCATTTAACAAACATTGATCTTTTTTCAGACACCGAAAAATGCCTCATACATAAATTTAGAGAAAATACACATATGCAAGCTGCAGTTCTTAAACTACTTGATATCAATCAAACATAAAGAATTTACTTAGGTATAGGATGATTATTTTGAAAATCATAATCGGACAAAGGATAAAAAAACGTAGAGAAGAACTCGGTTGGACTCAGGAAGATTTAGGCAATGCTCTTTCAATGAACAAATCGACAATACAACGGTATGAATCCGGAAGTATAGGAATAAAACAACCTGTCTTATTAGCAATAGCAAAAGCATTAGATATATCTCCTGATTGGTTACTTAATAAAACTGCTATGAAAGATAATTTTTTTAATTTCGAAAATAATGAAAATAATTGCGAACACACAACAAACATCAGCATTATTCGAAAAAACAAAAACATCACAATGGCAGAAGCAGCTCGCATATTAAAACTTCCTTATACAACTTATGTTGGTTATGAAAAAGGCGAAAGAGAACCCAATATTGCAATACTTATAAGAATGGCTGATGTATTTCAGGTATCCGTCGATTACTTAATTGGAAGAACTAGCGATTCTGCAAATAACTTTTCGAATATTGAAGAATCTCGCCCAACAAAATGTGTAAAAGTTACAACAATTCAAGAGCGGCTTATTCAAGAGATGACAAGCAAACAGTTGCGGCAAATTGATATAATTAATATGGCTCAACCGTTTTGCGAAAAATACGGAGGCAAATTAACAAAAACTGATTTAACACAGTATATATCTGGAAAAACAGAGCCTAATCAAATAAAATTACTTATTTTATCCGCAACACTTAATGTCAATGAAGTATGGCTTATGGGTTATGATGTTGCATCTGGAAAAGAAAGCTATTATGAAAAAAATGGCAATACATATAAACTCATTTCTTTATTTGAACAGCTAACAGAGGAGCAACAACAATTAATCATTTTACAATTACAAGGAATTGTAGGTGATTTATCTTGAATAATGCTATAGGAACAAGAATAAAAACGTGTCGAGAAAAAATAGGACTATCACAAGAGGAACTTGCTATTAAAGTTGGATATAAGTCTCGCTCTTCTATAAATAAAATTGAATTAGGTGAACGTGATTTAACTCAAAAAAAGATAATACTTTTTGCAGAAGCACTCGGCACCACACCAAGCTATCTTATGGGATGGGACGATAAAGAAAAACCGTTTAGCAATTTTCATAATAAAAATATATATTCAAATATGGAACTAAAAGACATCATAAAAAATAGGCGAAAAGAACTTAATTTAACTTTAGAAGATATAGGCAAGGCTGTAGGAGTTGCAAAAGCCACAGTGCTCAGATGGGAAAGCGGAGAAATACAAAATCTAAAAAGGGATAAAGTGAGCGAATTAGCAAGAATTTTGCAGATTCCCATAGAAATAATTATTTCAAATACTGTTGCATATGAAGAAGAAAATACTGCGCCTACATTATCAATGTTTAGAGGCATAAAAATTCGTATAAAATGGAAAGATAATCGTCCGCCGCATTTTTATGCAACCTACGGTGGTGACGAAGTAATTGTATCAATAAATGAATTAGATGTTCTTGAAGGCACAATGCCCTCTAAGCAGCTCAAAATGTTATTAGGTTGGGCAGCCTTTCATCAGTCCGAGCTCATAGAAAACTGGCTTCTTGCTGAACAAAACCAAGAACTTTTCCCTATTAATCCTATGCGTTGATCAAAATAAAAGTGGTTACTTACAAAATTGCAATAATCACAAATGTTGCCACCGAAATAAATGTCTGTCACATTCTCTCAAATAAAGTTACAGGCAAGTTAAATTTCCGTTGTATATCAACCTATTCCAACGGAAACATATGTCCTGAGCAAGTTACCAGCAAATAAAAAAAGCCCCTCGGCTACCACCCCGAGGGACAAAGGAGACCTGCCAACAAATAACACCGCCGGAAAAGCAATATTATCGCTGAAGGATGTATATATTATATATCATCCTTCAGCAAAAGTCAACTTTATTACTGAAAGGATGTTTTTTATTATGCCCAAAGCTAAATACCCCAAAGGGGCTGACGGATTATATTATAAATCTATACCAAACGGAAAGCTACGTGCGGACGGCTATCCGCAATACAAGAAGATCCGGGCAAAAACAATTAAAGCTCTCGATGAGAAGCTTGAAAAACTTGAAAGATTGTCCAATTTGGCGGCCGATGCTTCCAAAGTAACAGTAGATCAATGGGAAGAACAATGGTTCACTTCGTATAAAGCAAATCTCACAGAATCCTCGCAAAATTTCTATTTTTACATTTACAAAAACCACATATCACCTGCAATAGGTACAATGAAAATAATTGATGTAAAAGAAGTTCACTGTCAAAGCATTCTGACAAAAATGGCAAATCAAAACTATGCAAAGAAGACAGTAAAAAGTGTACGCTCCGTCTTATATAGCCTTTTTGACAAAGCAAGAATGAACCGTATTATACCGTTTAATCCCTGTGAACATCTGACAGCTTCAGGCAGTCCGCAAAAATTAAGACGGGCTCTTACTGATGAGGAACGGGCAGCATACCTAAAAGCCTGCAAATCGCACGAATTCGGAACATTTGCAGCCTTTCTATATTTCTTCGGCTTACGTCGAGGCGAGGCGCTGGCTCTCACAGGAGCCGATATTTGTGCCGATAAAATAATTATTTCAAAGCAGCTCACTTTCCCCGATAATAATCAACCGCATTTAGCAGCTCCAAAAACTGCCGCAGGTGTAAGAGAGATCCCGATACCGACAAAAGCAAGATTTTATATTAATTTCAATGACATAGAAAGTGGCTACATCTTCACCGGCACAACCGGGAAACCTCTTTCTTACACAGAACTGCGAAGAAAATGGAAATCTTTTCTTGAATACGCATTCCCGGAAGGAACAGACATTACCGAGCATTACCTTCGGCACAACTACTGCTCTATGCTGTTTGAAAATGATGTTGACCTTCTGACAGTAAAAACACTTGCAGGTCACGAATCAGTTTCAACCACCCTTGAAATTTACACCCATTACACAGAAAAAATGCAAAAATCCGCCTCACCCAAAGTAATCAGCATAGGTTAATAAGCGGAAACAAAAGCGGAAACAACCGAATAAATTTCATAACATTATAATAAAAACAGAAACATTGACAATCCCTTATTTTTCAATGTTTCGCAAACAATTATAAACAATTATAAACAGTAAAGTTCGAAATTCGGGACCAAGAGGTCGTGGGTTCGAATCCCGTCACTCCGACCATTTCTTTAAGAGTACTCACTTTAGGGTGGGTACTTTTTTTGTCGACCGATTGGTCCCGAACCAATGTGAGGGACCAGGTGACGGAGCCGACCGCCGCCGGTGGCGGATAAAGGGAGGCAGAGGAGGAAAAAAATACAGAGTATCACGAAGCGCTCCAAGCGAGTGAGACGATAATATTTTTTTCGGTTGAGTGGGTTCGTTTCCGCACTCCGACCATTTCTTTAAAAGTACTCACTTTAGGGTGGGTACTTTTTTTGTCGACCGATTGGTCCCGAACCAATGTGAGGGACCAGGTGACGGAGCCGACCGCCGCCGGTGACAGATGCAGTCAGTGATTGAATTGGCGAGGATACGGCAAAGCCGTTATAACAAGAAAATAAAATAGAAAAAGCTCCCTCAGTGAATTTAATAAAATCCCCTTAAAGCAGACATTTGAAATAACAAAAAATTTCAAAACTACTTTAGGGGGATCATATCATTTCAGGTTCGGGCTCGTGTTTTTGTTATAAGGATTTTAACATCAATCACCTAAAAGGCCGTAGTATCTGCCCATCCAATAGGGAAGAAGATAGATATAGGGCTGTTCGGCTCTCATGCCGTTTGCTCCTGCAGTTCCGGGAAGAGTGGAGGTACGGTTTACGGTCTTTGTATTTATATCAACAAATTCTTCTGCACCCGAATCGCATACAAACTGATTTCCGTCATAGTGAACAAGCACTCTTGCTGAATATTCTACGGGGTACTTAAGCTGTGCAGGCACACCCATTTCTTCCTGTTCAGTATCCCAGACGATATCCTTTCTGTGGCTGTTGAATACAGGCCATCTTACAAGATCAAGATTCATTTCCGAAAGGGACTTTGCTGCATTTTCTATATCACAGTTATTGTTTGTAAGTGCACCGTAAACGATATTAAAGAAAGGTGAACGCTCAACCTTTTCATAATCAAAGTGGTGAGTAAGTCCCATTTTGAATACTTCCTTCTGAGCCTCGTTATCGGTGTAAACTAGAAGAGGATAAATATTGGTAAAGTCAAGCTGGTCGTCGATGTGAGCAATATGTGCGTCCTCTACCTTATACTGCATACAGTTCATGGCATAGTGATGCTTTTTGATAAGCATATCGAAGACCTTATTGTACTTCTCATCGCCTGTTACATGATATGTTGTTTTAAGGAAAGAGAGAATTTCAAGAGAATTTGTTCCTCTTTCATAATACCATCTGTCATCGTTGTTAAGAAGATCAGGCTCCCAGTTTGCCCATGTTGTGGGAATACCGTCAACATCAGTAAGGTGGAAATTGTTTTCGAGGATATGATCAGTAATGGTCTTTACGACTTCAGCGATTTTTTTCTTTTCATCTTCGTCTGCGACAAGATCAAAATATATTCCGTATGCAAAATAGTGACCTGTCATTTCATCACTTGAAGTTTCTCCGAGCCATTCGCAATCGGGATTATTTTCACAGAAATGCCACTCTTCACGGTTACCTGTTGCAAAATTTTCTTCATGTGAATATCTTGTTGCTCTTGCAGTAAAACCGGGCTTACCAGTTACTTCAGTAAGCTTGATCATAGCTTCAACGGCTTTCTTAGCATTAGCCTTTGCCTTTTCATCACCTGTTACCTTGTAACGGAAGCATTGAGAGGCACAGTAAAGACCCGTAAAAAGTCCGTCATTATCGGAATTAGGAAGCCATCCCGAATCAAGATCACCGTATTTTCTGAGTACTCTTGATACCTGATAGCCCTCATTTCTTGTGAAATACTTTACAGCCATTTCGTCATAATGAGCTGCTTTTTCCTGAAGAGTCATATATTTTGAAGATATAAGGCTGATACCTCTGGGCGTCACTGCAGCGATAGTTCCGTTATCGGATACTGCAATTTTTGTGACAGTGGGGTGCATGAGCCATACGCCGTATGAGAAATATGAAATTTTACCTTCAATAAGAGTGATAATACCTGTATTTGTTGCAAAATACTTTTTGCCGTCGGGAGCAAAATACATATCATTGAAAGAGCCATCAGGCACGGAATAAAAATCATTACCGTTAAACCAATAGTTTCTGCCGTCATAGATATTAAGTCCTTCATCAGAGCCTACCCAAAGGTGTCCGAGACCGTCAAGTGCAAGACAGTTGATTTTCTTACTGAGAACTCCCGACATATCGGGGGTAATCTCTGCAAAATGGCGGCGTTTGCCCTTCATTGATAAAAGCCCCTCAGTAGTACAGCCGATATAAACTGTTTCCATATACTTTGACTTGTTATCAAGTGCTGCAAGACAAACAGTTTCTTCGGGGATACCGACTATCGGAACAAATTCCTCATTTTCCATAAGAAAAAGTGCCTTTTCGGTAATAAGCCATACTGATTTATCAAGAGCTACGGATATATCAATAACGGGAGCATCAAAATCTGCAATTTTCTTAAACTTTCCTTTTTTTATCTCTGCAAGAGAATTTCCGATTGCAGCAAAAAGTCTGCCGTTTCTTGAAAAAAGCTTTGATACTTTTGCTTCTGTTCTTTTTATTTTTCCGTCGAGATATTCAATAAGACAGTCAGGCTCAGCAATATAAAGAGTTTCCCCCTGAAAAGCAACAGATGTTACATTTTCAACATCCAAGCCGTTTTCTGCTGTAATAAATACTTTGTCATACTGTTTGAATTCACCGAAGTGAAGGGTAGGTTTTTTCATATATAGTCTCCCTTATACGAATTATTTTGTCGGCTTTTTATTGTATCACAATTTTTCCTGTTTGTCGATACTTCTCATATTAAAATACGGCATCTGAAAAATAAGAGACATTTTCAATTTTATTGTTGATTTTTTTGTGCTGTAAGATTATAGTAAAAATATAAGTAAAAAGGGAGAAAAGTTGTATGAAAAATAGTTTCTTGAAAGTTGTGGCAATTATTTGTGTTATTTTGTCTTTTTCATCCGTTTTTAGCGCCTGCGGCAACACTTTACCGGATATAGTAGAAAAGGATCCGTTACAGGACAGTGAATCTGTCAGAATTATGTCTTTTAATATAAGATGCAACGAATACAATAAAAGAAAAAAAATCGTCCCGCAACTCATAAAGGAATATTCACCCGATTCCGTCGGCATTCAGGAATGTACATATACATGGTATAAGAATCTGACAGAATCGCTTCCCGAATATGAGTTTATAGGTGTAGGCAGAGATTCTGGCGGAACGGATAAGGACTGCGGAGAAATGTCTGCAGTGCTTTACAGAAAAGACAAATATACTCTTGTTGACAGCGGCACATTCTGGGTTTCCGAAACTCCCGACGAAGTTTCCTTCGGCTGGGATGCAGACTGCAGAAGAATATGCACATGGGTAATTCTTAAAAATATTGAAACAGGCGAAGAATATGCCCATGTAAACACTCACCTTGATCATAAAGGAAAAGAAGCAAGAGTTAACGGCTCGAAAATGGTAAGCGAGCACGCCCTCACCTTTGATATGCCGACTGTTCTCACAGGTGACTTCAACTTCAATAAAGAAACGGATCTTTATAAAGGCATTATTGAAACCGGACTTCGTGATACACAGGATATTGCAGTTAATACAATGACAGGCAAGACATATCACGGATATGACGGCGGTGTTGACGGCTCCCCCATTGACTTCATTTTTGTAAATGATGAAATAGCTTCGGTTTCTACATATAAAATCGTAAGAGATATGTACGGCAAGAAATATTCATCAGACCACTACCCCATTTATGCCGATATGAAATTCTGAAAATCTACAAAAACTTTTACCGACGGAAATTTTCCGTCGGTATTTTTTATTCCGTTTTACAAATAATATTTACTGTTTTTCGCAATATTTTTATTGACAAACGATAAAATATGTGTTACTTTTGAATTGTAAAATTTTACAATAAACTTAAAGAGGTGCCTTTTATGTATACATCGGTTAAAAGCACAAAGCTGACCTTATATGTAACTTATGGATTTTGTGTTCTGCTGGCAGGCATGATGATAGGAGTTGTTCCCGCTCTCAACTGGATATTCGGAACAAGGCAGTTCACAAATGTTTGCGTTATCGCCTTTTATACCTGTACACCTGCGGCATGGACAGCACTTATCAGCATCATAAAGCTTTTGAAAAATGTTCTCACTGACAGAATCTTTTCAGTTGAGTCCGTGAAAATACTGCGTTTACTTTCATGGTGCTGTGCATTCGTAAGCGTTGTATCATTTATTGCAATGTTTTTCTTCCGTCTTCTCTTTGTATTCTGGCTTGGAGCAGGACTGATGATGCTGATTCTCAGAGTGCTGAAAAATGTACTCGCAAGAGCAGTTGAAATAAAGGAAGAAAACGAACTTACGGTTTAAGGTGAAACATATGGCAATAATTGTAAATCTTGATGTTATGCTTGCAAAAAGAAAAATGTCTTCGGGAGAGCTTGCAAATCAGATAGGCATTACACAGGCAAACTTATCCATTCTGAAAACGGGCAAAGCAAAGGCAATCCGCTTTTCTACACTGGAAAGCATATGCAAATGTCTTAACTGCCAACCAGGGGACATTCTCGAATTTACAGACGAGGAGGAATAATTAATGTCTGAAATTAAGGACAATACGGAAAATATATCTGAAAACAACAGTAGTAAAAACTTAACAGATAACAGTATTATTCAAAATCCAAATACCGTAACAGCTGTAAAAAAGTCTGCTGTCAAATTGGACATATTTGATATCATTGCATTTTTGTTAACAACAGCAACCGTATTCGACACTGTATATACAATACTTTCTTTACCCTACGGTCATCTTCTCAGCATTGTTCATTCAGTATTTTTTGTGTTAATTGCTTTAATGCTCATAATAAAAAAGAAGCATTTTCCGAAAAAAGCCGTATTTCCCGCTGTTTTACTGATATTAACAATTGTCAGTCACAGCATTTTCAATTTTAACCCATTACTGAGACTGATTTTTTCCTGTTATTTATTCGGATATTTTGTTTCAGCTCTTACAGGTGCCGACGGCTTTCCGTTGCAAACTACAGTAAACGCTTTTCAACAGTTAAAAGCACTGTTTGTCATACCTGTAAAAAAAGTCTTTGCTCCGTTCAAATGCATTAAAATCAGCAAAAACAGTCCGCACATAAAAAAACTCGCGGGCATTCTCGTAGGCTCAATATTGGGAATACCTGTGTTTGCAGTTTCGGCATTTCTCTTAATGTCGGGCGACACGGCATTCGGGGATGTATTCTCGGATATTTTTGGTAAAGTAGCCGATTGGATATTTGAGATACTTGATAACTTTTTTGATTATGCAGTGTGCGTTATTGCTACTGTACTGCTCACCCCTTTTATATACTCATTTATCTTTTCGTCAAAATACAGACTTACAGAAGAAACAGAAGATCAGGAAATTAAAAATTCTGTTAAAAAGCTGCACTTTATTAATTCATCTGTATTATTCGGTTTTTATTCAGTAATAAGCCTTTGCTATATTATATTTATTTTTTCTCAGTTAAAATATCTATTTTCCGCCTTCTCTGATACTCCGGCTTACGGCTATTCAATTTCTGAATATGCCCGTAACGGATTTTTTGAGATGAGCGCCGTTGCAATTATCAATCTCTCACTGATTGCGGCAGGTGTCATTTTTACAAAAAGAAACGAAAAGGAAGAGCTTTCAAAAATATATAAGGTTTTCTCTGCCTTCTTCTGTCTGTTTACGGTACTTTTAATCGTGATAGCAATAACAAAAATGGCTCACTATGTAACAGGTTACGGACTTACCGAAAAAAGAATTGCCGTGCTTCTTGCTGACATTGTGCTTTTAATTACATTTATTTGCATTTTCATTAAGCTGTTCAAAAACAATTTCCCGTATCTCAGAATAGCCTCCAGTGCGGCACTTGTTGCAATATGTCTTTTCCTCACCGTCGGAACAGATATTATTGTTGCGAACTTTAACACAGAAATGTATCTCTCAGGCAAGCACAGCGAAATTGATATATCCACAATTTCAAAGCTTGACAGTAATTACTGTAAGATATTAAATCTTGATAAGCTGACAAACGATACGGATGAAAATACGGCGGGTAAGGCAAAAAGTGAAATTTACAGGCTTTATAAAAACAGTGAGAATATTTCAGATTATTCTTACACACTTGACGGCAAGCTATTAGCCAATTATTGCAGCAAGAATTCGGAGAGATTCGGGACATACCGAAAATATTCAATTTACCATTCCTATGAACAGGAAAGAATTCTTCAACAAGAATCAAGCTACTATACAGGTATGCTGAATCTGGAAATATCTGTTCCGGATGCTTTTACAAGGCTTGAAATATCAAATTCTTTAGTCAATACAGTTGTGTATTATGATGACGGCACAGCTTTCAATGAGAATGAAGTCATCCGAATCTTTGACTGGGTGTATTCTGAAGAAGAAGGACTTATGGCTGCGATAACGGCTTTTGATACTGAGGGAAATCAGTACAAATATGAAATCCGTTTTGACGATAAAATATTAACTGAGAACGAAAATAAAACCGTTAAAGTACCTTCCTACTACTCACATTTCTACGGAGCTTTTCTATATGACGAAACAGGTGATATTCTGTTAGTCAATACAGATACAATAATTTAATCGCAAGGAGCTTTCTGCACAAGCAGAAGGCTCCTTATTTACAGCATTTGGAGTATTCTCAAAACCCTTAACCTATGATAACATAAAAGTGCTTTAAGCAAAAAAAATATCATAGGTGATCAAATGAAAAAATTTATTTCTCTTTTACTTTCTCTTTTATTTCTGTTGTCTTTCGTGCCGTTTCAGAGTAAAGCCTCGGCAGCGGCAGATTATAAGGCTGCCACTGTCAACACTCAAAGCGGAAATCTGAATGTAAGAAGCTCACCTTCTGCATCTTCTTATATTAAAACCTCAATTCCAAAAGGCAGTTTTGTTACTCTTATTTCAGAAAACGGAAATTTCCGGTATGTACGCTACGGAAAATCCTCATACGGATACTGTCATAAAGATTACATAAAAACCGTTTCCGATAAAAATGCGACAGTCAATACATCTTCGGGAAATCTTAATGTAAGAACGGGAGAAGGAACAAATTTTTCGATAAAAGATAAGCTTCCTAAAGGCGAAAATGTTGTAATTCTATCTTCTTCGGGCAACTGGGTTAAAATCCTTTATCACGGCAACAAAACGGGCTTTGTAAGTTCTTCTTATCTTAAAACAGCCTCAAACACCTACAGCAGCATTTATCTCAATGTTCCGAGCTTCAAGCAAACGGATTCCCGTTGGGGGTATGTAACACTCGGCTCATCGGGCAAAACTATAGCAAAAATCGGCTGTGCCACCACTGCAATTTCAATGATAGAATCCTTCAGAAAAGGATATAATATCTATCCCGATACCATGTCAAAAAGACTTTCTTACACTTCTTCGGGCAGTGTTTACTGGCCCTCGGATTATAAAGTAACAACAAGCAGCTCGAATTATCTCAAGGCATTTTATGAGCTCTTAAAGCAAGGTAAGCCCGTTCTTTTCGGCTCTAAAAACTACTATGGCTCACAGCACTGGATAGTTGTAACAGGCTTTAGAGGCGGAGAGCTTACTGCTTCAAACTTTATCATCAATGACCCCGGCAGCAATTCGAGAATTACCCTTTCTCAGTTTATCTCCTCTTATCCTCAATTTTACAAATATTTTTCCTATTAAGTATAGACAAACCGAACTTCTTTTGATAAAATCAAACAAATAAATATTTTACCGATGTCGGGGAAATACAGGTGAAAATCCTGAGCAACCGCCATTGCCGTAATCAGCACAGTCTGTAAGTCGGAATGCCCGCTCGGTAAAGTCAGAATATCACTTTTGGGCAAGAGGAAAAGTGAATGACAATATCGGTTTGTTTATTTTTCAGACTTTATTGACTTCATAACGCCCTTTCCGAACGAAAGGGCGTTATTTTTTTAGGGAGAGTAATATGAAACTCGGATTCAAGAGCCTTCATCCTGTAACACAGCTTCTGTTTTTTGTCGCAGTTTTTGTTTTTTCCCTTTCTGCTACTCACCCACTAAGCCTTGTTACAGCTTTTCTTTGTGCTTTTATTTATGACATGAAGTTACGAAGAAAAAAAGCAATTTCATTTTTAATAAAGCTTATTTTACCGCTTTCTATATTTTCCGCAGTCTTCAACGGGCTTTTTAACCATGAGGGAGTTACGGTTCTTTTTACACTTTGGGGAAATATTAACTTTACTCTTGAAGCGGTAATTTACGGTCTTGTATTTGCAATAAGAGCGGGAGCTGCTATTATGTGGCTTGGTTCTTTTAACGAAATTCTCACAAATGACAGGATAATATTTCTTTTCGGAAGATTTTCTCCGAAAACAGCTCTTATAGTATCAATGGCATTGAGATTTATTCCTTTAATTGTAAGTCAGAGTGAAGAAATAGAAAAAGCACATAGAGGAATAGGCAAAGGAAAGACATCGGGCAGTTTTATTGAAAAAATAAAAAATGCCGCAAAAAGGCTTTCCGTTCTTATTTCATGGACACTTGAAAGAGGTATTGATACACAAAACTCAATGATGGCAAGAGGCTACGGCTTAAAAAAAAGGTCTTCCTATAATTCATATATTTTTTCTTATAAAGATTTGTTGTTTATCCTTGCCGTTATTTCAGGGAAAATAATGTTCATTCTTTCAAGAGAAGAACTGACATCTCATTATATTCCGAGTATAGTGGTTCCTTTCCCTTCACTTCTCGGTTCGGTCTTTTCTGTAATTTTCACACTTTTAATGCTCTCACCCTTAATTTTTGATATCAAGGAGGAAAAGAAATGGTCGATTTCAGTATAAAAGATCTGAGCTTTTCATATCCCAATGAAAAGAAAAAAGCTCTCGATAATATATCTCTTGATATCAGAAGCGGAGAATTTATTGTAATTTCAGGGCCCTCTGGCAGCGGCAAAAGCACTCTTTTAAGTATGCTCAAGCCCGAGCTTACACCTCACGGTAATCTTCAGGGAGAAATAATATATTTCGGTAAAGAAAAAAAACTCTTCTCACAAAGGGAATCTTCCGAAAAAATAGGTTATCTTCTTCAGAATTCTGAGTATCAGACCGTCACGCACAGTGTTCGGACAGAGCTTTCATTCGGGCTCGAAAATCTCGGTCTTGACAGTAAGACAATAAGACTCAGAATTGCAGAAATTTCCGCATATTTTTCTCTTGAAAAAATAATAGATAAAAAAACAGACGAGCTTTCGGGCGGACAAAAACAGCTTGTCTGTCTTGCAAGTATACTCGCTATGCACCCGAAAGCTGTGATTTTCGATGAACCAACCGCACAGCTTGATCCGATGGCAGCGCAGACACTTTTATCTACTATAGAAAAGCTTTGCAGAGAAAACGGTATCACCGTTATTATTACCGAACACAGACTTGAAAATATAATACCCCAAGCAGACAGGCTTATAGTTTTACAAGACGGAAAAATAATAGCCGACTGTCCTCCCGAAAATCTTGACGTTTCTCTTTTTCCGGATAACGAATACATAAAAAGCTCAATGCCCTTTCCCATGCGCCTTTTTGCTCGACTCGGCTATAAAGAAAAACTGCCGCTTAATATAGGTGACGGCAGACTGATACTTAAAAAGCTTCTGCAAAAAGAAATAAACGATACAATTAATAGAGAAGAAGCAAAAAAAACGGAAAACTTTGCAGTTGAAGCAAAAAATGTCTGGTTTTCATACGACAAAAAAAGCTATGTTCTTAATAGTTTTAATCTGAAAATTCCTGTCGGCTCCTTTTTCGCGATAATGGGAGCTAATGCCGCAGGAAAATCAACAGCCGTTTCTCTTATGTGCGGAATTTTACCTTGTAAAAGCGGTGAAATAAAAATATTCGGCAAAAACATAAAAAAATATCACCATAATGAGTTATATAACGGCATTTTAGCATTTTTGCCGCAAAAATGCGAAAGCCTGTTTTCGGGTAATACCGTTTTGGAAGATCTCCAAAATGCTCTTTCCGACAGCGGACTTTCAAAGGACGAAAAAACAGCAAAAATCAATGAGACAGCAAATATTACAAATATAACCTCCATTCTGAATAAACACCCCTATGATATAAGCGGAGGTGAAATGCAAAGAGCCGCACTTGCAATAGTGCTTCTGAAAAATCCTAAAATAATTTTCATGGACGAGCCTACAAAAGGGATGGATTCCATTTTCAAAAAGCAGTTCGCGGATATAATAAAAAATCTTTGTAAAATTGGAGTAACCGTTATCATGGTTTCCCACGATACAGACTTTTGTGCAGAGCACTGCGACAGATGCGCCATGATATTTGACGGAATGTGTATCACCCAATCGGACAAATACGATTTCTTTGCAAATAACTACTTTTATACAACTGCCGCGAATAAACTCGCAAGAGAGTTTTTCCCCAATGCTGTTACTGAAGAGGAGGTTTATAAGCTTTGCATAAAAAACCTTCAAAAGTAACTCTTATATCAATCATATCGCTTCTTTTTATTGCCCCGCTGTGCATATTTTTGTGTGCTGTTTTTATAAAAAGCAAAAGCTACTATGCGGCTGCGGTAATTGTAATAATATGTGCAATTCTCCCCTTTTTCGCTTTTTTTGAAAAAAGAAAGGTCAAAACGGGAGAAATAGTAATTATTGCTCTTATGACAGCGCTCGGAGTGGCTTCAAGAAGCGTGATGATGTTTTTACCTCAGGTAAAGCCTACTTGTGCACTTGTTATTGTCACGGCAATAGCCTTCGGTCCGAATGTGGGCTTTCTCACGGGGGCACTTACCATGTTCTTATCAAATTTCATTTTCGGGCAGGGCATGTTCACACCCTTTCAGATGCTCGGAATGGGACTTGTGGGCTTTTTGTGCGGTCTTATTTTCAACGAAAAAAAATATGCCGCTAACCGATATATTGTAAGTATAACGGGCGGCATTCTTTGCTTTTTGGTATACGGCCTTATTGCAGACAGCTGTTCGGTGCTGATGCTGTCATCAAGTTTTTCATTGTCTTCTATTCTCACATTTTTTGCTTCGGGACTTACATTTAATATTATCCACGGCATCACAACTGCAATTTTACTGTTTTTTATAAATAAACCTATGACAGACAAATTCTCAAGACTCAGAGTAAAATACGGAATTTTTTCCGCTAAGTAAAAACAGAGTTTCTGCGCTTGATTTGCAGAAACTCTGTTTTTATCTGTAAATATTATCTATGGTGTCAATGCTTTTTTTGTGCAAAGGAATTTCATGCACTCTTATGATATCTGCTCCTTTAATGACCGCGGTGATATTTGCGGCAAGAGTGCCGCCGAGCCTGTCGGAACTGTCTTCTTCACCTGAAATTTTACCTATAAATCTTTTTCTTGAAAGAGCGCACAATAAAGGCAGAGAAGGATTATTTAGCTTCTCAAAATTTTTCAGCAGCTCAATATTCTGTTCATTTGTTTTCGCGAAACCGAATCCTGCATCAAGACATATTCTATTAAGCGGAATACCGAACATGGAAATATCTTCAAGCATTTTTTCAAAGAATTCATTGACGCTGTTAATTATTCCGCCGTTAAAATCAACAACATCCTGCGCTTTATGAACGCCGACTCCGCCGTGCATTATTACCCAGCCCGCATTATATTTTTTTATAATTTCTGCCATATCCGACGAAAAAATACCGCTCACATCATTTATAATATCAGCGCCGAGATAAAGACTTTTTTCTGCTGTTACAGAACTCACAGTATCTACGGAAACAGGAACATTGAAATTTTTTCTTATTTCTCTTAATACGGGTTTCAGTCTTTCCCACTCTTCTTTATCTGAAACGGAAACTGAAAAAGGTTTTGTGGATACAGCACCGATATCGATTATATCAGCACCGTCTTCTATCATTTTTTCGGTATGCTCCAACGCCCTTCTAACATCATTATATTTTCCGCCGTCTGAAAACGAATCGGGAGTAACATTAAGTATTCCCATTATATAGGTCTTTTTTCCAAGCGGGAGCGTATATTTTCCGCATATAAATTCTTTCATAGTCTTCACCAAAACAATAATACTTATTTTTAACAAAAATTTCAATAATAATATTTATAAACAATTGAAAAAAAAATAAAAATATAGTAATATTAATTTATATATATTTGGAGGAATATTATTATGAAGGCTATAATAAGTGTAACAGGAAAAGATAATGTAGGAATCATCGCAGGTGTAAGCACAATCTGCGCTGAAAAAGGAGCAAATATCCTTGATATAACACAGAGTGTTTTAAGCGAATATTTTGCAATGATAATGCTTGCAGATATTGATGCTCTCAATATACCCTTCTCTGAATTTGTTGACCTGCTTTCGGAATACGGAAAAAGCAAAAATCTTCAGATACAGACCATGCATGAAGACATTTTCAATACAATGCACCAGATTTAACGGAGGGCTTGTAAATTATGATAAATACAGCTGATATTCTTGAAACCATAAATATGATACGGCAGGAAAATCTTGATATCCGTACTATTACAATGGGGATATCATTATTGGACTGTGCGAGTGAAGACGAGCAAAGACTTCTTACAAACATATACGATAAAATAACAAAAAGCGCTGAGCACCTTGTAAAAACAGGTGAAGAAATTGAAAAGAAGTACGGTATTCCCATAGTCAACAAGCGTGTTTCCGTAACACCGATTGCACTTGTCGGGGGAAAGCACGGCGTTGATACATATGTAAAAATTGCAAAAACTCTTGATAAAGCGGCAGATACACTGGGAATTAATTTCATCGGCGGTTTTTCAGCACTTGTCGATAAAGGCTTTACAAAGAGCAGTGAAAATCTCATTGCCGCAATTCCCGAGGCGCTCAGCACCACGGGCAAGGTATGCTCCTCGGTAAATGTTGCTACGACCAAGGCAGGTATCAACATGGATGCTATCCGCCTTATGGGTAAAACTATAAAAGAAACTGCATACCTTACAAGAGATAATTATTCCATAGGATGCGCAAAGCTTGTTGTTTTTGCAAATGTTCCTCAGGATAATCCCTTTATGGCAGGTGCGTTCCACGGTATCGGAGAACCCGAATGTGTTATAAATGTCGGAGTTTCCGGTCCCGGTGTTGTATCCTCTGCCATATCCCGTGCAGGCGATTGCGATTTATCCGAGCTTGCCAATATAATAAAAAAGACCGCATTCAAGATTACAAGAGTAGGACAGTTAGTAGCTTCCGAAGCTGCCGAAAAGCTCGGAATTCCTTTCGGAATAGTTGACCTCTCTTTGGCTCCCACTCCCGCAATAGGTGACTCTGTTGCAAGAATTCTTGAAAACATGGGGCTCCAATGCTGCGGCGCTCACGGTACTACGGCAGCTCTTGCAATGCTTAACGATGCCGTTAAAAAGGGCGGTGTTATGGCGTCTTCACATGTCGGAGGACTTTCGGGTGCATTTATTCCCGTTTCCGAGGATGAAGGCATGATTGCAGCAGTTGCAAACGGTTCACTTACAATAGAAAAGCTGGAAGCCATGACAGCAGTATGCTCAGTGGGTCTTGACATGATAGCAATTCCCGGTGACACACCAGAAGCCGTGATTTCCGGTATTATTGCAGATGAAATTTCAATCGGTGTTGCAAACACCAAGACCACTGCAGTAAGAGTTATTCCCGCCTACGGTAAAAAAGAGGGCGACACAGTAAGCTTCGGCGGACTTTTAGGTTATGCACCCGTTATAAAGCTCAATCACAATTCCCCCGAAAAATTTATTTCCCGCGGCGGCAGAATTCCTGCCCCCATTCACTCACTCAAGAACTAAGAAAGGACAATCAACATGACTTTTATTGAAAAATTCGATTATCTTAAAAAAACTTATGCCTCAAAGGCTGATACAAAAAAAATCAAGGAAGACTTTTTCGCGGCACAGATAACTATGTCCGATGAAGACTGCGGCGGTACATTTTATGCTGCATTTATTGACGGCAAATTAAATTTTGAACCCTATGATTACCATGATAACACAGTTGCTGTAATTATAAATTCAGCACTTCTTGAAGAATGCATCAAAGGTGAGGCTGACCCCGTAAAGGAATATCTTGAAGGCCGTCTTCAGGCATGGGGCAATCTTGACCATGCACTCGGACTCATTGAATGTCTTAAAGGCACAAAGAAGACACCCGCAAAGAAAGCAGCCGAAAAAAAGGATGCAAAACCCGCGAAAAGAACAACAAAAAAGAAAACTGCAGAAACAGAAGAAGTAACAGCTTCTGAAGCTTCTGAAAAGGTTATTGAAGAACCGAAGAAAAAAGTAACCAGAAAGAAAACAGCAACAAAGAAAACAGCTGAAAAGGAATAAAATAATGACAAATCACACTGTTGATTTTATCAATGCTCTCACCTCGCCCGACCGCCGATACGGCGAGGTGCCTTTTTATTGGTGGAACGGTGATCCGCTTGAAAAAGAAAGGCTGACAAAGCAATTGGAGCAGCTTTCCGAAAAAGGACTTGCAGGTGTGCAGATAAACTATGCACACTTAAACGGCGGCGGTGAAGAAGGACTTCCCTTCGGCGGACACGGAAAAAGTATTCCCGGCACTCCCGAACAGTTTTCGGAGGAATGGTGGGAATTTTTTTCACATGCGGCAAAAGAATGTGAAAGACTCGGCATGAGTATCGGCATGGGAGATTATACTATTGCCTGGGTTGGTAACGGCTATTTTACAGACAAGATTTCAAACACTCCCGGTATGAATGCAAGAAATCTTAGCTGTGAAAGAAAAATGCTTTTTTCAGGTGATGAAGAAAGTTTTTCCGATAAAACACTTGCTGTCATTTATTACAGCGACATGCAGTGTGAAAAACCTGTTATTATTTATGAGAAAGGAAAAGGAGTTATTTCTCCTATTCCCGGCATCAGCGAAGCTTACATAATAGAAGAACATATCACGGAAAATTCCATAGATCCTATGAATCCCGATTGCGGGAAATTGCTCGTTGAATACTTTTTCATGGAATTTGAAAGACGGCTTCCCGAGCTTCAACCCGGAACACTCAATTATTTCTTTCAGGACGAGCTTATGTTCGGTGCAGATACCGGAACTCTCTGGAGTGATTCTTTAAGAAAAGGTATAGAAGAAAAATATTCATACGATTTATTAGGTTTTCTTCCTCATTTATTTTACGATTTAGGAAATATCACTCCTAAAATCCGTCTTGATATAGCAGATGTTAAAACTGAAATTATGGAAAACTGCTACTTCAAGCCCATATACCAATATCACTCTTCAAGAGGTATGATTTACGGCTGTGATCAATCGGGAAGAGGTAAAGACCCCGCAGAATTTTCCGATTATTTCAGAACGGTACGTTGGTTTACGGCTCCCGGAAATGACACTCCCGGAAGAGCCGCAGATTTAATAAAAGTTAAGGTAAACAGCTCTATTGCACATTTATATAACCGCCCGAGAGTATGGCTTGAGGGCTATCACAGTTCAGGCTGGGGTACAACTCTTGAAAGTATTACCGCTCCCACAAGTGATAATTTTATTTTCGGCGCAAATCTTTTAAATCTTCACGGACTTTATTATTCCACAAACGGTGGATTTTTTGAATGGGCACCGCCCGATTTTCATTTCAGAATGCCCTATTGGGATGATGAAAAAAACTGGCTCGATAAATACAAAAGGCTTTCACAGCTTCTCACAACAGGAAAACACCGCTGTGATGCCGCAATATACTATCCTGTCTCTTCATGTGACTACGGAGAAAATCACGAAAGTTGCATTGAAACTACATTCAATTGTGCCGAGTATCTTTTTTCTAACGGTGTTGATTTTGATTTCATTGATTTCCAGTCTATCACAAATGCAAAATGTGAAAACGGAAGAATAATCACTCCCGAAGAAGAATACAAGGTGCTTATTTTTGCAGGTGTTGACTGCATAAGATATTCCTCAATTATAAAGGCAAAAGAGCTTATGAATGCCGGCGGATGTGTTATTTTCTGCGGCTTAACACCTTATGCCTCTGACAGAAAAGGGAAAAACGATGATGTTCTTGCAAATGATATCATCGGAATGCTCTCTCACCCCAATTGTATTCTCGCAGCATCTCCTAAAGAAGCTCTTAACTTCATTAATTCAAGAATTACCAGAAGCTTTCTTCCCGAAAATATGTACTCGGATGAAAAGGTTTATGTACATACAAGAATTCACGGAGATGACAAGCTCTTTTTTGTAAGATATGCGCCCAAAGACAGTGTCTGCAGATTTGAAGCAGAGGGAATTCCGTATCTTCTTGACAGCGAAAACGGAGAAATCATAAGACTTTCGGGCACTGTTGCAACAGAGGGCTTTTCATTCATAAAAATGCCTCTCACAGAGGATAAGGACACACTTATTCTCTTTACATATGATGATATTGACTTTGACAAGGAAATAAACACTTCAGGTTTTTCTGAAGAAGAGGTTAAAGAAATCATATCTCTTGACGGTTACTGGGATTTTTCACTTATTCCCACACTTGATAATACTTACGGTGATTTCTATTTACCGAAAGGCGGTATCATAGGCGCGCAGGCAAGATTTTTTGATGTAAGTGCCGTAAAGGATGAAAATGAAATCCCCGAAAACTATGAGTATTCGTCCCTTCCCTATTGCACATCAGCTGCAATAAAAAAAATACACTGTAGTAAAAACCAAAAAGAGCTGTGTGCATTTTTATATAATACCCCTGATTTTCTTCAAAATAACAGTTTTGTTTTTGAAGATAATGATTATATTATAAACACTCCGCTTCTTCATGAAAGATATTATTATCATTCAGAAGAATATACCGCCTCTCTTCATGAACAGGGACATCACGGTCTTAAGGGTAGAGTTTATGACGATAACATTATTTTCACTGAAGACTGCATTTTTGCGACTTTTG
The DNA here is from genome assembly GCA_017513525.1 of Clostridia bacterium. Lineage (GTDB taxonomy): Bacteria > Bacillota > Clostridia > Oscillospirales > Acutalibacteraceae > RUG806. The sequence goes on from JAFXFC010000015.1 coordinate 159,019, forward strand.
TTTATTCCGAAGAAGATCAGGCAGCAAATTTAATCTTCGGAGATATAAAACCCGAATTTACATTACTCAACGGCAAGGAAACACAAGAAGGTAAGGTATTTTTAAATAAAGGTAAAAATCTTTTGCTCTTATCATTTAACTATGATAAAAACACTGTTCCAAACTACAGAAATAACGGGGAAATAAAGAGAACCTCCGTTCATATCACAAAAGAAGATCCAAAAAAATGTACCGAGCCCTTGAGTGTATCTTCCTTTGCTAATCCCGATTATTTCAGATTTTCGGGAAATGACAAAGAAAATACCGTTTTCTGCTACAAAGTTAATACCGTTCCAGCACTTTGCGAAATGGAAATGAATATTTTCGGTGAGCTTTTATGTGCTTATAATAACGGCGAAAATATGGATATCTGTTATATTGGCAAAGGGAATTTCGGTGGAAATAAATATAGTGCTAAGGTAAAAAATATATCCCCCGATGTTTCTGAAGCAGTTTTTTATATCAAGGCACAAAAAGGCTTCGAATACACATCAGTAATACCCGAGCCTGTGTCACTCACCTGCACAAAAGGTCGGATTTTACTGGGAGATCTCACAAAAACAGGGGCACTCATAAATTATTCGGGCAAAGTTGTATACGAGAAAGAAATAGAGCTTCAAAAGCTTTATCCCGATGAAAAATTCTATATTGATATTGAAGATGCGGCAGCCACTCTTAATATTGAAATAAACGGAAAAACAGCCGCCGTATTCACTTACCGTCCCTTCTCTCAGGATATTACACCGTTTATAGTTCACGGCAATAATCACATAAAAATCACGGTATCAAATACTCTTTGCAATCACTATTCAACAATACCGTCAAAATATTCAAACTTCCCGCGTGATGCAAGTTTCGGACTTATAGGTCCCGTTCATATAAGGATTACCGAAAAAACTTATTAAGGAGATAGAAAAAAATGAAGCTTCCGAAACCCATAAATAAGATTGTAAGCAAAGTTGTGAATTCAGTTTCACAGACCTCCAACAAGGATATAGCCGAAGGCTTTTCAATGGCAGAGGGTATTGATGCTCTGTCAAGAAAAGCCGCTGCAGAAAGCGTTGTTCTTCTTAAAAATGACGGCATTCTACCGCTTCTTCCCGAAGAAACCGTTTCCCTGTTCGGCAGAGTTCAGAGTGATACTTTTTATGTAGGCTATGGCTCAGGCGGCGATGTAAATGCACATTATAAAGTAAGCTTTACCGAGGGTCTTAAAAATGCCGATGTGAAGATTAATAAAGACTTACTGAAAACTTACGACACCTGGCGCAAAAAAAATAAGCCTGATGACGGCTTCTGGGGCAACTGGCCCATGTGCTATGAAGAAATGCCTCTTGATTATGATACTGTAAGCACCGCTTCCGAAAACAGCGATATAGCATTGGTTTTCATCGGAAGAGCTGCAGGTGAGGACAGAGAAAACACTCTCGAAAAGGGAAGCTTCTATCTCACCGAGGATGAAGAGCATATGCTGCTTCTTGTAAGCCGTTGCTTTAAGAAATGGGCGGTTGTTCTCAATATCGGCAATATAATTGATTTTTCATGGATAGAAAAATACTCCGTACCCTCTGTTTTAATTGCATGGCAGGGCGGCATGGAAGCCGGAAACGGACTTGCTGATGTTTTAACGGGCAAGGTATCTCCCTCTGGTGCTCTTACAGATACGATTGCTTTGAAATATGAAGACTATCCCTCATCAGATAATTTCGGCGGCAAGGATAAAAATACATATGCCGAGGATATTTTTGTAGGCTACAGATATTTTGAGACCTTCGATAAGGAAAAGGTTTTATATCCCTTCGGCTTCGGTCTTTCATATACCGATTTTATATTAAAGGATATTGATTTTTCCGTTGGCAGTGACGGCATAAATATCAGTGCAGTTATTAAGAATGTTGGAAAAACTGCGGGTAAAAAATCCGTTCAGTTATATATAAATCAGGAAAATTCCGAAATTGCCGTTCCCGCACTTGCTCTTAAGGGATTCAAAAAGTCCAAAGAGCTTTTACCTGATGAAGAAGAGCATTTGCATTTCTCGCTTTCTTTTTATGAGTTCTCATCATATGACGATTCGGGAATAACGGGACATAAGAGTGCTTATGTTTTAAGTAAGGGCGAATATAATTTCCTGTTAGGCTTTGATGTAAGAAACACTCTTGCAGCCGGCACATTAAAAAGAGATGAAACCAAAGTCATAGAACAGCTCACAGAGGCTTCTGCCACCGAAGAAAAGAATGCATTTATGCGTCTTCGTCCTCTTTATAATAACGGAAATATCCATCAAACCTTTGAGCCTGCTCCCGTAAGAACGGTTTCACTAAAAGACACTATAACAGAAAATCTTCCCGAAACACTCAATATGAATGTGGGACTTAAATACACCCTTGATGATGTTAAAAACGAAAAGATCACAATGGATAATTTCGTTTCAACTCTTTCCTATGACGAGCTTGAAGCAATTTCAAGAGGCGACTATGTTATGAATTCTCCTCTCGGAGCCAAGGGTAACGCAGGTGTTTTCGGCGGAGTTCTCCCCTCTTTAAGAGATAAGGGTGTTCCCCCCATCACAACAACCGACGGCCCCTCAGGCATTCGTCTTGCTGCATACAGTGCACTTTTCCCCTGCGGCACGGCACTTGCCTGCACATGGAATGAAGAGCTTGTAAAGGAGCTTTACAGCCTTCTCGGAAAAGAAATGCGAGAAAGAGGCTCGGATATTCTTTTAGCTCCCGGAATGAATATCCACAGAAATCCCCTTTGCGGAAGAAACTTTGAATATTTCTCAGAAGACCCCGTTGTGGCAGGAGTTATGGCTGCAGCAGTTGTTGTGGGCCTGCAGTCTTCAGGTGTCAGTGCCTGTCCCAAGCATTTCGCCTGCAACAATCAGGAAGTCAGAAGAACTAAGAATAATTCTGTGCTGTCCGAAAGAGCACTTCGTGAAATTTATCTTAAGGGCTTTGAAATTTGCGTAAAAAAAGCAAAGCCTTTGAATCTTATGACTTCATATAATAAGATAAACGGTGTGTGGGGACATTATAATTATGACCTTGTAACAACCATTCTTCGAGGTGAATGGGGCTATGAGGGTGCAGTTATGACCGACTGGTGGATGCAGTCTTCAGCTTCACCGGAATTTCCCAATGTAAAAGACCAAGGCTACAGAGTAAGAGCAGGTGTCAATGTTCTGATGCCCGGCGGCGACAGAACAGGTAAAAGACAGCCCGACGGCACACTTCTGGGCTCACTCGGAAAAGAAGGCGGCATAAAAACGGGCGAAATGCAGAAAAACGCCGCAGAAATCCTTAAAATGATAATCTCTCTCCAGAAAATCAGAGATTAAAAAACTCACGGGTTGTATTTGGCGCGGTAGCGCCGCTTAAAGTTTTCGTTGACCTTTTTCAAAAGGTCACGGTGTCAAGAGGCGCTGCCTCTTGTCGCACTCCGCAGAGTGCGAAACACTCAACGCTTCAACGAGCGCAGGAAGGTTTCAGGGAACCCTCGCCGGGGGTTCCCTGAGTGCGAAGCACAATAAAAGTTTTATATAAAATCCCATAAATTCCCGCAAAAAACCGTTCGCCTTTCAGCGAACGGTTTTTTATATCAAATTTATGTTGTTTTGAAATTTATCAAAGCTTCATTGCAACGTCCCATGCCTGCCAGATAACGGTACGCAGATTTCCTACCTTGCAAGCGTCACCGATTATGTGAACATTCTTGCCCTTGGGAGCAACGGGAGCAGGCTTGTAGCCTACGGAAAGAATTACGTTATCGCAGGGGATATCGGTCTTTTTGCCGTTCTTATCCATAACTGTTACACCGTCGTTACGGATTTCTGTTGTCTTTGTTTCGAGATATACGGGAACCTTATTTGCCTTGAAGCAGTCACGAAGGAAGCTTGTGTTTGCAAGTGCAACACCGGGAGTGGTGATAAGGTCATCGAGCATTTCAATGATAACGGGCTTCTTACCCTGAAGGAATAAGTCGTAAGCAATTTCACAGCCTGTAAGACCGCCGCCGACGATAACAACATTTTCACCGACAGTCTTTTCGCCGAGAAGGTATTCGCAGGCTTCAATAGCATTATCTGCACCGGGAACGGGAATCTTATTTGCAACGGCACCTGTTGCGATAATAACTTCATCTGCACCGAGAGCTTCAACATTCTTTACTTCAACATTGAACTTAACTTCGATGGGATACTTTGTCATTTCTCTTCTGTACCAAGCGATAAGATCACGGTCTTTTTCCTTGAAAGAGGGAGCAGCTGCAGCAATGAATACACCGCCGAGCTTATCTGTCTTTTCATAAAGAGTTACCTTATGACCTCTCTGTGCGAGTACCAATGCAGCTTCCATACCGCCGATACCGCCGCCGATAACTGCAATATTCTTCTTTTTCTTTGCTCTTTCAATCTTATATTTCTTGGACTGCATGGTCTTGGGATTAAGAGCACAACGAGCAAGTCCCATAGTATCGAAAAGATCCTGAGTATTTGCGTGTCCCTTTGAGGATGAGAAATTGAAGCAACCGCTGTGGCAGCAGATACAGGGCTTGATGTCCTCAAGTCTGTCTTCAATGATCTTTGTTATCCATTCGGGGTCTGTAAGGAACTGACGGGCAACACCGACACCGTCTATCTTACCGTCTGCTATAGCTTCTGCTGCAACAGAAGCATCCATTCTACCTGCACAAACAACGGGAATATCAACAAATTTTTTGATATGTGCAACATCCTCAAGGTTGCAGTTTTCGGGCATATACATCGGAGGATGTGCCCAATACCATGAATCATATGTACCGTTATCAGCATTGAGCATATCATAGCCTGCATCCTGAAGATACTTTGCAGCTCTTTCGGATTCAGCCATATTTCTGCCGACTTCTGTGTAATCTTCACCGGGCATTGCGCCTTCGCAGAAGCCCTTCATCTTTGATTCAACGGAATAACGAAGAGAAACGGGATAATCGTCACCGCAGGCGCTCTTTATAGCCTTAACAACTTCTGCAGCAAAACGGTATCTGTTTTCAAAGCTTCCGCCGTATTCATCGGTACGCTTATTAAAAAATTCAATAGCAAACTGGTCAAGAAGATAGCCTTCATGAACTGCGTGAACTTCAACACCGTCAACACCTGCATCACGGCAGAGCTTTGCAGTTTTTGCGAATGCTTCAATGATTTCGTGAATCTGCTCAACTGTCATTTCGGGACAGATGATATCATGAGCCCAACGGGAAGGCTGTGCACTGGGAGAAGCAAGCTCATGTGATGTATCAAGAAGAGGCTTAATAAGTGTTCTTGTTACCTTATTTTTGTGAAGAGGAGCAATAAGATCGGTAATAGCCCAGCTTCTGCCCATACCTGCAGTGAGCTGAACAAATAATTTTGCGCCTGTTTTATGGATTTCATCCATAAACTCTTTTAATTCTTCAAACATCTTGGGGTTCTGCCAGAGCCATTTACCCCAGAATGTATCTCTGAGAGGTGCAATACCGGGGATGATAAGACCTACATTATTGTTTGCTCTTTCAATAAAAAGCTTTGCTGCTTCCTTGTCGAAATGGCAGCCGCCAAGCTCAAACCAACCGAAAAGTGATGTTCCGCCCATGGGACACATAACTATTCTATTTTTGATCTCACAGTTACCTATCTGCCAAGGGGTAAACAGTGCCTCGTATTTACTATCCATAAATAAGCCATCCTTTCTTTAGAAAACACATATTTTCCATTATACTAAGTATATAAAAAAGCAAGAAATATGTCAAGGAAAAAAGAACGACTGTGTTAAAAATATATCAATTTATAATATTCCGAAAAATGAGAAAAATAAAGTTTGAAAGGCGTGATATTATGATAAAAAACAAAAATATTGTTCTTACGGGCTGCAACAACGGTATAGGACTTGAAATATTAAAGCTTCTCATACAGGGAAACAACAAAATTTTATGTGTTGATACAGGCACAGATAAACTTTCCTGCCTTGAAAGTGAAAATGTTATTATTTTTCAAAAAGATGTTTCTTCTAAAAAGGCTGTTGATGAAATATTCAAAAAAGCCGAAGAGGTATTCTCGCACATTGACATTTTTTATGCGAATGCGGGCTTTGCTTATTATGAAGAAATGGATTACACAGACTGGGACAGAATAACCCGAATTTTTGAAACAAATGTATTCTCCCCTATTTATTCATATCAGAAATATATAGAGCACCTTAACGGCAAAAGCGGAATATTTGCACTTACGGTATCTGTAATAGGACTGCTTGCAATTCCGGGATATGCACTTTACAGTGCATCAAAATTCTCTTTGGACGGCTTTCAGAGAGCCATAAGATTTGAAAAACCAGAAAATCTTCAGCTTACCTGCCTTTATCCTGTGGCAACAGATACGGGCTTTTTCAGAAGAGCCAATAAAATCGACTTCAAAAAGCCTTTTCCCGTACAAAGTCCCGAACTGGTTGCAAGAAAAATGGTAGAAGGGATTGAAAACGGAAAGAAAAATGTAAATCCAAGCATACTGTTTAATATTTCAAAACCGTTTATGAGAATACTTCCTCCCTTAAAAGCATTGTATCTTTTAATGGAAAACAGAAAATTCACTCAATTTAAGAAAAAAATTAAAAGTGAACAAACATGACAAAAAGCTCTTGACAATGAAGTTTTCTTGTGATATTATATCAAATGCTAAATGGAGAGATACCGAAGTGGTCATAACGGAACGGTCTTGAAAACCGTCGTACTCTTACGGGTACCGTGGGTTCGAATCCCACTCTCTCCGCCATTTTTTTAATTGAATAAATCGTAACCCGATTATCAATTTGGAGCAGTACTCAAGTTGGTGACGAGGCGCCCCTGCTAAGGGCGTAGGTCGGGTAACCGGCGCGAGAGTTCGAGTCTCTCCTGCTCCGCCAGAAAAAAGCACTTCGCAAGAAGTGCTTTTTTCAGTTTTATTCGCCTTACGGCGAGTGATATTGCTTTGCAGTGATATTATGCTGCGCATAGTGTTATTCGCTTCGCGAGTTTTAACGGCGAATAAAATATCACTGCGAAACGAAGTGGAGCAATATCACTTTCACAATGTGAAAATATCACTCCGACAAAGTCGGAATATCACTGAAATAAAAAACTTCCTTATCTTGACAACATAAATAACAATTGTTAAAATATTTATAAATAAGCAAATATAGGAGGAGCGCTTATGTGGCCATTGATCAGAATTTTGGTTTCTATGTTTATTGTTCTTGAAACAACATTTGCAGGACTTTTTAACGGACTTATGATAAAATCCGTTGAAATGCCTGAAATAGAAACAGGAGAATATACGCAATATGTAGATCCCTTTATAGGAACAGGAGGCACTCCGTGGACAGCAGGTATGCTCAGTCCTGCCGCTACAGTTCCCTTCGGTTCTGTCAGACTCGGCCCCGATACATCTTTTATCGGAGGCGCATATATCGTAAAAACAAACACATCGGGCTATTACTATGAACATGCCCATATCAAGGGCTTCAGCCACTCAAGACTTTCGGGAACGGGTGCTGAGGATTATCAGATGTTCAGAATAACACCAGCAGTCGGAGAAAAAGAAGCAGGTATTATCCCCTATTCACACCTTTATGAAAAAGCGGTTCCCGGTTATTATGCTGTTTACTTACAGTCACTTGACTGTCTTGTTGAACTGTCTGCAGATATACATACAGGTGTTCACAGATACACCTTCAATAATTCTCAGGATGCCCGTCTTTATATTGACATAACCTCTACGGCAGGTAATTACAATGCCGCAAAGGGCTTTGTTAATGTTGACGAAGAAAATGCCGTTATCACGGGCGGCTGTGAATTAGGTGCTGCTTTCTCCTCAAGATATGAGGGACTTCCCGTTTATTTTGCAGCAATCGCTGACAAAGAAATTAAATCATATGAGATTGTCGGCGATGAAAACGATCTCGGAATTGATATCAATTTCGGAAACATCAATGGTGAGCCCGTTGAAATGAAAGTCGGCATAAGCTTTGTAAGCACGGAAAATGCTTATGAAAATCTTATTTCCGAAACTGAAGGCCTTACATTCGATGATGTAAGAAAAAATGCACTTTCTGATTGGGACGGAGCACTTTCTGTTATCGATATGGAAAGCACTGACAACGAAATCAAAAAAGTATTCTATACTGCCCTTTATCACAGCATGATAATGCCCACAAACTTTACTGATGTAAACGGCGAATATCTCGGCTTCGATAAGGAAGTACACACGGCAGACGGTTTTACATACAGAACCGATATGTCGCTTTGGGATACAGCAAGAACTACCCATTCATTATATACACTTATTGCCCCTGAAATTCAGTATGACTGTCTCAAGTCCCTTGTTGAAATGGCAGAAGTGGGCGGAGCACTTCCCCGCTGGCCCATGGGCGCAGGCTATGCAGGCTCAATGCTCGGTGACCCTGCAAATATAGTTATCACAGAAAGCTATCTTAAAGGCTTTACCGATTTTGATGTTCAGACAGCCTACGAATATATGAAGCATTCATCCGAGGTTAAGGACACAAAAGTGGGCAGAGATTATGTTGATTTATATAACAAATACGGTTATGTGCCCGATGATCTTGCTCCCGCAGATGAATCTGTTGCAAGAACCATCGAATATTCATGGGAAGACGGTGCTATAGCTACTCTTGCCGAAGCTTTAGGTTATACCCAGGACGCAGCAAAATATTACGAAAAGTCAATGAACTATAAAAACACTTTCAATCCCGCAACAAAGTATTTCCAGGCAAGAAATTCTGACGGTAAATATGTATGGAATTTCAGCCCCTACATCACCAGTTTCTATGATGCAGTTATGATCAAGAAGTTTGCAGACGCCTACTGTGAAGGCAGTGCAAGACAGTGGAGATGGAATGCACTTCAGGATATCGACGGAATGATTGAGCTTTTCGGCAGTGAAGAATACTTTGTAAAAGAGCTTGAAGACTTTATGGAAGATGCTTCTCTTACCCGTGCTGCTATTGACCCCGGTCACGGCTTCTGGGTAGGCAATCAGCACGATATTCACACTCCCTATCTTTTCAGTAATGCAGGCCGAGAGGACCTTACTCAGAAATGGGTACGCTGGACTCTTGCAGAACGCTTCAGCAGCGATATCAACGGACTTGACGGTAACGATGACGGCGGAACACTCAGCTCCTGGTATGTATTCTCAGCAATGGGCTTCTATCCCCTTGCAGGTACAGATAAATATTGGATAGGTTCTCCCAATATCGACAGTGCAACAGTAACTCTCGGAAACGGCAACACACTTGATATCAAAGCAGTTAATCAGAGCGAAAAGAATGTATATGTTAAATCTGTAACACTCAACGGTGTTGAGCTTGAAGGCACATATATCACTCACGAAGAGCTTATGAGCGGCGGCGAGCTCGTATTCACAATGGGCAGCACCCCCAACAAATAAACCGATATAAAGAGCCTCCCGAACTGGGAGGCTCTTATTAAATGTTTTTAAAGTAAATTATATAATTATCTTGACCGATGATAAATTCACGGCTATAATAAGACATTATACCGATTTAATGCGGTAAAGTGTATCGGCAAAAGAAAGGATATTGCGGTCTTTCGCAGGTTATAATTATGAGAATAGTTATCAAGGTGGGAACATCCACACTTGCCCATTCAACAGGCAGACTTAATATAAGAAGAGTTGAAGAGCTTGTAAAGGTTATGAGTGATCTTAAAAACAGCGGTCATGAAGTAATTTTAGTTTCATCGGGTGCTATCGGCATGGGTGTCGGCAAGCTCTCGCTTAAAGAGAAGCCGTCAGACATTCCCACAAAACAGGCAGCAGCAGCTGTCGGTCAGTGTGAGCTTATGTATACATATGATAAGCTGTTTTCCGAATATAATCACACTGTAGCACAGCTTCTTCTTACAGGCTCAGACTTTAAGACAGAAGACAGACATTCAAATTTTACCAACACTATGATGCGCCTTTTAGAGCTCGATGTTCTGCCCATAATAAATGAGAACGACACCGTTGCAACAGAAGAAATAAGTGTTGGTGATAATGACACGCTTTCTGCTTTGGTTGCTCAAAGCATTAACGCCGATTTACTTGTTTTAATGTCCGATATAGACGGACTGTATACTGCCGATCCGCATAAAGATCCTACAGCTTCTCTTATTCCAGAAATAAGAGAACTGACTCCAAATATAATGGCTCTCGGAGGCGGTGCCGGCTCGGCACTCGGCACGGGAGGTATGAGAACAAAGCTTCACGCAGCCGAACTTTGCACTGAAAGCGGTACGGATATGATAATAACCAACGGTCAGAATCCCGATATTTTATATGACATAGCAGACGGAAAACCTGTCGGCACAAGATTCATTTCAAAGGGGAAATAATAATGACTACACTCGAAATATTAAAATCCGCAAAAACAGCGGTAAAAGCAATAGTTACATTATCCTCTGAACAAAAAAACGAAGCACTTCTTTCCATGGCAGATGCTCTCGAAGAATATACAGATGAAATACTGAAAGCCAATGCACTTGATATTGAAGCGGCAAAGGATAAGATAAGTCCCGTCATGATAGACAGACTCTCTCTTACAAAAGAACGCATCAAGGGTATGGCTGACGGAATAAGAGATGTTGTAAAGCTCCCCGATCCTGTCGGTGAGGTTCTTGAAACAGTTACCCGTCCCAACGAACTTATTATTAAGAAAACTGCAGTTCCCATGGGCGTGGTTGCAATGATTTATGAATCCCGCCCCAATGTCACATCAGATGCGGCGGCACTTTCTCTTAAAAGCGGAAATGTTTCCGTTCTTCGTTCGGGAAAAGAAGCCTTCCGTTCCTCAAATGCAATAACCGAAGCCATGAGAAAGGGACTTGAAAAAGTAGGGCTTCCCGAAACTCTTATAAATCTTATTCAGGACACATCCCGTGAAAGTGCAAATGAGCTGATGACGGCTGTAGAGTATGTTGACCTGTTAATACCCCGAGGTGGGGCAGGACTTATCTCTGCGTGTGTTTCAAATGCAAAAGTCCCCTGTATACAGACAGGCACGGGAATATGCCATATATATGTAGATGATAAGGCTGATATAAATATGGCTGTCAATATCATAAACAACGCAAAAACAAGCCGTCCTTCGGTTTGTAATGCCTGCGAAGTAGTTTTAGTTAATAAAGGAGTTGCAAAAGAAATTCTGCCCCTTTTGAAAAAAAAATTAGTGGAAGAAAGAAAAGAAGCGGGGCTTACTCCTGTTGAGCTTCGTCTTGATAATTACTGCAGTAGTATAATAGACGGCACACCTGCAGATGAAAATGATTTTGATACAGAATTTCTCGACTATATAATAGCTATAAAAGCAGTCAATGATGTTTCTGAGGCAATAGATCATATAAGCTGTCATTCAACAAAGCATTCAGATTGCATTATCACACAAAATGCTGAAAATGCAAAGCTTTTCACAGCCCTTGTTGACTCTTCTTCAGTTTATCACAATGCTTCAACAAGATTTACCGACGGCGGAGAATTCGGTCTCGGCTGTGAAATAGGCATTTCCACACAGAAGCTTCATGCAAGAGGTCCCATGGGACTTCGTGAACTTACCACATATAAATATATAATTTCCGGAAACGGACAGATCAGATAAGGAGTGAGGAAATATGAAATATACATTCGGCTTTATAGGCTGCGGTAATATGGGCGGTGCCTTATGTGATGCTGCTGCAAAAAACCTTGATATGAAAATTGCCGTCTTTGACACATTAAGTGAAAAAGCGGCTTCATATGAAGAAAAATACTGTAATGTAAAAGTAACTTCCCTTAAAGAGCTTGTCACAGAAAGCGAATATGTCTTTATTGGTGTAAAGCCGCAGATGCTCTCAGAGCTTTTCTCTGATATTGCACCCTTGTTCAATAAATGTGATCCCGTTCTCGTTTCTATGGCAGCAGGTACATCTATTGAAAAGCTCTGCACACTTTCGGGAAAAGAAATGCCCGTTATAAGAATAATGCCAAACACCCCTGCAGCTATCGGAGAGGGAGTTATTCTTTATTGCAGCAATGAGGCTACATCCGATTCACAGGTCGATTATTTCGTAAATGCAATGTCAGGAGCGGGTCTTCTTGATAAGATAGATGAATGCAAAATTGATGCGGCAAGTGCAGTTTCGGGCTGCGGTCCCGCATTCGCATATATGTTTATTGAAGCTTTAGCTGACGGTGCAGTTGAATGCGGAATCCCAAGAGATAAAGCCATGATGTATGCCGCAAAAATGCTCTCAGGAGCTGCCGATATGGTGCTTCAGTCAGGCAAGCATCCGGGTGCACTTAAAGATGCTGTTTGCTCCCCCGGCGGCACTACAATAGCAGGTGTCCATGCTCTCGAAGACGGCGCTTTCAGAAGTGCAGTTATGAATGCGGTAACTTCTGCTTACAAAAGAACACTTGAATTAACATAATCACACAAAAAAAATGCGGGTAGGGGCGGGGTTGCCCCGCCCGTAATTTTGCTCATGTTACTTTGTAGGACGGGAACCCCGTCCCCCACAATATCTATATACAAAAAAGCGATGTGCACGCAGCACATCGCCTTTTGTTTTGTATTAATCAGTTCCTGGAATTAGATGTAGTTCTGAGGGTTACATCGTGGTAGCCGCCTTCTACGATACTTACAGATGAAACAAGTGTAAGCTTTGCTTTTTCCTGAAGCTCAGGGATAGAGAGGGCACCGCAGTTGCACATTGTTGATTTTACCTTATAAAGGCTCTTTTCAACGTTATCGTGAAGAGGACCTGCATATGTGACATATGAGTCAACGCCTTCTTCAAAGGAGAGCTTTGTGCTGCCGCCGAGGTCATATCTCTGCCAGTTTCTTGCTCTGTTGGAGCCTTCACCCCAGTATTCCTTAACGTAAGCACCGTTAACCATAAGCTTATTTGTGGGGCTTTCGTCGAAACGCGCAAAGTATCTGCCGAGCATTACGAAATCTGAACCCATTGCGAGAGCGAGTGTGATATGGTAATCGTGAACGATACCGCCGTCAGAGCAAACGGGAATATAGATACCTGTCTTTTCATAATATTCGTTTCTTGCGTTAACAACATCAATGATAGCAGTAGCCTGTCCTCTGCCTATACCCTTTGTTTCACGGGTGATACAAATAGAACCGCCGCCGATACCTACTTTAATGAAGTCTGCGCCTGCTTCTGCGAGGAAAAGGAAGCCTTCCTTGTCAACAACGTTACCTGCACCTACTTTTACTGTATCACCGTATTTTTCACGGATCCACTTGATTGTGTTAGCCTGCCAGCAGGAATATCCCTCGGAAGAGTCGATACAAAGTACGTCTGCACCTGCTTCAACAAGTGCGGGAACACGCTGAGCGAAGTCACGGGTATTGATACCTGCACCTACCATATATCTCTTGTCAGAGTCAAGAAGCTCGTTGGGGTTGCTCTTGTGCTGAGCATAGTCCTTGCGGAAAACGAAATACATAAGATTGCCGAACTTATCAACAATGGGAAGAGAGTTGAGCTTGTTGTCCCAGATAATATCATTTGCTTCTTTAAGAGTAGTTTCAGCGGGAGCAACAACAAGCTTTTCAACGGGAGTCATAAATTCTGAAACTTTAAGATCGGGACTCATACGGCTTACTCTGTAGTCACGGCTTGTTACAATACCTAAAAGCTTGCCGTTTGCAGTACCGTCATCTGTAATTGCAACTGTTGAAAAGCCGTTGATTTCTTTAAGCTCAACAACATCCTGTAATGTGTGTTCGGGAGTAAGGTTGGAGGCACTTACAACAAAGCCTGCCTTATAATTCTTTACGCGGGCAACCATTGCGGCTTCGTCTTCAATGGACTGTGAACCGTAGATAAATGACATACCGCCTTCTTTTGCGAGGGCAATTGCAAGTGTATCATTTGATACAGACTGCATAATAGCAGAAATCATAGGAATATTAAGTGAAATTGCGGGTTCTTCGCCCTTTTTGAATTTTACAAGAGGAGTTTTAAGCGAAACATTTGAAGGCACACAGTTTTCATCTGTATAGCCGGGCACTAAAAGATATTCACTGAAGGTATGTGAAGGTTCACTGTAATAAAAAGCCATAAAAAATCTCTCCTTTTTATCCTTACTTTTCTCTATATGATAACACAAGAAAAAAACATAGTCAATTGTGTATTCTTTTATTTATTTATGTTGATTAAGGGAAATTTTTGTGATATATTCATTAATACACATATAAAAAGGAAGATGAACAAAAATCATGCCGGGGATCGGAACAATAGTAAATGTTGCCGCCGTCATTTTGGGCGGTATCATAGGAATGCTTTTCGGAAAGAAAATTAAACTCGAAATAAGAGATTCTCTTATGAAAACTGCAGGTGTTGCAGTTATATTTATCGGTGCTGTAGGTGCACTTTCGGGACTGTTAAAGGTTTCCTCGAATGCAAACGGTTCACTTGAAACATACGGCTCTCTTATGATGATAATATCACTTATTGTGGGCACTCTTATAGGCGAGCTTATAAAAATCGAAAAGAAGCTTGACCGCTTCGGTGAGTGGCTCAAAATAAAGGCAAAAGCTACTGAAGACGGCGGCTTTGTGGGAGCATTTGTCAACACTTCGTTAGTAATTTGCGTTGGTGCCATGGCAGTTGTAGGCGCTATTGAAGACGGAATCGGAGGAAACCCGACTACCCTCTTTGCAAAAGCGCTTCTCGACTTTTTAATAGTAATTATAATGACCTCTACTCTCGGTAAGGGCTGTATCTTCGCATTTATTCCTATAGGAATTTTTCAAGGCAGCATAACCGCCCTTTCAAAATTTGCAGAGCCTCTTCTTTCAATGGGTTCAGTTATCAGTGATATGTCACTTGTAGGCTCTGTTCTTATTTTCTGTGTAGGTATAAATCTTTGCTTCGGCAAAAAATTCAATGTGGGAAATATGCTTCCCTCTCTTATTGTTGCAATAATTTATTCTGTAATTCAATTTTATATATGAGGTGTTTATAATGGGTAAAATAGTAGCTCTCGGCGGCGGCAGATTTGATAACGGTGAAATGGATAATGTTACTGAGCATATCATTTCACTTACAGGCAAAAAAAATCCTCTCATTCTTATTATTCCCACGGCTTCCTTCGATGAAATGGGTGAGGATGACGATGTAAAGCTCTGTTTTGAGAAATTCGGATGCACTACGGATATTCTGTTTCTGACACATGATGATGTCACTGAAGAAGTAATAGCAAAAAAAATAGATTCCTGTGACGGAATTTTCGTTCAGGGCGGCAATCTTAAATTCTTAATGGATACATGGAAAGCCACAGGTACAGATAAGTATTTACTTAAAGCCTATGAAAAAGGAACAGTTCTTTCGGGCGCTTCATCGGGTGCTATGTGCTGGTTCAGAGAAGGCTATGATGACTGTATCGACGGTCAGTTTGTTTTTGTTCCCTGTCTTGACATCATCCCTTATATAAATTGCCCTCATTATCAGAGTGAATACTGGCAGACCTTTGAACAAGCGATTATCGGCAAAACCGTTTCGGGTATTGCCTGCGATAACGGTGCAGGCATTTGCATAAATAACGGTGTTTATTACACGGTAGCAGGTAATGAAGACGGCGACTGCTATTTCTATGATGTAAACGATAATTTCAAAAAAATCAACATAAATCAAAACACGGAAATTCTTAAAACTTTATAATTTCAAAGGGGCTGCCTCATACGATGCAGCCCCTTAAATGTTTCAGTGTTTATATGTATTTTTTCTACCGGTGACTATATGACAAAAAACTCTGCCTACTTTTGTCATAAACCTCTGAATAAGACCTCTGAATTTTACTCCCGAGGCAATTTTTACACCGTATTTATCGCCGCTTCTCTTAATTGCCTTAATATCTGAAAGAGTAAACATATTATACCAACGCTCGACACGGGTGGTATATTCTGAAATATCGTTTTCGTCAAGCTCAATTATTCTGTAGCCGTACTGTGAAGAGAAACGGTCACTCTGACTTCTTGTGCTGAGAGAATTTACGATATCAATTCCTTTATGACGAACACCGAAGGCATTTGTATGGTCGTGTCCCGAAAAAACTGCAAGAACATCGCCTTTTTCAACCATAGCATCAAACTGCCCGAAGTTCTCATATCCGCAGCAGGGTGTTTCGTTGAGAGTTCCGTAATTTGTGACATCAGGGTCAAACATATAGTAATCGTTTTTATTATACATATGAGAAAAAGAATAGAGCTTTCTCTTTTTTGTAAGTTTTAAGGCGTCATACACTTCGGGAACGATTATATGCTGAAAAGCGAGAGAATAAACTGCATGACCGCCGTTATTGTTTTTGAGTTCATCGGATTTTTTCATGTACCATAGTACATCTTCTTTACTCATACAGCCGTAATGCCCCTCTTTGTCATAGTCGCCCGAATCGAATACCCAAAGATTAAATTTTATACTCTTTTCATCTGATGACAAAACGGGAACATTATATGTACCGCCGGAAAAGGGCTTCTTCTCTTCTGAATTTTTTACATGACAATCGAAAGAACTGTAATAGAGCATAAGCTCTTCACGGGACAAGGCACCTGTTTCAGAATCGTGATTGCCGAAGGTAACGGCTGCGGCAATTCCGTACTTTCTGAACACTTCCATAAGCCTGTCAATATATCTCTTTGTTTTTGACGGCTCATCGAAATTCAGCACATTATCTCCCGTTACGATAGCAATATTCGGACATTCTCTTTTACAGGCTTCTTCTATAAGCCACAAGGAAGCATCAATGTTATCATCTTCCATATGCGTATCAGTAATGTGCATTATTCTGAATTGGCCGTTATTATCAAATTTTATTGTTTTCTCTTGCTGTAACATAATTATCTCCTGTTCCGTTTGCCAATTAGCGACGGTTTCAGATTGTTTTTTATACAAAAAACCTCTCTGTTTTCAGGGAGGTTTTTGTGTTCTTTTTTAAATTACTGTTTTGCACCCTTATCAAACATTTCGAGAACCTTAACACTTGCGGCGAAGCAATCTGCAAGGCATTTGGGATTAAGTGCTTCAGGAGTATCAAGTCTGGTATGATAGAAATCGGGAAGCGCGTGATTGAGAGCAGTGATACCTGTTGCACGCATACCTTCCTGAGCGAATGCAGCTGAATCTGTAGCACCGCCGAGAGGAGGAACGAAGCCTTTTTTGCAAGGAATCTGAAGCTCTTCACAAGCTTCTATGAAAAGGTCACCTACATCCTTATCTGTCTTTACTGTAGAATTAAGGTCACGGTAATTTACCATAAGCTGATCACACTGTGCGATGGTATCATAGGCGTAAACAAAGGTAGGAACATCTTTCATTTCATCCTTATGCTTTGCTGCCCATGCTTTTGCACCGCGAAGACCTGCTTCTTCAGAGCCCGTGCAAACAACACCGATTTCTGTATTTTCAAGTTCGATGCCTTCATCCTTGAGAGCCTTAAGAATTGCAAGACCGATATAACAGCCTGAAAGATTATCATTAGCACCGTCAACTGTTCTGTTTCTGTTCCACATAAAGTAAAGACCGAACCAGAAGGGAGCAAAAACAAGACCGACAAGTCCAAGTATTTTAGCAAGTTCGGGGTTGCTTTCAAATGCGCCTGCAAGACGAGCAATCGCAATACCCAAAGTGTAAAATGCGCCGAGGAAACAAACCATCATATGTATGTCAAAACCGAGATATGTAAATTTGTACTTAAAGGGCCATTCCCATGCACCGTCAGGATGACCGTTGAATATGATGCGGCGTTTTACTTCACCTGTAGGCTTTTTAAAGCCCGCAACATTATGACCGGTCTTTTCTTTGAATAGCTTATCAACAGTCTTTTTGTAAAGACCGAACTGAAGAACGCAAAGAGCAAGTCCGATAATGATGAATATTATTGAAAGTACAGGCATAAAGAAATAGGAAGCAAGGGCAAGAAAACAGCATGTGATTGTAATATAGATCCAACCGAAAAATGAATCGGGATTTTCTTTGAAGCCTTCTATATCTACTCTATCACATCCGAGTTCTTTCATTGTTTCACCCATATATTCACATGAAAGCTTTTCACCCTCGGAGCCGGGACCACGCTTGGGAAGCTTTGTACAAATATGAGTTATTTCATCAACCATAAACTGCGCGTACTTGTCTTTTTTGTCAATAATACTTTGTAAGTTCATAAAATATTCTCCTATTATTTGTTTTTATGAAATAATTTTAACACAAAAAGGGGGGGGATTTATTAAAAAACTGTTAACATTTGACATCATTCACACTTTTTGATAATAACTTTTTAAACTGCCTTGCTTTATGGAGATAAATGATGATGAGAGGTATATCCGCAAGTAGCCAGGCTGCAGGTCCGGCGTAACAAACCGCCGAGAAACCAAGAGCAGGGGTAAGAACAAATGCTATGGCAAGTCTGCCCAAAAACTCACCGATACCGGCAACAGAGTTAGCATAAGTAAAGCCGAGTCCCTGCAATGTATTTCTCATAACAAAAAGAATGGCAACAAGGCTGTAACATTGAGCAATGGCAAGAATATATCTTGATGCCGCCGCCATAATTTCAGGATTTTCTTCTGTAAGGAAGAGAGATACAACCGGCTCGCCTATGACAAACAAGATAATGCTCATAACAACAGAAACACAAATATCCAACAAGAAAATTTTCTTTACAGAAAAAAGAATTCTTTCATAATTTCTTGCCCCGTAATTCTGTCCGACAAAAGTCTGATTGGCAACTCCAAGACCTGACATAGGAATGTTTGTAAGCTGCTCTACTCTGCCCGCAGCAGTAAAGCCTGCAATAACCGAGGTGCCGAAAGAATTAACCACGCTCTGCAAACACATTGAGCCGATCGATGTAACGGTAAACTGCAAGGACACGGGTATTCCCAGTTTAATCTGTTTCAATGCTGTTTGTCTGTTTATTCGCAGATCCTTTTTTGTAATATTTACTTCTTTGTTGAACTTAAGCACATATATGCCGTTAAGAGCACAGGCAACCATATGAGAAATGAGCGTAGCCACAGCGGCACCCTCCACACCCCAATGAAATTCTTTAACAAAAAGCAGATCAAGAAAGAAATTAACAACCACGCTCACACAAAAGAAATAAAGAGGCTTTTTACTCTCACCAACGCTTCGTGAAATGGCTGTAAAATTATTCGAGAGCATCTGAATAGGTATACCGTAATAAAGGATATTTATGTATGATGAGGCAATACCGATTATTTCATCGGGTGTGCCTATCAGCCTCAACAAAGGAAAAGAAAGAATATGAGATGTTACGACCAATATAAGACCGAGAAGAAAAGCCAGACTTATACTGCCTCCAGCATAATGAGAAAGCTTTTCTTTATTTCTCTCGCCGTAAGCATGAGCAACGGGAATAGCAAACCCACTGGTAAGCCCCAATGCCGCACCAACAATAAACGAACCGATAGGACCAACTGAACCAACAGCTGCAAGTGCATCGGAAGAAACATACCTTCCGACTATAATATTATCAACCAGACTATAGTTATACTGAAGCATGGAAGAAGCCATAATGGGTAATGCAAAAAGGATAACACTTTTAAGAGGGCTTCCCGTAAGCATATCAGCACCGTGTTTTTTCATAACAGTTTCACTTTCTGAATAAAGAGTCATCATCAGGACAGGGAGCATAAGAACAAAAAAAGTTCTTGGGATGGGGGACGGTTCCTGTTGAAACATACCCGTCCGCATTCAGGAATCTACCTGTTTCGGGGTCATAGTAACGAGAACGAAGATAATACAGTCCCGTCTAAAATCAGGGGACGGTTCTATGATTGGCAGTCCACCGCTGAACAGCCCCCTGTTTAACTAATAATTAATTGTCTTGAAAAACTACACATTATAGAAAGAATTTTTGAAAAATTAATCAATCCTCAATCAGAGAACCGTCCC
>JAFXFC010000056.1 GCA_017513525.1 Clostridia bacterium
ACGAGTGCATCCAAACTTACTATTTCGCCGTCGTTTCTGTTTTGTCCTGTTCGCTTTTCTTCTAACATTTTCATCACCATATTCATTATACCATAAATATGACAAAAAGCCCAGTAAAAACTGGACTTTTTCGACAGTCTGAACGGAGCATCTAAATGATGCTCCGTAATTTTTATACACTGAGTTCACTTAATTTTTCCAAAAGTACATTTACAAGTGTTTCTGCTATTATAATAAGGTCTTCCTTACTCTTGCCTATTGCGGAAACGATTATTGCTGCTTCTTCGGTGCCTTTAAGCTCAGTAATGTTGATGATGCTTTCAATAATTTTTTCATTAACAATATATTCAATGAGGAAATCTACTGTTTTCACAGAATCGGCAACATAATATGTATTACCGTTGGAAAGGGTAGTTGCCGAGCCGCAAGCGAAGAGCGCATTCATATCCATGTCGGGCATATCTGCAGTGTCTGATTTTGATATAAGCTTCAGAAGACCGTCAAGGAGATTATTGAATGAACCTGAAATATCAATGCCCATATCTCCGATAATTTCAATAAGTGAATTGCCGAGATTATAAATTTCACCGTTCTCGAAGCCCATTACGGCGGAAGCCAGTGCGTGGAATTCGCCGTCCATACGAAGAGAACGCATACTCTCGCGAAGCTTTCCTGTTTCAATAGCACTTGCAAAGTTTATAAGCATGCTTGTGAGCTTGTTTACTGGATCAGAAGCTGCCTTTTCAACAGCAAAAAGAACGGGCTCAAGAATTGCTTTCCAGATGTCTGAAATTTCAGTATAGGCACACACTTCAGAAGCGGCAGGATATTCGCCGTCAGTGAGCCCTAAAGTGTTAAACAGTGTTACAAGACAGGTTTCGTAACCGCTTTTTTCTGATGCGTTATAAATAGTTGCAGCATCAAGATTTATCGGAAGTGCATCAGTATGAAGTATAAAATCAACGACATTGATATTCACAACTCTTGATTTGCTCTGGATACAGATTTCAAGAACACCTCTGAGACCTTCAGACATATCGGACATTGCTTTATAAAAGCTGTCCTTATCTGTAACGCCCCATTTTATTGAATTCCAGAGAGTTGTTGTTTTAACTGTGCCGTCTGTGTCTGTCCAAGAAACCTCTGTGTCCATGTATGTCCAGTCTGAGCCTACATTGTTAAGTACATCCGTAAGAGGTTTTCTTACTCCGTCCTTATCACAGCAGGTGTATGAAGAACCGCTGATTTTAGAAGCGTATAAAGGTCCTGTGGGGTAAAGGTCGATATTTGTGGCAAAATCCATCATGCCGAGATCAGTAAGTACATTGAAAAGCAGGGGATACGCCAATGACATAATGGTATTTACTATCATGTCAGAGTATACGACATTTTTTACTAATCCTGCGATTGCATCGGGAGAAATTCCGTTTTGGGAAAAACTATTAATAAAAGAAGAAACAGCAGTGCTGACTTCGCTTCCTATTCCGTCAAGGCTTATGTTAAGATTTATACTGCCGCTCTCTGTTGAAGTGTCATGCTTTTTTGTAAGACCTACAGCCGAAAAAGAAATTGTTTCAATAATTATCACGGCTGTAAGTATTATAATGATTATGTTTTTTATTCTGCTTTCCTGCATAGGGCGTAATTTTTTCATAATAAAATTCTCTTCCATTCTTTTTATTAAAAAATTAAATGTTTGTACATTATATATTGTTTTATTAATAGAATAATTCCAAAAAAGAATTAAACACCTGAAAAATATTAACAATAGATGAATAATATGTTATTAGTATGTTGACAATGATATTTCTTTTGTGGTTTAATATAATTACAAGAAATTAAATTTATTTAAAAGTTTGATTTTGTTAAATGTTTGATGCAGAAAGGTTGATTGAAATGAAAAAACTGCTTTCTCTTTTATTGGTAACTCTATTACTGTTCAGTGTAATGGTGCCTATTTCATCCGCTTATGTGGACTATGAAAAAGTTCCGATTATATTCATAAGAGGTAACGGTCATGAATTGTTTAAGGAAGACGGTACGCAAATATGGCCGAGACCCTCAATTGATCTTGATAAAGATAAAATAGTTGAAACCGCCGTTAATATCATTCTTCCTCTCTTGCTTGAAGGTATTCCTTTTGATAAGTGGGATAATTACACAATGGCAATTTATAATGAGATTTCACCGTTGTTTGACAATGAAAATCTCGACGGAAACGGCCTGCCAAAATACGGAACCGGCTTAAAGAAGGAAGAGCTTGAAGCTGCAGAAATAAGACGCCATGAAAACACAGGTGCAGACGGTTGGTTTGATCTTACCGATTATACCTTCCCCTATGACTGGCGGCTTTCCCCCATTGAATATGTTGATGAATTGCATTTATATATTCTTGATATTATGGAAGCTACAGGTTCCGATAAGATTTGTCTTGTAGGCAGATGTATGGGCAGCGGACTTGTAATGGCTTATCTTGAAAAATACGGACATCTCGGTCACATAAAGAATGTAGTATTTGA
This sequence comes from Clostridia bacterium, assembly GCA_017513525.1. Taxonomy (GTDB): domain Bacteria; phylum Bacillota; class Clostridia; order Oscillospirales; family Acutalibacteraceae; genus RUG806. The sequence continues at coordinate 2,520 of JAFXFC010000056.1, forward strand.
TTCTGTTGTAGCAAACGGCTGTGAAGAAATAAGCGAATTGTTCAGCGGTCAGGTTGATATTAATGAAGCTGCACTTCAGAGATATGTAGCCGACAGTGAACAACTCAGCATTGTGGATGCCGGAAACACCATAGCTCTCAGCGAAATGATGAATGATATCCTCGGGACAACAATAGATCTTTTTAATCAGACAGGCGTAACAAATGTGTTTTCCGGTTTACTTGAAGATTTATATGATGAGCTCTATAGGGCAGTTTTACCTCCCATTGCTCTTTCAGTAATTGCAACACAGGCAAATTACTGGACAGGTGTCAAAACGGAAGATTTTGATGCCGCTGTCAGTCTTATTTTCGGTGAAGAAGGCGATTATTTCTATGAAGAATTCCGCGGTCTTATAGAAAAACTCAGATGGTATGATGATACCGTAGCTTCAAGACTTCCCGAGCTTTATGATATATGGGAATATGAATATGGCATTCACATCGGTGTTATTGCAAAATACGGTCATCAGATGATTCCCGTTATTCCTTCGGCAAATGAACCAAGCGACACTCTTATCAATATAAAGGATGCTGCTTTCGGAGTAACTGCTGCTGATGTCGGAACTACACTTTCTGACAAATATATAAATTCTCGTATTGAGGCAGATTTCGGGCAGTATATTTCTCCCGATAAGCAAATTGATGTATCTACCGGCAGATTTCCCGAAACGACATGGATAATAAAAAACTCCCACCACAACTATTATGATCTTTGTGATTATATTGCAACAGACTTTTGCAGAAGTACAAATCAGACCGTAGACAGTGCAAATACAACTCCTCAGTTTATGATGTTTGACGAATATACAAGAACATGGTCTGAGATGACTGAAGATAATTGTGCTGATCTTCCGTTCGTTGACATTGTTGAAGAAAAGCCAAGCATTTTTTCAAGAATTATTGCATTTATCAAATGGCTCGCAGCAATTCTTGTGATGCTGTTCAATGGAAACACTGCAACCGTTTAATGATATTATAACATGAAGAAACCCGATGCCGTAAAAACACTTACGGTATCGGGTTTATTGTTTGTGAAGACTTAATTACTTATGAACTGCAGATTTCTGTTTTTCTCTGATTACATCGCAAAGCCTTTCAGGTCTGTTGGCAAGGTAGAATTTTGTGAGATAATCTGCACATTGTTCACTTGTCATTCCGACATTATCCTGGAACCAATGAATAAGAATGCTTCTGAAGCCGCCTAATGTGTAATACATATGGCAAATATATTCGGTAGCCTCTTCATCGGAAAGTAAGCTTCTGATCTCATGAGAGAGTTTTTCTTCTGCAAGGGAAATGATTCTTTTTATAAGATCCTCGCCGTGTGAAGAAGTGAGGAAAAGCTTGTAGTAATTCTTATTTTTATTAAGAAAGGCAACACCTAAATTGATAGCTTCTGTCGGGTCAAGGATAACATTATCAATACCCAACTGATCTAAGGTTTCATCAATTGCCTCGACAATATTTGACTGAATTGCCGCATAAAGGTCATACACATCAAGATAATGTGCATAGAAAGTACCTCTTGAAATATTCGCTCTTTCAACTATATCGGTAACAGTGATTTTTGCCATATCCTTTTCATTAAGAAGCTCAGCAAAAGCCTGTTTGATAAGATGTCTTGAACGGGCAGCATTTTTGTGAGAAGATTTTTTGCCGACAGCCATTGTTTGCCTCCTGTTGTTTTTACTTTTTCTTGGAGTACTTTGTTTTGTAAATAATACGCATTAATGTGCATTCCAAAGGATTGATATATTTGTCTTCTTTGCCGTAAGCGGATGCTGCAACAAAGGATTTACAGCCTTTTTCTGCAACGAGTTTTACTGCATCTGCCTCGTCCTTTGAAGAGCCGACACAGATAGCACCGTTATGCTTGAGCATGACCGCATCACGGAATTTCATTTTCTTAACGACCTTTTTTGCAGAAGCTAAACGGTCGTTGGTGTCATATTCAGCGGATTTCAAGGAAATTCCGACAATCTGTGCAAAATCATCAAGGAAGGGTTTTACTGCCATTCCTGTTTTTGAAAGCTCAAGTGTTGCCTCTTCCTTAGAATGAGTTATTGCATTGACATCTTTTCTCTTTTTGTAGATCATTGCGTGAAGCTCTGCTGTAGCGGGGTATTCTGCAGAGGAATCGAGGGGCTTGCCTGTTTCAAGATCTATCATAATTGCATCTCCGCCTTCGGCAGGAGTCATTTCAAGCACCCTGTAAAGTCTTTCGGAGTTGTATGCGGGCAGCTCATCGCAAACCGCTTCTGACACAAGATTGCCTGCAATGTATTCGCAAAGAGAAGCGAAGGTATCAATAGTTCTGCCTGTAAGCTCTCTGTATCTTTCGAGGAAAAGGTTTTTGCAAACTTCTTCAAGCTCACTTGCAACAAGGAACGCATTATCAAGATCGCTTCCCATACAAACAGCACCGTGATGCTTCATAAGAACAGCCTTTGATGAAGAGCGCTTAACGGCTTCTGTGACACCTTCTCGAAGAGTCTTTGTACCGGGAAGTCCGTAAGAAGCAAGAGGAACATGCTTTCCGATTATTTCGGCACTTTTTCCCTCAAGGTGGTTGATGTCATATCCCTTAAGACCTGCAATGGATGCCATTGTCTGGTGGGTATGGATAACAAAATTAACATCAGGTCTGAGCTTATAGCAAGCGGCATGAACACCTTTTTCCGATGAGGGCTTGATATCGCCCTCATAGGAAAGATCTTCAATATTTACAAGCACGATATCATCGGGAGTAAGTCCGAGATAATCTCTTCCGCTTGGTGTGATAACAAAAGTATTCTCATCGATACGGCAGCTGACATTTCCCCATGTGCGCTGGATAAGTCCCTTTTCGCAAAGGAGCTTACCTGCTTTTACAACATCGAGTTTTGCTTGCATGATATCCATGGTTAATTCACCTCGTATAAATTATGGGGGAGTATCAGTCGTTTTCTTTTACTGCGATATTTGCGAATACACGGTCAAATCTGGCAAGTGCATCGTCAATATCAGCCTCTGTGTAAGCAGCGCTTGTGTAAAGACGGCTGCCTGCAAGAGTTACAAGACCTTCAGCCATGTATGCAGCACCCATGTGGGTCATTTCTTTCTTTCTGATGTCTGTCTGCTTGAGAACACCGGGAATAGTCCAGGGCTTGCCCCAGTTGATTGAGAACTGAAGAGTACCTACAGTTTCAAGATGGCAGATAGAGCCCTGATTGAATGCTACGAAGGGAAGGTGGCGTCTTTCGATGATTTCCTGAAGTCCCTTTGTGATTCTGTCGCCCATTTCGCCTGCTTTCTGACAAGCATTTGTTCTGTCCATTTCTTCAAGAGTGAAGTAACCTGCAGCACAGGAAAGGGGATTAGCTGAAAGTGTACCGCCGCAGAAAGCCTTCTTGACTTTAACTGCACCGTCAAGACCTGCGCCGAGATATTTCATGTATTCTCTCTTACCGCCGACACCGCCGGCACCGGGATATCCGCCTGCGATAACCTTACCGAAAACTGTAAGGTCGGGAGAAACGCCGAAGTAGCCCTGAGCACCTGCCATGCCTACACGGAAGCCTGTAACAACCTCATCGAATACAAGAAGAGCACCGTATTTACGGCAAAGTCTTTCAACGCCCTTGCAGAAATCCTTATCAACGGGACGGGAACCGCTTTCGGGGCCGAGGGGCTCAAGATAAACAGCAGCAGTGCCGCCTCTGAGCATATTCTTTCTGAGAACTCTTTCAAGAGAATCAAGATCGCCGGGGAAGAATTCCTGAGTATCTCTCATTAATCTTCCGGGAACACCGTTTGCCTGAGTTGCCTTTGTGCCGGGGATACGGATACCGTAACCGAGCTGATCTGACCAACCGTGGTAAGCACCGCCCATTTTTACGATATTCTTATTCTTTGTAGCAAGTCTTGCAATTCTTGCAGCAAGCATACATGCTTCTGTACCTGACTGAAGCATACGGAACATATCTACAGTTTCAATGCAGTCAGATACTTTCTTTGCAAGCTTATATTCAAATTCATGGAAAAGACCTGTTGAAGGACCGCATGTGTTGAGAAGGTCGATAACCTGCTCACGGACCTCAGGAGGATTTGAACCGAGAACGGTGGGACCGCCTGCCTGAAGGAAGTCATAATATTCATTGCCGTCAATGTCATAAAGCTTACAGCCTGAAGCTGCTGTGAAAACGAGGGGGAAGGGATAGTTGAAAGCAAGGTTGTGCTGAACACCGCCGGGAATGATTTTCTTGGCTTCGTCAATCATTTCTTTGGATGTTGCACATTTCTTTTCAAAATATTCTTCTTCATATTTTGCGAGTGCATCGGGAGTGATAGTGTAAATAGGCTTTTTGATAAGTTCATCTAACTGCTTGTTAACGGCAGCGGCATCGGGGTATTCAGATATTGCGAAACGGGTATCCATAGTCATTCAGATCCTTTCTTTTTTTAGATATAAATCTTTACAATAAATGGTAACACAAATAAAAACTAAAAACAAGTACAATAAGGTAACATTATGTATTTATTTTTAATAATTTAACATTAATATACGATTTATTCATCAATTTTGCAGTGCTTCAGGGTAAATCTTTCTCCGGTGACTTCCATTATGCCATATTTTCCGTTCATGATACTGCCGGGATTAAAAAGAGTAACACCGTCATATTCTTCGATATTCACAATGTGTGTATGCCCGTAAAGCGCAACTGCGCATTCCTCTTCTTTTGCTGCGTAGTATAGAGAAGAAAGTCCGAGCTTTACATTATAAGCATGACCGTGACAGGCAAGAAATTTAACTTTTTCGGCATATGAGATCAGTCTTAAAGGAAAATTATATGCTGAAGTATCGCAGTTGCCTTTTATCTGATAAACAGGCTTAAAAGCAGTATATTCATTCATATCAAACATATCTTTGCCTCCGTCACCTAAGTGAATTATCATATCGGCATTTCGTTCTTTTTTGAGAATTGCTTCAAGTTCTTGAGAAAAGCCGTGCGAGTCGGAGAGTATCAGTATCTTCATTAATAAACCTTCTTTCGGGTGCATATTTTATATTGATGTTTCCTGCAAAAAAGGAAACTTACGTAAGGAGGGATAATTTGAAGCAAAATGATTTTGATGCCCTTTTTGAGGCTGCAAAAAGCGGAGATAAGAAAAAAATGGAAAAACTCGGAAACGCTGCCGCCTCGGTACTTTCCGAGGAACAGAAAAGTACGATAGAAAAAGCAATGGCAGATCCCGATTACCTGCGTTCGGTTTTATCGTCACCGAAGGCGCAGGAGATATTGAAAAAACTACAGGGAGGGGATAAGTAATGGATATTTCTTCCTTGCTCTCATCTCTGTCACAGGAAGATATAGAAAAGCTGAAAACGACGGCACAGCAGTTTTTCGGCTCAAAAGAAGAGGCACCGCAGAAAAAAGAACAGCCTGCAGTTCAGAGCGGTTTTGATATGCCCTTTGATCCCAAGCTTCTGACAGGGGTTGCAAAATTTTCAAAAATGCTGAATGAAAATGATGAACGGAGCGATTTTATAATGGCTCTGAAGCCGCTGTTAAGTGACAGTAGACGAAAAAAAGCAGATGATGCCGTAATGATGCTGAAGTTTATGAGGATAATAAACGCAATGCAGGAGAATGGGAAATGAGTGGTTATTCCTATCAGGATATGATGCGTATGCAGAGTGAAGCAAAGCAAAGAGTTCTTGAAATGCAGAAACGCTCACGAAGTGTTGCGGAGAATTTTAATGATAAGCACCGTGCGGTTAAAAAGACGGAAGAGCAGCCTAATGAGGAGGAATTACCGAGAGTGCCAAAAGCCATAAGCTATCCTACAGAGCTTCAGAATTCTCAGCACAGACAGCATAGCAACAAAAGCTCTGTTGCCAAAAACAGCGGTATTGATCTGAGAAAAGCACTTAATTCCGTTTTCGGAAATTTATCCTCCGACGAATATGAAAAGATGTTCATATTGTCACTTTGTCTTTTATTGTCAAAGGAAAACCATGATGACTCGTTGATTTTTGCTTTAATGTATCTTCTGACATAAATTATACTTTTATATCACAATTCTTTCAATGCAAAAATGGTAATAAATTGTTTGTGAGAAATTAATAAATTTTACGATTAAATTTTGTTGAATAAAAATATGATAATCTGTGCGATTTTTGAAAAATGTTTATAAATTATTAATAAACATATGGTAATATTACAGTAACAAAAAACTAACAGATTATAAAAGGTGAGTGTTATTATGTTTGAGATCGTTATCGGATTTTTTATGCAGCTGATCGAATTATTCAAAAGCTTAGGATCTATGTTTTCAGGTCTTTCGGGAACTTGAATTGCTAAGTAATATATAATGTTTACCCGCCCGATTTTTAATTCGGACGGGTATTTTTAGGACAAATTCAATAAATATAAGTTGACTTTGCAATTTAGTTTTGTTAAAATGTATTGTGTATAAATATTGAGGCAGATTTTTGCCTTGAAGAAAGCGGAGGAATGAGCTTTGACAGATGCAAGAACATTAGCATACATAAATATGTATGGTATTCTCGGAACACTGGAAAATCTTTGTGAAATTGACGAAAACGCAAGAGCCCTTCTCACTAATAAAAAGCCTGTATCAATCGGCTTTGAAGTTAAAAACGGACCTGCAGCAACAATTACTTTCAAAAACGGCTACTGCCGTATGGAAGACGGATGCCGTTCCGACTGTACCATTAAACTTCCTTTCTCATCCTGTGAGAAATTTAACGGTATGATCGACGGTACGGTTACTCCCATTCCCAGTAAAGGATTTCTTCATATCGGATTTTTACTTAAATCCTTTATCGGACTTACTGATCTTCTTACAAAGTATATGCGTCCCGATCCCGAAGATCTTAAGGATGAAAAATTCTTTGAAACCAGCACTTATTTAATGTTCTATACCATTACTGTTGCTTTGGCTCAGATAGCTAATCAGGATGCTATCGGTAAGTTCAGTGCAGATCACATCGTAGACGGCGATATACTTATGAGTATCGGCGGAGGTCCCAAGGCAACTCTCAGAGTTAAAAATCACCACATAGTTACAATAAAGAAGGATATGGGTAACCCCCGTGCTCTTATGGAATTTGCAAACACAAAGCTTGCCCGTGACCTTTTTGACGGTAATGTAAACTCTATCGCCTGTATCGGTGAAGGTACTATCAGAATGGGCGGTATGATCTCCATGATCGACAATGTCAACAGAATTCTTGACAGAGTTGCACTCTATCTTGCTTAAGGGAGGAAAAAATAATGGCAAAGAAAATTAATACATATACAAAAAGCCGTGAATGGTTTGACAGAGCTACAAAGGTCGTTCCCTCAGGCGTATACGGTCATCTCGGCCCCGCAGAAGGAAACTTTATGCCTGTTACTTCTTTCCCTCTTATGGGAGACAGAGCACAGGGCTCATATTTCTGGGATGTAGACGGCAACAGATTTATTGACTATATGTGCGCATACGGTCCCAATGTTCTCGGTTATAACGATCCCGATGTTGATGCAGCCGCTATGGAGCAGCTCAAAAAGGGTAACTGCATGACTTCCCCCTCTTATAAGATGGTTGAATTTGCAGAGCTTCTTGTCGATACCGTAGCTTGTGCTGACTGGGCATTCTTCGCAAAGAACGGCAACGACGTTACAACTGCCGCTATTATGACAGCCCGTGCTGCTACACACCGTAAAAAGATAGTATTCATTAACGGCTACTATCACGGTGTTTCTCCCTGGACACAGAAAATTGACTATCCCGGCATCATTCCCGAAGATGTTGCAAATAATCTTTATATCGACTGGAACGATTTTGATCAGCTTCAGAAGGTATTTGACGACAATAAGGGTGAGATAGCTGCATTTATTTCAACTCCTTATATGCACGGTAACTATCTTGATAACAGCCTTCCTGCAGACGGATACTGGAAGAAGGTCCGTGAGCTTTGTACTGCTAACGGTACAGTGCTTATCGTAGACGACGTTCGCTGCGGCTTCAGACTTGACCTTGCAGGCAGTGACCATTTCTACGGCTTTGAAGCAGACCTTATCTGTTTCTGTAAGGCTCTCGCAAACGGCTATAACGTTTCAGCTCTCTGCGGTAAGGATTCTCTTAAGAATGCAGTAAGCTCACTTTCATATACAGGTTCATATTGGCTCAGTGCAATGCCCTTTGCTGCAGGTATCGCTTGTATAAATAAGATGAAGGAGCTTGATACACCTAAGATGTTCAGAGAGCTCGGTCTTAAGCTTACAGACGGACTTAAGGAAGTTGCAACAGCTAACGGCTTTAATATGGTAGTTTCAGGCGAACCCTCACTCTTCTACTTAAGACTTGCTGATGACGATTCACTCTTTATTCATCAGGACTGGATACAGGAATGTGTAAGAAGAGGTATATTCTTTGCAGGACATCATAATCATTTCATCAATGCTTCTCTCACTGAAGAGGATATTAAGTATACACTTGAAGTTGCTGATGAAGCCTTCAAGGCAATAAGATCAAAATATTAATAGGGAATAAGAGGGATGTTTCCCTTTGAACCATAAATTAAGGAGGAAAAAACTTATGCCTTTAACAAAGCAAGAGTGGCTTAATCTCGAAAAAAAGGCCAATGAACTCCGTAACCTTACCCTTGATACTACATATTGGGCAGGTTCGGCACATATCGGCGGCGGTCTCAGCGTTCTTGATATTATGACTGTACTTTATCATAAGTATATGAATATCAAGGTTGACGATCCCAACTGGGAAGACAGAGACAGATTTATTCTTTCAAAGGGTCATGCAGGTGTTTCATACGCTGCAACACTTTGCGATTTAGGATTTAATGATGTAGAAATGCTCAAGACCTTTAACCTTTCAGGTTCAAAGATGGGCATGCACCTTGACTCAAATAAGGTTGTCGGTGTTGATGCTTCTACAGGCTCACTCGGACACGGTATGTCCATAGCTGTCGGTACTGCACTTGCTGCACGCCTTCAGGGAAAGGATTATAAGACATTTGTTGTTCTCGGTGACGGTGAATGTGACGAAGGCTCCAACTGGGAAGCTGCAATGAGTGCCGTTCATTATAAGACAACAAATATGATAAGCTTCGTTGACCGTAACAAGTGTATGATCGACGGCAGAACAGAAGATGTTATGAATCTCGAACCCTTCTGTGCCAAGTGGGAAGCTTTCGGCTTTATTGTTAAGGAAATTGACGGTAACAACATTAAAGAGCTTTGCGAAGCTATTGATTTTGCTTATGAAAATAAGACAGACAAGCCCGTTATGATCGTTGCCAATACTCTTAAGGGGTGCGGTATCGACTTTATTGAGGATGATTATCTCTGGCACTACGGTGCATTTGACGATGACAAGTATGAGAGAGGCAAGAAGGCTCTTGAGGAATCATACAAGAAGAGAATCGCAAGAGTAGAAAAGGAGGCTAAATAAGTATGGCAGGCGGAATGACTTATACAGCTGTTGACTCCACATCACTTTCAACTGCTGAAATTTACGGTAAGGCTCTCGTTGAATTGGGAAGAGCTCATCCCGAAGTTGTAGCACTTACAGCGGACCTTGCAAAGTCCACTAAAATCGGTGATTTCCAGAAAGAATTCCCCGACAGATTTTTCAATGTAGGTATTGCCGAGCAGAACCTTTTTGGTGTTGCTGCAGGTATGGCTAAGGCCGGTCTTGTGCCCTTCCTTTCCACTTTCTCACAGTTTGCATCTTTAAGAGCTGCTGATCAGCTTTCAACTGACCTTTGCTATCAGAATATCAATGCTAAGGTTATTGCAACACATTCAGGTACATCCTTCGGTCAGGCAGGTTCAACTCACCATGCTATCACTGACCTTGCAGTTACCCGTTCAATGCCCAATCTCACCGTTATCTGTCCTGCAGACGGTGTTGAAACATATAATGCTGTTATGGCAGCATATGAAACACCCGGCCCCTTCTATATCAGAATCAATCGCGGTTTTGACCGTGTTCTTTATAAGGATTCCGATTACGGCTTTGAAATCGGTAAGGCTGTAACTGTAACAGAGGGTACCGACCTTACAATTATTGCTTGCGGTTCATGCGTATTCCAGGCTGTTCAGGCTGCTGACTTCCTTGAGAAAGCAGACGGACTCAAAATAAGAGTTCTTGATATGCACACCATCAAGCCCATTGATAAGGAAGCTATCATCAAGGCTGTTATGGATACCCGCCGTATCATCACTGTTGAAGACCATAACGTTCTCGGCGGTCTCGGTTCAGCTGTTGCTGAAGTTGTTGTTGAGTCCGGTAAGGGCTGTGCATTCAAGAAGCTCGGTGTACCCGATAAGTTCGCTCCCATCGGTCTTCATGAAGATATCATGGCTGATCTCGGTATTGATGCAAACGGTATCATTGCAGCTGTCCGTGAAGTTATGAAGGCTGACTTCGAGCTTGATGATGACTGGGATGACGAGGTTTAATTTCAGAAAGGGTTGATTATATGGCATCTGAAGCTATTTATACTAATAAAATATTCCTTTGCGGTGCTCTTCCTCTTCTGAAAACCATCGTAGCAGATGTTCCGTCGTTAAATTCAAAGTTCAAGAAGGTTCACTGTGTATATCAGGTAAGCTGTCTTGACAGCGATGCTCCCGACGGAAAGTGGGCTACACATTTCGTTGTAAACGGAGATGAGTGGCTTGTTCATGCTGATAAGGTTGCTCACAGAGTAGGAAAGCAGAAGTATGTAGAGCTTGAATTCAAGAGTGTTGATGCTATGAACGCATTCTTCAAGGGCAAGATAGGCCCTGCAACACTTCCCAAAATGAAGGGTGTAAACTTCATTTATGAATTCGGCGTATTTATGATGGCTCTTCTTAAAATGGCAGGTCTTTTAGGACTTGAAACACCTCCCGAAGATGAAGAAACAAAAAGACTTCTCGTTAAGTGTTATTTCTATCTTCTTTCCGTTGGTATTTCAACTCTTAATAAGCTCGGTCACGAAAAGATCCACGACTGGACTCTTAAGAGCCCCGACCGTGTTTATGCATGGAAGGTCAACGGAGAAGACAGCGTGTCTGCATTTATCCGTATAAAAGCGGGTAAATCAAAGGCCGGTAAGGGCGAATATAAGAGAGCAATGCCTTTCTTTACAATGCGCTTTGATTCACTTGATTCCGCACTCGGTATACTTATGTCTATTGATGATATGCTTGAATCTGTCCGCAGCGGAAAGCTTATCATGGACGGTGCTCCCGAATTCGGTGCACAGATAGGTGAATATATGCTCCTTGTAGGTGCGCTCGCCAAATAAATTCTTAATATGATTTTGCCGCCGATCGGCTGATTTTCCGGTCGGCGGTATGTGATTTTTATGAAAATTTACTCGAATGAAAAAAAAGGATTCTGGCTGAAGCTTGATAATGCCGCTAAAATTTTTCCCGGTCAGAATTCAAAGACCTGGTCAAATTCTTTCAGAGTTTGTTATGAACTGACTGAAAAAGTTGATCCCATTATCTTAAAGCAGGCATTAACCTCGATAATGCCTCGGTTTTCATGCTATGATGTTCAGATCCGTCATGGCTTTTTTTGGTTTTATCTTGAAAAGAATGAGAACACTCCCGATGTCTTGCCCGATATCAAAAATCCTTGCCACAGAATAAAATTTAATGAAAACGGAAGATTTCTGTTTAAGGTTTATTATCACGGTAACCGAATTGCCATTGATGTGTATCATGTTCTGACTGACGGTCACGGCGGTGCACTGTTTTTGTCTACATTGGTAGCTCAGTATTTAAGGCTCAAGGGTGCTAAAATACCGACAGGCGGTTTTGTTCTTCCTATAGATACGGAAAATACATCTGCTGAGCTTGAAGATTCCTTTGTGAAGAATGCCACTTCAAAGGCAAAATATAAAAGGGCAGATAAATTTGTGTATCATGCAAAGGGCACAAAAATGCCTTCGCATACCGTTAATATTACTTCGGGCATAATACCGTTTGATAAGCTTCATGAGTTATCTAAATCAAAGGGTGTCACTGTTACGGAATTTTTAGCTGCCGTAATGCTTCAGGTGCTTTGCAAGAAGCAGCTCAGAGAAGTAAAAAAACAAAAAGAAGTAAGTATACAGATACCTATTGATCTTCGCCGTACTTATAATTCAGAAACCTTAAGAAATTTTACCATATGCCTGAGAGTCAAGGTGGATCCTAATAGAGGGGAGTACAGCTTTGACGAATTACTCGAGCAGGTTAAGTATCAACTGCGGCTTCAGAAAAATGAAAAAGAATTAAATATGATGATTACCGCGAATATGGGAATTGAACGCAATCTGTTTGTTCGTGCGTTGCCGTTATTTATAAAAAATCTGGGCGTTGGAATATCTTTCGCTGTTACTGCAGAACAAACAACCTCGTCACTTATTACAAATCTCGGTGCTGTAGATATTCCCGAAGAAATGCGTAAATATATAGATAAATTTATTTTTATGCCGGCTCCCGGCAAAGTAAATGCCGCAAGATGCGGTGTTGCAACCGTAAACAATAACCTTTGCATTACATTTGCAAATGTATATAAAGAAAGTGATGTTGAAAGAGATTTCTTTACAGCATTTGTTAAAATGGGACTTCATGTAAAGATTGAAAGCAACAGAGAATAAAGGAGTTGATATTTTGTCATACTGTGTCAATTGCGGAGTTGAACTTGATTCAAGTGCAAAAAAATGTGCTTTGTGTTCAACCCCTGTTATCAATCCCAATATTGTAAGTGTTGAGTCTGATTCGACTCCTTTTTCCGAAACTCTTCAGATTCCGAAAAGCGTTAAGAAGAGATTTATAGCATTTGTAATATCTGTCACGATGCTGATACCTAATATAGTGATGTTTTTTCTCAACGTGTTTTTTATAAGAAGCGGATTCTGGTCCGTTTATGTGCTGGCGGCAAGCTTACTTATATGGGTATTGTTTGTTTTTCCCGCTTTTACAAAAAAAACACATCCGTATCTCTTGTGGGGCTTTGATACACTTGCCGCTGCCGGATTTTTTTACACGGTGTTCAGGCTTCACGGGACGCAGATTTGGATACTGAAAAGCATATTATGTGTAACAGCACTGGTGTCACTGTCTGTTCTTTTGTTGATAATATGGTCACGCAGAAAAAACAGACACTGGACTGCAGTTACCGTTCTTGTGCTTTTGGAGAGTACTGTGGTGTCGTTTTTGTCAGGTCTGCTGGTTACATTGTTTTCACAAAATCACAGCTTTCTTGTTGTTGGTATAGTTATAGCTTGCTGCACCTTCGTTTTAATGTGTTTCTTTATTTACTGTAACAAAAGCCGTAATGTAAGAGCATGGCTTAATAAAGCATTTTTTATTTGATAAATATTGTGAATGTTAAAATTTTTGTCATAATTTTTTTCTGATTAACTATTGAATATAAATTAATTTTCGGTTATTATATATGTTGGTATCTTTTTAGGAGGAATTTCTTATGCACAACATAAAAAAAATATTAGCTTTAGTTCTTGTGGCTGTGAGTGTATTTTCATTCAGCAGTTGTCTTAAATATACAAGCAACATACTTGAATTTACAACCCGTCCCGACCAGCCGGTGAATACACCCGGTGAAGTACAGACTACGACCATTTACATAACCGAGAATACAACACAGGCTCCTCCTGTGAATATAGAGGTTCAGACAACATTACCTCAGGAAATTACAACAGCAGCTCCCGAACAGACAACAGCTGCTCCCGTAATTGTTCCTGAAGTTACAACTGCACCTGCTGAAAAAGATCCTTCTTCTTGGACAACAGCAGAAATTCTTAAGTTTGCAACTGATGCCGTCACTAAAACCAAGGCATATACCAATAATGTAACAGTTGATCATCAGGAAGCTTTTGACGTAAGAGTTACTAAGGCTCCCGGCGGGCAGCTTGTTATGAGTACAGCAGACAGAATAATCGCCAGTGTGGCAAAGCCCTCACAGGAAGTGCTTACCTTTACAAACGGCAGAACAACAAATGCTGAAGGTGAAAATGTTCCTCTTCTTCTTCCCAAGCGTGGAGCATTTACTCTTACCGAAGACGGTATTGCAACAGCTTATGCAAAGAAGAGCGGTAATGACACAATTGTTCATATCCAGCTTGTGAAGGAAGTGGGTACTCTTACAAATCATCCGAAGTTCCATGCTGCAAGTGTAGGTTATCTTGATGCTTCGGATGTTGATCTCGGCAGTACTGTAGTTCTTAATTATCTTGATATTACATATAGTGGTTCAACAATGGATTTTGTTATTAATTCAGACGGTTATGTATCCTCTGTTGTCTACAAAATTCCCATTCATATTGCTGTTGAAGCCAAGATTGTCGGTATTCCGGCAGCAGGTGAATGCGAAGGATCACAGAGCGAAACCTGGAAGATAAACTGGTAAATTAAAATAAGCTTTCTGACCTCAGCGGTATTTTACTGCTGAGGTTTTTTCATGTCCCTGTGCCTTGATTTTTCGCTGAATTTTTGATAATATATTAAAAGGTGATGAAAATGCTTAAAATTAAAAATCTTACAAAAACCTTCGGTGAAAAAAAAGCTGTTGATAATCTTTCACTGCAGATCAATAAAGGCGAGATATACGGCTTTATCGGTCATAACGGTGCCGGAAAAACTACCACTATTAAATCCTGTTGCGGTATTTTAACCTTTGACAGCGGGGAAATTTTTATTGACGGTATTTCAATAAAGGAAAATCCGATTGAATGTAAATCAAAACTCGCTTTTATTCCCGATAACCCCGATTTGTATGAGTTTATGTCCGGCATTCAGTATCTGAATTTTATTGCGGATATTTTTAAGGTAGATGCTGAAGAAAGACGGGAAAAAATCAGAAAATATGCTGATATCTTTGAGCTTACAGGGGATCTTGCTCAACCCATAAAGGCTTATTCTCACGGTATGAAGCAGAAACTTGCGATTATTTCCGCACTTATACATGATCCCAAGCTCATTATTATGGATGAACCCTTTGTCGGACTTGACCCTAAGGCTGCACACATACTGAAAGGAATAATGCGCAATATCTGTAATGAAGGCGGAGCAATATTCTTTTCTACTCATGTGCTTGAGGTTGCAGAAAAGCTCTGTGATAAGGTAGCGATTATAAAAGACGGAAAGCTTTTGGTTTCCGGAAAAATGGAAGATGTCAAGGGTGACACTTCTCTTGAAGAAGTATTTCTTGAATTAGGTGATAATGATGCTTAAGGCTTTATTGAAAAAACAGCTGCTTGAGTTTTTTTCGGGCTTTTTTATGCGCGGAAAATCGGAAAAGGCTCAAACGAAAGGCTCCCGCATAGGTTTTATCTGTCTTATGGGCTTTGTGTTTTTGGCATTTTTTTCTATGTTCTTTTCCATGTCATTTTTAATGTCTCCGATAATAGAGAACGGCTATACATGGATATATTTCTCAATTTTCGGAGTTTTGGCTACTCTTTTAGGCGTTTTCGGCAGCGTGTTTATGACATATAATACGCTTTATGAAGCAAAAGACAACGATATGCTTTTGTCTATGCCTATTCCCTCATGGATGATACTTTTTGCCAGAATGGCAGGGCTTTATGTGACAACATTTATGTTTGAAGCTCTTGTGTTGCTTCCGTCACTTGTAGTTTTTTGTCTGGTTGCTCCTTTTAACTTTCTGTCAGTTGCTTTATCCTTATTAAATATATTTGTTTTGCCTTTGTTTGCACTGAGTTTATCATGTGTTCTCGGTTGGGTGATAGCGTTATTCGCATCAAAAATCAGAAATAAAGGTATAATAACCGTTATTGTTTCAATGGCATTTTTCGTAGGTTATTATTCCATTGCTATGCGGCTCAACAGTATTATTAATATGCTAATAATCAATGCCGATGAGGTAGGGGAGAAGATAAGTCTTTATTTATATCCGTTATATAAAATGGGACTCGGATGTGCAGGGGATATCTTTTCTTATTTTATATTCTTCTTAATTGTATTTGCTGTTTTTGCTCTTATCTATGTGATCCTGTCAAGGAGCTTTATTAAGCTTGCAACTGTTAAAAAAGGCATGAAAAAGATAGAATATAAAGAGAAAAAAGTGAAATCAGCATCTGCAAAAGCGGCATTTCTTAAAAAGGAATTCTTGTTTTTTAAGAACACTCCCGTGTATATGCTAAATTGTGCCATGGGTTCTGTTATGCTTATTCTTTTTGCTGTTATAGCGGCAGTAAAAGGAAGTGATATAGTAAGTACAGTTGCTGTTACGGGCTTACCTTCTTCTGCAATTTCCGTGATTGCTTGTATGATTATGTGTTTAATAGCTTCAACAAATAACATGACATCTTCAGCTGTTTCCCTTGAAGCAAAAAATCTGTGGTTTCTTAAATCTGTCCCGGTGAATATCAAGGATATCTTTTTCGGAAAGCTGATGCTTCATATATTGGTAACGGGAGCGCCTTTGTTTATCTGTAATATTTGTGTTTCAGTTGTTCTGAAAACGGAAATTCTGCTTTCTTTGCTGTCGATAGTATTTTCGGAAATTTTTATGATAGTCTGCGCAGAAACGGGGCTTTGTGTTAATCTTATTTTTCCGAAGCTTGATTGGACAAACGAAGCAGTTCCCATAAAACAGAGTATGTCGTCAATGATAGGAATGTTTTTCGGGATGATACTGACAATTGTTGTTGTTGCCTGTTATTTTGCTCTTGTATCCATTTTGTCCGCTGAAATTTTTCTTCTTGCTGCATCAGTTATTTTTGCAGGTATAGCCTTCGCAATATATAAATGGCTGAATAAAAAGGGAATTGAAAAATTTATGCAGTTATAAATATTCCGTAAATGGATGTCAGAATAAATAATATTTATACTATTTATAATTGACTTGTAATAACTTTTATGCTATAATTTGTCTGATTTTGCTTTTCGGCAGAATGTATTTTTTTGTCGATGAAGTACAGCGGAAAGGAAACAAAAAATGGGATTTATGTTTGAACATTTACAGTTTTTTGACTGGAAAATGATTGTTATGTGGCTTATCGGCGGAACGCTTATTTTTCTTGCAATAAAGAAAGAAATGGAACCGACGCTTCTTCTCCCTATGGGCTTCGGTACTATTATGGTAAACCTTCCCATGTCAGGTGCTGTTAATCAGCTGATAGACGATGTGTTGTCGGAGGGACCTTTAAGTACTCTGTATGAAATGGGTATTTCAAATGAGTTGTTCCCGCTTATTCTGTTTATAGGTATCGGTGCAATGATAGACTTCGGACCGATACTGTCGAATCCGAAACTGATGATTTTCGGTGCGGCGGCGCAGTTCGGTATATTCTTTACTCTGTGTGTTGCTTCTCTTTTCTTTGAACCTAAGGATGCTGCATCAATTGCAATCATAGGTGCTGCAGACGGCCCCACGGCTATTGTTGTTGCTATGAAGCTCGCTTCAAACTATCTCGGACCCATAATGGTTGCCGCATATTCATATATGGCGTTGGTGCCTATTATTCAGCCTCCTATTATCAAGCTTCTTACAACAAAAAAAGAGCGTCTTATAAGAATGCCTTATCAGCCGAAATCTGTTTCAAAGCTCACAAGAATTCTTTTCCCCATTATAATTACTGTTATTGCAGGTCTTGTAGCTCCTTCTTCACTTGCTCTTATAGGCTTCCTTATGTTCGGTAACCTTATAAGAGAATGCGGTGTTCTTGATTCTCTTTCAGAAACAGCTCAGAAGGTTCTTGCAAATCTTATTACTATATTCCTTGGTGTTACTATCGCTTCTCAGATGCAGGCTGAACAGTTCCTTAAAAAGGAAACTCTTCTTATTCTCGGACTCGGTCTTGTTGCATTTATTTTCGATACCGCAGGCGGTGTTATATTTGCTAAGGTTCTCAACCTTTTCCTTAAAACAAAAATTAATCCCATGATCGGTGCCGCAGGTATTTCCGCATTCCCCATGTCAGGAAGAATCGTTCACAAAATGGGACTTCAGGAAGACCCCCAGAATCATCTTCTTATGCAGTCAATCGGTGTAAATGTTTCAGGTCAGATTGCATCTGTTATCGCAGGCGGCGTTATTCTTAATATGTTCCAGTAAGTGTCTTTCATGTACCCGAAGGATTCAGTTCTTCGGGTATTTTTACTTTATAGGAAATTCCTTCCTATAAAGTAAAAAGATTTTATGTCCCTCCGAACGGAAAGCAAGCTTTCCTCGGAGATGGACTATTCGAAAACGGTCGCCGTAGGCGCACGGCGAAGCCGTTTTCTTATTTTTAATGTGTTTTATTTGTTTTTTTAATTAAAAACGAAACAAAAAAATATTGACAACACCGCTTTATGGGTGTATCATGCAAACATATCGATTTAAGTATTTAAAGCGGTAAAGAAAACATTATTTTTATAAAGGAGAATGACTTATGAAAAACACGCTTAAAAAGATAATTTGCGTTGTTATGGCGCTTTTTATGATGACAGTTGTTTTTGCTTCCTGCGGTGAAACAGGTACAGAAACAACAGCTCCTGCAGGAGATGAAACAACTGCAGGTACAGCTGACGGTACTGTATATACTGTAGGTATCTGCCAGCTCGTTCAGCACGATGCACTTGATGCTGCAACAGAAGGCTTCAAGAAGGCTCTTACCGATAAGCTCGGTGAAAATGTTAAGTTTGATGAACAGAATGCTTCCAATGAAGCAACAAACTGCACAACTATCTGCGGTAAGTTCGTTTCCGATAAGGTTGACCTTATTATGGCAAACGCTTCTCCCGCTCTTACAGCTGCAGCAACAGCTACTGCTGATATCCCGATCGTTGCAACTTCTATCACAGACTTCGCAACAGCTCTTGATATTGCTGACTGGACAGGTGCATCAGGCATCAATGTAACAGGTACAGCAGACCTTGCTCCCCTTGATCAGCAGGCTCAGATGATCAAAGAGCTTTGCCCCGATGCAAAGACAGTAGGTATTCTTTACTGCTCAGCAGAAGCAAACTCCAAGTATCAGTCCGATGTTATCACAGGTTACCTTAAAGACCTCGGTCTTGAAGCAAAGGAATACACATTTACAGATTCCAATGATATCGCTTCCGTTACAACAACAGCGGCAGAAGAATGTGATGTTCTTTTTGCTCCCACTGATAATACAGTTGCTAATAATGCAGAAGCTATCGCTAATGTTCTTGAACCCGCTGGTGTTCCCCTTGTTGCAGGTGAATCAGGTATCTGCAAGGGCTGCGGTATTGCAACTCTTTCAATAAGCTATTATGATATCGGCTACAAGGCAGGCGAAATGGCTTACGAAATTCTCGTAAACGATGCTGACCCCGCAACAATGAAAGTTGAATATGCAACTGACCTTACAAAGATGTACATGGCTGACCGTTGCACAGCTCTTAACATCACTGTTCCCGATACATACGAAGCAATCGTTACTGAATAACTAAAAGAGTTCATAAAATTTTGACCGGAAAAGCGATAAGAATGCTTATCGCTTTTTTGGTGTAATATGCGAAAGGATGCAGTACCGAAAAAAGTACTGCAAAATGTGTTTTATGTTAAATTTTCTTTCTTCTTTGCCGACTCCCGTAGCACAGGGTATGATATGGGGTGTAATGGCAATAGGTGTTTATGTTACTTACAAGGTTCTTGATTTAGCAGATCTTACTGTTGACGGCTCTTTTGCCACAGGCGGTGCAGTTCTTGTTGTTCTGACTACTAGCGGTGTGAATTTATATCTTGCAATGGTTATAGCCTTTATTGCAGGATGTATAGCAGGTCTTGTTACGGGTATACTTCATACAAAGTTCGGTATTCCCGCTATTCTTTCAGGTATTCTTACACAGTTGGCTCTTTATTCCGTAAACCTCAGAATTATGGGAGGAAAAGCCAATACAGCTATCAGCTGGAGAAACTATGATCTTTTAGTTTCCTCAAGAACAGATGTTATTTATGAAACTATTCTTGTTTGCGTGATTTTTATTGCTGTTCTTATAGGAATTCTTTATTGGTTCTTCGGAACGGAAATAGGTCATGCTATCCGTTCTACAGGCTGTAACCCCGCTATGTCAAGAGCAAACGGTATCAATACGAATACCTGTAAGGTTTTAGGTCTTGTGCTTTCAAACGGTATAGTAGCCCTTTCAGGTGCTCTTCTTTCACAGTTCCAGGGCTTTGCGGATGTTAACATGGGCAGAGGTGCTATAGTTATCGGTCTTGCAGCCGTTATTATCGGTGAAGTAATTTTCGGAAAGATATTCAGAAACTTTGCATTGAGATTGGTTTCTGTTGTTATCGGTGCAATTATTTATTATATCGTTATAACGATAGTTCTGAAGTTCGGTCTGAGAACAGATGACCTTAAGCTCTTCTCCGCTCTGGTCGTTGCATTGTTCTTAGGTATTCCTTACTGGAAATCAAAGATACACTTTACTAAAAAAGAAGGAGGAAATAAACAGAATGCTTGAAATAAGAGATGTTCATAAAACCTTTAATGCAGGTACAATAAATGAGAAAAAAGCATTGAGTGGCGTAAATCTCACGCTTAATGACGGCGATTTTGTAACTGTCATCGGCGGTAACGGTGCAGGTAAATCCACCCTTCTTAATATGATAACAGGTGTGTATCCCGTAGATAAGGGAAGTATCATTCTTGACGGAAATGATATAACAAAGCTTCCCGAGCATAAAAGAGCCAAGCTTTTAGGCAGAGTTTTCCAGGACCCGATGACGGGTACATCCGCAGGTATGCAGATAGATGAAAACCTCGCTATTGCCGCAAGAAGAGGTAAATTCAGAAGCCTTCTTCCCGGTGTTACGAAAAAGGAGAGAGAAGAATTCAAAACTCTTCTTAAAAAGCTTGATCTCGGCCTTGAAAACAGACTTTCCTCAAAGGTAGGACTTCTTTCGGGCGGTCAGCGACAGGCAGTAACACTTCTTATGGCTTCAATGCAGAATCCGAAGCTGTTGCTTCTTGATGAACACACGGCGGCTCTTGATCCTCAGACTGCCGCAAAGGTTCTCGCACTTACGGAAGAGATAGTAAGTGAAGCAAAGATAACTACACTTATGATAACACATAATATGAAGGATGCCATAAGACTCGGCAACCGTCTTATTATGATGAATAACGGACAGATAATTTACGATATTTCAGGTGAAGAAAAGAAAAACCTTAAAGTATCTGACCTTATGGAGCTTTTTGCAAAAGCAAGTTCAGGTGAATTCGCCAACGACAGAATGCTTCTCAGTTAAAAAAACAGCCCGACAATTTTGTCGGGCTGAAATTTTTCAGATGATAGACATTTTCTTAATAACTACGGGAGTTACGGGTCTGTCGCCGTAGGTGGTGGGTGTGCAGGCAATTTCGTCAACTGCATCAATGCCGTCAACTACCTTACCGAAAGCGGCATAGCTGCCGTCAAGGTGGGGAGCATCCTCGTGCATAATGAAAAACTGTGAGCTTGCGGAATTGGGATCCATAGCTCTTGCCATTGAAATAACGCCTTTTGTATGGCGAAGATCATTCTGCGGGAAGCCGTTCATGGCAAATTCGCCCGGAATTTTTTCTTTTGCACCGCCCATGCCTGTGCCCTGAGGGTCGCCGCCCTGTATCATAAAGCCTCTTATGATGCGGTGGAAAGTAAGACCGTCATAAAAGCCCTCGGAAACGAGCTTTTCAAAATTAGCAACGGTTTTGGGAGCTTTGTCGGGATAAAGCTCAATATCAATAATTGCGCCGTTATCCATTTCAATTCTTATCATAATGTTTTTCCTCCTGTAAAATATCTTTATAATTTTAACACAAAACAGAATATTATGCACTATGCAATTCAACTAAATCAGATATTTGTTTTTATATAAAATTGATATATTTGTAAAAGGCTTGCCATATAATTTACAGAAATATTATTTGTAAAAGAGGTAAGGCTATGGATGAATTCTCAAAAAAAATTCCTCATTCTCTGATACTTGATGACAGAAAAAAGCTGACGCTTACAGGTATTACTGATGTAGGCAACTTTGATGAGGAAAGCATGACAGTATATACAGGTTTCGGAGAAATATCTGTTACGGGAGAAAAAATGCAGGTAACTGTTCTCAATGTTGAAACAGGGCAGTTTTGTGCAGAGGGAAAAATTATTTCCATAAAATATTCAGATAAAACCGTTAAAAATCCCGGATTTTTCTCTAAGGTGTTCAAATGATAACGGGATTTGAGCACACAGTGCAGTTAGCGGTACTGTTAAAGGCGGCAGGTGCCGGTTACATAATAGGACTTTTTTATTCCGTAGTAATGTTTCTCAATGCCATGAACGGCAGGAATACAGTGCTTGTTTTTTTAAGAGATATACTGTTTTTTGCTTCGGCTGCATTTTTTACATTCTTGTTCTCACTGAAATACAATGCAGGAATAGTTCGGTTTTATATTCTGGCGGGTGAGGGGATAGGCTTTTGCTTGTTTTATATTTTTCCCGGTTCAGCAATGGGGAAAGTATGGCGGGGGGCTGCAAAAAGAATTCAAAAAGTATTTCGTGCTTTTACTGCTAAGCAAAAGGAAGTCATAAACAGAATAAAATCATTTTTTCTTGAAAAAATAAAATTGAGAAAAAAGCCAAAAAAACTTGATTTTTCCCACTTTTTTAAGCTTCGTTTTTTGAAAATAAAAAAGCGAAAACAGTCAAAATCATAATATCGCAGTTCTTCTGTCAGTATTAATAATATTTTACAAAAATTTTTATAAAAATACTTGATATTGATTTTTTACTGGTATATAATTACTATATTAAGGTGTTGATATATATAAAGGATATAGAAAGTTGGTGAAAGTATGACTAAGACATCAGGCCGCCGCAGTATAATATTAGTCCTCAGTGTTATTGCCATACTTTGTTTTTCTCTTGTTATTTTTGCATGGTTAACTATAGATTCAAACGAAAAACAGATTCAGCTTGATTCTCTTAATTTGCAGCTTCAGCAGCTTCAGCAGGAAAATCAGGAAATCGATCATCTCATTAATAATGCTGATGAAGCAGAGCTTTATGAGCATCTTGCCCGTGAAAGAGGATATGCTTATCCCGATGAGAAGGTCTATTATGATGTAACGCCGGGCAAATGATCGTTAACAGCCGATTTATTCAGCGGTTATATAAAACTCTAATTTTAGGAGGACCCGTCAATTTATGCAGTCACTGGTTGGTGAAATTTATGAAGGTAAGGTAACAGGCCTTACTTCATTCGGAGCATTTGTCAAAATGTCCAACGGCGAAACAGGTATGGTACATATTTCTGAAGTAGCTTCAACTTATGTCAAAGACATAGCAGAACACCTTGCCGAAGGTCAGGAGGTAAAAGTAAAAGTTCTTGCGATAAACGAGAATAATAAGATCAGTTTATCTATCAAGCAGGCTTCTCCCCCTGCTCCCAAAACAGCAGAAAATCAGGGAAGAAAACCTCAGCAGAGTGTAAATCCCCAGCGAAATTCGGGAAGAAATGCTCCTGCCGCCTCATCTAAGCCTTCAAATGTTTCAGCTGCTCCCATGTCTTTTGAGGATATGATGGCAAAGTTCAAGCAGGAAAGTGACGAAAAAATGTCTGTTCTTAAGCGCAGCGGTGATTTTAAGACCGGTTCACGCCGTGGCTACGGTAATAACAGATAAAGGGTCAGTTTACAGTTTACATAATATGCTTTACCGCTGTTATGTCTTTGTAGTGTTACAAAGCAGATAGCGGTATTTTTCATATGTTTGATAAATGAGGTATAAGTATGCGTGAAATTCATTCGGATAAAATAGTATCAGCCGTTCGGGATGCTGTTATAAAGGCAAATATTTATTTGCCCTCTTCGCTTTGCGAAAAAATAGAGTATTTCGCCGAAAAGGAAACGGTAACTGTAGCTAAAAGCGTTTTTTCTGATATGAAGGATAACCTGAAAGCTGCCCATGAGTTTCAGATTCCTATTTGTCAGGATTGCGGTATGGCGGTCATATTTGCCGAAGTGGGACAGAATGTTCATATATCGGGTGAAGCCTTTGAAAATGCCGTAAATCGCGGAGTGGCATCGGGCTATAAAGAGGGGTATCTCAGAAAATCTATTGTTAAGGATCCTCTTTTCAGAGAAAATACCGAAGATAATACGCCTGCGGTCATTCATACGAGAATAGTACCGGGCGATAAAATCAAGCTGACGGTTGCTCCCAAGGGCTTTGGCAGTGAAAATATGAGTAAGATAAAAATGTTTAATCCCACTGCAACAAAAGAAGACATAATTGATTTTGTTGTGTCTGTTGTGAAAGAGGCTGATGCAAAGCCCTGTCCGCCTGTTGTTATCGGTGTTGGTATCGGCGGTGATTTTGAGTATGCCCCCTTGCTTTCAAAAAAAGCATTGTGCAGAGATGTGAATGTGCCCAATGGCAATGAATATTATATGGAAATGGAAAAAGAAATACTTGATGCCGTCAATAAAACGGGTATCGGTCCTCAGGGTTTTTCGGGGGACTGCACAGCACTTGCCTGTAATATTGAAGTTTATCCTACCCATATTGCAGGACTTCCCGTTGCGGTAAATATAGGCTGTCATGTAACAAGGCATGTTGAAGTTGAACTGTAAAAATATTTGTGTGTTTTAACAAAGTTTATAAAATTTTTTAGTTTATTATGAAAAAAGTAGTAAAATTCAATAAAATATCTTTACAAATCCCCATATTGATGTTATAATACAGATGAAACAAAAAAGAAGGGCGGTGTTTGAAGGAAGGTTTATTTCTTCGGCATTCGTCCGTTTTCTTTTTGTTAATTTATTCCAAAAGGGGATGTAGTTATGAAAATTACAGTTATCGGCAGAAAATGTACTCCAAGAGATTCGTTCAAGGAACACGCAGAAAAGAAACTCAAAAAAATTGACCGTTTCTTCGGAGATTCAGCCTCAGCAAAAGTAACTGCAACCGTGGAGAAGACATCTCAGACAGTGGAAATTACAGTTATTAACGATGGGATGATTTTCAGAGCCCAGGCAAAGGCGGAGAATATGAATGAAGCGCTTGATGATTGCGTAGATCTTCTTATCCGTCAGATCCGTAAAAACAAGACAAAGCTTGAAAAGCGTTTGCGTTCAGGTGCCTTTGACGATTATGCAGATGCAGAAATTGATGAAGAGCCCGAATTCCAGCTTGTGAGAACCAAAACCATTCCCATTAAACCTCAATCCGTTGATGAGGCTATTCTTCAGATGAATCTGCTCGGACATCAGTTTTATATGTTCCGCAATTCAGCTAACGAGGCAGTTGCAGTAGTTTACAGAAGAGAAGACGGAGGCTACGGTCTTATTGAGCCTGAAACAGAAGAATAAAGACAATTTATTATACGGCAGTTGAAAAAATAAGAGAAACCTCTTGACAAAACGGCTGTATTGAGATAAAATACCCACATCAGCAATGGGGCTGCAGATTTCTGCGGTCCCATTATTTTTTAAGAGAGAGGTATCATTATGGCAAGAGTAAGCGAATATTTCGGTCTGAATGTATTTAACGATAATGTAATGAAGGAAAAACTTCCTCATGAAACATATAAGCTTCTCCAGCGTACCATAAAGCTCGGCAAGCATCTGGATATCGGTCTTGCAAATGTTGTTGCAAATGCAATGAAGGATTGGGCAATTGAAAAGGGTGCAACTCATTATACTCATTGGTTCCAGCCTATGACAGGTATTACTGCAGAAAAGCATGACAGCTTTATTTCCCCCGTTGACGGAAATAAGGTTATTATGGAGTTTTCAGGTAAAGAGCTCATTCAGGGTGAACCCGATGCCTCCTCATTCCCCTCAGGCGGACTCAGAGCCACCTTTGAAGCAAGAGGCTATACCGCATGGGATGCCACATCTTATGCTTTTATAAAAGACGGAGTTCTTTGTATTCCCACAGCATTCTGCTCATACGGCGGACATGCTCTTGATGCAAAAACACCTCTTCTTCGTTCAATGGAAGCTATTAACCGTCAGGCAATGCGTGTTATAAAGCTTTTCGGTAATGAGAATGTAACAAGAATAAACACCACTGTAGGTGCGGAACAGGAATATTTCCTTGTTGATAAAGATGTTTTTGAAAAACGCAAGGATCTTGTTTTTACTGGCAGAACTCTTTTCGGTTCAAAGCCTCCCAAGGGACAGGAGCTTGATGACCACTATTTCGGTGCAATAAAGCCCAGAGTTCAGGCTTTTATGACAGAGCTTGATGAAGAGCTCTGGAAGCTTGGAATTCTTGCAAAAACAGAACATAATGAAGCTGCTCCCGCACAGCATGAATTAGCTCCCGTATTTTCAACCACAAATATTGCAGCTGACCACAATCAGCTTACAATGGAGCTTATGCAGAAGATTGCCCGCCGCCATAATATGGTATGTCTTCTTCACGAAAAGCCTTTTGCAGGTGTTAACGGCAGCGGTAAGCATAATAACTGGTCCATTTCAACAGATACAGGAGTAAATCTTCTTAATCCGGGTGATACACCTGCCGAAAATGCGCAGTTCTTACTGTTCCTTTGCGCCGTAATAAAGGCTGTTGACGATTATCAGGATCTTTTAAGAGTTTCCGTTGCAGCAGCAGGAAACGATCACCGTCTTGGTGCAAACGAAGCACCTCCCGCTGTTGTTTCAATGTTCTTAGGCGATGAGCTTACAGGTATACTTGAAGCTATTGAAGCTGAAAAGCCCTACGGTACAAAAGAAAAAGAGCTGCTTCGTATCGGTGTTCATACTCTTCCGAAATTCCCCAAGGACACAACCGACAGAAACAGAACTTCTCCGTTTGCATTTACGGGCAATAAGTTTGAATTCAGAATGCTCGGTTCATCAAATACGATTTCAAGTGCAAATGTTATGCTTAATACTGCAGTTGCAGAAGTTTTAAGACAGTTTGCAGATGTGCTTGAAAATGCTGTTGATTTTGATTCTGATTTACATTCACTTATCAGAAATACAATTTCAGCTCATAAGAGAATAATATTCAACGGCAACGGTTATGACGATGCATGGCTTTTTGAAGCAGAAAAGAGAGGTCTTCTCAATAATAAGACTACTCCCGATGCACTTCCCAGTCTTATTGCAGAAAAGAATATTGAACTTTTTACAACTCATAAGGTATATTCTCTTGAAGAGCTTAAAGCCCGCTATGAGATACTTTCAGAGAACTATTGCAAGGTCATCAATATTGAAGCACTTACAATGCTTGATATGGTAAATAAAGATATTTTACCTGCAGTATCAAGCTTCACGCATGAGCTTTCTGATACCGCTTTATCCAAAAAGAGTCTTTGTGCTGAAATTTCCTGTGAATATGAAACAGAGCTTGTAAAGGATATTTCTTCACTTGCTTCTGCGGTATTCTCAAAGAAAAAAGAGCTCGAGGCATTTATGATAGAAGCTCTTGAATGTGCTGATAACACCGCACTCGCACAGTTCAGTAAGGATAAGATACTTTCATGTATGACAGAGCTTCGTATTCTTGTTGATGAGCTTGAAACAAAGACTGATTCAAATTACTGGCCCTATCCCTCATACGGAGATATCCTTTTCAGTGTTAAATAATTTATTTAGGGTTGTTTTTATACAGCCCTTTTTTGTTTTGTATGCAACTTAAATATGCAAAAATTGCACAATCTGCATTAAGTTATCGTGCAATTTCTGCATAAAAGTCTTGCTAACCGAGAAGAATAGTGGTATAATACACATGAGGTGATGTTATGACATTACGGGAACTTAGAAAAAATAAAGGGATCACTCAGCGAGAAGCTGCTGATTTTGTCGGAGTGCCATTGAGGACATACTCTAATTATGAAAATGACTCCCAAAAGCAAACAAGCATCAAATACAAGTACATGGTAGAAAAGTTATATACCTACGGATATGTTGACGAAGAAAACGGAGTGCTGACATTGGAAGAAATAAAAAAAATTTGTGTAAGTATTTTTTCCAAATATCCTGTTGAATATTGCTATTTGTTTGGGTCATACGCAAAAGGTAAGGCAAAGCCGTCAAGTGATATAGATTTGTTGATCTATACGACTCTTTCAGGTTTAAAGTTTTATGGTTTGGTTGAGGAGCTTCGCGAACACTTGAAGAAGAAAGTTGATGTGCTTGACCAAAAACAAGTAATTAATAACTTTGAGCTTACCAATGAAATACTGAAGGACGGTATAAAGATTTATGGATAATATAAAAAACGATGCTTACTATATTAAGAAAATGCTTAAGGATATTAAATTCATCATGGAAAAAACCGAGGGAATAACCCTAGATGAACTTGAAGCAAACGAGGTGCTGTGTGACTCGGTGCTTTTTCGCTTGATACAGATCTCTGAGAATTCAGTAAAGCTCACATCCGAATTCAAGGCAAGTTATAATGATATTCCGTGGCAGGCCATTAAAGGTATGAGAAATAAGATTGTCCACGAATATGGTGATGTAGAGTTTGATATTGTTCATCAAACCGTTACCGAGGATATCCCTGAAATTTGTGAGAAACTTGATAGTCTTGTGTAGTTGTTTTTCTTTAGATGTTTGTTAATAATTCATAGAGGGTCAATTATCCCCGACTTGATGCAAGAGTAAAATTATATCTAGGTGGTTTCAGTATGCAGAAAATGGATTTTCAATATTTCAAAAAGAGTGCCGATTATGTTAAAAATATCATACAGGAAGAGCCTGATATAGGTATCATTCTCGGCTCAGGGTTAAAGGATTTTGCCTCAAGAATTAATAATAAAATAACGATTGATTATAAAGATATTCCGAATTTTCTTGTTTCTACCGTAGAGTCCCATGAGGGAAAGCTCATATTCGGAGAAATAAAAGGAAAAAAAGTTATCTGTATGTCGGGAAGATTTCATCACTATGAGGGCTATCCCTTCCCGATGCTTACAATACCGATAAGACTTTTTAAGCTTATAGGTGTCAAAAAGACTATAATTACCAATGCCGCAGGGGCTGTAAATACTTCATATAATGTCGGCGATATTATGATAATAAAAGACCATCTGAAGCTTACGGGGGCAAGTCCTCTTATGGGAGATAATATCCCCGAATTCGGCCCCAGATTTTTTGATACCACCGATATGTATACGAAGGAGCTCAGAAAAATCGCACTCGAATGTGCAAAAGAAAGCTCTCTTTCTTTCCATGAGGGTGTATATATGTATTTCACGGGTCCGCAGTTTGAAACTCCGGCGGAAATAAGAGCCGCAAGAATACTCGGTGCTGATGCAGTGGGAATGTCAACGGTTACAGAGGCTTTAACTGCCGCTCATTGTTCAATGCCTCTTCTCGGTCTTTCCGTAATGACCAATATGGCAGCAGGCGTGCTTGACAGAAAACTGACTGACGAAGAAGTGGGTGAAACCGCCGCCCGAATAAGTAAGCCTTTCGGCGATTATGTAGAAAATGTAATAAGCAGGTTATAAGATATGAAAACACTTTTTAAGAATGCAACGATTATTAATTTTATAAATGAAAATATCAATGTGATTAAAAACGGCTTCCTTTCAGTTGAGGGTGAATATATCACATATGTAGGAAGTGACCTTCCCGAAGGAAACTTTGATGTAATAAAAGATATGAAGGGCAATATATTAATGCCCGGTATTTATAATTGCCATACCCATACACCTATGGTTTTATTAAGGGGAGTGGGAAGTGATCTTCCTCTTGATAAATGGCTTTTTGAAAAGATATTTCCCATTGAAGATAAGCTCACTGCAGAGGATATCGAAGCAGGAAGCTATCTTGCTTTAATGGAAATGGTGTCTTCGGGTGCAGTCAGCTTTTCTGATATGTATTTTGAGCCCGAAAGAACCTGTGAGGCGGCAGGTTTGGCAGGGCTTAAAGCTAATATCTCCCGTCCCGTTCAATGCTTTGACCCCAATGAAAATCCGACGGATTCTTACAGAATAAAGCAGTCTTTATCGCTTTTTGATAATTTTAATAAAGCATATAACGAAAGAATATTAATTGATTTCTGTATTCATGCAGAATATACCTGTGATGAGAAAACTACCCGTTATTACAGTGAGCTTTGTAAGGAAAAGCAGGGAAATTTACATATACACTTGTCTGAAACCCTAAAAGAGCATAATGAGTGTATTGCAAAATACAAAAAAACTCCCACTGAGTGGTTTGCTTCGCTCGGTGCTTTTGATTCGCGTGCATTTGCGGCTCACTGTGTCGCATTAAGTGATGAGGATATGGATATCCTGAAAGCCCATAATGTAAGCATTGTGCATAACCCCACAAGCAATATGAAGCTCGGTTCGGGCTTCGCTCCCATAGAAAAGTTTATCTCAAAAGGCATTAATGTTACAATCGGAACAGACGGTGCCGCAAGTAACAATAATCTTGATATGCTTGAGGAAATGCACTTAGCTTCTGTTATTCATAACGGTTTTTCTCAGGATGCCACACTTATGAGTGCTGATACAATAATAAAAATGGCAACATTGAACGGCGCAAAATTACAGGGCAGAGAAAAATGCGGAAATCTTCTCCCCGGCTTCAAAGCAGATATCGTTGCTATATCTCTTGATGCACCTAATATGGTGCCCTGCCTTGATGCACCCGCTTTAATTGTGTATTCTGCAGGAAGAAGCGATGTTTTAATGACTATGTGTGACGGAAAAATTCTTTATGAAAACGGCGAGTATCTCACAATAGACAAAGAAAAGGTCTATTATGATGTCAGAAAAGCCGTTGAAAGACTTTATAACTGAGGAGAAAACTATGGAAAGAGCAGATAAAGAGCTTGCGTTTATGCTGCAATATGAAAATATTGCATGGTATGAAGACGGAGCAGTAAAAATTCTTGACCGCCGCATATACCCTGCAAAAACAGAATTTGTTATATGTAAGAATCACCATGAAGTTGTCAATGCACTAAGGGACATGGTAACACAAAGTGCAGGGCCGTATACGGCTGCTGCGGCAGGCATGGCACTTGCAGCCTTTGAATGTAAAGATAAAAATGAAAAAGAGCAGTCAGAATATCTGAAAAAAGCCGCCATTACTATTGCCAATGCCCGTCCCACAACGGCAAGCCGTATGAGTCTTATTACAAACGGCTGTCTTGATGCCGCTATGAAAGCACTTAAAGAGGGCAAAAACACTTCTGAGGCCATAATGGAATATACCGTAAAAGTAAATAATATGCGCTACAATAAAGTATATAAAATGGCGCAGTATCTTGTTGATATGATTCCCGCTCACGGTGCTGTTATGACACAGTGCTTCGGAGAAACAATTGTCGGTCAGATGTGCAGAGTGCTTAAAGAGCAGGGAAAGGGAGATGTCAGAATTTTCTGTCCCGAAACGAGACCTTATTTTCAGGGGGTTCGGCTTACGGCTACAGTATGCCGTGACATGGGAATGGATGTTACTGTAATATCCGATAATATGCCGGCATTCGTTATGAAAAATGAAAATATTGATGTGTTTACATCTGCAGCAGATGCCATTTGTATGGACGGTTATGTTGTTAATAAAGTAGGTACTTTTCAGATAGCTATAGCCGCAAAATATAACAAAATTCCTTATTTTGTTACAGGTGCTCCCGATCATGTACACCCCACAATTGATACCGTAAAAATAGAAATGCGTGACCCTGAGTTTACCTTACAGGCAATGGGCGTAAGAACTGCAGCTGAAGGCGTAAAGGGATATTATCCTGCATTTGATATAACTCCTCCCGAGCTTGTCAGCGGTGTTGTTACGGATACGGGAATTTATGTGCCTTATGATCTTCACCGTTATTTTGAAAACGGCAATTTAGGCGAATATGAAATGGTTATCTGAGAGGTGAAAATATGCGTCTTATTCCTCAGCCGAAGTCAATAGAGCTTTACAGTGAAACTACAAAATTAAGGGAAATAACCGATTTTGAAATCACATCTGAAATAAAAAATGACGAAAGCTATGAACTTATTATTACTTCCGATAAAATCACGGCAAGAGCCTCAGGGGAAAAGGGACTTCATTATGCCCGCGTTTCATTGAAGCAGATATTGAAATTATATGATGAAATTCCTTGTCTTAAAATCAAGGATGAACCCCGTTTCCCTCACAGAGGCTTTATGATAGACTGTGCAAGACATATGTTTTCTCTTGATGAGCTTAAAAAGATGATAAGCACGGCTGCCGATTTTAAGTTCAATAAATTCCATTGGCATCTCTCAGACGATCAGGGCTTCAGAATTGAACTTGAAAGCCTTCCCGAGCTTACCGAAAAGGGAAGTGTAAGACACTGTGATAATTTCAGAAACTGCAAAAGCGAAAAAGAGTATCATGGCTTTTATACAAAAGACCAGATAAGAGAAATTGTTGAATTCTGCAGATATAGATTTATTGATGTAATTCCCGAATTTGATATGCCGGGGCATCAGAGTGCATTGCTTCATGTTTTTCCGCAGTATACTTGCAAGGGCACTGCAGTTGAAGTCAAGACAAAAGAGGGAATATTCAAGGATATTATATGTGCAGGTAACTTAGAAGCACATGCTTGTATTGAAAAAATTCTGGATGAGCTGTGTGAGCTGTTTCCTTATGATACCGTTCATATCGGCGGTGACGAGGTTCCTAAAAATAATTGGAAGTCCTGCGGAAAATGTCGTAAAATCATGCTGGATAACGGCTTAAAGGACGAAAACGAGTTACAATGCTGGTTCATAAATAAAATGGCAGATTACCTTAAAAATAAGGACAAAAAGTGCATTGTGTGGAATGATTGCCTTAAAGGCAAGGGACTTTCACAGGAGCTTACCATTCAGCATTGGATGGGAAAGCCTCAAAAGTCTGCGAAAACAGCAAATAACGGACAAAAAATCATTATGTCCCCGTTTATGCCCTTTTATGTAGATTATCCGTATGATATGCACCCGCTTCGGGCTGTTTACAGCCTTGAACCTGAAAATCTCAGAGGTCTTAATAAAACAGGTAAACGCAATATAAAAGGTGTCGAATCACCTATATGGACGGAGTTTATAAATAATAACAGCCGTCTTGAATATATGTGCTTCCCGCGGTGGTTTGCCGTTGCGGAAACAGGCTGGACTGTGAAGGAGAATAAAAACTATAAGGAATTTCTTTCGGTTTGCAGGAAGCTTTCCGATATTTATAAAAAAAACGGATTGAATGTTGCCCCCGAAGAGGATTGGAACCCCCGCATTTCCGAAAGACTTTATAAAACATTATCGTTTTTCCTTCCTAAAAGAAAATAACAATATTTTTCACCAAAGGAGCTGTAAAAACTTGTGTTTTTACAGCTCCTTTTAAGGGGATAGGAAAAAATGATGCAGAACGGACAAACCGATCAAAAACAAGGCTTCGGCTTGTTTTTGTTTGCCCGAAGGCGTACAAGGGTACGTCGAGAGGCGAGGTTTGTTCGTAGCATAAAACATAAAATTTTAATAATTTATATATTTTAGGTTGTTTTCAGGGATTCTTACAAGTATCTGACTTGGCGAATCCCTTAATTTTTTTGTTTTATGCGATCTGTGCTTTTTTTACATCCCCTTTTTTGCACAATATTTGTCCTTCTGAATAATATGAACCGAGGGAAGCCTCAAAAATATGAAAGGAGAGAAAATATGAAAAACGATTGCAGCAAGGAATTTGACAGCTTCAAAGCTCTCACTGCCTTGCCTGACGATACGGTAACTGCTATGGCATATGTTCCGTTTCAGACGGATAAATCCATGTTTGATACGGAAATTGCTCTCAGTAAGGGTACGCTTTTCACAGATCTCTATAAGCCCTTCTTAAGAGGTGCATTAAAGTGAGTAACCGTGAAAAGCTTTTAAGGAATTTATCTTCTGTGCACTTCGCATTATGGGAATTGCACCTTTATCTTAATACACATCCCAATGATATGAGCGCTTTAGCAATGCACGAAAAATATGAACTTAAAGCCCGTAAACTCAAAGAAGAGTTTGAAGAAAACTACGGTCCGCTTTCGCCGAAAAGCGGAGAGGGTATAGAATGGCTCAAAAATCCCTGGCCCTGGGATGTAGGAGGTTGTGACGGCTAATGTGGACATATGAGAAAAAATTACAGTATCCCGTTAAAATCACGAGATGCAACCCAAAACTGGCACAGATCATAATCAGTCAATATGGCGGTCCTGACGGAGAGCTCGCCGCTTCTTTAAGATATTTATCTCAGCGTTATTCTATGCCGTATCCCGAATTAAAAGGACTTTTAACGGATATCGGTACCGAAGAATTAGCACACTTTGAAATGATAGGTGCTATAGTTTATCAGCTTACCAGAAACCTTTCAAGACAGGAAATTGAAGCCTCGGGCTTTGATAAGTACTTTGTAGACCATACAGCTGGTATTTACCCCGTAGCCGCTTCCGGTGCTCCCTTTACGGCAGCTTATATTCAGTCAAAGGGCGATGTAATTACTGACCTTCATGAAAATCTTGCAGCCGAGCAGAAAGCAAGAACAACATACGATAACATTCTCCGTTTTGTAGACGATCCCGATGTTGCAGATCCTATTAAGTTCTTAAGAGAAAGAGAAATCGTTCACTTCCAGCGTTTTGGCGAAGGTCTTCGTCTTACCACCGACAGACTCGATTCCAAAAACTTCTACGCATGTAATCCTTCTTTTGATAAAAACTGTAAATAATTGAATAAAAACGGACAGATATTTTCTTTTTATATCTGTCCGTTTTTTAATTGTTGACTAATGTATGTAAAATTAAGCAGAAATTTATCATATTAAAAAATTTCTTGAATTATTTTGAAACATATGGTATTATCAAATATAAAGATATTTCTGTTTTATATAAAAATCTTTTTGGGATATTATATTATTAACAGTTTTATTTTTGTCAATTGTGCAAGGAGAGTTTTTTATGACGGAAAAGATTTTGGAAGAATCAATGTCAGCAGAAGCTATTAATAACGGCGCAGCTGACGAACAGGTGATATTGCCTTTTTCTTATGCGGAGGATGAGCATTATTATATAGAGTCAGTTGAACCTTTGAAAAAGAAGCCGCTTTATTCTTTTGTCAAAAGAGCATTTGATATCGTTTGTTCTTTTTTTGGATTGCTGTTTTTAGGTATTCCTATGCTTTTTGTCGCATTAGCGATAAAGCTTACTTCAAAAGGACCTGTTTTTTATTCGCAGGAAAGACTCGGTCTTAACGGAAAAAAATTCATGCTTGTTAAATTCAGAACAATGAGACAGGATGCAGAAAAGGCAGGTGCTCAGTGGTCACAGGGAGATTCCGACAAAAGAATTACCAAAGTGGGTGCAATATTAAGAAAAACCAGAATTGACGAGCTTCCTCAGTTATGGTTATGTTTGACGGGAACGCTTTCTTTGATAGGTCCAAGACCCGAAAGAGAAATTTTTTATAAAGAGTTTGAAAAGCATGTTCACGGTTTCAGCGAACGCCTTAAAGTAAAACCGGGACTTACAGGCTGGGCACAGGTTAACGGCGGATATGATCTTCGTCCTGAAGAGAAAGTCGTATATGATGTAGAATATATCAAAAATCGTTCTATTCTTATGGAAATAAAAATATTATTCAAGACTGTTGCAGTTATCTTGAATCATGACGGCGCAAAATAAAAAATAAAAAATTAAGGGGCTGTATCAAAAGTCCCTGAAAAATAAGATAGAGCCAAGTGCAGAAAAGACTGTACTTGGCTCTAAATATTTAGTAAAATTAAAGTGTGAAAATAAAAATACTAAACACAAAAGACTATACAATATTCGGTAGAG
>JAFXFC010000057.1 GCA_017513525.1 Clostridia bacterium
CAGAGCAATAGAAAATCAGATGTTTGTGATATGTTGTAATTCCTGTGGAACAGCCGGTAAAACCGTATATGGCGGCCATTCAGCCATCATAGAACCATTTGGAAAAACACTTGTACTTGCCGGAGAAAATGAAGAAATATTAACTGCTGAATGCGATCTGCAGATACTTAACGAAATTCGCAACAGCATCCCTGTGTTCCGTGACAGACGTTCGGAACTTTATAAAATTAAAGAATGAAAGTGGTTTGAATATGAGTAAACAAATGTCGGAATCATTTCCTGTAGGTGTGCTCTTGGCAATATCCGGTGGACTTATGGATGCATATTCATATCTTTATAGGGGACATGTTTTTGCAAATGCGCAGACGGGAAATGTTCTGATGTTCAGTATTCATTTGTCAAAGGGAGAATGGATGTCATCATTACATTATGCACTTCCTATAATAGCATTTTTAAGTGGAGTTGCTTTGTCAACATGCATTTGTCATTTTTGCAAACAGCGTGAGTTGTTACACTGGCGACAAATCTGCGTTTTATTTGAGGCTGTGATTTTTTTAATAGTTGCTGTTTTTTCGCAGGAGATGAACTTACCCGCAAATTGCCTTATTTCTTTGGCTTGTGGCATTCAAGTAGAGACATTTAGAAGGGTTGAAAATAAAAATGTTGCAACAACCATGTGTATAGGAAATATGCGTTCGGCAATGCACAGCGCAATAATGTATGGCCTCATAAATAATCATGAGGATAAGCACAGTACATTTATTTCTTTCTCTATGGTTTTGGCATTTGCATTCGGTGCGATTATGGGCAGTATTTTAATTAGATATTTTGGTGCATTTTCCATTAGCTTTGGCTCCGCTATAATGCTGGTATGTTTTTTCTTAATGTTTGTTACACCTTCAGATAAAAGAAACAATCACATTAACAATATGCACAATTAACCGGTTGGTGAACTGTGCCGTAACAAAGGAGGATTTTTAATGAGAAATTATAAGATTGAATTTGAAAAAAGAGTTGCTTTTATTAAATCTGTTCTCTGTGAGAGCGGAGCAGAAGGAATAGTTTACGGCAACAGTGGTGGTAAGGATTCCGCTTTGGTCGGTATTCTTTGCAAAGCGGCTTGCGATAACACTGTGGGTATTATTCTGCCGTGTACCTCAAGGAGAAATTACGATGAAGATACAGCCGATGCCAAAGAGGTTGCTGCAAAATATAATATTGAAACCCGTACCGTTGATCTGACGCCCGTAAAAGGAGCAGAACTAAAAGCCCTTGACGGCATTACTACTTTAAATGCAGCAGCACTTTCCAATATAGCACCGAGACTTCGTATGCTTACCTTATATGCGGTTGCTGCAGCGGAAAACCGACTGGTTGCCGGTACGGGCAATAAAAGCGAGGCTTATGTCGGTTACTTTACTAAGTGGGGCGATGGCGCTCACGATTTTAATCCCATTGCAGATCTTACCGTTACCGAGATATATGAATTTTTGCGTTATCTTGATGCTCCGAAGTGCGTTATAGAAAAAGCCCCGTCTGCGGCACTTTTTGATGGACAGACCGATGAAACGGAAATGGGCGTATCATATGCCGAGCTTGACACATATCTTTCCGGTGGTGGAATCTCTGAAGAGAAAAAAGCAATTATTGAGAGATTGCATAACGCAAGTGAACACAAACGGAAAGGAATTGCGGTATATAAAAATGATTGATATGTAGGTGTTGGTTTAAGGCAAAAGAAAGTGGAATAATTAAACAGCAAAAGGGTGCCGTTCTGCAACGGTACCCTTTTTTGCGGTATGACGGGCATATCAATGCTCTGTGGTGAAAGTCCACCGAGGCGTAGTTACCAACGAACTCAAAAGCGACTTGCAAGTTTCACATCGTGAGGTGTGGGAGAGAAGAAGCAATAGCGAAATCGTAGCCTGACGGACAGAAACCTGATACTAAGGCGTATTAAGCGGATAAGTTGACCGCAAGCAACGAAGTCCAAAAGGTAACCGTAACCTTAATGCGTAAATCAGGCAGGTAGACGAGGAAAGAGTATTGATTTATCCCGTGAGGTCTCATAGGCAGAGAAATCTGTAGTAACAACGAACTATGAGAAGTCAGCAGAGGTCATAGTAAAACCGTCATTCGGTAGTCTTTTACCTGAATAAATCCTCATTTAAAATGTAAGAAACTCCGATGCCCTCACAATCAAAGTGAGAACATCGGAGCTCTTTTTATCTAAGTATACCTAAAGTACAATCATACCGCCTCGGCAAGCTTAAAGCCCTCCGGATAAGTAATCTTGTATATTGTGTTAAGTGTTTCAATCTCGATTCCGGTCTTTGACTCATTTCTCACATCAACAACCTTTGATGTGTAGTAAGAAGGACCTTCAGCACTGTGGATAACAGCTCTGTTTCCCTTTGTAGCATTCTGACCGAGAACACCGTTAACTTCTACTGTCTTTTTCACGCTGCTTCTCCTTTCTCAAAACAGGACTGACGGAAGTATGCATACCGCTGCGACCATAACGTGAAAGATCACTGTTACGCCGATGGATATGTACGCCTTCTTCGGTATTTCTGCGATAGCACCGTTTTCAACAACGACGTGCTCTTTGATGAAAGACTTTACGTTAGTGTAAAGGTTGTAGCAAGCAAGTACAAAAAGTATAGTGTAAAACATATTTGTTCCTCCGTTAAATTTCTTTTAATATTCTTTCAATACATTCTTTTCTGTCAAGAAACTGCGACCAGAAGTATGCCCTTGTGTCGTAGCACATATATAGAATCGGGATAAGAGTTCCTTGAAAAGCCTCAAGTTCCCGGGGAGTAAAGTTTCTTTCGTGGACGAACAGAGTAATTTTACTTATCAGGTCATACCACGCCTTTGAAAACCTTTCGTTCTCCTCGAAAACGTCGTTAAGCTTCAGCCAATCATCAACCGTCTGTGCGGGATTTCTATCACCACAGGTAACGGGCTGATTGAAATAGACTATCTTTCCGTCAACGTATCCACGACCGAGCGGATACATTCTGCATATGGTAGGCTTCATCTCGCCGAGCATACAACCTGTCGGTGTATGGAACGGACAAGAGCCAGCCTTTACGCTCACAATGGGAAGCTTTGACTGATCGCCTATGTATCTGTAGCAGTATTTTGAAACGATATCTTCCGTAGAAGTGTTAAGCTTCACTGCCGCCCAGAACAAATCATAGGGTGTCAGAATGATTCCCGTGTGGTTGTAGCAGCATTTGCCGCATTTCTTGCATTTAAAGTCGTATATATCCTCTTTGCCGACCTGATTGTTATGAAGCAGTTCGGCTTTGTTATCCATATTACCCATATTGAACCTTCCTTTCAGCAGATGTTTACATATTCGCCTATGATACAAAGAGCCTCATCATAGCTGCCGGATGAAGTGATACGCTCACGCATCTCTTTAGCTTCTTCAGAGAGATCGTTTTCTCTCAGGGTTTTTATTGCTCTCGCCATAAGATTGAATATATTTCCGTCCTCGCCGATAAGTTTACAATCGGGCTTGTTTCTTTTGTTATCCATTTTGTTGTACTCCTTATTTCTTAATACTTCGGGACGGTATTTTTCATTGAAAGCGGTATAGTCGCACCACTCAATGTTATCAAATATCCGTGCCGCATGTAGTTCAAGTGCCATTTGTTTTGCTTCCTTTGCATCCCGTGAGAATCCGTAGAGCTTTTCCCATTCGAGAAGATGAGAGAATAGCTTCTGCTCACCGCATCGTTTGATTAAGTCCTCTACAAGTCTTTGCCATTCCGATTCCTCAACATCACCTAAATCACACTGGATACCGTGTCGGTATCCGTATTTCTTTTCGGGATTTGATGATATCAGATATGCCTGTCCCGTGCCGTGATGCTTTCGCAAAACGGCAAAGTCTGTGATTTCGGGACCGGTATAACGGTTTATGACTATTCTACAAAAAGGCTTGAATTGTTCTTTCAACTATCGTGTCCTCCATAAGCTCACTTGTTCTGTAAATGGTATCCGCAAACTTTTGAAGCGAAAAGTCAAAGCATTCGCCCTTATCAAGTAATATGCCTGTAAGCCTTGCACCTGTGTCTGACTTAAATTCCTCGAAAAGTTCAAGGAATTCATCAGACACATCGCATTCGCCGTCGGTTATAAACACAATATCGGGCTTGTCAAGCTTTCCGCTTGAAGTGAGTGCAAATACCTCTCTTAAAGGCTTTTCAAAGTCTGTACCGCCGCCAAGAAGTGTTTCGGCACAGTCAAGTACCTTTTTAGGATCGACCTTTTCATCCTTTGGGAAGTAGTCAACCTTTGTTGTACTTGAAAAATGCACCAAAGCAAAGTTTGCGTTATTCACTCGGCATATTTCGTAAAGCACCATTGCCACAGCCATACCGTAGGCATTGTTCTCACCGAAGGTAGAGCTTGATTCATCAAGGCAGACGATAATATCGCCGTTGCCCTTGTATTCAGGCTCACGCTTGCGGTACTGCTTCAGACTCTTACTCTGATACTTACGCATAAAAAGCGGTATCAGCTCGGGAGTAGAGAGCATAGCAAGCTCGGAGGTGAGTGCCTTGTTTACGTTGTTGCCGTATTCAATATCGTACTTTTCACCGTTGCCGTAGGAATATCCTGCAATTCGCTTCGCCTTTAACATCTCTTTGTAGCGGCCGAGAAACCTTGCAATATACCGAAGCTTATGTGAATTTGCAGTACGCCGTAATATTTCCGTATTAACGGGATTCTTTTTCATTTCGGGATCACCGTCGCCCCATGCAAGAACAGTACTTTGAATATCTTTGGCACGTTCTAATGCTGCCTCTGTTGAGGTTGCAATAGCACGCCTGATATCAGCGCCGTTTCTGCTCATACTGTTCTGTATGAGCCCTGCATACATCTGTGACTGTTCTTTCTTTGAAGCAATACGGTTTGCTGTACTCACAATCTTACGCTCAAGGGTAGGCTTTTGCGATTCAGGTGCGGTTTCGTACTTTGAAAGAAGCTCGGATAGAGTTTCGGATAAATCCCTCGCATCCTGCTCCATTCTGTCAAGTGCATCAACCTTACCTTTACCGCCCGTAGCCTTTTCCATAAGACCGTCAAGATTTGATAGTAACTGTCCCGTGAATTCTTCGGTTGCACCGATTGCGGGAAGCTCCTTACCCTCACATACACTTTTGACTGCCGTATAGTTTTCGTCAGCCATAAGATTTGTGAGAATACCTTTGTTGAACTCTCTTGATAATGTAGTCATCTGACTTTCATCGGTGTATCGAGGTCGAAGCCCGTACACAGACTGAAACACATCATTTACAAGACTTCCAAAGGATTTGAGCTTCTTTGAACCTTGTTCCTCATATGAGGCAAGCTCGGCGGCATCACCGGACAGATCATCAAAGATTGCCTGCTCTATCCGTGTGGATTTAAGAACACGGTCTGTCTTTGGAGTATCGACCATTCCCGTTAGAGTTGATAATCCCGATAGGATTTCTTCAATACTTTTAAATTGTTCCATATGTACCTCCGGGAGTGCAAACGGAGAGATTATCTCCGCCTGCACCGCCTTTTTATTTAGAATGGAAGTGTGTCGTCCGAAAATTCGCCATCACCAATAGGTTCAAACTGACCGAAACCTGCGGGAGCTTTCATATCGGGAAAAGAATTACCCGTATATGTACCCGTGTTCTGCTGAGTACCATTTTCATTTCTCGCAGTATCAGCAAAACCAACCTCGTCAGCATTGACTCTGAACGAAAAGACCTTCTGACCATCCTTTTCATACGAATAGGTTTCAAGCCAGCCGCAAACATATATCTGCTTGCCTTTAGAAAAGTACTTTTCGATAAATTCAGCAGTACCACGCCATGCAGTGATCGGGATAAAATCCGCAGAGGGAGCATCCTGATTCTTGCTCTTAAAGCGTCTGTCAACGGCTATAGTGAAATTCGCAACCTTTGTGTTTTCTCCGAACATCTTGATTTCCGGATCTCTTGTAAGTCTTCCTATGTAAATATTTTTATTAAGTCCCATAATATATTCCTTTCATTTATACATTTAATCTTTTTTGTTCGTGTAGAGGTATTGACGTAGCATTGACTGCCTTTGCAGCCTCGACAAGCATTTCCTCAAGCTCGTTTTCAGCGTCTGTTATTGCAGTATTGTCAGAGTCGCCAAGGTCTGCATTTCGAAGGCTTGTAAGTTCAAGATAAATCCTGAACAATTCCTTTTGAAATACAACGTAAGGCTTTATCTTCTCACGCTCATCTACCTGCTGTGTTTCAAACTGAGAAAGAGTTTCATCCATAACGGACTTACTCTCGCTTGCCATTGCTAAAATGCGTTCGATTTCAGCGCCGATGGGGTTTTCGCAAAGGTCACAAAGTACCTTTTCAACTACCGCTATTTCTTCAGGTTTGTTCCAGAAGTAGTTTTTAAGCACAAGCAAATCCTTGGAAGTTACTTCCGTATTTCCGTCAAGGTATGCCTTTGCTCTGACTATAGGAGTAAAGCCGAAGTATTTACGGTCGGAGACGTGAATGCCGCATCGTCTGAGCTCACAAAGAACGTCGTCCATAAGCTCGTTTATACTGTCGGGAACAGTGATAGCTTCAACCTCTTTCTGCATAGCACAAAGCTCGGAAAGGTCGATTGTAGTAACACTACCATTTGCACTCTTTCCTTGCTTACCCGATAACACCTTTAAGCGATTATCCTTTTCCTGAACATACTGAGTAAGTACCTTTAATTCAAATCGGTCATACAAGGGCTTTAATATCGCCTGTGCAGAGTCGTTGAAGTTAGGTATCTCATTTGATGCGGAAAAGAAAGATATAACGGGAATGGGTACTGTCTGTCCTTCGTTGGTGTACACCTTTTCATTTAAGGCTGTAAGAAGTGAGTTCAGTATTCCGTCACCCGACTTAAAGATTTCGTCGAGAAATACAATATGACTGTCGGGTATCTTTCCCTCTGTTATCATCTTGGGTGTACCGCTTTTAAGGGTGCAGATAATGTGCTTGAGCAGGTCTGTCTGCTTTGACAGCTCGTATGTGGCTTTCAGAGTATCGACGTTCTTGTTACCGCAGTATATTTCATACTGCTCGGAGAGCTTACGGTATAATTCCGCATAGCTTTCTTCTTTCATAAGCTCATCCAGTGGCATATTGCCGGGAATAAGGCTTGAAAGGTCAAGTCTTCCGAAGATCTGTTCCTCATCCGTCTGCTTTGACATAAGGCGTTCAAACTGCTTTGCACCGATTATCCTTTTGCGAAAAAGGTTTATGGCATAGCTTTTAGCCTGGCCTGTATCGCCGAGTATGAAAAGATTCTTCCTTGAAAGAAGTGCAATGGCAATGCACTCCACAAGCTCATCACGCTCTGCGACGTCGCTTTTTACCTCGTCAATTATCTGATTCATTTTTGCGTATAACATATTTTTTCTCCTTGCAATTTATTATGCTGCCGTTTCAATAAGCACCGGTTTTAACTTGTATCTGCCCAATCTTTCCTTATGCTTTTCAAGGTATTTAAGAGCCTCTTTTTCAGATTCAAAGGCTCTGGCATAAATATAGTCGGGCGTTCTGCAAAAAACGGTGTGGTATTTTCTGAACGAGCAGAAGTATGAGCCTAATTCGCTGTCAATCTTCAGAGCATAATACTTACCGAGCTTTCGTATTCTTTCACTTCTTGATTCCTTTTTAGGTCTGTAAACCTGTCTATTGTTTTCAAATTCAACATTCAGGCATTTACGATCCTTAAGTTCATCCAAAAGTTTAAGAAATTCATCGGTCGTATGTACGGGATACCTTTCCCATTTGTCAATACTGCTGTCGCTGTAGTCAACAATGTTAATGGTATTTCCGCACGAAGTATACTCCTCAACAGTTAAGGCACTTTTCATTCCGCATAATATCCAGCGTTCAAATTCTCCTGCATCAAAGCATCTGTTTCTTGTCTTGAAGCACATACCGTTTTCGACACTTAGC
>JAFXFC010000058.1 GCA_017513525.1 Clostridia bacterium
GCCGTTTTCCTTTTGCTTCAG
This sequence comes from Clostridia bacterium, assembly GCA_017513525.1. Lineage (GTDB taxonomy): Bacteria > Bacillota > Clostridia > Oscillospirales > Acutalibacteraceae > RUG806. The sequence continues at coordinate 22 of JAFXFC010000058.1, forward strand.
AAGATATTCGTATGTACCGTGAACAGGATTGAGATATTCATCTATATTCAATTCGCAGACATTGTGAATAAGATAGAAATCGAAATATTCCATTCCTGTTTTTCTGAGCTGCTCCTCAAATATTTCTTCAACCTTACCCATATTGTTAAGATCATATCCCGGGAATTTTGTTGCGATATAATAAGAGTCTCGCGGATATTTATTCAGTATTTTTCCGACTACCCTTTCACTCTCACCGCTGTGATAGCCCCAGGCAGTATCAAAATAATTGACACCGTTTTTAAGGGCATAGTCTATCATTTCGGCAGTTTCATCTTCGTTTATCTTTCCGTCTATAGTGGGAAGACGCATAGTGCCCATGGAAAGAAGCGACAGCTTTTTATCCTTAAAGCTTCTGTAAAGCATATTTTACCTCCCATAAATATTTATATTAATAATATACAACAAGAAAACATAATTTGACAAGTGTGTTTTTATGTGTTATTTTAAAACAAATGAAATAAAAGGAGAATTTTTATGAAAAAGATTATAAGTCTTATTCTCTCTGTGGCTATTATGTTGTGTTGTACGGTAATTTCTCCCGTCTCCTTTGCAGCTATTACGGGAAATACATATTATGTTGACTCCATTGACGGCAACAATGCCAATGAAGGCACTTCACCAGATAAGGCTTGGAAAGACCTTGACGGTTTTGTTAATTGCAAAGAGCCTCTGAAGGGCGGCGACACCGTTCTTTTCAGAGCAGGCGGCACTTATGACTGCGCGGTAACACTTGAAGGTATCAAAGGCACAAAGGACGCCCCCTTCACAATTTCATCATACGGCGCGGGCGAAAGACCCCTCCTTAAGACAGACCTTCCTGATGAAGTTTTCACATTTATTGACTGTTCTTACATTACCGTTTCCAATCTTCAGATTACGGCTCCTAACGGCGGCGGTATATGGATTGACACTATCAACGAAGAAAGCGTTGGTATAACAATTGACAATGTTTATTTCTTCGGTCTGCCTAACGGCAAGGTAACGGCAAGAGACGATTTCTCAAGAGGTGCCGCCCCTGCACGTGCTGCTGTTATGGTAAAGGGACTTCCCTCCAATTCAAGATATCCCGTAAATGACCTTACAATCAGAAACTGCGAGGTTTATGACTCGGCAAACGGCTTTATGATATGGGGCTCATGGAATGACCAGCAGGACCCCTGGAGCGAAAATGCCGTAAAGGATCCCATATACAACACGGGAGTTCTTATTGAAGGCTGTTATTTCCACGAAATGGATGCGGAAGCAGTAGTTATCGGAATCTGTGACGGAGCACTTGTAACTCACTGCAGAGCAATAAATACCTGCCAAGGTGAGGGTGTTGACGAAAACGGCGAAATCCTCTATTTCACCGCAGCTATGTGGTTCTGGGGCTCTGAAAACAGCACCATTCAGTACTGTGAAATTGCAGGCCAGAAAAACTTCGGCGACGGTATGACCGTTGACTTTGACTCAGATTCAAACAACTGCACATATCAGTACATTTATTCTCACGACAATATGCGTTTTGCTGTAAATAACGCAAAAAAAGAACCTCAAAGAAACAATACCGTAAGGTACTGCCTTTCCGTAAATGACAACAAGGGCAGAAGCTCACTGGCTTCGGGTAACGGTGAAGATAATTTCAGATTCTACAACAACACAATCATCAACTCAGGCGAAATTCAGTTCTATCACCTTACAAACTCCCTTATTGCAAACAATATCTTTGTAGCGGCTGACGGCGCACCTATGAACTGTACCCTCGAGGATGAATTCACCGCAGGAAATACATACAGAAACAACTGCTATTACAACACACTGAATCTTATGTGCGACCCCTTTGCGATGAACACCGACCCCGGTTTTTCAACGGATGAGCTCATTGAAGCATATCAGCTTGCAATAAACTCTCCCCTTATCGGCAAGGGTATGAAGATTGAAGACGGTCTGACTCACGACTTCTTCGGAAACGAAATCGAAAGCTGTAACATCGGCTGTTATATGGGCAAGGGAGAAGAACCTGAGGTTGAAACCGAAAATATCTTCGTAAAGCTCGTAAGATTAATAAGAAATATTCTGCAGAGACTCGAGCACGAATTCAACGTAATCAAGAGAGAAATCGAAGAATCTCTTGCAAAATAACAGATATTAATTACGGGAGGGGTGACCCCTCCCCTACCATACAAATTCAACATTTAAGCGTAGAGGCGGGGTTTCCCCGCCCGTAAAAATTTCAGGCATAAAGCTACATTATACCGTAGCCTTACGCCTGTCTTTTTTATTCTTATATTTCAAAGCATTCGCGGTTTGTTCCGTAAAAGATATCTTCCTTAAAGGCAAGTCTTTTGCACATTTCTTCAGCGAAGTCCCAGTTATCCGAGAAATCGAACTCATAACTGTGTCCCCAGATGTATAAAAGCTTCGGAGTATCGGTTTCAAGTTTTAAGAATTCATCTATCATTTTAAGACAGTTTTCCGTGTCCTTGTGGTGGACAGTGGGATTAAATACATAAAGATCCTTTTGAAGCTCAAAATTAAAGGTGGGAACTGTGGTTCTCGCATACTTCACACCCGTATTTTTAGCTATAATATCGGCTACTCTTAAATCAAAGTTCACACCGCCGCCGGGGTATGCC
>JAFXFC010000028.1 GCA_017513525.1 Clostridia bacterium
CTCTACCGAATATTGTATAGTCTTTTGTGTTTAGTATTTTTATTTTCACACTTTAATTTTACTAAATATTTAGAGCCAAGTACAGTCTTTTCTGCACTTGGCTCTATCTTATTTTTCAGGGACTTTTGATACAGCCCCTTGAGTTTTTACTGTGAAATATAGTGTTATAATCAATGGCTAGTATTTTTTTAGTTATGATAGAATTAACTCTTCATAAACTATCTCATTTGCCCTTGCTTCAATGTTCTGTATACGGCGCACCCACTCAAGCTGATTTTCTTCTTTAAGTTGTTCAGTTATATCCTCAGCCTCTTTCATCTGCTCAACGAGCGTATTTAACATATCCCTTGTCTGATTTTCAATCTCTGCACAGTGCTGATACAATTTATCTTGAATAAGTAGTGTGTTAAAAAGCACCTTATTATGTTTTTCAAGATATGTCTTGTGCAACATTCCCCATTTACCGAGCCTAACATTTACTTCTTCGGGCGGTAATCTGAGGTTAGGGATATTATAATCACCAACTCTGCGATAACTGATAGAATTTTTGTTTGACATAATAAAATCCTCCTTATTTTTCACTCTTATCAATGATTTTCATCTACAGCTTGTCAACATCTTCTGTGGGTAAATCCTCCGCTAAAAGCATATTGCGAAACTCATTTATACCGTTGACAAGTAAATTGCACTCAAAATCAGTGAACTTAACTTTTGTCTTTTTGTTCATAAAAAATGACCTCCTTGTGTTTGGTAATACCATTTTACAAGAAGGTCTGTGTTTTGTCGAATGTGCGAATTACAAATTCTGTGCAATTTTTTATTTATGTTTAGTTGTTATTTTTTGAAATTCTTCTACACTAATTGAAATGTCCTCTGTCGTTATTATTCTTTGACGATTAGTATAAATTATCAAAGTTTTATTTTCAACGGCACTTTCTGCATCATTTACCTTAATTTCAATTTCTTCTAAGAAAAATTGTTCATCATTTTGATAAACTATGGCATATTGAGTGCCATCAATAGTTGTAATTTGAAATTCTTTTGATTCATCTATGTAATCCGTCTTGGTAAAAGAAAACATACAACAAAGGACAAAACAACTTATTAAAATCATTGCACAAGTTGATATTATGTTTGAATTTGATAAAACGGAACGAAATCCATTTTTGAAAACATAGTTAAAGGGATATTCTTTAGAATTAATTTCTTCGTATATTTTTATTATAAATTCTGCGTCGTTACAGTTTTTCTTGATTTCTTTCTTTTTTAATATTCTCTTTTCTGTTAGAATCTTTAAAAGTAATATGATGAGAATTTGAACAAATAAAAAAATCACGGCTATAATCCAAGTATCAATATTTGAATTAGTGTCTACTATAACAGCAAACAACAAGCTATTAAATAAATTAATAATAAAAACAAAAAATAGATTGAAAAAGAGATCCTTAAAAGCATGCTTTTTGGATTCCTTTGTTGATTCTTTTAGTTTTTTTACTGTTTCTAACAGCCTGGTTTCTTGTTTTATTAGTTTTTTACGTTTTGATTTCTTTATTGTTTTTTTCAAAGTCTTGTTTTTGAGAATATATTTTGCCATTAAGTGACATCTTTTTCGGGGAACATACGCTTCTACTGTATAAGAAAATAGCATAGAGGAAAACGATGTTAACAAAGAAAATATAATAGCAAATATAACGGTATATACTATGGAATCGTTCCCGAATGTAGCATATGCGGAATCAAACTCCCAAAAACTTAATGCTTTTCTCGAAGATATTAATGTTGCAAGCTTAGCAAAAAAAGTAACAACAGCAATCCCCGCAGATACTACAGCTAAAAGAACAGATGGGTTTTTAATTAAATAATCATATATGCTGTATTTATTTTTTATCGTTTTGGTACTTTCCTGACTTTCTATTTTTACTTCTTCCATGTACACTACCTCACAAAAAGTTATAGATTTATTATATCACAATTTTTAAAAATTTTAAAGAGGCGTTGATTTTTGCAGAATATAAAACACATTAGTATATATTAAAAGAAAGAACCAGGGCTATTTCTAACCTTGGTTCTTTCTGTTCTGTCAGATGTCCACTCTCACGGCGAAGCCGCCTGTGAAGAAATAATAGGTGTTCGACTGACTCTTGTTTGGTGGAGCATAGGGGGGTCGAACCCCTGACCTCTTGACTGCCAGTCAAGCACTCATCCCAACTGAGCTAATGCCCCATGTGCATAATATTCAATTTTTATGAGGGTGCGTTTCTGAGTGCCTTGGGCTCCCAGCTGAGCTACGCCCCCCAAATTTATTACAAAATGAATTATACACAAGGAAAGGAATATTGTCAATAATTTTTTATAATAACGACAAAAATTGCCGCGTCAACAACGTGATTTCACCTTTTATAAACCCATTGTTTCCAGCATAAAAATCTTTGGAAATAGGAACTTTTTTCAAAAGAAAAAGCAACTCGCCTTCTCTTCAAAATCTTTAAGGCTAATGTATGCGGGAGTTCTGTTAATATCAACTGCAAACATTAAATAATCAGGCTACTTTAGCTTTTTCCCGTCTTTTATAAAGAATATTTGCGAGTAATACGGCAAATACTCCTGAAATGAGCTTCGCTACTATCATAGGTAAAATATAATCTTCATTAAATGATACGGAAAATGCGAGATGATCCACAAAAGCAAATGATGCGCTGACTGAAAAAGCGGCATTGAGTACTATTCCCTTTTTATCCATTTTATCCATCATTTCATATGTAGAAACCGAAGTGCCGATTGTTGTAAGAAAACCGAAAGCTGAAGTTTCATTTACTCCGAGTTTTTTACCGAATTTATTAAGAACAGGCGATAACAGTTTATTAAGAAAGAAAAACATGGGTAATGCACCTGCCATAATACACATAATATTAATAATAATATCCATAGCATTACCTAAATTATCCATATACGGAATAAGAGCTTTTCCCGTTAAATACTCAATAATACCGAAAATAAGTCCTGCCGTAATAACAGCTTTCATAAACCAGGCAAGAACCGAAAACAGTTTTATTGTTATTTTTTCAAACTTAAGTATTCCGATACCGATAATCAAAACCAGTATCAATAACGGAATAAGATTCAAAATAAGGTCAATTATATTTATACCGCAAATAAGCCCCGAAACCACAAGTCCCGTGGGAATTGTTATCATACCGCAGAGAATTCCGAAAAAGATATCGGAATGATTTTCCTTTTTTGTTACCTGAATGGAAAAAGGAATAATAAATGAAACTGTAGCGCCCATCATTGAAGCAGTTACAAGACCGTTAAAATATCCCATCGTTTCATTCTTTGCTAATTCATGTGCTAAGTGAGCGCCTCCCATGTCATTTGCAAGTATCAGTGACGGGATGATTGAAAAATCTAAAAATTCGGGGAAATATCCTGCAACTCCCTGCAAAAGATGTGAAATAGAAGGTGCTAATATCAGAATACCTGCCATAGAAAGAGCAAGCGGTGCCATCATCATAACGGCTTTTTCAAGCTCTGCACCTATTCCTATTTTATTTCCTGTTATTCTGTCAATACCTGCTATTATTGCTATACCTATCATAACATAAGTAAAAATTTCCATATCCGACCTCATATAAATTAATAATTGTATTCTATCATATTGAGTCGTTTTGTCAATTGATTGATAAATTTTATATTGTTAAAACAAAAAATATTTACCGATAATATCTATGTTTAACTTTAATAATTTTCATTCTTTGAGCCAAATTATATTTGTACGGAGGTGAAAGTTTGAAAAAGGTTTTTAGGTTTTTGTCTTTTTTTCTTACAATAGTAAGCATTGCAATATTTTCGCTTATAATTTACGGTAATAATGTATTGCCTGACAATGCGAAAGTATTAAATTCAAAAATAACATTTTCAGGAATTTATACTGCTGAAATTGAAAATGATATAGCACCTGTCTCGTCAAGCATAGTAAACAGTTCAAACATCAAGCTTTTCGGAACGATACCCGTTAAAAATATCAATATCAGTAAGACCTCAAGAAAATATGTTGCAGTCGGCGGAGAACTATTGGGAATACGCTTAAAAACAAAGGGCGTTCTGGTAGTAGGCACAGAAAGCTTTGAATGCGCTGACGGAATTGTAAGCCCTGCAGAGGAAGCAGGTCTTTTAGTTGGAGATACACTTATAAGCATAAACGGCAAAGCAGTATCATCCAACAACGAATTGGGAGAAATTATAGCAGAGTCTGACGGAAACAATCTTGAACTTGAAGTTTTGCGTGAGGGTCAGCAGTTAAGTATTAACCTGACACCAAAAATTTCGACTATGACGGGGCTTTATAAAGGCGGTTTATGGATAAGAGATTCAACGGGCGGTATCGGAACATTGACATTTGTTGATCTTTCAACGGGAACCATAGGAGCACTCGGTCACGGAATTTATGATGTGGACACAAGTAAAATAATTCCGACTGAAAACGGAGCTTTTATGTCAGCCTCACTTTCGGGTGTAACAAAGGGGACAAACGGAACTGCAGGTGAACTCAGAGGAAGCATCGGCTCAGACACATACGGAGATATTTATCTTAACTGCGAAAACGGAATTTACGGCACCATAAACTATTTTGAAGATACCCGAGAGATAATGCCTGTTGCCTTGCCCGAAGAAATTAAAACAGGCAGCGCACAGATAATTTCGACTGTTGAGGGAAATAAAAAAGATTATTATGATATTGAAATAGAAAAAATATATAGCGATGAAGATAATAAGAATATGATATTAAAGGTAACGGATCCCGAATTATTGGATATAACCGGCGGTATTGTTCAGGGAATGAGTGGCTCCCCTATCATTCAGAATGATAAAATAATAGGTGCAGTTACTCATGTATTCCTAAATGACCCGACAAAGGGATACGGTATATTTATTGAAAATATGTTAGATGCTGCGGCATAACAGCAGAAAAATAAGGCGGATACAAGTGTATTCGTCTTATTTCTTGTAATTTTTATAACTTATGATATAATTGTGGTAATGTATTTTAAGCGGAGGAAATTTATGATACTTCTGTTACTTGCCATTTTAAGCAGCTCCATGATTTCAATTATAATGCGGATAAGCTCCGATAAAATAAGTGCAAATTTAAGTATGCTTACAGTAAATTATCTTATCTGTTCGTTTTTAGGTGCTGTATATGCAAGCTTTGATATTTTACCGGTTAAAACACTAGGCTTTAATGTTACACTTTTACTTGGATTACTAAGCGGTTTACTCTATCTTATAAGCTTTATGCTTCTTCAATTAAATACCCGCAAAAACGGTATCGTGCTCTCTTCTATTTTCATGAAACTGGGACTTTTAGTTCCTATGGTAATATCAGTCCTGTTCTTTCGCGAGATACCTACAATTATCCAGATAGCAGGCTTTATAATTGCAATAGGAGCAATTATACTGATAAACATAAAAAAAGAGTCAAATGTTAAAAACTTCGGTGTTGGATTGATACTTCTTCTTTTAATGGGAGGCAGTGCAGATGCAATGTCTAAGGTCTTTGAACGCCTGGGAACAGCAACACTTTCCAATCAATATTTGTTTTATACCTTTGCATCTGCATTTATACTGTGCTTGGTGTTAGCTATAATAAAAAAAGAGCATCCCGGCAAACGCGAGCTTTTCTTCGGTTTTCTTATAGGAATACCGAACTTTTTCTCATCAAAATTCTTACTCGGTGCATTGGGAACACTTCCCGCTGTTGTGGTATATCCGACTTTTTGTGTCGCAACAATGCTTGTAGTTTCTCTTACGGGAGCTTTTATTTTCAAAGAAAAGCTTACGAAATTACAGTGGTTTGCACTTATACTGATAATACTTTCCCTTGCAATGCTGAACATATGACACTAATAGCAAAAAAGAAGCTGAAGAAAACTTCGGCTTCTTTTTTTATGAATATAGTTATAATATTATATCCCACTTCTGACTCATAATAACACAAGGTGAATCTTCAGTTTCTTTGGCGTAAAAAACTGTAAGTAAGCTTCCGTCTGAAAGCTCAGTTGTCGAAGGATAGCCTAAATCGTCACTTACCCCGTTTACATATAGAGTGTAATCTTTATCCCATGTTTTTCCATTATCTTCTGAAAACATTGCTCTTATTTCAAAAGGCTCTTGTCTGAAGCTGTAAAGAGATATAAGAGTACCTGAGGAATGCTCAATAATATGTGCAGGTGCTCCGCCGTTATCGGGAAGCAGCTTTTCGGGAACTGACCATATTTTTCCGTTATCCTTTGAAACGGTCTGATACAATGTAAAATTAGTTTCGCTTCGTAAATGACATATTATTGTACCGTCATTCAGCTGAAAAGCATACGGTTCACTGAATTGAAGTTTTTTTCCGTTTTCAAATATGTCGGGCACTCTTCCTATATAATTCATAGAACCGCTTTCTGTATCAAGTTTATATGCTGCTATATATTCATCAATATTGGTAAATACATCGTTTTTTCTGAAAGAGGCCCCCACCCAAAGAATACTGCCGTCTTTAAGCTCAATAGGGCCGTGAGGTGAAGTTACGGGACTTTTATAAATCTTTCCGAAAGTGATACCGTTATCAAAGCTAATTCTGAATTCAGCACCGAGAGCCTTTTCTTCCTCTTCGTCTGTTATTATATCAAGATATGAATAGATATAATTTTTTATTTTTTCATCTTGCTCATTTGCATGATCTCTTTGCATTTCACGGGTGTTATTAAATGATGTGACAATAAGTCCGCTTTTCCCGAAAGGACAAAGTCCCACATCTCTGTCATCAAGTACAGTGTCAATTATAGGCACCGGCGAAGAAAAGGATTTTCCTTCATCATCGGAAAACGATAATACACCTTTACCGAAGGGACACACGTGGTCGAGTCTGAAGCCCGATGCACCTACGGCAATTCTACCGTTTTGAAGTTTTATTATGGTAGGCCAACCGAAATAATTGTGCCGACTTTCGGAATTACTCATAATAACTTCCGGTTCACCGATAAGCTTGATTTTCATAATACTCACCCTTCAATGTGCTTTTTATTTATTCTACATTAAAACAGTCTGCTTTTCAAGCAAATAAAAAATCCGTTGCTCTGACAAACAAAACAACGGATTTTTTATACCTTATTATTTGATTTCAGAAAGTGCAACAGGTCTGTGTTCTGCTACTGATTTCTTAGCTGCAAGACCGATTTTTACGGACTGCATACCTGCGTGGATACCAACGGGAACATCCCGGTTATTTTCGCAGGCATCAACAAACTGACGCATTTCTTCGGAGAATGAGCCCATATATCTTTCAAGGAAGAAGAAGAGAGGCTTTTCACCTGTTACACCGTTTTCGTCAGCAATAACTGCAGTGGAGAGAGTGTCATTTGCAGTTGCAACCATACCCTTTGAGCCGAAAAGCTCAGCTCTCTGGTCATATCCGTATGCGGCACGGCGTGAGTTATCAATAACTGCAAGTGCGCCGTTTGCCATTTTCATTGTAATAATAGCTGTATCAACATCGCCCTGTTCTCCGATTGCAGGATCAACTAAAACTGCGGAATTAACATAAACTTCTTCAACATCGCTGTTGGTAAGAAAGCATGCCATATCAAAATCATGAATAGTCATATCAAGGAAGATACCGCCCGATACGGCAATATACTTGGGATTGGGAGGTTCGGGGTCACGGGATGTGATCTTAAGAATATGAGCTTCACCGATCTTTCCTGCATCGTAAGCTTTTCTGATAGCAGCAAAGTTATGGTCAAAACGGCGATTGAAGCCTACCTGGAACTTGATTTCGGGATGTTTTGCAAGAGCATCTGACACAGCCTGAATCTTTTCGATTGAATGGTCAACGGGCTTTTCACAGAAAACGTGCTTTCCTGCTTCAATTGCTTCAATTGAAATTGATGAATGTGTGTCTGTTGATGAGCAAACAAGAACTGCATCAATTTCTTTATCTTCAAGAATCTTTTTGTAATCTGTGTAGATATCTTTAACGCCGAAGCTCTCACAGAAAGCCTTTGTTTCATCGTTCATAAAGGGATCTGCAATTGCCTTTACAGTTGCATTTTTTACATGATAAGAAATTGACTCAAGATGAACCTTACCTATACGGCCTGCGCCGATAATACCAATTGTAAGCATATTTTTATCTCCTTTTTAATTCTTAAATAGTGCCGTCCCAAGTTGAAACAGCTTTATTTGTCTTTTCTTCTTCATCAAACCAACGCTGAGTTACGCACTTGCTTTCAGTGAAGAAACGGTATGCATCCTTACCGAGACAGTGAAGATCACCGAAGAAGGAATCCTTATGTCCTGAGAAGGGGAAGAAGCCTATCGGTACGGGAATACCTACGTTTACACCGACCATACCGCCGTGAGTGTTACGGACAAATTCTCTTGCAAAATAGCCGCTCTGAGTAAAGATAACGGAACCGTTTGCATAGGGGTTATTGTTCATGATCTGAAGACCTTCCTGGAAGGACTTACATCTCTTAACGGACAATACGGGACCGAAGACCTCATCTCTGCCTATAGTCATTTCTTCTGTAACATTATCAAAGATTGTGGGGCCTACATAGTAGCCGTTCTCGAAGCCTTCAACTTTGCAGTTTCTTCCGTCAAGAACGAGAGTTGCACCCTCTCTTACACCCTTATCGATGTCTGCGATAACTTCATCATAGTGCTTTTTATATGTAATGGGACCGAGCTTTGATGTCTTATCAACTGCGGGACCGACTTTAATCTGTGATGCCTGCTTCTTGAGTTCTGCTACAAATTCATCGGCAATTGCTTCTTCAACAACACAGCAAGAAAGAGCCATACATCTCTGACCTGCGCAGCCGTATGCAGAGTTTATAATACCTGCAACTGTTCTCTCAATAGGAGCATCAGCCATAACGAGTGCGTGGTTCTTTGCCTGACAAAGAGCCTGAACACGCTTACCATTAGCGGCTGCCTTCTGATAAATAAGCTTACCGACAGGAGTAGAACCGACAAAAGTGATACCCTTTACATCGGGATGCTCTAAGATTACATCAATTTCTTTTCTTGAACAGGTAACAACATTTACAACACCGTCGGGAATACCTGCTTCTTTGTAAAGTTCTGCAATTCTGAGAGCCGTTCTGGGAGTAAGGGATGCCGCCTTAAGAACAATTGTATTACCTGTTGCAACGCAAACGGGAACCATCCACCCGAAAGGAATCATTGCGGGGAAGTTTACGGGAACGATACCTGCAAAAACACCCATTGATTCACGGTAAAGAACTGTATCAAAGCCCTTTGAAGCATCCATAAGGCTCTCACCCATCATCTGAGTGGGAACCTGAATTGCAAGCTCTGTTCCCTCTTTTGCCTTGAGAACATCACCTTCTGCTTCCGCCCATACCTTGCCGTTTTCTTCTGCAACAAGTCTCGTCAGCTCTTCCATGTGTTCTATAATAAGCTCTCTTACCTTGAAAAGAATCTGTGAACGCTTGATAGCGGGAGTTGCACTCCATCCCGGGTATGCAGCCTTTGCTGCTGCAATAGCGGCATTTACTTCATCAGCTGTGCAGCAAGGTGCATGACCTGTTATCTCACCTGTTGAGGGATTAAAAACATCATAGTAAACATCGGTCTTAGATTCTACATACTGACCGTTACAAAAATATTTAAGTTTTTCTGCCATTATTCTTCTCCTTATATATTAAAGTCCTGCTTTTTCTGCAATATATTTTCTTGCTTTAAGAGCATACTCAAAGGGATTTGCAATTGCCGGATCCTGCTCTGCTTCAACAAGGACATATCCTTCATATCCTGTTTCTGCAAGAACATCAAAAATGGGAGCAAAGTCAATTGCGCCGTCTCCGGGAACGGTGAATGTTCCGAGTCTTACACCCTGAAGGAAGCTGAGCTTTTCTGCATTAACCTTAGCGATAACCTCGGGACGGATGTCCTTGAGGTGTACGTGTTTGATTCTCTTTGCGTATTTCTTGAGAACTGCCATATAGTCCTCGCCGCAGTATGCAAGGTGACCTGAGTCAAAAAGAAGACTGAAAAGCTCGGGATCGGTATTTTCCATCATTCTGTCAATTTCTTCTGCTGTCTGAACAACAGTGCCCATATGATGATGGAACGTAAGAGCTATACCCATGTCCTTAGCGACTTTTCCGAGCTTATTAAGACCTGTGGTGAGCATATCCCACTCTTCATCGTTCATAACATACTTGTCATCGAATATGGAAAGGTCTGTTCCCTGAATGGAGTGTCCCTGTTCAGAAACACCAACGACCTTTGCACCCATTTCCTTTAAGAAAGTAATGTGCTTGATAAATTCTTTTTCTGTTTCTTCATAGGGCTTTGTTGTAAGGAAGGTTGAAAACCATGCATTACAAATCTGCATTCCGCGAAGTTCAAGTGCCTTTTTGAGAACTGCAGTATCCTTGGGATACTTATTTCCTACTTCACAGCCTGTAAATCCTGCAAGTGCCATTTCGGAAACGCACTGCTGGAAGGTGTTTTCTGCACCGAGATCAGGCATATCGTCATTTGTCCAGCCAATGGGAGCAATACCGAGTTTTACTTTGTTTTTATCAAGCATATTAATATCTCCTTGCCTTGTTAAGATTTTCTGATTTTTTATTATAAGCATCCCTTACGGAATCTTTACCTGAGGTTGAAGCAATGCCTACATGCCACCACGCATCGTAGCCGTCGGTCATTGACTTGGGAAGAACTTTAATATCAATGAGAGTGGATACGGTCTGCTTTTTGCTGTCCTCTAAAGCAAACTTCAATTCTTCCATTGTTTTTACGGTATAAGTCTTACAGCCGTAGCCTGCGGCAGACATTGCAAAATCTATCTGCATAAGATCGCCTAAAAGCTTTCCGTTTTCATCTCTTTTTCTGAATTCGGTTGCAAGATTTCCGATACCGTTAGACATCTGAAGATTATTGATACAACCAAAGCCTGCATTATCAAAAACAAGCACATTTATCTTTGCATTTTCCTGAATGGAGGTTACAAGCTCTGAATGAAGCATGAGATAACTTCCGTCACCGCAGAAAGCATAAACCTCTCTTGAGGGCTGGGCAAGCTTTGAACCGAAAGCACCTGCTATTTCATAGCCCATACAGGAATAACCGTATTCCATGTTATAAGTATCTCTGACATCAGCAGTCCACATTCTCTGCATACACCCGGGGAGTGAACCTGAAGCGGCAACAGCAATTGCATCGGGAGCAATATTTTCACGGATATAGCTTAAAGCCTGTGTCTGAGTAAGAGCATTCTTATACATATCCATGAATTCGGGGATAGACTTTTCATAACGAGCTTTTATAAGAGGCTCAAAATTATCGTCATATGTATAAGAAGCTAAGAATTCCATTTCCTTAGCCCATTCGGCTTTAACATCGCTGATTTCTTTGGTATATGCAGTTTTATAAGCTTTTTCGGAAAGAATTTTATCGAGCTTTTCAATTGCAAGCTTTGCATCGGCTACACACTTTGTTGCATCAAGCTTATAAGCATCAAATCTGTCGGTATTGATAGTTACAAACTTAACATCGGGGTTCTGATAAAGGGATTTTGATGCTGTTGTAAAGTCTGAAAATCTTGTTCCGACACCTATAACAACATCAGCATCCTTAGCTATTTTGTTTGCTGCAAGATTACCCGTAACACCTACACCGCCGAGATTAAGAGAATGAGAAGAAAGCACTGCGCTCTTACCGTTCTGGGTTTCTGCAATCGGAATATTGAACTTTTCACAGAAATCTTCAACTGTTTTTCCGGCTTCGGAATATCTTACACCGCCACCTGCAATAAGAAGAGGCTTTTTGGAATTAAGAATTATCTCCGAGATATCCTGAAGCTCATCATCAGCGGGATTTATTCTTGTTATCTTATGAACTCTCTTAGCGAAGAAAGAATCGGGATAATCGTAGCTCTCGCCCTCTACATCCTGACAAAGGGAAACACATACAGCTCCTGTGTTTGCAGTATCTGTAAGAACTCTCATTGCATTTATAAGTGCACTCATAAGATGTTCGGGACGGGCTACTCTGTCCCAGTAACGGCAAACGGGCTTATATGCGTCATTTGTTGTTACTGCAAGAGAATAGCTCTGCTCAAACTGCTGAAGCACGGGGTCGGGCTGACGGCAGGAGAAAGTATCCGCAGGAAACAGAAGAAGCGGAATATTATTAACTGTTGCAGTAGCCGCCGCAGTAATCATATTTGCAGCACCGGGGCCTATAGAAGAAGAACAGGCAATTATTTTTCTTCTGTTATTCTGCTTTGCAAAGGAAGCGGCTGCATGAGCCATTCCCTGCTCATTTTTACCCTGAAAAACCTTGAGTGAACCGGGATTTTCGTCAAGTGCCTGACCGAGACCGCATACGATGCCGTGACCGAAAACGGTAAAAATACCTTCTACGAATTTAGTTTCTTTTCCGTCAAAGGAAACATATTGGTTATCAAGAAACTTAACAAGAGCCTGTGCTGTTGTCATTATAGCCATAATTTATTCTCTCCTTAAAGTAATTAGCATTCGGTAAGCCATTTATGCTCGTCGGGCACAAAGCGGGTTGTTTTGTACCACGGATCTCCGTCAATATGTCTTATCATCCATACATAATACATTTCGTATCCGGGAGCTGCTGCCTGCTGATGCACCTGACCTGACGGGATACAGCAGAAAGAGCCGTCTTTACTCTTAAAGACATCTTCCCCGATATAGCAAGCACCAAAGCCCTGCGGCTTATCGAACTGATAATAATAAACTTCGGGCTGAGGATGATGGTGAGGAGGATAGCTTGACCATTTACCCGGCTGAGTGAATACTTCACCGAGAACAAGATTTGAATACGGAGCGTTATCGTAATCAAACATTGTAGACACTATTCTGTGTCCTGCTCCACCCCACTGACCGAGACCGAATTCCTGATAAAGGCAATTTTCGGGATCATAAAAGTGAGCTTCAAATTCTTTATCATTATCAGTCTGTTCGACTATAAATTCACTGTCTTCTACCGCTTCAATTGTGAAAGCGGTATTTTTTGATACATGAAGAGCATAAGGCTTCTTTTCAAAGGGATTTTCTCTTTTTCCTTCCCTTGTTTCTTCATTCCATGAAAAAACAACATTACCACTTAAAAGAAGAACTGCAGTTTCATTCTTATCATCAAAAAGCCGGAACTTTTCTCCCTTAAAAAGCTTTTTGACATATATAGTCATATTCATTTCGGCATTTTTGCCGTTCATTTCACACAGAAGTCGGACATTATTGCTGTCAAAATCGGGATATTCAAACATACCGTTTCTCCTTTATACTCTTGCAACCATTTCGCCGTATTCTGCTTTTTCTGCGGCAATAAAATCTTCAACCTGCTTAACTGTAGGCATATCCTGTGAGCAGGCATGACTTGCAACGAGCATTGCAGCAGAAGCAGAACCGAATTCAAGGCAGTCAATAATTTCTTTTCCTTCAAAAAGACTGAAAAGGAATGCTGATGTATAGCCGTCACCGCCGCCGAAGGATTTAAGAAGCTTTACGGGGAAAGGCTTTATAGAGAAATCCTGTCCGTCATTTGTATAAGCGGTAGATCCCTGCTTTCCGTGAGTTACAATAACAATCTTTGCGCCCTTTGCCTGCCAGTATGCGGCAGAAGTTTTATCCGTACCGTCAAGACCAAGAAGGCTCTCACAAAGATCATATTCCTCTCTTGAACCTATTATCATATCTGCATTTGAAGCAACGATTGAGTAGTAAACCGCAATTTCATCCTTATTCTTCCAGTTATATGCTCTGTAGTCAAGAACAAAAATAACAGGAATATTGTTTTTCTTTGCAAGCTGCATTGCTTTAAGAGAAGCTTCTCTTGAGGGGCTTTCTGCGAGTGCTACACCTGAAATAAGAACAGCAGCACCCTCTTTAATATATTCTTCGTCGATATCTTCACATTCAAGTTTAAGGTCGGCTGCTTCATTTCTGTACATTACAATGCTGCTTTCGGTCTCAGACTTAATTTCAGTAAAAGTAAGTCCTATCTTTTCACCGTTCTTGCAACGAACTATTCTTGAAGTATCTATTCCCTCTTTATCGAAAAAGTCTGTCACAAAAGTACCGAACTGATCATCTGATACTCTTGCGAAAAATCCGCACTTTTTGCCAAGGCGGGCAAGACCTACAGCGATATTTGCGGGAGATCCGCCGAGATATCTCTTAAATGTTGTGCTTTCATTAAGGGGGCAGTAGTAGTCCACGGGATTAAAGTCAACTGCCACTCTGCCTACAAGAATAAGGTCGTATTTTTTTGTCTTGTCAAATTCGATATAATTCATATCAATTCTCCTTATTGTTGAATATATTAATATGCCTTTTTACATTTTCATATACACCCTGCACCATTATTTCTGAGAGTGTAAAATAATCGGTTGTTTCGCTCGTGCTTAAATAATTCTTTGCATATTCCGTCAAGCTGTCAAAGCTTGCTGTTGCGATATTTATTTTTCTGATTCCAAGAGTTATTGCTTTTCTGAACATCTCATCGGTAATATCCGTGCCACCGTGAAGAACAAGAGGAATATCTGTTTTGTTGTTTATTTCTTCAAGAACATCAAAACGAAGCTCGGGCAAAACCGGATAATTTCCGTGTGCATTTCCTATTGCCACCGCAAGTGCATCAACACCTGTTTCATCACAGAATTTTTTTGCTGTATCGGGATCTGTACAGGTGATTATATGCTCTTCGGTATCGCCTTCATTTCCGCCGACAACACCGAGCTCAGCTTCCACGGTTGCACCTGTTTTTTTAGCTAAAGCCACGATATTTTTTGTAAGAGCAGTATTTTCTTCAAGCGGCTTTAGTGAACAGTCAAGCATTACGGAAGTAAAACCGTAATCAAGAGCTTTTTGTATACAATCTACTGTCAGTCCATGATCAAGATGAACGGCAATATCGACCTTTGCATTTTTGGCGGCAGATACCATCATAGGTGCCATTAATTCAAGCGGTGAATTTTTGAGCCTTTTTTCTGCAATCTGAAGAATTATCGGAGTATTGAGCTCTTCTGCAGCTTTTACTGCACCCATTACCATTTCCATATTGCCGACACTGAAGGCGCCGACAGCACAGTTTTTTGTCTGTGCTTTTTCCAGAAGAGATTTCATTGATACCAGCATAGTATTTACACCCCATATTTAGTCAGTATAATTATATACCAGCTTTATACTGATTGCAATATAATAATAAATAATATACAAAAAAATCGCCGCCGAAAAAACCGGCAGCGAATAAAAATTTATGCTTTCTTTTTATTTTTTATTACCTCAGCAAGATCAAATTCAACGAATTTATTACCGAGCTTGTTTCCGTTTTTATTTGCAGCATCGTAAATCAGCTTCATGATAAGGCAAGCCAAAAGTCCTGCAATAACACCGATAATGATACCACCGAGAATATCTGAGGGGAAATGAACCATTATGTAGTTTCTTGATGCGCCCATTAAAACTGCAAGAACAAGCACGATCCAGCTCTTTTTCTTATTGGTCATCATAAATACGGGGATCAAAGCGGCAACAGTTGAAGTGGTGTGACCTGAGGGGAAGGATTTTTCACCTTCAAGACCGTGTGCCACAGCTAACCACCAATCCTGGAAGACCTGATTTGTAACATAAGGTCTCGGACGCGCAACCAAGGGCTTGATTGTAACATTAGTAAACAGCGCACCGATAATAACCGCAAAAAGCATTCCGAATCCGACTTTTCTTGTCTTCTTGAAAAGAAGGAAAATTATACCCAGAACAATAAAAAGTAAGCCTTCATCACCGAGATGTGTGTATGCTTCAAAGAAGAAATCAAAGAAACCGCCGAGAGGACCTGTATGTAAGGTATTATAAAACTCAAGGATTTTATAATCGAAGGTTTCGAATGTGGTATTAAGCCAGGTGGTAATCGCATTCCACTGTTCAGCAGGAACAAGTGCGGGAATATCCATAAAATAACAACTCCTTTTTAATAATATCAGAATTTTAACACAAATTACTTCAAAAAGCAATATATATTGAATTGATAATATCTATGCAAAAACTGTTCTTATTATCAATAACCCGTTATATTACTTTCACTTTTTATGATTTTTACTATGCGGCTTGTTCCCAGTCTTGAAGCACCGAGCCTTATAAAATCCTCAGCATCCTGTAATGATGCAATACCGCCTGCCGCTTTTATTTTTATGTTACCACTGCAATATTCTGAAAACAAAGCGATGTCTTCTTTGGTAGCCCCTCCCGAAGAAAAGCCTGTAGAAGTTTTGATAAAATCTGCATCGGAGGAAGAAACAGTTTCGCACATTCTGATTTTTTCCTCTTCGGTCAATAAACAGGTTTCAATTATAACCTTAAGGAGCTTTCCGTTACAAGCCTGTTTTACGGCATTTATCTCAGAAAGTATTTCTTCAAACTTCCCTTCCTTAACCTTGCCGATATTTATGACCATGTCAATTTCATCAGCACCGCTTCTTACTGCGTTTTCAACTTCATAGCATTTTACTTCAGTTGAATTATAACCGTTCGGGAAACCTATAACTGTGCAAACGGCAATTTTATCTTTTACATAGTCCTTAACGAACTTTACAAAAGACGGAGGAATACATACACTCGCACAGCCGTATTTTATCCCGTCATCGCAGATGGCTTTTATTTCTTCCGTTGTAGCGGCAGGGTTAAGAAGTGTATGGTCTACTTTAGATAAAATTTCATTAATATTCACAGTTATCACCTTTATTCGTCCGTATTCAGCACTTCGTATACCACATCGGGAATATCGGACATAACGCAGTCTGCACCTGCTTTTTCAAGAAGCACAGCCTTTTCGGCATCATTAACGGTCCAGTACTGAACAGCAAGATTATTCTTATGAGCATAATTGCAAAAACGGGGAGTGCAAAGATCAATTATAGGGGTGTCGTGGGGCACCTGAAGTGCAGAAAATGTGAAAAAGTCCTCAGAAAGCGAGAAATTGAATAAGGAAGCGATATAAACCACAACAACCTCAAAAATACCGGCGGAACGGTGCATTAAAGGATAATTATCGGTAATATACCTTGAAACCTCACCGTTAAAAGTGCCGACAACAACCATGTCAAGCATATTCATCTCGGATAACACTTCATAAAGAATATCCGTTGCCTTGAAACCGAGCTCACCGCCGTTTTTGATTTCGATTATATATCTGAAATCTCCGTTAGTGCCCAGATATTCAAGAACATCCTGAAGCTTTGCCGCTTTAAGGTTTTCGGGAACAGCTTCACCTTTAAGTCCTTTATAAGGATATTCGCCCTTTTCATCCTTAAAGCCGTCACCGAAATTTATCTGCCGTAATTCTTCATATGTATAATTTTCGGGGCGTACTCCGCGTGTATCGAACACTTCTTCGGCATCTGTTGTTCTGTCTAATGTTGAATCGTGAAGCAGTATCAGCTCACTATCTTTTGTTATATGAAGGTCAAATTCGAATATGTCAGTCTTAAATTCATCTGAATTTATGCAGCCTTCAAATGCCATCATAGTATTTTCGGGGAAAATTCCCGCACCTGAACGGTGAGCTGATGTCATGGTTTTTCCGTATTCAACGATATAGGGGTTATCGGTTTCATATGTCTGAGGCTCGTCACCGAAATCAAAAAGCACCATAAACAATAAAAATCCGACAAATAATAAAAATGCCGTGAGTACAGAGATTAAAATTTTCAAGGGTTTATTCAGTTTTTTCTGAGATTTTACATTTCCCATAATTCCACACCTTTCTTTTTATATAATAAGGCTGTTAATATTTATATGTGTTAAGAGACTGTAAATTATTGCTTATATTGACAATATGAAGAATTTTACTGTATAATTATTTCAGATAAATGAAAGGAGCAAACCCATGGATTTCAAATCATTTCTTTCCCCAAAAAGAGAAGCTGTTCCGACACCCGAAAATATAATTGACGAATTCGGAAACTGTCATTTCGGCACATTCGATAAAGAATTCCAGAAAATGGACTTTCTGAAGGTCAACCGTCCGTCTTCCCTGCCGAATTTATTCAATAAATTCAGATTAACTTTATGGGAAGCTACCGAAATTAATTTTGACAAGGTAATTCTTCTTACCGCAGTTTGCGATATGGGTCTTTTCGGCACAGCATTAACGGTAATTTACGATAAAAGAACAAAGAAATGCACCTACTGGCAGGAAATGCTTCCCTCGTCAAAGGCTTGTATTTCCGATACAATAATCAATTCATCAGAAACCTATTCAAAAGGAAAAAAAGTCAAAATCAGATATGTCAATAATTTCCAGAGAGGTGAAGCTATTGTTTCAGGATATGCTTCAAACAAAAAAGCGGGAACCGTTGACTACAGAGTAAAACTCACAAGAGTATCTAAACCCAGCGTTGTAAACATCCCCTTTGATGCAAACAGACCTCTTTATACACAAAAGGATCTCTTTGCAGTTGAAGGCTATCTTGAATTCAACGGAGAAAGATTTGTTGCAGACTCCTCCACCGCCGCAATCATAGATGATCACAGAGGTTATTATCCGAGACGTGCTCATTATGACTGGGTAACAACCATGGGCAAAAAAGAGATTGACGGAAAAGAACAGTATTTCGGCTTTAATCTCACAAGAAATCAATCCGTAAATCAGGATGATTTCAATGAAAATCTTATCTGGTTTGAAGGTGATTCCACACTTCTTACTCCCGTAGTTTTTAAGCACGAAACTCCGTTCCTATGGCATATTGAGGACACAAAAGGTATGGTAAATATTACCTTTGATATCGGTGATGAATTCCTTATGAAAGTAACAACGGGAATTATCAACATTGATTATCATATTACCTTCGGTGAATTAAAAGGCTATGTCTGCGATCCCGACGGAAACAAATATATCGTTGACGGAATGGCAGGTATAGGTGAGGATAAATCTCTTCTCTTCTGATGATAATAAATAGTTTAAGGGGCTGTTTTTTCAGCCCCTTTTTTCATTTTATTTGGTTCCGAAAATTCTGTCACCGGCATCGCCGAGTCCCGGAACTATATATCCGTGGTCATTAAGGCATTCATCCATTGCAGCACAGAAAATATCCACATCCGGATGAGCTTCAGCCAAAGCATTGATTCCTTCCGGAGCGGCTATGGTACACATAAATTTAATGTGCTTTGGGCCTCTCTTTTTTATCTGTGTAATTGCATCAATAGCACTTCCGCCCGTAGCACACATCGGGTCAACTACAATGACATCACGCTCTGCAATATCATGAGGAAGCTTACAGTAATATTCAACCGGCATTAGGGTATCAGGATCTCTGTAAAGACCTATATGACCTATTCTTGCAGAGGGAATAAGTGCAGTGATACCGTCAACCATACCAAGTCCCGCTCTGAGAATGGGAACAATGGCGAGCTTCTTACCTGAAAGCTCTTTTACCTTTGCAACAGCAACAGGGGTTTCAACCTCAATTTCATGAAGCTCAAGATCTCTTGTAGCTTCATAACACATGAGCATGGCAATTTCACCTATAATTGCTCTGAAATCCTTCGAGGGAGTGTTTTTATCCCTGAGAATGGATAATTTATGCTGAATAAGAGGATGGTTTGTAATTACAATATTACCCATGACAAACTTCCTTTCTTTTAGCTTACATGTTTTCGATTTCCGTAATCTGATCTACTCTTCTCTGATGACGGCCGCCTTCAAATTCTGTATTGATAAAAACATCAACAAGCTCAATAGCTGCACCGACACCGATAACTCTAGCACCGAGACAAAGTGCATTTGCATCATTATGAAGTCTTGTAAACTTTGCACTGAAATAATCAGAACAGCAAGCAGCTCTGATTCCTTTCACCTTATTTGCAGCCATTGAAATTCCGATACCTGTTCCGCAGCAAAGAATTGCCTTGTCGCATTTTCCGGAAACAACAAGATCGCAAGCCTTTTTTGCCTGATAAGGATAATCTACACTGTCAGTGCTATATGCGCCGCAATCTTCGAATTCAATTCCGTTTTCAACAAAATACTCTTTAATGGCTTCTTTTAAGGGATAACCTGCATGGTCACTGCTTAATGCTATCATTTTTATCATCTCCTGATTTTTTTAATTCTCTTTCTGCCTGTGAAAGCCTCAGATAATCGGGCTTCAACATATCAGCAGAAATAAAACCTACACCTTTATTATAGTTTCTGTAAGCGGCAATTGCAACTCCCGAAGCGTGCTGATATTTATAAATTTCGGGAAATTTTCTTACATCAAGACCTTTTTCTGCAAAAAATTTATAAGCGATATCGCTTCCGTCACCAATAAGAAGAACTTTTTTACCGATAGCTTTAAGTTCACCGCTTAACTCTTCAAGAGTTTTCGGAGCATCCTCAGATATACGCAAAAGCTCATCTCCGTTCTTTTCAAATAACGCACAGTAAACCTGCATACAACGTGCATCCATTACAGGACATATAATAAATCCGTCAATATCCGCGCAATTTGCAAGTGCTTCAAGAGTCGATACGGGAAAACACGGCTTGTCCGAAGCAAAGCAAAGTCCTTTTACTGCTGAAACACCTATTCTTATTCCCGTAAAGGAGCCCGGCCCTGCCGCAACTGCGACAGCGTCGATTTTGCTGAAATCAATATCAGCATTTTTAAGTGCTGTATCAATAAGACACATTATTGTCTGTGAATGTGTAAGACCTGTATTTAAGTATGTTTCACTTATAACTTTTCCGTCTTTAATAACTGCAGCACCTGCAGCTACTGCCGAAGTGTCAATTCCGAGTATCAGCATTAAAAATTACCTCCTGTTACAGTAATTTTTCTCTCATCTGTGTTTTCTCCTTGAGAAATATCTATACGCACTGTATTATCGGGTAAAGCATTTTCAATATTTTCGCTCCACTCAATAAACAAAACGGAGCCTTCATCAAGATAATCAAAAAATCCCGTGGAATAAAGATCCTCAAAAGATGTTACACGATACATATCAAAATGATAGACATGAGGCTCTCCGCCGTAATCATGTACCAATGAAAAGGTAGGCGAACTGACAAAGGAATCATTTCCGTATGCCTTTAATGCACCTCTGACAAAAGCAGTTTTTCCCATACCCATTCCGCCTGAGAAAGCAACAACGGTTCCGCCGCTGATATTCTTACAAACGGTTTCGGCTATTTTCATTGTCTCTTCTTCAGAAAAAGAAAAAAACTCTTTCATAAACATTCCCCTCATGAATAATATTTCTATTGAAAAATTACACTTAAACGGATATAATGTAACTATAATTTTTTTGGAGCAAATAAAATGACAAAATTAATAAAATTTATAAAGTCAACAATAAAAGAAACTGATCTGCTGCTGTTATTTTTTTGCATTGCAGCTTCCATATTCGGCATTTTAATGGTTCACAGCGCAACGCAGCTCAGCATTGAAGAGGATGCAATAATTTCCAGAGATACAAGAACAATGATTCTGGCTGTTGCTATCGGCGTAGCTTTTGCCGTCATTATTTCTTTTATTGATTACAAGTTTATAACAAAGATGTTTCCGCTTATAGGCGCTGTATGTATCCTTTTGATGTTTCTGGTGCTTTTGATAGGAGTAGGCCCCGAAGAACGCCCCGATGCAAAAACATGGATAGTTTTAGGCTCAACAGGCATGTTTTTTCAGCCGTCCGAGCTTGTTAAGATAGGTTTTATAATTACCTTTGGTATGCACATTGAACTGGTAAGAGATAAGCTGAAAAGTATTTTCCATCTTTTTCTTTTATGCGTTCACGGTCTTATTCCCGCAGGACTTGTTATTATTTCGGGAGACCTCGGAAGTGCACTTGTTTTTATAATAATTTTCATTTCCATGCTTTTCTGCGCAGGCGTACAGCTCAGATACTTTGCCATAGGTCTCGCAGGTGTTTGCGCCATGATACCTGCAATATGGTATTTCTTTTTCAGTTCAACTCAGAAAGAACGCTTTCTCGGACTTATTTATCCTGAGAGATACCCCGATATCATGTATCAGCAAAACAGAGGTATTGAAGCAATCGCCTCGGGCGGACTTACGGGACAGGGACTTTTCAACGGAAAATATACGCAGAATGAAATCGTTCCCGAAAGTGAAAATGATATGATTTTTACCTGTATCGGTGAAGAATTAGGACTGATAGGCTGCATACTTGCACTCGCAATCCTTATCGCGATCACAGTTAAAATTATCCATGTAGGCCACAAATCAAAAGACAGTGCAACCTCTCTTATGTGCTACGGAATGGCAGCAATGATAGCTTCTCAGGTAATAATAAATATCGGAATGTGCCTTGTTATTTTCCCTGTTATCGGAATTACACTTCCATTTTTCAGTGCAGGCGGTTCGTCAAATATGTGTATTTACATAGGAATAGGTCTTATAATGAGCATATACCGCTTCGACAAAGAAAAAGAGCTGATAAGCTACAGATTTCAAAAGCTGAGATAAGAGCTTTTTATTCCCTCAGGAATACTCCTGAGGGTTATATTTTTTCTAATCTTGCCATTTTCTCCATAAGCTTTTTTGTTCCGACTGATTCAAAAGCGACCTCTAAGAGAATATCATTGCCAAGCGGCTGTGTGGCAAGTACAAGTCCTTTTCCGAACTTTTTATGATAAACGCTGTCACCCTTTTTAAATCCGACAGCGCTTGCATTTTTACTGTCAGACATTGTGCTTTCAAAAAGACCGGAGCCAGGCTTATAGACCGTTTTTTGCGTATCCTGATATTTTGTATCGGAATATCCGCCATAGCTTCCTTTTGATAAAAATGAGTATGATGAAGAATACTGTGTTCTCGGTTCAGAGATATCATTAATAAGATCTATAGGAATTTCCCGTATAAACTCAGATGCTAAATTCATACTTGTTTTTCCGAACTGCATTCTGCTGAGCGCTCTCGTTATATAAAGCTTCTTTTTTGCTCTTGTTATACCGACATAAGCAAGTCTTCTTTCTTCTTCCATTAATGACGGTTCATATATAGACTGCATTGACGGAAATACACCGTTTTCCATACCGACTATATAAACATAAGGAAATTCAAGTCCCTTTGCAGAATGAAGAGTCATCAATGTAACGGTATCAAGCTCGGCATTGTAATTATCTATATCCGAAAGAAGGGCGACTTCTTCAAGAAAACCTTCAAGTGTTGCATTTTCTCCGTTTTCTTCTTCATATCTTGCAATAGTTGAATAAAGCTCGTCAAGGTTTTCTATTCTTTCTTCCCGCTTCTCATCCGAGTCAAGAGCCGCAATATAGCCTGATTCATTCATTACTATTCTGAAAAGCTCCGCAAGGGTGTTGCTTTCACGAAGCCTTGCAAATGTATTTATCATTTTTGCAAAAAGCTTAAGCTTTGATGCACTTCTCGAAAGAGCCGAATATTCATCAGCAGTGTCCATTAAAGAGAATACACTCTCACCTAATCTGGAGGAAATTTCAAAAAGACTGTTAATTGTAGTTTCTCCGATACCTCTTTTAGGTTCATTTACAATTCTTCTTAATCTTATATTATCATTGGGATTTGAAACCACGGCAAGATAAGCCAGAGCATCTTTAATTTCTTTTCTGTCATAGAATCGGTGACCGCCGATTATCCTGTACGGAATACCCGATTTTACAAGAGCACGCTCTATTATATTTGACTGTGCATTCATTCTGTATAAAACAGCATTATCGGAAAAAGGAACTTTATCGGAAGCTGCGTCCATAATGGAATTTGCGACAAAATTACCTTCACTTATATCATCCGCACAAGCCTTCAGTGTTATTTTTTCTCCCATACCGTTTGAAGTCCAAAGACTCTTCCCTTTTCGTTCACTGTTATGAGAGATCACGGCATTGGCAGCATCAAGAATGGTCTGTGTAGAACGGTAATTCTCTTCCAATCTTATAACAACCGCATTATTAAACTGATTCTCAAAGCTGAGAATATTTTCAATTGTAGCACCTCTGAAGCTATAGATACTCTGGTCATCATCACCGACAACACATAAGTTATTATGGCCGCCTGCAAGAAGACTTACCAATACATATTGCGCATGGTTTGTATCCTGATATTCATCGACCATTATGTATCTGAATCGGTTTCTGTAATAATCAAGCACTTCCCTGTCTGTTTTAAGAAGCTTTACAGTATTAACGATTATATCGTCAAAATCCATTGCATCTGCATTCTGAAGAAGCTGTTGATATCTTTCATAAGCTTTTGCGATATCCAATTTTCGCATATCAGCGCCTGCTTCTTTTAAGTATTCGGAAGGCTCAATGAGAGAATCCTTCGCACGGCTTATTTCATTAAGAATTGATTTATGCGGAAGCCTTTTATCGTCAATATTAAGCTGTCTCTGACATTCCTTAATGAGCCTTTTGGAATCATCTGTATCATAAATTGTAAAATGAGTAGAAAAGCCTATTCTGTCGCCGAATCTTCTTAAAATACGTACACATGCAGAATGGAAGGTACTTGCCCATATCTCATTTCCCGCTTCTCCGAGAGAATTCACAAGGCGTTCTTTTAATTCATTTGCAGCCTTATTTGTAAATGTTATGGTAAGTATCTGCCACGGAGCAGGTGCATCAACACTGAGCATAGGCAGGATTTCGGAATATACAGATGTATCTCCGTCAAGATACTGCTTAAGCTTTTCAGCAGCATTATCCGTAAAGCCTGTAAGAATTCTGTCTGAATTATATGCATCTCCGTATTTTATGAGATTAATAATTCTGTTGACAATAACCGTGGTTTTTCCGCTTCCCGCACCTGCAAGAACAAGCAGTGGCCCCTTAACAGTGGTCACTGCCTTGAATTGCATATTATTCATACGGGAAAAATCTTTCTCTATAATCTTTTTTCTTAATTCAAGAAGCTGATTACCTGACATATTTTCACCTTAAATTAAATATTGAATCACCGAATGAGTCAACCGCAGTAATAAGCGGCATATCTTTAACATATAATTTTTTGACACTCTCACAACCGAGTTCGGGAAAGGCTATTTCTTCTGCTCTTTCAATACTGCGGCTTATAAGAGCACCTAAACCGCCGCCTGCACAAAAATATACAGCTTTATTTCTGACTATAGCATCTGTTACCTCGGCATTTCTGTTGCCCTTTCCTATCATGGCAAGAAGCCCTCTGTCAAGAAGCATCGGAGAAAAACGGTCCATTCTTGACGATGTTGTAGGTCCGAAGCTGCCTATACTGCCGTCTTCTTTTGACGGGGTCGGTCCTGCATAATATATAACCGCACCCGAAATATCAAAGGGCAATTCTTTATTCTCTTCAATAAGCTTACATATCTTTGAATGTGCCGCGTCTCTTGCAGTATATATCACACCGCTGAGATAAATCTTCTGCGAGCATCTAAGCTGTGATGCACAGTTTTTTAATTCTTCTGTAGTTAAATACCTATCAATCATTTATATCCACTCTGATATCAAACTCATCCGCATCATCGAAATTGACATCAGAAGACCCGATTTGAGGCACTACCGTTTCAATTGTATGTTTTAAGTGTGAATCATTTTCTACAGGAACAAAATCAGTCAGAAAGTCAAATTTTGAGCCTGTCTGCTGCACTTCACGCTTAAATAAATCAAGTGACTTACCGAGCGAATTCATATTATCAAGCAATACCTTAAACGCAAGATTAAACTGATTGTTGATATCGGAAATATTCTGAGAAATACTCTTTGCCTTTGTTGAAGTAGCGTCTGCCGAAGCATAGGCATTCGAGAAAATTCCCGAAGCCTTGTCATTTGCTTCCTTTACAAGTATCTCGGAAAATCTCTTTGCATCAAGCATAGCAGCACCAAGACGTGCTTCATATACCTTTGAAACATCACACTCTGAACATTTCTCATTATTGCTTTTCTTTTCGTTTTCCTCATCAATAGCCTTTTTCAGAGCTTCATTTTCACCTCGGAGGGATTCCAATTCTTTTTCGAGTGCGGCAACTTTTTCTTCAGCTCTTGCTTTTTCTGCAAGAACTCCGTCAATATATATTATTACATCATTTCTGTTAAAACCATTCATAGCAGAACGGAAAGAATAATTTTCAGACATAGTGATCCTCCAACAATTTATTTATTTGATTTTATCATAGACCTTTTCTAAATACAAGCATTTTTCAGCATTATTCGCTTTATTATTTATGTTGACATTAAAAAAAATGAATATTATAATTATACCGTATTATTATTTGGAGGTTTTTATATGGAAGTAAGAATTTTTAACACTGCAGATGAAATCGCTGTAGCCTGCGCTGATATTTTCAGTGAACTTATTATCAAAAAGCCCGAATGTGTTCTCGGCCTTGCAACAGGTGCTTCACCCGTAAAAACATACAATGAGCTGATAAAAAGATATAACAACGGCAAATTGAGTTTCAAAGAGGTTAAAACTTTCAATCTTGACGAATATTGCGATCTTCCCAGAGATGACAAAAACAGCTACTACACCTTTATGCATGAAAATCTTTTCAACAGCGTTGACATAAAAGAAGAAAATGTTCACATCCTTGACGGCAATGCAGCTGATGCAGATGCAGAAGCTAAGGCTTTTGATGCAGCAATTGATAAAGCTGGCGGAATAGACATTCAGCTTCTCGGAATCGGAACCAACGGACATATAGGATTTAACGAACCCTGCGATACATTTTCTGACGGTACTTTCAAGGTAAAGCTTACTGACAGCACAATTAAATCAAACAGCATTTATTTTGAAAATGATTCAATGCCCCGTTATGCACTTACAATGGGTATCAATTCCATTATGAAGGCTAAAAAGATAGTTCTTATTGCAACGGGAGACGCCAAAGCAGATGCAATAAAAGCCACCATTGACGGTGAAGTGACACCTAATTGCCCTGCTTCAATTCTTCAGAAGCACCCCGATGCAATTCTTCTTATTGATAAAGCCGCAGCTAAATTGCTGTAAACAAAAACCACCGGAAAAACCGGTGGTTTTTATTATTTCCAGCCGAAGCTGTAATCCTTATTCAGTTCAATATAATTTTCAATAAGCTGCTCTGCAAGAGAATAAGATTCAACAAGCGGATGAAGTGCCATTGCTTCAATAGCTGCAGATTTATCATGTGCTAAAATTGAAGCGGCGGATTTTCTTTCATATAATTTCATACGCCTGATAAGCTCCATTGCATACGAGTCTAGATTATTAAGCTCAAATTTATGAGGAACGATCTCATTTTTGCTGACTTCGCATGTAATTTCAACAATATCGTCATTTTCCAGATTCGGGATAGCACCGTTATTTTTGGTACAGAAAATCATTTCACCCGACTTTCCTCTGTTTACTATTTCAATATATCTTAATGCTACACCTGCATAACCGCCGTCATCCTCAGAAAACGGATCAAATTTCCATTGTTTTTGTCTTGAAACACCTGTTTCGCTTGACATATATGAGTTTTCACGCATACCGTAGTATTTTTCAAAAATCTCCAGAGCCGTGTCAAAATCGTTTTCAATATCTACATTTAAAAGCTCATCTATCATCATTTTATTGATTTCTTCAATTTGTTCACCACGGGTCTTATCGGAATTCAGAATATTAGCTACTGCCTTTTCTCTGTTGAAGAAATAATAGAGATATTCATTGGGTATAAAATGCCTTTCCTGAAGCATACTCTTGGAAAAATATCTCATATCCGTTTGATTATATGCTTCGTCATTGTCTATAAGCTTCTCAATAATATCCTCACCGTCAAGTGTGATCTTATTAAAGAATGACAGATGATTGAGCCCATATATATCGCCGTAGACTCTGTCGGAAGCTACCCCTAAAAGATCAGCAAAAGAATGAAGCATACCGCTCGGAGCATCACATATTCCAAATGTAAAGTTATACCCCTTGTCACTCAATGCCTGAGAAACCAACCCTGCAGGATTTGTAAAGTTAAATACCTTTACATTGGATTTTGCATATCTCTTTATATCTTCACAGTATCCGAGCAGTGCAGGAATACTTCTCATAGCAAAGCTGAAGCCTGCGGCGCCTGTGGTTTCCTGTCCGAGAAGTCCCATTCCAAGGGCAATTCTTTCATCTCTTACTCTCATTGAGTCGCCGCCGACTCTTATTGTTGTAATAACATAATCAGCATCCGTTACA
Organism: Clostridia bacterium; assembly: GCA_017513525.1. Lineage (GTDB taxonomy): Bacteria > Bacillota > Clostridia > Oscillospirales > Acutalibacteraceae > RUG806. The sequence goes on from JAFXFC010000028.1 coordinate 28,211, forward strand.
GCTTCTATGCTGTTACTTGTGAGAGTAAATTTTAATTCGGGGGCAATCATTTCTGAAACCTTACCTGCCATTTTGCCGAATATATTAAGCTTTACTTCGTCAGTATCCATAAAGCAAAGTTCAGTTATACCGAGCTTTTCGGCTTTTGCGGCTATGGATTTTGCAAGAAACATTGATCTTACGCCACCGCCGCCTATTACTGCTAATTTCATTTTGCTCACTCCTGACTTTTTGATTCTTTTACTTTTTTAGGCTCTAAAATAAACTTTTTAATGAGATAATAAACAACACCTACGGGAATAAGACAAATTGCTATCAGAATTATTTTATCCATAGGTATCCATTTGAATATTGCATCTCCCAATATCGTAAAAAGAATTACTCTCCAAGCTATACCAGCAAGTGAAAGAAGGGCATACTTGAGATACGAACAACCCGAAGCTCCGTAAAACAAGCTTACAAAATCTATGGGGAACGCAGGAATAGCTCTGATGGAAACAAGAACAGATGCCTTACTCTGAATATCTTTTTCAAGAAGCTTTCTGCCTATTTCTTTTTTAGACAGCAGCTTGTGCACTGCGTCTTTACCGAGAAAGCTTCCGAGAAAATAAGTTACGGAAACCTCAATAAAGATACCAAAAAGATTTACAAATACTGCAAGTACGGGATTCATTATTGCTCCGACTGCAACATAGACTAAGGAAGCAGGTACAACAAAAACCAATGCCTTAACTACATAAAGTGCCAATATCATTACTATCATTACAGGCAGCTTATCTGTTAATGAGGCAATTGCTTTTACATCAACAGTAGATAATTCATCATAATAAACAATTGCAACAGTAAAAAGCGTGAGGGCAACAACACACCTGAGTATTATCAGAAAAATATCTCTTTTTTTCATTCCTCTTCCTCTGTTCTCTTTATTTTTCCGGGCATTTCGACCCTATATATACTTTGATTGGATATATCAATATAAGGGATAAATATCGGTGGTATTCCGGCATTTGAAGTTAAAGTGCTGACAAAAGCCTTCACATGAGGAAAAATTGCATCATAGGTTTTTATATGAAGCTGTTCCTTTGCTATACCTTCACTTATTGTAAAAAATCCTTTCATTACAACTAAAATACGAAAACGCTCAGGTGAATTCTTATCAAATATCTCTGCCTTAAATTCTCCCGAACAGGTATTAAGCTTTGAATAACCGACATTATATGAATATTTATTACTTAGTTCTATTTTTACATTTGAAGGAAGCTTATTTATAAATTCCACAGATTCAACCTTACAGGTCTTAAGCTCAAATTCTTTCACTCGAAAACTCTCCTTTCAAAACCAGAGATTAATTTATCACAAATATATTAAAATTACAATAATAATATATGTTTTTCTTGAATAAAAAAAACATTTATCCTATAATATAGAAAAAGCTTCGCGGAGGACATTATGAAAAAGAAAGTATTGATAACTGTAGCTGTAATAATTGTTTTATTAGGAGCTTTCCTTACAATTCAGCTTACAACAACTCCCATCAGCAGTTCATTTACCGTTACCGCACATACCAATAATCCGCAGATGTTTGTAGCCCACCGCGGTTTTTCTTCAGCTTATCCCGAAAACACAATTCCTGCAATTGAAGGTGCAATAAATGAAGGCTTTTACGGCTGTGAATTTGATATTCATACAACAAAAGACGGCGTTTGGGTATTGAATCATGACAGTGATATTGACAAAATGACTGACGGTACGGGAGATATTAATACATATACTTATGAAGAGCTCCTTGCTTTTAATATTGATAACGGAAAAGGCATTAAAAACTATGAAAATCTGAAGCTGCCGACATTGGATGACGCACTGAAAATTATCAGCGTCAGCGATATTATTCCTTACATAGAAATCAAAGGCTACGATCCCGTTGCATTCGGGAATCTTCTGAAAATTATCGACGACTATTCTCTTTCAGAAAAAGCGGTTATTATTTCATTTGATATGGAAGCACTTCTCGGAATAAGAGAACTTGACAGTGATATTCAGTTAATGTATGTTACAAATAATCTTACAAAAGAAGATGTTGATATTTGTATAGAAAACGGCAATATCGGTGTTGATATAAACGGCGGATATATTTTCAAAATGAATGATGCCGTAAAATATGCACAGGAAAATAATCTCCAATGTGCCGCATGGACTGTTGACTTACCTCTTCATGCCGATATACTTAACATATTCGGAATTAAGACAATAACAACAAACAGAATAACACCGTAAAAATAAGGACTGTATCGGATAACCATACAGTCCTTTAATCATTTATGTAATCTCTGCAAAAAACTCAGTTTGCTTTTTCTTCCTTTTTCTTGTGGAAAAGAATCTTGTCAACGGGGAAATAAAGGAAGAACTGAAGTGCAGAGCAGATCATCATTGCAGCATTACGTGCAAGCCCCTCTGACCAGCCGAAACCGAGGAAAAGAGTATTGAGGGTGGGTGAAAGCCAAGCAGAAAAGAAAACAAGTGCGATAGTGAATACAATGTAGATAGGAAGCGTAATTGCAACATTAGCACCTGAATTGAATGTTTTTTCTTTGTTTACAAAGAAAGCAACAATCTGAGCTATGATATTTGCAACGTTAAATGTGATACAGTAACCAAGACCGCCGGAGATTATAGCACCTGCTTCATCAAAGTTCACGGGATAGTTCAATACCCAAAGACTGAAAGGCTCAGCATACATTTCCTGAATTGCAGGAATAAGAGGAATAACATTTGTAAGAACAACCTGCACAAGCATTGCAAGAAGACTTACTACGATAAATTTTACAAACTGCCATGCAGTGACAAGAAAGCTACCCTTCTGTTCAGCCATATTGTCAATTTCTTTTAATTTGCCCATTAATATCAACTCCAAATTCATTTTTATTGATATTAACATAAAATGAGCCTAAAATCAACTAAAAAAATAATTATTAACAACTTTTTTTCTTGACGAAGTAAAATTATAAGTGTATAATTAACACAAATAAATAATTCCGATAGGTGAGGCTACTACAGGGATATGGATTGCGGCCGCAAAACAGTGGAGACACTGTGCGCAGGTCAAACAGGATATATCGAACAGAAGGTATATTCCAACGCAATTACAAGGTTTTTACCACGCCCTGCAAAGCTAAAGCTCAGGCGGTCATTTAATATCGTAAATTATACGGTTATCCCGCCGACTGTCGAAGTCCTGCGGGATATTTTTATTTCATAAAAAAGGAAGTGAGTTTATGGATACAGGAGAAAGTAGCACGAATTCGGGCGGTCGAAGTAAGTGCTTATATTTTGATGAATTTATTATCTTAAACTCACCGGATTGCATAGGATATTAATCCCCTTCCCCACTCGGTTTTGTGTTACTCCCGAAATACGGCAGAAGCCAAATAAAAAGGAGGAGAACACATGGAAGAAAATAATGAACTTACCTTAGTTGAGCAGGCTTTAGAGCTTCTTGAAGAGAAAAAGTTTGCTGCACTGAGAACCTTACTTGAAGAACAAAACCCTGCTGATATAAACGATATCATTGACGAGCTTTCAGACGAAAAATCGGTTCTTGTCTACAGATTGTTACCAAAAGAGCTCGCCGCCGAGGTTTTTGTTGAAATGGATACAGACAAACAGGAATTCCTTATTAACTTTTTCAGCGACTCACAGCTGAAGGATGTTTTTGATGAGCTTTATTATGACGATACTGCTGACATCATTGAAGAAATGCCTGCATCTGTAGTAAAGAGAATATTAAGAGTTGTTTCTCCCGATATGAGAAAGGCTGTCAATGAGCTGCTAAAATATCCCGAAGACAGTGCAGGCAGCATAATGACTACGGAATTCGTAAGATTAAAGAAATCATTTACGGTTTCCGATTCTCTTGAGCTTATCCGAAATGTTGGTGTTAATAAAGAAACTATTTACACCTGTTATGTAACAGATGAAAAAAATCATCTTATAGGAATCGTAACTGCAAAAGATCTTTTATTATCTGACCTGAATGAAGATATTGAAGAAATAATGGAAGACAATGTTATTGCAGTTAATACACTTGAAGATACTGAACAAATAGCTTTGATGTTCAGTAAATACGACTTTCTTGCTCTTCCTGTTGTTGATAAAGAAAACCGTCTTGTCGGTATCATTACCGTTGACGATGCTATTGACGTTATGCAGGAAGAAACAGAAGAGGACTTCTCAAAAATTTCTGCTATTACCCCCAGTGATACAGAATATTTAAAAACTTCCGTTATAAAACTGTGGGCATCAAGAATTCCCTGGCTTATGATACTTATGATTTCCGCGACCTTTACGGGAATGATAATTTCAAAATTTGAAAGCGCACTTGCAGTGCTTCCTATTCTTACAGCATTTATTCCCATGCTTATGGGAACAGGCGGTAATGCAGGAAGCCAGGCTTCCGTTACGGTCATCCGCGGTATCTCCTTAGGACAGGTGGAATTCAGAGATTTCTTCAAGGTCTTATGGAAGGAATGCCGTGTATCAATACTTTGCGGTGTTGTTCTCGGTGTTGCAGCGATTGGAAAAGTAATGCTTGTTGACAATCTTATGATGAAAAATCCGGAAGTTACGATTTTTGTTGCCTTGGTAGTAGGTCTAACATTATTTGCAACTATAGTTTCTGCAAAAATTATCGGCTGTGCACTCCCCTTACTCGCAAAAAAAGTCGGACTTGACCCTGCAGTTATGGCAAGTCCTCTCATTACAACACTTATCGATACGGTTTCACTTTTGGTATATTTCTACTTTGCAACCGTTATTCTGAATATTTAAGAAATGCCTGTTGAATAAAATCAACAGGCATTTTTCAGAAGTTTGAACCGTTCCAGCCCCAATCGGTGCCGCCTTGGTATCTTATATATATTCTGGCAGGGTCTATTGCAAAACTTTCATGAAAATATTGGCAAAGGTGTGCAGTAAAGCTGTCTGCAGAATTTTTATCCACTGCGCCGAAAAGTTTTACCTCAACAAAAGCACTTTCTTCTGAATTGTCACCCTTGAACCAGATTTTATTCTCCCCTTCTATACTGCACATAAGCCAGCTTTCGCTTTTTCCGGGGAAAAGGCTTATTGCTTTTCCGAGTTCGCATTTTATTTCGTTTTCTTCTGTATTTGTTAACTTTTTAGTAAGCTTTACATTAATATAAGGCATATTTTTTCTCCTTAAATCAGCAGGACTGTTCTGTTCGGAACAGTCCTGCTTTCGTTTTATTTTATAACTTCAACACTGATAACAGCTTTTTCACCGTTTATATCCCATTCTTTTGAGATAGCAAATGTTTCTTTAACGCTGACTGAGTCAGCAAGAACATCTGATGCGATCTCAGTTGCATATCGGGAAACAATATTTTCAAGCTTTTCTTCAGCAGTTACACTTACCTTGATGTGGTCGGTAACATTGAAATCAGACTCTTTTCTCATTGTCTGTATCTTTGAAATAATTTCTCTTACGAAGCCTTCTGAAATGAGTTCATCAGTAAGCTTTGTATCAAGTGATACGGTAACTCCGTTATCGGAAAGAGAATAGGAATCATCAATCTGCTGTGCGGATATGAGAAGATCATCAGCAGTAAGTTCAATTTCTCCGATTGAAATTGAAAGAGTTATATGTCCGTTTTCGTCAAGCTCTTTCTTTGCTGCAGTTCCGTCAAGATTTTCGAGAAGACCTCTTATCTCTCCGAGCTGTTTGCCGTACTTAGGACCTAAGGTCTTAAGCTGAGGCTTGAATGTATAGGATACAAGTCCGTCTGCATTATCCGCAAAAACAACATTCTTGATGTTTAATTCATCACGGATGATTTCAGCATACATTTCATCAAGCTTGGAGTCTGAAACTACTGTAATAGCATTCAAGGGCTGACGGTTTTTGATATTTGCACCGTTTCTGGCAGCACGGCCCAGAACAACGATATTAAGCACCTGAGTCATATTCTTTTCGAGTTCAGCATCAATATAGCTGTCGATAACTTCAGGGTAATCACATAAATGAACACTTTCGGGAGCATTTTTATTAAGGGAACAAACAAGATTTCTGTAGATATCCTCAGCCATAAAAGGAATAAGAGGAGCAGAAGCCTTTGCTATAGTCACAAGTGCTGTATATAAGGTCATATAAGCATTTATCTTATCCTGCGCAAGTCCCTGTACCCAGTAACGCTCACGGCCGCGGCGGACATACCAGTTGGAAAGCTCATCAACAAAGCTTTCAAGTGCCTTTGCTGATTCGGGAATTCTGTAGTTTTCAAGATGCTCATCTACTTCCTTAACTGTTGAATTAAGACGGGACAACAGCCATTTATCCATAACAGAAAGCTTATCGTAATCGAGCTCATATTTTGTTGCATCGAATTTATCAATGTTAGCGTAAAGCACAAAGAAGGCATAGGTATTCCAGAGAGTACCCATAAACTTTCTCTGTCCCTCCTGAACAGCCTTACCGTAGAATCTGTTGGGAAGCCAGGGTGCTGAATTTGTGTAGAAATACCAACGGATAGCATCTGCACCGTAGGTTTCAAGAGCTTCAAAGGGATCTACTGCATTACCCTTGGATTTTGACATTTTCTGTCCGTTTTCGTCCTGAACATGACCTAAAACGATAACATTCTTATAAGGAGCCTTATCAAAAATAAGAGTTGAAATAGCAAGAAGTGAATAGAACCAGCCTCTTGTCTGGTCAACAGCCTCGGAAATGAAGTCTGCGGGGAACTGCTGTTCAAAGAGCTCTTTATTTTCAAAGGGATAGTGATGCTGTGCAAAAGGCATCGAACCTGAGTCAAACCAACAGTCTATAACCTCGGGAACTCTCTTCATTTCCTTGCCGCAATGAGGACATTTTATTGTTACGGCATCTATATAAGGTCTGTGAAGCTCGATATCATCGGGACAGTTATCAGACATGCTCTTGAGTTCTTCAATGCTGCCTATACAGTGTCTGTGACCGCATTCACATTCCCAGATGTTAAGAGGAGTACCCCAATAACGGTTTCTGGAAAGTCCCCAGTCCTGAACATTTTCGATAAAGTTACCGAATCTGCCCTTACCGATGCTTTCGGGCATCCAGTTAATGGTGTTGTTGTTCTTGACAAGGTCATCCTTAACAGCACTCATCTTTATAAACCAGGATTCTCTTGCATAATAAATAAGAGGAGTATCACATCTCCAGCAATGAGGATAATCGTGCTCAAATTTAGGAGCATCAAAGAGAAGTCCCATTTTTTCAAGATCAACAAGAATGGGCTTATCTGCATCCTTGACAAAAAGACCTGCATAGGGTGTTTCTTCTGTCATTTCACCCTTTGAGTCAACGAACTGAACAAAAGGAAGGCCGTATTTTCTTCCGACATTTGCGTCGTCTTCACCGAATGCGGGAGCAATATGTACAATTCCTGTACCGTCGGTAAGAGTAACATAATTATCGCAGGTTACATAATGACCTTTTATCTTCTGCTTTTCGACTGCCTTTCCCGTACATTCAAAAAGAGGCTCATATTCTTTTCTTTCGAGAGCTGTTCCGGGGAAGGTTTCAAGAATTTCATATGCTTTCTCTCCTTCTTCACATTTGAGAGAACCGAGAACCTTATCAAGAAGAGCAGTAGCCATATAATATGTATAGCCGTCACAAGCCTTAACCTTACAATACTCATTATCGGGATTTACACAAAGACCGACATTTGAAGGAAGAGTCCAGGGAGTTGTGGTCCATGCAAGTAAATACGCTTCTTCATCTTTTACCTTGAAACGGACAACAGCAGAACGCTCTTTTACGCACTTATACCCTTGAGCTACTTCATGAGAAGAAAGAGGTGTTCCGCAGCGAGGACAATAAGGAACTATCTTGAAGCCCTTATAAAGAAGGTCTTTTTCCCAGATAGTTTTAAGTGCCCACCATTCTGACTCTATAAAGTTATTATCGTATGTAACATAAGGATCGTCCATATCAGCCCAGAAGCCGACAGTGCTTGAGAAATCCTCCCACATTCCCTTATATTTCCATACGCTCTCTTTACACTTATCAATAAAGGGAGCAAGACCGTATTCTTCAATCTGCTCTTTACCGTCAAGTCCGAGAAGCTTTTCAACTTCAATTTCAACGGGAAGACCGTGTGTATCCCAACCTGCTTTTCTGGGAACCATATGGCCTTTCATTGTGCGGTAACGGGGGATCATATCCTTTATAACTCTGGTAAGCACATGACCGATATGAGGCTTACCGTTTGCTGTGGGGGGGCCGTCATAGAAAACATAGGACTCGCCTTTTGCACGGGAATCCATACTCTTTCTGAAAATATCATTGTCCTTCCAGAACTGCTCAACCTTCTTTTCTCGCTCTACGAAATTAAGATTAGTTGAAACCTTTTCGTACATCTCTATTTTCCTCCTAAAAAAATAATCCCTTGTCGCATAACAGGACAAAGGAACTTCGTTTTTATACCACCTATTAACATACGCAAATATGCCGCCCCTGTAACGGTGGGCTTCCGTCAGACCTTACTGTATTTTTCAGATCGGCAACTCCAAAGTGATTTTCGTCACACTCTACTCATACAGGGCTTCCACCGTCCCCTGCTCTCTTTGATTTTCGCAATGTGATTACTCTCTTTTTCACAGTTTTTCATACGCATATTATATTAAAATAAATCAGGAAGTTTGTCAAGTATTTTTTGCAAGGCGGTAACTTATAGGTAAATATTATCATAGAATAAAGTGAGGAGGAACCTAAAATGACAAACAAAAAAACCATATCGGTGATCGGAGGAGATTCAAGACTTATTTATGCTGCCGAATACCTTGCTGATTCAGGTCATTTTGTATCGGTTTACGGCAGTGAACACGGGAAAATTCCGACAACAGTAAAAAAATTATCCTCACTTAAAGAAGCTATGTCAAATGAGATAATATTACTGCCTCTGCCGGTTTCAAAAAACGGAAAATCTCTTAATACTCCTTTATCATCAAAGGATATTTATCTTAAGGACCTGACCGAAGAAATTTCCGAACATAACACAGTATTTTTAGGAATGGGACAACAAAGCTTATTAAAACAAATCGAAGCAAAAGCCAAATCTGTGTGCGACTATTTTACAATAGAAACACTTACATACAAAAATGCCTTACTGACAGCCGAGGGAATACTCGGGATAATTCTTGAGAAATTGCCTGTATCCGTATTCGGACTGAAAATTGCTGTAACGGGCTACGGCAGAATAGCGAGCTTCTTATCCGAAATGCTTTTTTCTCTCGGTGCAAGTGTTACGGTATTTGCAAGAAATGAGCTGCAGCTTACAAAAGCCCGTATATCAGGCATAAACGCTTGTAAACTGACTGAAATCGGCGAAAAAGCAGGTGAATTTGATTGTATCGTCAATACAGTACCGAGTATTGTAATTGATGAAAAAACCATCTTGAATACAAAAAAAGACTGTATTCTCATAGAATCGGCAAGTGCTCCCTACGGGATAGATTTTGAGGCTTGTTCAAAGCATGAGAGAGTCCTTATTAAAGCATTTTCACTTCCCGGGAAAACTGCCCCTAAAACAGCTGGAATTATTATAGGAGAAACAATTTCAGATTGTATCAAGGAGGTGAAATAAGTGAATAAGCTTAATATCGGTTTTGCTTTTTGCGGCTCCTTTTGTACTTTTTCACAGGTTTTGGAAGAATTAAAAGAAATAAAAAAAGAAGGACATAACATAATTCCTATTATGAGCTATAACGCATATTCTACAGATACACGATTCGGAAAGGCGCAATATTTCAGAGATAAAATAGAAGAAATATGCCGGAATGTTATAATATCTTCCATTGCAGATGCCGAGCCGATAGGTCCTAAAAAGCTTTTGGATGTTCTGGTAATTGAACCATGCACGGGAAACACTCTCGCAAAGATTGCAAACGGCATAGCTGACACCCCTGTGACTCTTGCCGCAAAATCTCACCTCAGAAACGCGAGACCCGTTCTCATTGCTGTTTCAACAAACGATGCTCTCGCAGGAGCTGCAAAAAATATCGGCAGCCTTATGAACTATAAAAATGTTTATTTTGTGCCCTACAGGCAAGATGATCCTGTAAATAAGCCGACCTCAATAGTTGCAGATTTTTCAAAAACAAGAGAAGCTTTGTATGAAGCATATAACGGTAAACAAATACAGCCTGTTATCCTGTAAACAGATTTTCATTAAATTTATTATACTTGACAAAAGATGTGAATAAATATAGAATTAGCTGGTTAATAATTTTAGGATGTGAATTACTTGAACATTGCACTTATAAGCTCCGCAATTCTTTTGGGATTGGGAGTATCTATGGATGCGTTTGCTGTTTCCGTTTGTAAAGGTCTTGCAGTTGGAAAAGTAACACCTAAGCATATGCTTACAGCCGGTATATGGTTCGGCGGTTTTCAGGCACTAATGCCTTTGATAGGCTTTTTTATCGGTTCACTTTTTCACGGTTACATAGAAAAATTTGATCATTGGGTTGCATTTGTGCTTCTTGGAGCTATAGGAATAAATATGCTCAAGGAAGCCGCTTCAAAAGAAGATTGTGATCCTGCCGATGCTTCTTTTAATTTTAAGACTATGCTTATTATGGCAGTTGCTACCAGTATTGATGCTTTAGCAGTAGGTGTAGCCCTTGCTATGGAAAGTAAAACGAATATCTGGCTGTCTGTTACGCTTATAGGCGTTATAACCTTTATATTCTCAGCCGTAGGAATAAAGCTCGGAAGCATTTTCGGTGAAAAATATAAAAAGAAAGCCGAAATTGCAGGCGGAGTAATACTTATCCTGTTAGGTTTTAAAATACTTCTTGAACACCTTGGAGTTTTGTAATTTCTTCAATAATTTCCCGAAATACGGGGGCACAGTCAACTGAGGCTGTGCTCCCCTTTTCATTGAATACGACCACCGAATATTTCGGTTCATCAAAAGGAAAAAAACCTGCAAACCATGTACATAACTGCTCATTATTATCGCTGTCATATTTTCCCGTCTGTGCCGTGGCTGTCTTTCCTGCAGAGGTAACAATATCAGAGGCTCCGTTTACTCCTGTTCCGTTAATCATATTATTGTAAAGTGCCGTACATATAAGCTCACAGGTTTCTTTTTTTACCGCCTCATATTCTGTTTCAGACTTATAATATCCGTACACTTTTTTATTGTCATCAATAAGCTCTTTTAACAGCACGGGTTCTTTATATGTCCCGCCGTTTGCAAGTACTGAATAAGCTGCAGCCAACTGAACAGGTGTCACCAATAATTCCCCCTGTCCGAAGCATAGATTTGCAAGCTGTGAATCTGATGTAACACTTCCTGCTTCAGGCAAATTACCCTCTTCTGCAATAAGAGTAGAGCAAAACTGTGTTTTTGTTCCGAAACCGAACTTTTCTACAGTCTCTATAAGCTTTTTCACACCTGTTTTCAGTCCCAAATCAATAAAAAATGTATTACATGATTTTTCTATTGCAAGATTAAGGTCTTCTTTTCCGTGTATATTCGAATTGAAGCATCTGAATGTATTTCCGCCTATCTGTAAATATCCTTTACATTCAAAGCTTTCGGATATATTCCAACCGTTTTCAAGTGCCGCCGCTGCAACAAACGGCTTAAATACAGAGCCTGCAGGATAAGCACAGAAGGCTCTGTTAAGAAACGGAAGATTTTCGTCATTCAGAGAAGAAGCAACATCAAGAGGGTCATAATACGGAACACTCGTTATAGCCAATATCTCAAAGGTATTCACATCCATTATAACGGCGGCACCTGATGTAATATCGGAATTATTCAACGCTTTTTCTACTATTCTTTGAATATCCTTATCTATTGTAAGAGATAGCCCTGCAGGGGAATCATAGTTTTCATCTATAATATCTATCCCCTCACCCGCTAAAGCAAAGCCTGAGGCATTAGCCCCATAAAATGCTTTTAATTTTCCCGAAGCTTCATCGAGAATCTTTTCAAAAGCTTTTTCAATGCCGCACACACCCATGCCGCTTGAATCCAGATATCCTATAATATGTCGGCAAAGACTTTCATCAGAATATCTATTAACATTATAAAAATTCCGGATATATTCTCCGTCTTCAGCATTGATATTTTCCGCAAAGCTGATTAAAATTCCGTTTTTTATTTCATTTTCATTAAAATTATATTTATTCTTAATGATCCCGTTTGTTTTTGCATTTGTGAGAAGCACTGTTTTTTCTTCAGTTTCAATATTGACCAGCGGTTTCATGTTTCTGTCATAAATATAGCCTCTTGTTTCACCTAAAACAAGGCTTCTTGTGAACTGAGCATCTGCAACCTGTGCTAAAAGACTGTTCTGAATATATATAAGCCTTAATACACAAAGTGAAAATGAAATGCAAAAAACAGCACATAGAATTATTGCCCTTTTTCTTGCTCCCTTAAACTTTTTAAGCAAATAAATCACACTCCGATATATATTTTTTCACATTTTTATCAAATATTACAAAAAATTAAAAAACTTACTGCAATATTGAATTTATTACCAAATTAGTGTATAATTCCTGTAAAATATATATGGGAGAATACGTAATGCCTATAAGAGAAATGCCGGCATTTGTAATGTCTCACAAAAATGTAAAATATGCTTTATGCTATTCAGTTGCAAGCTGTTTTTGCTTAGGAATACAATTAATACTGATGGATAAAAATCCGATCAATATCGTATTTGATATTATAATTCCGTTTACTGCTGCTATATGCTTTGCCTGCTATGCAATTACAATGGCAATGGACAGGCCCATAATTCTGATTTGCCCTCCAACGGTATTTTTTGTATCCCTTCTTATAAATCAGCTTATATCTGTTGAAGTCGGTGTCCAGGATACATATCCTTTTATCACTATGATAGAAATGATACCCTATGCATTTTTTTGCGTTTGTGTTGCGACTTGCAAATTCAAAAAAATTACAGATATTGTTTTAAGGATATTCGGAATAGGACTTATTATCGCAAGCCTTGTTTTGGCTATTCTTGCAGTCTTTTTCAGAATTATAATATTCATTAACAGAACCCACTATATAATGAACACTTTCGCAATGATCGCAGGGTTCTTTTCAATTGTATTTATATATTCTGCAATGATAGAGTTGATAAAAATTGCAGGAATAGAAAAAAGAGTAAGAAAACCTAAAAACACATAAAAATCGCTGTCATCTGATGATGACAGCGATTTTATTTTATCTTACATAAGATTAATACTTAGGACGCTTTACATAGCCTGTGTGAAGGATATCGTGAGCCTTATGAGAATTGGGTTCTCCGAAATACTCAGCATAGATAGCCTTAACATCGGGATTAAGATGAGATTTTCTTACGGGAAGATTCTTGTCATCATTGTAAAGACCTGCAGCTCTTGCAGCACGGATATTCACATTATTGTGAACTGAAGCGGGCTGAATGGGCTGACCGCCTCCGTTTACACAACCGCCGGGACAAGCCATAACTTCAATAAAGTCATATGTCTTTTCGCCGGACTTGATCATTTCAAGAAGCTTCTTTGCATTTGCAGTACCTGAAGTAACAGCAACTCTGATTTCATTGCCTGCGATGGTATATGTTGCTTCCTTGATGCCTTCAATACCTCTTACTTCACAGAACTCAAGCTTTTCGAGTTCTTCACCTGTAAGAGTTTCATAAGCTGTACGAAGAGCAGCTTCCATAACGCCGCCTGTTGCACCGAAGATAGTACCTGCACCTGAACCGAGTCCGAAGGGTGCGTCATATTCTTCATCGGGAAGCTGATTGAAGAGGATACCTGCCTTCTTGATCATTCTTGCAAGTTCTCTTACTGTGATAACAGCATCAATATCTGCGAGACCTTCAACTGCTGTGTGATCAAGTCTTTCAGCTTCAAACTTCTTAGCTGTACAGGGCATTACACTTACTACAAAGATATCCTTAGGATCTATACCCATCTTTTCTGCGTAGTATGTCTTTGCTACTGCACCGAACATACCCTGAGGTGACTTACAGGAAGAAAGATTGGGAATAAATTCGGGATAATAAGTTTCACAGAACTTGATCCATCCGGGTGAGCAGGAAGTAATAAGAGGAAGATTTTCCTTCTTAGTATATCTGCCGAGGAATTCAGTTGCTTCTTCCATAATTGTAAGGTCAGCAGAGAAATTAGTATCAAATACCTTGTCAAAGCCGAGAGCTCTTAAAGCTGCAACGAGCTTACCTGTAACAACAGTGCCCATTTCATAGCCGAATTCTTCGCCGAGACCTACTCTTACAGCGGGAGCTGTCTGAACGATAACATGCTTTGCGGGATCATTGATAGCTTCAACAACCTTAGCTGTATCATCTCTTTCTGCAATAGCACCTGTGGGACATACTGTGATACACTGACCGCAGGAGATACAGGATACTTCACCGAGGGGCATTTCAAATGCACAACCGATATGAGTATCAAAGCCTCTTGCATTTGCACCGATAACGCCGACACCCTGATTCTTTTCACAAACAGCTACGCAACGACGGCAAAGAATGCACTTTTCGTTATCTCTGTACATATGTGAAGCAGAATCGTCGATAAAGGACTTAGTTTTTGCACCTGCGAATGCAGTTTCTGTGTCAATGCCGTAATCATGGCAGAGCTTCTGAAGCTCACAGGAGCCTGAACGAACACAGGAAAGACATTCTTTCTTATGGTTTGAAAGTATAAGCTTAAGAGTTGTTTTTCTAGCTTCAATAACATCGGGAGAATTTGTGAATATCTCCATACCTTCATTTACGGGGAATACGCAAGCTGCAACAAGGCTTCTTGCACCCTTAACTTTAACAACACAGATACGGCATGCGCCGATCTCATTGATTTCTTTGAGGAAGCAGAGAGTAGGAATCTCTATACCTGCCATACGGGCAGCTTCAAGAATAGTGCTGCCGGCGGGAACGGTATAGTCTCTGCCGTTAATTTTAATATTTACATCAGCCATTTTTCCGTTCCTCCTTATTTCTTGATAATGGCATTGAACTTGCACTTATCGATACAAGCGCCGCACTTGATACACTTGGACTGGTCAATTACATGAGGATTCTTTACGCTGCCTGAGATTGCACCAACGGGACAAACTCTTGAACAGAGTGTACAACCCTTACACTTATCTTCAACAATAGTGATTGAAAGAAGTTCTTTACATACGCCTGCAGGACACTTCTTGTCAACAACGTGAGCAATATATTCATCCTTGAAGCGCTTATATGTAGAAAGAACGGGGTTGGGTGCTGTCTGACCGAGACCGCAAAGAGAGTTATCCTTGATGTAGTTGCAAAGCTTTTCCATTTCGTCAAGGTCTTCGAGTGTGCCCTGACCCTTTGTGATCTTCTCAAGAATTTCATAAAGTCTCTTTGTACCGATACGGCAGGGAGTACACTTACCGCAGGATTCATCAACTGTGAATTCAAGGAAGAACTTAGCAATATCAACCATACAGGTGTCTTCGTCCATAACGATAAGACCGCCTGAACCCATCATAGCACCCTGTGCTACAAGGTTGTCATAGTCGATTTCGATATCAAGCATGGAAGCAGGAAGACATCCGCCGGAGGGGCCGCCTGTCTGTGCAGCCTTGAATGTCTTGCCGTTAGGAATACCGCCACCGATATCTTCGATAATTTCACGAAGAGTGGTACCCATGGGGATTTCAACAAGACCTGTGTTATGAATCTTACCGCCGAGTGCGAATACCTTAGTACCTTTGGACTTTTCAGTACCCATAGTATTGAAGAATTCTGCACCGTGAAGAAGAATCTGAGGAATGTTTGCAAATGTTTCAACGTTGTTTTCTGTTGTGGGTTTGCCGAAAAGACCCTTAACTGCAGGATAAGGAGGACGAGGACGGGGTTCACCGCGGTTACCTTCAATAGAAGTCATAAGAGCAGTTTCTTCACCGCAAACGAATGCGCCTGCACCAAGACGGATGAAGAGGTCAAAATCAAAGCCTGAACCGAAAATATCCTTACCTAAAAGTCCGTATTCTCTTGCATCGTCAATAGCCTTCTGAAGACGGGCAACTGCGATGGGATACTCAGCACGGACATATACATAACCTTCTGTAGCGCCTGTAGCATAACCGCAGATGGTCATAGCTTCAACAATAGCATGGGGGTCGCCTTCAAGAACGGAACGGTCCATGAATGCACCGGGGTCGCCTTCGTCAGCATTACATACAACATATTTCTGATCAGCCTGATTCTTAGCTGTAAAGCTCCACTTAAGGCCTGTGGGGAATCCGCCACCGCCACGGCCGCGAAGACCTGAATCCATAACTACCTTGATAACATCTTCAGGCTTCATTTCGGTAAGGCACTTACCGAGAGCTGCGTAACCATCCATAGCAATGTATTCATCAATGCTTTCGGGGTTGATAACACCGCAGTTACGAAGAGCTACTCTCTTCTGCTTTGAATAGAATACTGTGTCATTAAGGGAAACATTACCGTGCTCAACAACAGTACCCTCAGCAACCTCATTATAAACAAGGCGTTCAACAACACGGCCCTTGAGAAGATGCTCTTCAACGATATCCTTAACATCCTTTTCTTCTACCTGGCTGTAGAATGTTCCGTCGGGATAAACGATAACAACGGGACCGAGAGCACAAAGACCGAAACAGCCTGTTCTTACGACCTTAACTTCGTCAATAAGACCGTTCTTTTCGATCTGAGATTCAAATTCGGCGATAAGCTTATTACTGCCGGATGAAGTACAACCGGTACCGCCGCAGATCAATACCTGTGCGCGAATCATAATTTATACCTCCAATTTATCACTTCAAATATTAAACCGTATCAGATATTGCTGATGGTATATTCACCAACAACATTGCCGCCCTTAAGGTGCTTTTCAGCAATTTCTTTTGCCTTTTCGGGAGTCATCTTAATATAAGTAACCTTTTCCTTGCCTGCTTCGAAAATTTCAACAACAGGTTCATACTGACAGATACCGATACAACCGGTCTGTGTTACTGTAACCTTGTCGCTGAGTTCAAGACCGTTTACTGCTTCAACAAAAGCATTGAGAACGGGTCTTGCGCCTGCTGCAATACCGCAAGTAGCCATACCTACAACTACTCTGATATCGGAGCTGCCTTCACGAAGTACAACTTTGTTCTGCATTTTTTCTTTAATTGCTGCAAGTTCTGCTAATGACTTCATAAAAATGTTCCTTTCATTATTTAAGTATATTATTGTTTATTAATAACCAATTTCAGAATACTGTTCTTTAAGATACTCGCCTATCCAGCCTATTACCTCAAAGGTATTAAGCGGAACATCTCCGAGAACAGCTTTGAGCTCTTCAGTATCAAGAGATACCGTTCCTTTTTGGGTCTTATGCTCATAAATCCATCTGATATCGGGCTGTCCCTGTATCAGCACGGTAACAGTCGATATAACATCACCCAACGGGGTAAAATCAAGATGATTTTTATTGAATACAGCTTTAAGCTCTGTACCGTGAGAATCGGGAAATTCATCTTCATGACGGGAGCTTATACTTAAATCTCCGTCCGTCTGCTGAGCCGCAAGCTTGAATAAAGGTATTCCCAATCCTACTTTTCTTGTAGTCCTCGTAGTGGTAAACGGGTCTGAAACACATTCAAGAAAATCCTTTTTCATTCCGCAACCGTTATCGATTATTTCGATAGTAAGTGTTTCGGAGGTTTCATTCAAAAGAATTTTTATAGTATCAGCTCGGGCTTTTACCGAATTCTGAGCTATATCAAGTATGTTCAATGAAAGTTCTTTCATAAGTATTTACCCCTGAGGATATTGAATAATTCTCTTCGCACATTATCCCCTGAATACGGCTCATCGTCTATTTCAAGATAAAATTCTTTATCTCTTATATCCCATAAATAATGAGCATCAGAAGAAACAAGAGGACGCCTTGTTTTCAGTGCGGGATATTTTTCTATATATTCCTGTATTTTTTCGCCGTTATGAAAACCTGCACATAAATAATTTTCATCATCGGGAAAAATACCGAGCGTTGCAATAATTCCGTTGGCTTCCCTGTCAACATGAGCAGGATAACATATCCCGTCATATTTCTTCACATATTCGGCGGCATGATCAACAGTTATATCAGTAGCATTTGAAAGAAGATATTCTTCTGTACCGATAACTTCATCCATACCGTTCATTATCATCTGCTCGCCGAAGATATCTACTCTGTTAGGGATAAGCATTCTGTGGCTTTGAATAAATTCATCAAACTCCAGCGCCGCCTCAAGCTTTTCGAACAAACACACCATGTGTATGTCTTCCGAAGTGGTAAGCTCCATTCCTGCTATCGGAATAATACCGTTTCTCTTTGCTGCTTCAAAAAAAGCGGGGCAGTTTTTTGAAGTGTTATGATCGGTAAGAGCAACAATATTAAGTCCTGCAAGAGCTGCCATTCCTGCGATATTATTAGGAGTCATATCATCATCGCCGCAGGGAGATAAGCACGAGTGTATATGAAAATCGTAATAATACTTATTCATATATCAGCACTTATTGCAACTGCAACTTCGTATGCAGTTTTATCTGTAAGAACGATATTTACACCTTTTTCCTGTGCAGTTTCTATTACCTGTGCATCGGGTCTTGCACCTTCAGCAATGATAACTACCGCAACATCAGACAATGCACCGACAGCCGCAATATTAACATTTGTCATTATGGTGATCCAAGCATTATCCGCTTCGGCTCTGCCCATGACCCAGCTTAAAAGGTCCCCGACATATCCTCCGCGGACTTCCCTGTCGGGCGTCGGCATTGAAACAATTTCAAAAGAATGCTTGAGAGCAAGTTCGTTAACCGTCATTCTTATCTGCCTCACATTCTTCATTTTTTTCATGTTCCAAAACAACACACTTGCGGTCATTACTGAGACCTCTTACAATATCTTCTGCAAAGGCTCTGCAAGTGGGAGCACCGCATGCGCCACAGTCAATACCGGGAAGAGTCTTTCTTAAATCCTGAATTTTTGCCATCATCCTCATAGATTCAGCCAAGCTGTCACTAAGACGGGAAATGGGCACATAATTCGGTAAAGAATCGGTAATAAAGCTATCGGGAACAAAATTTATGTCCGAGGAAAGGAAATTCTTTGAAACGGGCATATATCGTCTTACCGTCTGCAAACGTGTTTTTGCAATAAAGGGATTTTCGATCGTCATTACACCGCCGACACAACCGCCGATACAAGCATTGAGCTCAACAAACTCTATCTGAGGAATATTTCCGTTTTCGATAGAATCAAGAACCTGAATACAATTCTCTATTCCGTCTGCAAACAGATAACTGTCATTGAGAATTGCCGAGGATTCACCGCCTGAGGAAGCCCAGCCGATACCTATCATACCGGCTTCGGAAGTAACCTGTGGTGTAACATTTTTTTTCATTGCACCCAGAAGCAAAAAGTAAATATCACTTAGGGACACAACAACATCTACATTACTCTTATAATCCCCGTAACCGTTTCTTATGTAGCTTACTTTTGCAGCGCAGGGAGATATAAAGAATACACCTATATCTTCATCCGAAAATTCGGGATGCTGCTGTTTTGCCCTTTTCTTTGCCTCGAGTGCGGCAATTTCCATGGGCGGCAACAAAGGTAAGATATTATCTTTAAGATACGGAAATCTGAGGGATATAAGTCTTGAAATAACAGGACATGCAGAGCTTATAACAGGCTTCTTTATGCCTTCTGACTTCAGAAAAACTCTTGTGTAGCCTGAAACTATTTCAGCAGCCTTCGCTACTTCATAAACATCATCAAAGCCTATATCACGCAAGCCCTGTAATACGGAGTCTACATCATCGAGTCCGTCGAACTGACCGAACAAAGCGGGTGCAGGTAAAGCAATTTTCCACTTATAATGAAGATAATGCTCAAACTTACTGCACATTGCCTTCTTGGCTTTATGCGGACAAACTCGAATACATTCTCCGCAATCAATACATCTGTCTGTATTGATTTCAGCGTGACCGCCTATAATTCTTATTGCCTCTGTGGGACAGTGACGCACACATGTTGTACAGCCTGTGCACTTGTCCACATCGAGAACAACAGAGTGTTTGTAAGAATTCAAACCATCACCTTATTTACTTGAGGTATACACACATTGTTATGGTAGTGCCGACTCCTACTTCGGATTCGATTTTCATCTCATCAGTATAGCGCTTCATATTAGGAAGGCCCATACCTGCACCGAAACCAAGAGAACGGACATTTTCTGTAGCAGTCGAATATCCTTCTTGCATGGCAAGCTCGATATCAGGAATACCGGGTCCCTTATCGGCAAGGATAATTTCTATCTTATCCTCATACACTATAACATCGGCTTCACCGCCGTGAGCGTGTATTACCATATTTATTTCGCCCTCATAAAGGGCAATAGAAACCTGTCTTATAATTTCAGGCGGAAGTCCCAGTCTTCTGAGATTTTTTTTCACTTGAACAGATGCCTGACCGGCTGACACAAAATTATCACCGTCAACATCAAAATGAAATTTAAGTGATTCACTCATATTTTTGTACCTGTCAATCCGTTGGTATAAAGAGTTCCGCATGCGTCATACATACGCTTATTTGTTGCAAGAAGAGCAATACCGCTTTCTCTTGCTGCCTCCACCATATCGGGAGTGGGACGCTTGGAACGGACAAATACAATACAAATCATATCCATCATCTCTGCGGTTCTTATGACCTGTAAATTTACAAGGCCTGTCATCAGAACAGCCTGATCCTTTACAAAGGCAAGAACATCACTCATCATATCACTGCCGCAGGCAGAATGAACATCTCTGTCAAGAAATTCTTCTCCGCAAAGAATATCCGCATCAAGTAATTCTTTTAAGGTACTGATTTTCATAATTATTTTCCTTCAGTAAAAAAACGTTTGATTATTGATATTTAGCGAGAATACCGGGAACCATATCTGCTGTGAGTTTTCCGTAAACATCATCATTGATTGTCATAACGGGAGCAAGACCGCAAGCACCGATACAACGGCATGCTTCAATAGAAAACTTTCCGTCTTCTGAGCATTCACCTGCTTCAACGCCGAGGGTTTCGCAAATCTTATCAAGAACCTGCTGAGCACCCTTAACATAGCAAGCAGTACCAAGGCAAACAGAAATGTTATACTTACCCTTGGGAGAAAGAGCAAACTGAGCATAGAAGGTAGCAACACCGTATACTTTTTCTACAGGTACATCAAGACCTTCTGCAATTTTGCACTGAACTTCATAAGGAAGATATCCGTATATTGCCTGAGCATCCTGCATAACTGCCATAAGACGGCTCTTATCACCGTTTGCAGAAGCTATTGCTTCCTCAAGCTTTGCTGCCTGCTCGGGAGTATCAACAAAAGGAAGCTTACTGATTTTTTTCTCCATTCTTTTATTTCCTCCATTCAATTTTTGGTGAAATTAAATACGACGGCACATAGCCATTCATGGTGTATTATATCACATAGTTTTTTTCAAGTCTATAGGAAAAACGAAGAAAAGTTGTATTTTTGTTATTATTTTAACAATTTTTTTCGTCTTTTTTCAAATTACCTCTTTTTTCTCTTGTAATATGGAAAATATCTTTGTATAATATAAAAGAAATTATTTTTCGGAGGAAACATAAAATGGATAAAAAAGTACTTGTTGAAACGTCTGCAAGACACGTTCATGTATCAAGTGAAGATCTTGCTGTTCTTTTCGGTGAAGGATATGAGCTCACCAAGAAAAAGGACCTTTCCCAGCCCGGCCAGTATGCATGTGAAGAAAGAGTTCAGGTTATCGGACCTAAGAGTTCTTTCCCCGGCGTATCTATTCTCGGACCCGTTCGTAACGCTACGCAGGTTGAAATTTCTGCTTCCGATGCACGTTCTATCGGCGTAAATGCTCCCGTAAGAGAATCAGGCGACATCAAGGGCTCAGGTGCATGTAAGCTCGTAGGCCCCAAGGGTGAAGTTGAAATCAGCGAAGGCGTTATCGTTGCAAAAAGACACATTCATATGACAACTGCAGATGCTGCTGAATTCGGTCTTACCGATAAGCAGGTTGTAAGTGTTAAGATCGACTCCCCCGAGCGTTCTCTTACCTTCGGTGATGTTGTTGTAAGAGTTAACGACAGCTTTGCACTTGCTATGCACATCGATACCGATGAAGCAAACGCAGTTCTTGCAGGTGCAAATGCAATGGGTGAAATCATCAAATAAGTTTATTTCTCCTGTTTATTTACATAACAAAAAAATCGGGCTGTATCGTTTTGATACAGCCCTGTATTTATGTCATTTTATCTTCTGTAATTATCATGATCGTCGTGCATAGCAACGCCGTTTTTCTTAAAAACTTCAGTTGCTGTTTCAACATCATCTACTCTTAAAACCGTCCATGCCTTGCCCTCGGCTTTACCGATAAAAGCATACATATATTCAATACCTATATTGGCATTAGTAAGAAGCGAGAGAAGATATGCAAGTCCTCCCGGTGCATCATCCATAGCGGCGGCAATTACCTGAGTACACTTGACCATTATACCTGCTTCCTTCAAAGCCGCCATAGCTTCATCAGGCTTATCAACGACCAGGCGGAGAATGCCGTATTCAGATGTATCGGCAAGGGAAAGCGCACTTATATCAACATCATTAACTTTGAGAATATCAAGAACAGCAGAAAGTCTTCCGATCTTGTTTTCAACAAAAACCGATAACTGTTTCATTATATTTCCTCCTTAAATCTTTCTCTTATCAATTACTCGTTTAGCTTTTCCTTCACTGCGGGTAATTGACTTGGGATTAACAAGATGAACGCCTGCGCTGATACCGAGAACATCACGGAGCCTTTCTTTAATAAGTCTTTCCGTCTTTTCAATAGTCTTGATATCATCGGCAAAAAGTGCTTCGCTCATTTCAACATTGATATCAAATGTATCTGTATTATTGACTCTGTCAACAACGATCTGATAATTGGGTGTAATATCTCCGCTGACCTTGAGAAGAACCTCTTCTATCTGTGAGGGGAATACATTTACACCTCTGATAATAAGCATATCGTCGGTTCTTCCCTGCGGCTTATTCATTCTTACATGAGTTCTTCCGCACTTGCACTTCTCATAATTAAGAGAACAGATATCTCTTGTTCTGTATCTTATAAGCGGGAAGCCTTCTTTTGTAATTGTAGTGAAAACCAGTTCTCCCTTCTCCCCTGCAGGTAAAACTTCAAGGGTATCGGGATCTATGATTTCGGGGATAAACATATCCTCGCAAACATGCATACCTGCCTGATATTCACATTCATATGAAACACCGGGTCCCATAATTTCTGAAAGTCCGTAGATATCATAAGCTTTTATATGAAGCTTTCTTTCAATCTCCTGACGCAT
Organism: Clostridia bacterium; assembly: GCA_017513525.1. GTDB lineage: Bacteria > Bacillota > Clostridia > Oscillospirales > Acutalibacteraceae > RUG806. The sequence continues at coordinate 51,657 of JAFXFC010000028.1, forward strand.
ATCCTCACTCCAGGGCTCTGCACCGAAAATACCCGCTTTAAGCTGAAGCTTATCAATGACTCCTGCTTCTTCGGCTGCTTCACCGAGATATAATGCATATGACGGAGTACAGCAAAGTGCAGTAGAGCCAAAGTCAACCATTGTCTGAAGCTGATTTGCGGTGTTACCTGATGAAGTCGGAATTACAGTGGCGCCTATTCTTTCTGCACCGCCGTGTGCTCCGAGACCGCCCGTAAACAGTCCGTAACCGTAAGAAACCTGAATAAAATCACGGTTACTGAGCCCTATTGCGTGCATCATTCTTGCAACGCAGTCAGCCCAATCGGAAAGGTCTTTTTTAGTATATCCTACAACTATTTTTTTACCTGTTGTTCCGCTTGATGCGTGCACTCTTTCAATATTTTCCATAGGCTCTGCAAAAAGACCGTAGGGATAATAATCTCTTAAATCCTGTTTATATGAAAACGGAAGCTTATGAAGATCTTGAACACTCTTGATATCTTCGGGCTTCAAGCCTTTTTCATCCATACGCTGTTTAAAAAGCGGAACTCTCTCATACATTCTTTTTACTTGCCAGATAAGTCTTTCACTCTGAAGAGCTTCGAGCTCTTCACGAGGCATGGTTTCGATTTTTTCCTGCCACATAATTTTTCCTCCTTGTTTTACGAAAGCCGATACACTGAATATCTATACAGCTTTCTTTAATTTTTTCGGCTTCAAAGGAACAAAAAAAAGTCCCCTGCCGAAAGCAGAGGACGGATATACCGTGTTACCACCTCATATTTAAGCCTTTCTCACGAAAGACTCCTCACGGAGTACATAATAATACCCCTGCACTGTAACGGGTGCGCCCGTTGCCGCCTACTAAGATTTTTTCTATTCAGCGCACAGCTCTCGAAATGAATTCACAAAAATTTTGTTTATGTCTTGCACCGTCCGACACTTCTCTGAAAAACAAACATTTTTGCTACTGGTTTTCGGTCACAACTTTATGAATAATAATTTAACACCGTTTTTAAGTAATGTCAATATATAACATCATAATTTTTATAGAAAATTTTAATAACATTAATACATTACATTAATTATTTCACAAACTTTTTAATATCACTTTCATGACACATTACAATAATATGCTCATCGGATGAGAATTTATTATCGGGTGCCAAAACAGGAATAATATGTCCGTTTTTCTTGACCGCGATTATATTTATGTTATATTTTTCACGGACACGAAGCTCTTTTATTGTTTTTCCGACCCAAGCAGACGGAACCGATATTTCATATATAATATATCCGTCGGAAAGCTCAATCACATCAAAAACAGCATCATTGCTCTCTGTTGCTGCTATTCTTACAGCCATATCCTCTTCAGGGTAAATAACCGCATCTGCACCGTTTCTTAAAAGGAACTTCTTTTCAATATCTCTGTTTACTTCACTTATGACTTTTCTTGCACCGAGCTCCTTTAACAGGTAAGATACTTCAAGTGCTTCGGTAAAATGTCCGCCAAGGCAAACAAAGCAGCAATCAAATTCATCAACACCGAAAGAACGCAAAACATCTTCATTGGTACAGTCTGCAATTTTCGCAGATACTGCATAAGACACCATTGGAGTTAATATATTTTCATCAATATCAGCTATCATGACTTCACAGTTTCTTTTTGAAAATTCTATCAGAAGATGCTGACCGAATGTACTCATTCCGATTATTAATATAGATTTCATATTAATTACTCCTTATCCTACAGTTATTGCTTCAGTGGGGTACAAAACAGGCGGTTGCGCTCTTTTTTCAAGAAGAGCTAAAGCAAATGAAATACTGCCCACTCTGCCCGTATACATCAAAACTATAATTATTAATTGTGATATTGTGTTCAGTTCTCTTGTTATGCCTGTTGTCATACCGACAGTTCCCATTGCGGAGAAAACTTCAAACAAAATATCCGACAGAGGGAAATCGTGCATTGCCGATATTGCTACAACGGCTGTGAATATCATCAGCAGATTAAAACAGCATACTGTTACCGCTTTTTTATGCGTTCCCTCTTCATAGGTTCGACCGAAAAGTCTCGGTCTGGAAATACCTCTGAGTCCTGCCACAAGATACGCGAATATTACGGCAATAGTAGTTGTTTTTACGCCGCCTGCGGTAGAACCGGATGAGCCGCCGACAAACATAAGAAAACACATTATAAGAATACTTGCCTTTGAAAGCACAGCGAAATTAACAGTATTGAATCCTGCTGTTCGGCAAGTAACTGAAGAGAAAAGCGAAGACAATATCTGTTCTTTAACACTTAACCCTGCAAGAAGACCGTTTCGCTCAAAAATGAAGAACAACACGGCTCCGCCGAAAGTAAGTATTGCACTCACCAATAAAACGATTTTCGTGTGAAGCTGATATTTTCTTACTCGGTGGCGGTTTTTCAGTATATCATCCCAAACCAAAAAGCCGATACCACCCACAGTTATAAGTATCATCAAGGTGATATTAACAAGCAAGTCCCCTGAATAATCAATAAGTGAGCAAAACTCTTCTTTTGTTCCCATTAAATCAAAGCCTGCATTACAAAAAGCGGAAACAGAATGAAAAATTCCGTAATATATGCCCTTTAAGATACCGAATTCGCCAATAAATCTTACTGATAAAAGAACGGCACCTACCCCTTCAAACAATGCTGTTCCGAGAAAAATTTTTCTTGTAATTGATTTAAGTCCTGCAATATGTGCGGTATTGATACTCTCTGCCATAATACTTCGTTTTCTGAGATCAATATTCTTTTTGGTAAAAGACAAAAAGAAGGTTGCGACGGACATAAAACCGAGACCGCCCGTCTGAATAAGACAGAGTATCACCAGTTGACCGAACAAAGACCAATGAGTTGCAGTATCAACCAGCACAAGTCCCGTTACACATGAAGCGGAAACGGATGTAAAAAAAGCTGTAAGAAACGGAGTACTCTCACCGCTTTTTGAAGCTATGGGAAGCATTAAAAGCACAGTGCCGATTAAAGCAATAAGAGCAAAGCCTAATGCTATTATTTGTATATTGGACAGTTTTCGCTGTTTCATTTTATTCTCCAAAGGTTTTGATTAGTTTTATAAGAGTCTGTGCGGCATAAATCACAGAAAGCTCCCTTACGGCATTTCTGCCTATGTCCCCGAAATGCTTTGTTGAAGAAACTGTTTTTCCGTTAACAAAAAAACCGAAGCAAACCGTGCCGACGGTATCGTCATTTTCATCAGTGGAAGGTCCCGCATATCCTGTTATGCCGACCCCAATATCCGAATGGGCTTTTTCACTTGCACCCTTTGCCATTTCTATTGCAGTTTTTTCACTTACAACACCGAAGCTGTTTATTATATCGGCATCCACCCCGACAAGCTCTGTCTTTGCACGCTCGGAATAAGTAACAAATGAAGCCTCCAGCACACTTGAGGCATTCGGCACGCTGACGATCTCAGAGGCAAACCGCCCGCCTGTACAGGATTCCGCAGCTGAAACAGTCAATTTCTTTTCTATCAATAATTTTACAAGCTCTTCAAAAATATTCATTCTTCTCACCAATTAAAAGATTATTTTTATATTATCATAGAAAATCTGAGAATTAAAGGTTTAATTTAATAATTTTATTGATTAGTTATCATTTTCCTATTATAATTGGTAAAAAACAAATTATCAGGTGAAATAATGAAACTGTTTAACTGTCATTCACATACAAAGTTTTCTCATGACGGAAAAGGAACTGTAGAAGAACTGTGTAATGAGGCTATAAAAAATGAGCTTTTCGGATTTACCGTAAGCGATCACTGTGACTGTGAATTTTCCTTCGATAAAAAAAACATAGAGCTTATTGAAAATTCCTTTTTCGCCGCCAAAAAAGCTCAACTCAAATATAAAGAAGCACTTATAATATCCTGTGGCGTTGAAATCGGTGAGGTGCTTTTTGATCCCGTATTTGCAAAGCATATAATAAATTTATATCAATGGGATGTAATACTCGGTTCTGTTCACGCAGTACGCATTAAAGATTACATGATGCCTTTTTCGGTTATAGATTTTTCTGAATTTGATGACAGCTTCATTTCCGAATATATAAAGCAGTATTTTTATGATCTTTTAGAGATGGTAAACACTGCAGATTTTGATATTCTGTGTCATTTAACCGTTGTATTAAGATACATAGTTTATAAGTATAAAAGAAAAATTAACTTAAAAGAATTTTATCCCGTAATTACAGAGATACTTAAAAAGATCATAGAACTTGATAAAACACTGGAAATCAATACTTCGGGATTTTCTTCGGGATATCTTATGCCCAACCTTGATATCCTTGAAATTTACAGATCCCTCGGAGGACACAGAATCACGCTCGGAAGTGATTCACACACACCCGAGAATATTGCTGTAGGTCTTAAAGAAAGTGCATTACTACTGAAAAAAGCAGGCTTTGATACACTTACTTATTATATTAACAGAAAGCCTGTTGAATACAAGATATAATTACAGCCGCCCGTAAAAAGGCGGCTGTAACGCTTTTGATTATCAGGAATTTCTTTGAAGCATAACATATGCTGCCATACAGACCTTTGCTGAGTCTGCATTATAAAGCGGATACTCATGCTCTGCCGAATAATCAAGATAATTTTCCATATAAGTAACTACTCTGTCAACATCATTCATAAGTGCTGCCGCATAAACATTTGAGCCCCAGCAGAAGGTTGAGGGAATATCAAAATCCTCCCAGTTGAAGGTTTCGCAGAATTTGTCATACAAATCGTTTGCACGCTGAGTTTCGGCACTTATAACACCGTGAATCACAGGAAAAAGCTGCGCTGTGGCACACGGATAATAAGTGTCCCAGGAGAATTCTGATATTGCTTTACCGTCTCTGAAAATCCCCGACTCATAATACTTCTCATGAGAATTCCAGAGATCTTTTTCAAAAGCCTTTAAAAGCTTCGCTGCTGCCTTTTCACATTCTTTGAGGATACCGTTATATGCAGTATCACTGATAACATTCTTAAAAAGAGAAACCGCCGAAATCATTCCCTCATAAACTTCAGAATTATCCATAAGATATTTTACTTCATAATCAGGCTTTGCAAAAGTAAGCCCTTTGTGAAGCGTACTGAGCATGGCTTTTGTTATTCTTTCAATTTCACGGCTTCGTGAAATAATATATTCATTATCACCTGTGGTATTATAATATTTATTAATAACCATAAGAAATGTTGCGGCATATGAATCTGTGGAATCATAAGATTTTCTGCCGTCTTTTTCGCTGATTTTTTCCTCAATAATTTTACCGTCGGATAAAGTTATCTTATAATCATATATAGTTCCGTCTATTCCGTTGTAATCTGTTTCGGAAGTATTGAGATGCCCGAAGTGCCAGTCCATGTACTTTTTTACATTATCTGCGTATTTTTCTGTATCATCTAAAAGTGCAAGAGCCGCAAAATCGGAAAAATACGGATTTACGGAAACTTCACCGTTTTTCGCACCTGTCATGGGAATTGCACCGTTTTCAAGCTGTAAGGAAGCCAACCACTCGGTTTCACGCTCAAAAACAGTTCTGAAAAGTTCAACATCTGCATCTGTTGCCTTCACATTATTATTTACCATCTGTTGAAGATCCTGCGGACTTTTCTGAGTTATACTGCACCCGCAAACTATAATCAATAATAAGCACAATGCTATAGATAACAGTCGTTTCATTATAAATTACCTCCGCAGAAAATAGATATCGGTATTATTATAATTGAAATCAGTTAAAGAATCAAGTCAACCGTAATTTCATAAAAATTAAACAAACATTTAAATAACAATTATATATTTTTCCGTTTCGGTGTATAATTAAAAGAGATTTTGGTAATTTTCGGAAGTTTTTTATTAAAAACTATTGCATTTTCTGAAAATTTGATTAAAATAGATTTAGCACTCATATGTTGCGAGTGCTAATTTTGACAAAATTTCATATTTTATTATCTCAGGAGGGATTTTTATTATGACACTCAGACCCTTAGGTGACAGAGTTGTTCTCAAATTCACAGAGGTTGAAGAAACTTCAAAAGGCGGCATTATCCTTGCAGCTTCTGCTCAGGAAAAACCCCAGATAGCAGAAGTTATCGCAGTAGGCCCCGGCGGCGTTGTTGACGGAAAAGAAACAGTTATGCAGGTAAAATGCGGCGATAAAGTAATCCTCAACAAGTATTCAGGTACTGAAGTAAAGCTCAGCAATGAAGAATTCATTGTTGTAAAGCAGAGCGACATTTTAGCAATAGTAGAATAATCTTTAATTCATTCAGGAGGAATTTTTCATTATGGCAAAACAGTTACTTTACGGTGAAGATGCAAGAAAAGCATTACAGGCCGGTATTGATAAGCTCAGCAACACAGTAAAGATCACTTTAGGTCCTAAGGGCAGAAATGTTGTTCTTGACAAGAAATACGGTGCTCCCCTTATCACCAACGACGGTGTTACAATAGCAAAGGAAATCGAGCTTGAGGACGCATTCGAAAACATGGGTGCTCAGCTTGTTAAGGAAGTTTCCACAAAAACAAACGATATCGCAGGTGACGGTACTACAACAGCTACTCTTCTTGCTCAGGCTCTCGTAAACGAAGGCATGAAGAATGTTGCTGCAGGCGCTAACCCCATGACAGTTAAAAAGGGCATTCAGAAGGCTGTTGATGCAGCTGTTAATTCTCTCAAAGAGAATGCAAAGCCCGTTTCAAGCTCTTCAGATATCGCAAGAATTGCAACTGTTTCTTCAGGTGATGAAAATGTAGGTGCACTTATTGCAGAAGCAATGGAAAAGGTTTCAGCTGACGGCGTTATCACTGTTGAAGAATCAAAGACAGCAGAAACATCATGCGATGTTGTTGAAGGTATGCAGTTTGACAGAGGCTACATCTCTCCCTACATGGTAACAGATACAGACAAAATGGAAGCAGTTATTGACGATGCTTTCATTCTCATTACCGACAAGAAGATATCCAACATTCAGGAAATTCTTCCTCTTCTTGAACAGATTCTTCAGGCAGGCAAAAAGCTTGTTATCGTTGCTGAAGATGTTGAAGGCGAAGCACTTGCAACTATCCTTGTAAACAGACTCAGAGGTACATTCACTTGCGTTTGCGTTAAGGCTCCCGGTTTCGGTGACAGAAGAAAGGAAATGCTTCAGGATATTGCTATTCTTACAGGCGGTGAAGTTATCACTTCCGACCTCGGACTTGAGCTTAAAGACACTCAGGTTTCACAGCTCGGCCGTGCAAAGCAGGTTAAGGTAACAAAAGAAAACACCATCATCGTTGACGGTGCAGGCGAAAAGACAGAAATTGCAGCAAGAGTAAATCAGATCAAATCACAGATCGAAACAACCACTTCCGAATTTGACAAGGAAAAGCTTCAGGAAAGACTTGCAAAGCTTGCCGGCGGTGTTGCAGTAATCCACGTAGGTGCTGCTACAGAAGTTGAAATGAAGGAAATGAAGCTCAGAATTGAAGATGCTCTTGCAGCTACAAAGGCTGCTGTTGAAGAAGGCTATGTAGCAGGCGGCGGCGTTGCACTTCTCAATGCTATTCCCGCAGTTGCTTCTCTTCTCGAAAACAATGAAAACACAGACGAAATTACAGGTATCAAGATAGTTCTTAAGGCAATTGAAGCTCCCATCCGTCAGATAGCTGCTAACGCAGGTCTTGAAGGCAGTGTTATTATTGATGCTATCAACCGTTCGGGCAAGAAGGGCTACGGCTTCAACTTTGCAACAGAAGAATATGTTGATATGTCTGAGGCAGGTATTCTTGACCCCACAAAGGTTACCCGTTCTGCTCTTCAGAATGCCGCATCCGTTGCAGCTATGGTTCTTACAACAGAATCTCTCGTAACAGATAAGCCCGATCCCGCAGCTGACGCAGCTGCAGCCGCAGCAATGGCAGGCGCACAGGGCGGCGGAATGTATTAATTAAAAAGTTAATAATAAAGATAAAGGGGCTGTATCAAAAGTCCCTGAAAAATAAGATAGAGCCAAGTGCAGAAAAGACTGTACTTGGCTCTAAATATTTAGTAAAATTAAAGTGTGAAAATAAAAATACTAAACACAAAAGACTATACAATATTCGGTAGA